>JBDLJC010000011.1:0-82079 GCA_039714535.1 Thermodesulfobacteriota bacterium | reverse complement strand
TGAAGTATACAGTTTTGTATCCGGTCTTAATGAGAAAAACATGAATCCGCCCGGTAACAAAACCGGATACAAAACTAAAACCGCCCCCAAAACGAAGAAAGGAACCAGCTACAACTAGCTGATTCCTTTGCCTTTATTACTGGTGCGCCCGGCAGGATTCGAACCTGCGACTCTCGGCTTCGAAGGCCGATGCTCTATCCAGCTGAGCTACGAGCGCATTTTTCCCTCTCTATTACTGGGGACCTCTCTGCTTTTGTTTGTACCGTTCTCATCAAGGCCAAGCAAACCCCAGGACTTCAACTTATCCATAGCGCCCCTCCTTACTGCAGAGTCACTGGACAAATATACCGTCTTTTTTATAAAAAATCCATGCGCACTTGATTGTCGTTGTCAACAACCTTTGAGGTCATAAATATCCGGCAGATGGCGGTACTGTTCGGCGTAATCGAGTCCATAGCCAACCAGAAAACCCTTTTGCAGCTGAAACCCGTAATAGTCTATCTCTACCTCTTTGACCCGCCTTTCCCGTTTGTCGATCAGGGTGCAGGTTCTTATGGAAGCGGCCCCCCTGCCCCGGAGATGCTCTTTGAGCCAGGCAATGGTCTGGCCGGTATCGACAATGTCTTCCACCAACAGCACATTTTTCCCGACCACGGAGGTCTCCAGATCCTTGCTGAGTCTGATCTCCCCGGATGAACACGTATTTGCCCCATAGCTGGCTACCCGGATAAAATCAACCTCAAGGGGAATGGATAGCGCCCGGACCAGATCGGCAGCAAAGATAAAGGCCCCCTTGAGGATGGCTACAACCAACAGATTAGGGATGGCCTCGGCGGATATTTCCCGGCCCAGCTCCTGGACCCTTTGCTTGATATCCTGCCCGGCTATGATCAGTTCTTTTTCCACCTTGATGCACCTCCCCACCAATTGCTCATTTGCCCAGACAAAACCGGGTGAAGATCATGTCGAGGATGTCCTCGGTGGTGGTTTCACCAATAATGTCGGTCAGATGATCCAAGGCCGACTGGACTTCAATGGCCAGCAGATCCGGCGGCAGATTCGCCTCCAGGGCTGCTGCCAATTGCCGGGATGCGGCCAGGGCGCCGGTCAGGGAGTTTACGTGACGGACATTCGGCACCGATGTATGGCCAGGGTCCCAGTGCTCGGAGCTGCCGCTGACCTTGGCAAAGATGGCCTCTTCCAACCCGGCCAGGCCCGCCTGGGTTTTGGCCGAGATCTCTACCTGGGTAAATTCAGCAAAGGCATCCCGGTAAGGCTGTAAATCCTGGTCGCCAACCAGGTCGGTCTTATTAAGAACCAGAAGGGCCGACTGACCGGCAATGCTTTCAGCAAGGGCCAGATCTTCGCCGCTAAGGGCGATTGCGCTATCAACCACCATCAGGACCAGGTCAGCCGACTCTTGCTTCTGACGCGCCCTTTTGATGCCGATCTCTTCGACAGTTTCAGCAGTTTTCCGAATGCCGGCGGTATCGATGATCCGTACCGGAATGCCCTTGATATTCAGATATTCTTCAATGATATCCCTGGTGGTGCCGGGAATCTCGGTCACAATGGCCCGGTCCTCCTTGAGGAGACTGTTTAGCAGACTGGATTTGCCGACATTGGGCCGACCGAGGATCACCACTGAGATACCTTCCCGGAAGATCTTGCCGCGCTCTGCGGCGTCGATAAGCTCACCAAGGGGAGAGACAACCTTGTTCTGGAGGTTCTTGAGCATCTCCTGAGGATTAATGATTTCAACGTCCTCATCGGGAAAATCGATGGCAACCTCGATCACGGCCCGGATCGCAATCAGGGCCTCACGGAGAGCTGCAATCTGATCATGGAGGCCGCCTTGGAGCTGGGAGAGGGCGATCTGCAATCCTTCGCCGGTTTTGGCCTGGAGAAGTTCAATAACGGCTTCAGCCTGGGTAAGATCAATGCGGCCATTAAGAAAGGCGCGCTTGGTGAACTCACCGGGCTCGGCCAGGATGGCGCCGGCCTTGAGCACCAGAGCAAGGATCTCCTGCAGAACCAGATAGCTGCTGTGGCACTGAATTTCAACGACGTCTTCGCAGGTATAGGAATAGGGAGCTTGCATGAAGACCGCCATTACTTCATCGAGGGGGCGGTCGTTAGCGGGGTTGATCAACCAGCCATAGGTAAGTTGGTGACTGGTTAGCGGCCGCTCGCGATGGAGACGAAAGAGGCGGCTCAGAATCGGTTTGGCTTCGGGACCGCTGATCCTGATAATGCCGATGCCCCCCGGCCCAGGCGGGGTGGCAATCGCAGCGATCGTGGCGCGATCCCGATCATGGCTGTGCTGAACAGCGGTCATGGTCTTTAGTGCCTTAGCTGTTTTTCGTGTTTTTTACCCCCCTAAGGTAAGCAAAGACGCCGAGGGGGTACTGAACAGAGTTCTGGATCTTTAAAAAAAGGTCCTGTTAATCTGGCCCAGGAAGACCTATTAACGGTTTTTCTTCTTTTTGCCCTGGGTCGGGAGGTAGATGAGAATTTTCTTAAAATGCCCGTCACCGACACTACGGCTGCGGATTGTCCGGTCATTCTGCAAGGTCATATGGACAATGCGGCGCTCGGCCGGATTAAGGGCCGGGATACTCTTGGTCCGACCTGATTCTCTTACCTCTTCAGCCAGCTTCAAGGCTTTTGCCTCCAGTTCCTGACGGCGCTGCTCCCGGTAATCTCCGGCATCAAGCGAGAACATAACCTTCCCCTCAATCCGTCGGCTGATGATCTTGCGCATGAGATACTGGATACTGTCAAGGGTCTGCCCCTCCGGGCCGATAATTGCATCATCGTGGTCTGCACCGATATGGGCCGTAATTTTATTGGCCTCGTTTGAGACCTCAACCGAGGCGGGAAAACCCATTAATTGCAAAATTTTCTCCAGATCGGCTTGAACCTCATCCAGGTGAACCTGGGATATGTCCGCCGGAGCTTTTTCCGGGAAACGACTCGTGTTGGAGGATCTGCGGCCAGAACCTTTCTGCTGACGAGCGCCCTTGCCACCTCTCGGGGCTTTTCCGGAAGATCTCCGGCCCTTGTTTTTAAAGGAAACTTTGACACAGGCTTTTTTCTTGCCGAAAATACCAAAAACCCCGGCTGAGCCAGCCGCGATTACTTCGATATTGAGTTGGTCCTGGGTAGTCTTCAGGTCATGACAGGCATTGGCAATGGCCTGGGAAACATCTGAGCCGCTATATTGTTTTTCTTCTGACATCTCGAATTCCTCGTAGTTATTGTCGGTCGGGCCGGAGTGTTATCAAAGGTCCTTGTTGACGAAATGTTGCTGGGCCATCTGCAGCATATTATTGACGAAAAAGTAAAGCACCAGCCCTGAGGCAAAATTAATGAACAGGAAGGTAAAGATCACCGGCATCAACATCATCATCTTGGCCATTTCCGGATTTGCGGCCGGGGTTGGCGTCATTTTCTGCTGGAGAAACATGGAGCCCCCCATCAACAGAGTGAGTAGCGGCAGTCCCCCAACGAAAGGTAGTTCAAAGCCAAGGGAAAGGCGCTCCGGGGCAGACAGATCAGTAATCCACCACATAAACGGCGCATGGCGTAATTCAATGGCCTGCATCAAGACCCGGTAAAGGGCAAAGAAAACCGGGATCTGGATTACCATCGGCAGACAACCGCCCAGCGGGTTGATCTTGTGGGTCTGATACAACTGCATCTGCTCCTTGGCCATGCGTTCCTTATCGTCCCCGTACTTCTCTCGAAGCTTGGTCAGCTTTGGCTGCAGCTTCTGCATGTTCTTCATGGACTTCATGCCCTTCTGGGTGATCGGCCAGAACAACAATTTAATCAGGACCGTGACCAGAATGATGGCAACACCATAGTTGTGAATGAACTTGTACATCAGATTAAGCAGGGCCAGAACCGGTCGGGCCACAAACCCGAACCACCCAAAATTTATAGCCTGCTTGAAATCGTGGCCAGCCACCTTCAGATCAGACATTTTCTTGGGACCGATATAGATGGTATAACGGTATTGCTTACTAGTCCCGGGAGTTATGATATCGGCCGGGCCGTACAGGACGTTACTGACCCTTTCGCCATCAGCAGAGGAGAGCCGGACAGAGTGGTTGGCCGCGCCCTCTTTTTCCGGGGCAATGGCCAACATGAAATAGGTATCCTCGTAGGCGGTCCAGGAAACATCACCAGTCAAGGTTTGCGGGCCATCTTCCTGTAAATCTTTGGCCTTTATCTCTTCAAGAGATTCATTGATGTACGTGGCCGGACCGTTAAACAAAAATTGGGTGTTCTTGGAGTCAGCCGAGAAGGGCTGGCCGCTCAAGCTCAAATAGGGTGAACCTTGCAGGGCAGAGGTAGAGTTGTTGGCAACATCAACGACCATATCGAGCAGGTAATTATCATTACTGAAAGTCGTGGTGCGGGTCACGGTCAGACCGCCGGGCAACTGGCTGACCATGGTCAAAGCAGCTTTACCATCCCTGTCGGTCACTACGTCTGTGCGATCTGCGGTAAAATGGGGAACTGTCAATATTGTGGCAGGATCGGCACCCCAGGAGAAAAACAGGGGTAGATCGCGGCCGACACCACCGATGACTAACTCCTTGAGATCGGAATCAGCTGCCATGGCTTCCCGGTAATCATTGAGGCGAAAACTCTTGATTGTGCCGCCGTCTTCACCGAATGTCGCCGAGTAAAGTTTGGTTATCACCTCGATATTTCGAGCTGGTCGAATTGGCTCTGTAGCCATAGCCGGAACAACTGGCTGACTGA
Organism: Thermodesulfobacteriota bacterium; assembly: GCA_039714535.1. GTDB lineage: Bacteria > Desulfobacterota > Desulfobulbia > Desulfobulbales > JAGXFP01 > JAGXFP01. The sequence continues at coordinate 77,303 of JBDLJC010000011.1, read as the reverse complement.
CAACCGGTACTACCTTAGGATAAGCGGTTGCGGGGACAACAGGTGTAACCGTCTGGGTGGTCGACTCTTGCGTAGGCTGCGGCGCTAGCGGTTGTTGGGCAGGGAAAAAAAATTGATAGCCGAACAGAACCGCCATTGACAGAAAAATGGCCAGAAATGCGTTTTTTGTTTCCATGTTATTTTTATCCTTGCCGGCTAATGAGCCGGATCTTGCCAATATCGGCGCCAGTTTTATGATAACGCTATTTTGGAGCGATATGACTGTTGGCAGATATTAATTTTTTACAGGGTCGTAGCCACCCCGGTTGAACGGATGACATCGCAATAGACGGTGAATGGCCAGATAGGAACCACGAATCAGACCGTGCATGGTAATGGCATCGATTGCATATTGGGAACAGGTGGGAGTAAAGCGGCAGCTTGGCGGAATCATTGGCGAGATTGCCAGCTGGTAAAACCTAATTAAAAGGATAAAGATTTTTTTAACGATCATTATCGAAGTTCCCGGGACACAACAGGATGCCCCTCCACATACAATCCATCTCTGTCGGCATTTGACACTTTCGCAGGTTGGGTTTTACTGTGAGCAGGGTCAATGTGGGGTGTGTTGGACAAAGCGACCAGCAACTTTCATGGACGGAATTCTTCTTTTTTACCGCCGTTAATCATCCGATCAACAAGATATTTTATCTCGGCAGGACTGTCCGGAGTGAATCCGTTACGCACGGCAAAAACTATGTCTGAAGCCGGTGTAATGAAAGCACGATTCAACCGGAAAAATTCCCGGATGATCCTTTTAATTCTGTTTCTTATAACAGCCCTTTTAACCCCGTGAACACTGATTCCCAGTCTGCTTTCTTCGTTACCGTTCGGTGCGTAGATGATGGTTAAATGGTTGCCTCTGATTCTTCGGCCCCTGTTATAAACATTTCTATACTCCCTTGGTTTTCTCAGCAAACTGGATTTGGGGAGTGACAGCGGCTTCATATTAGGCGTTTAGTTCAGTTGACCCCAAAGGGGCCTCACAACGCACAACAACCGTTCTACGATTAAACAGCCAGACGCTGACGGCCTTTGGCCCGACGACGATTGATCACGGCCTGTCCGGCCTTGGTCTTCATTCTATTCCTGAAACCGTGGGTGCGATGACGCTTCAAATTGCTAGGCTGAAAAGTTCTTTTGCTCATGGTCATTCCTTAATTAATATATCCGTATATTCCTGTTAGCAACGGCCCGGATAAAGTATGCCAGAGGTCTGGCCCATTGCCTGTTTTGCCGGGGTGAAAGAAAATCCAGTAATCCCGGCCACCAAAACGGAACAACATAACTAGTTGGTGTTCTTATGTCAAATAAAAACAGAGCTGCGCAAAGGGAGGTTAAGGGCTTGATCGGCGGAAAAAAATTCAGGGATTTCTAAGCTTAGCCCTGATCACGGTCGAGATCAAATAATTCTCTGACAAAGGCCAGTTTCTCGCCTTTGTCGCCAGGATGGTCCGCCTTCATGTAATTTATCGGGTCATGCAGAAACTTATTGGCGATGGCCCCAGCCATTTTCTCGATGGATTTCTGGGCCTTGGGAGAGAGATCTTTGATGTTACCGAGGGTGCGCTCAAGCTCCGCCTTGCAGATAACGTCCGCTTTCTTACGCAGAGCGATAATAGAGGGCGTGATCTCCATGCCCTCCATCCATTGGCCGAACTTCATGGTTTCTTCGGTCACTATTCGTTCGCCGCGACCTGCCTCTTTATCTCTCTCGGTCTTGTTAATATCAACGACATGGGTCAAGTCATCGATATCATAAAGATAGACATTATCCAGTTTGTTTAGTTTTTCATCCAGATCGCGCGGCACGGCGATATCGATGAGAAACAGGGGGCGGTTCATGCGCTGGTTCATGACCGGTTTCACGTCTTCCTGCTTTAAGACCAGATCTGTCGCCCCGGTTGAACTGATCAGGATATCGACATCCTCAAGCATGGGGATAAGATCATCAAGCCCGGCGGCCTTGCCGTTAAAACGCTGGGCCAGCTTAACCGCATTTTCAAAGGTGCGGTTGACCACGATCACCTCGCTGATGCCCTGGGTGAGCAGATGCTCTGCGGCCAGTTCCGCCATCTCGCCGGCGCCGATCAGCATGACCGTCTTACCCTGCAGATCGCCGAAGATTTTCTTGGCCAGTTCAACCGCCGCGTAACTGATGGAGACGGCACTGCCGCCAATATTAGTTTCCGTCCTGACCCTCTTGGCCACCGTGAAGGATTTATGCAAAAAGCGGTTAAGGATCGCGCCGGTGCAGTTGTTCTCGGCCGAAGCCTTGTACGCCTGTTTCAGTTGACCAAGAATCTGCGGTTCACCGACGATCATTGAATCGAGACTGGCCCCAACCCGGAACAGGTGGGTAATCGCCTCAGTACCCCGGTGGAGATAGCTGTACTTTTCCGATTCCTGATCCGTTATATCACTTTGCCCGAAAAGAAAGCGCCGCAACAGCTGGGCGGTTTTATCGGGATCTCTACTGACGACAATAATTTCCACCCGGTTACAGGTAGAGAGGATACAACACTCGGTACAACCCTCCAGAGCCATCAGCTCTGAAAATGGCAGGGCGCTATCTCCTGAGAAGGCCAACTGTTCACGGATTGCGACCGGCGCCGTTTTGTGGTTGACCCCGAGAATAATTATGTTATCAGCCTGCATTAAAATACATCCTGCCGAGATTCATGTTATTTGCTTGCTAGATACAAGGTTACCAGCGCGACCAGGAACCCGATTATGACCATAATCGCGGCCCGCCGCCGCCGCCAACCCAAGGTGAATCGCAGGTGAATAATCGCCGCGTATATCAACCAGGTGACCAGCGAGAGCGTTTCCTTCGGAGCCCACTGCCAATATGCCCCGGCCCCCTGCTTAGTCCAGAGCATCCCGGTGATTATCCCCAGAGTCATGAGGGGAAAGCCGGTGGCGAGGCAATGACGATTGAGACTGTCAAGGGCCTCCAACGAGGGAAGCCTGCTGTAAAAAAAACCAAACCGCTTGTTCTTGATCTCCCTTTCCTGCAAGAGATACATAATACCGCCACAAAAAGCCAGGGCCAAAAAACCATAGGCCAAGAGCGCAACACCGGCATGAATTGGTAGCCAGATGCTCTGCAGTGCCGGTGCCAACTCGCGGCTCATCTCCTGGGAGGCAAGGGCCGCGATTAACATCAGAATCGTGATAATCGGACTGACAAAGACCCCGAAATTCTTCACCTTGTAGCGCCAGCGAAATGAGAGATACCCCCATGTTATCGACAGCGCGGCAAAAGAAACGGTCTCATGGAGGTTGGTAATTGGTGTATGCCCACCCGCAAAATAGCGGAGCAAGGTGTAGAGCAAGTGGCCGGCAGCCGCAATCAACATGCCATAGCGAGCCAGGGTCCTGACCTGCTTGTTCTGGTTAAAAAAGAAGACCAGATAGGTGATTGTTACAAAGATATAGGCATAAAAGGTAAATTGAAAAAGCAATTTCATATGCAGGTACTCCCATCGAAGGGGGGCTTAATTTTGTGTTACTCATTTAACGTCACAAATAATTTAGGCGCACGTTAGCATTTTTTTTAAAGTGTTTAAACACTGTGGCGAAATATTGTCACCTAAGATCTCAGTCAAATGGTTTTCAATCACGTCCCAGTTCCCTTGCTTTATCCAGTTGAGAAAATGTTCATGGAGCAGGGCTTCGAAAATAATTTTATTTTCTTCGTGGGGTCTGCCCTGTTTAAGAACATCCGTTCGTAACAGCCCCATGATCTCAGCCAAGGTGCCATATTCAGGGCCAATCGTCTCTTCTAATTCTTGGCGCAGCTTCCGGGCCAAAGCAGGGCTTTTACCGGCCGTTGAAATAGAAATCGTCAAGTCGTCCCGCTTAACCGTGGCCGGCAGAATGAAATTACAGCGTTGGGGGACGTCGGCCACGTTGATAAGCTGGTCGCTTTTTTCTGCCTCGCTAAAAACATCTTCCTGCACCAGTTCATCATCCGTCGCGGCAATCACCAAAAAAGAACCGTGCAGATCACCCTGCCGATATTGTCGTTGCAGCCAGCCAATGCGCTTGGCCTGAAGAAGCTCCCGCAACTCAGAGGTCAGTTCCGGGCTTATCACCTGAACTTTACCACCGCACTCCAGCAGGTTCCCCACCTTTCTGGCAGCGACCTTGCCACCCCCGACGACAGTACACTTGCGCCCAACAATATCGAGATTTACAGGAAAATATTTCATTGATTTCATTTAATTATTTTAAATAAGAGTAAGGCCACCTAATTAATCGGCAGGCATCTACTTAGCACATCTATCGCCTCTTCACAATATCAGCACCACCTTTGCTGGAGGATTCATAAATCCTTATTAGTTTGACAGCAAGACCGTTCAAGATATAATTTGATCTACATCTTTGGTTCTTTCTTGTGCCAAAGTCACATGGGCCGGAAGTTGTTTGCTTTATTGCCGATTAAAAAAATTGGGAGCGGGTTTATGCAAGGCGGCGAATTTTCTATCTCAACTACCAGGCGAATGGATCTTATTGACATCACTCCACAAATCAGTCAAGCGCTATTGGCGGCCGGGGCTGGAGACGGACTCTGTTTCATCTACAATCCTCATACCACCGCGGGCCTGACCATCAACGAAGGAGCGGACCCGGCGGTCCGGGACGATATCCTTGCTGTTTTCAAACAAATTATTCCCCAAGACTACCCGTATAAACATCTGGAGGGCAATTCACCAGCCCATATTATGTGTTCGCTGATGGGTAGTTCCTTAACGGTTATTGTCGAAAATGGTCTTTTGCGCCTCGGCACCTGGCAGAAGATTTATTTTTGTGAGTTCGATGGCCCCCGTACTCGCAAAGTGTTGTGGCGGATGAGCTAGAGCAGCTATTTAAAAGATAGCTTCTGTAAAAATCAGAATGCCTGATATCTGCTGACACCTATTTACAAAATAATTTTCTTAAACTAGATTTTCGATCAAGTTAACTGTTCTAACCAAAACAACACCTGAAAGTGAGATTTAAGCCATGCAAGGCGAAAAATACCGGGCTGATGAGGCCGATCATGCCGACACGATGCTCTTTGGCTTTGACCGGGCAACGGACGAGGAATCCATAGCTGTTTTTTTACAGAAGATTGCCGACCCTGATCTGTTGGCTAAACTGGTTCCCCGCCTCGAAGATCAGGAAATCGAGTCTGTCCTGCATCTTTTTACAGGGCTCATGAAAAAGCATTTAAGCAAAAATGAATTTCACCGCCTCTTTCTGGACGACAACAAGTAAAATTTAATCCGCGTGTCTATTCTGTCGAGTGCAGCATTGGCTCCAGGCAAGCAAAAACTAAATTAAGGTGTGATTTGTGGGAACTGAAGTAATTAAAGATCTTCGCGTTTATCTTGATGTCCTGCGTAAAGAGAATGAGCTGCTTGAGATTAATGTCGAAGTCGATCCCTATCTGGAGATTGCCGAAATTCATCGCCGGGTCATCAGCATGGGCGGCCCGGCCCTCCTGTTTACGAATGTTAAAGGCAGCCGGTTCCCGGTGGCGACCAATCTTTTTGGCTCCGCTCGCCGCCTGGAACTGGCCTTTGGCCGACGCCCCCTCGACTATGTCGCCAATCTGGTCAAGGCGGCGGAAGAATTACCCCCTACCCTGAAAAAGCTCTGGTCGATGAAGGATCTTCTCGGCCAATCCCTTAAAATAGGCAGCAAAACCCTGCGGGATGCCCCGATCCTGGAAGAGTGTATGTCGCCGCCGCGACTGACGGAACTGCCGCTCCTCACCTCATGGGACACGGATGGCGGCGCCTTCGTCACCCTGCCTTTAGTATACACCGAGCATCCCGATGGCCGGGGCCACAATCTCGGCATGTACCGAATCCAGCGCTACGATGATACCTCCACCGGGATTCATTGGCAGATTCACAAGGGTGGCGGCTTCCATTATCACGAAGCGGAAAAGAAAAATCAGAATCTGCCGCTGACCCTGTTCATTGGCGGTCCTCCGGCCCTGATGATGGCCGCAATTGCCCCGTTGCCCGAAAATATCCCGGAACTGATGATGGCCTCCTTGCTGATGGGCGGGAAATTCCCTCTGGCCAAAGATCCCCAAGGCGGGCATGCCATGGCTGCCTTTGCCGAATTTGCGGCCAAGGGTTTTGTCCCGCCTCACCAACGCCGCCCGGAAGGCCCTTTTGGTGACCATTACGGCTACAATTCTCTTACCCATGATTACCCGGTCTTCCAGGTCGAGCGGCTGTACCATCGCCGGGATGCCATCTATCCGGCCACCGTAGTCGGTCGGCCCCGGCAGGAAGACTTCTATATCGGTGATTTTCTCCAGGATTTATTATCACCCCTTTTCCCGCTGGTCATGGGCGGCGTCAAGCAGTTAAAGACCTTTGGTGAAACCGGTTTTCACTGTCTGGCCGCAGCCAAGGTCACAGATCGCTACCCCAGGGAAGCCTTTGCCAGCGGCTTGCGGATCCTTGGCGAGGGCCAACTTTCACTGACTAAGTTTTTGATCGTTACCGATGGCGATATTGATGTCAGTGACTTCAAAAAACTCTGGGTACATGTCTTGGAACGGATCGATTGGCAGTCGGACCTCTATGTATTCGCCAACGTTTCCCAGGACACCCTCGATTATACCGGCCCTTCGGTTAATAAAGGCTCAAAGGCTCTCCTGATGGGCTTGGGCGCGGAGCCCAAACGAATTTTACCGAAGTCCTTTGCTGGCCAACTTCCAGCCGGTTGCGGTCATCCGGAAGTCTATCTGCCGGGCACCCTGGTGGTTGAAGGCAGCAGTTACGAATATGATCCAGACCTGCCAAAAAAACTGGCCAGCCATGAACCACTGGCCGATTGGCCGGTGGTACTGCTGGTTGACAACACCAAAGCCGCCACCGTCAGTCTGCAGGAATTTCTCTGGACCTTTTTTACCCGCTTTGAACCGGCGGCTGATATTCACGCGGCCTCCTCCGGAGTTAACCGTTTTCATGTTGGTCTCACCCCGCCAATCGTCATAGATTGTAGGATGAAACCCTGGTATCCCCACATACTTGAAGTTGATGATGCCACAAAACGCATAGTTGACGAGAAGATTGTCTCCATATTGCCAGCCCGATTGATACCGTGATCTGTTTCTATTTTGATTTTCCACCCGAAAATATCCTTAACAGCAAATATGGCAGTCACTTCGCTTCACCTGATCGACCAAAAGCACCGGCGCACCATCATCGATCAATCTCGGTGCGCCAGTGGGGACCCTGAATTTTCACGCCGATATTCTGCTTGCCATAAAAAAGACCACTTCTAAATTTGATGAACCTAAGCCCGTATTTAGCAGCTGACAAATTAACCTGAAAGTTGAGTAAAGTACATGGAAGAACGACTACAAAAAATTTTGGCTGGGGCTGGCATATGTTCCCGCCGCCAGGCGGAAAAATTGATCCTGGCCGGTCGGGTCAAGGTCGATGGCCAAGTCATTCGGGAACTTGGGGTGAAGGCCGATCCCGCCCGACAAACGATAGAATTTGACTCAAAGCCCCTGCCCAAGCCCACCCTGGTTTGCTACCTGCTCAATAAGCCCCGGGGTTATGTGACTACCATGAAAGATCCCCAGGGACGGCCGATTGTTTCTTCATTAATGAAAGGTGTCAAGGAACGGGTTTTCCCGGTGGGAAGGCTTGACCTTGATACTGAGGGAGCTCTGTTAATGACCAATGATGGCGACCTTTCCCAACGGATCCTGCATCCCAGTAATGAGATTAAAAAAACCTACCAGGCCAGGGTCAGCGGGCACCCCACACACAAAAAACTCTCCGAACTTGAGAAAGGCATCATGCTCGACGGTAAAAAGACTTGGCCGGCAAAACTACGAATCATCAAGAGCCATAGGACCAACACCACCGTCGAGGTTGTTATCCATGAGGGCCGAAAACGCCAGGTACGCTTGATGTTTGCGGCAATTGGCCACCCGGTTCTGGAGCTTAAGCGTATTGCCTATGGGAAACTTAGTTTGGGTGTTTTACGGGTGAGCGAGTTCCGAAAACTAAGCGCCCAAGAGTTGAAAATGGTTTTTAAATAAAAAAGCCTTTACAATCGCCTAGTTACCGTATACGAATGTAGTATCAGCCATTTTCCTGATTTGTTTTTCAGGGGATTATTTTTTTACGCAGGTTTTACTAAGGTAAGGGCAAATGAACAAATCACAGATGATTGATGCCTTGGCGCAAGGGATGAACATTCCGCTCCGGGAGGCAAGTCCCATAACCGATACTATCCTGGAGACGATGATCGAGGCCCTGGCCGCAGGTGATAGTATTGAAATACGCGGATTCGGCAGTTTTGTGGTCAAAGAGTATGAGTCCTATACCGGCCGCAACCCCAAGACCGGCGTCAGCATCAACGTCCCGCCCAAAAAGCTGCCTTTCTTCAAGGTCGGTAAAGAGTTGAAAGAAAACGTTAACAGTTAAACCGAGTTCTACTACTCTTCCGGCTCGATGATCTCTCCGATCAAGTCATAATGATGGGCCTCAGTGATCTTCACCTCAACAATAGCCCCGGGCGTACTCTGCCCCGCCGTGATGTAAAGACAGCCATCAATCTCCGGAGCCTGATAACGGGATCTCCCTTCCAGCAGCAGATCACTTTCACGACTCAACCCTTCGACCAGGACCGGCTGGGTGGTGCCAATCAAACACCGATTTACCTCGAGTGAGATGTCGGCCTGAATTGCCATCAGCCTCTTTTTTCGGGCCTCTTTCACCTCTTCAGCACATTGATTCGGCAGCTTTGCGGCCGCGCAGCCATCTTCGTTGGAATAGGTAAAGATGCCGACGTGATTCAAGCGCTGGGCAATCATAAATTCCGCCAACTCATCAACATCTTCATCGGTTTCACCAGGGAAACCAACCATAAATGTTGTTCTGATTGCCGCCTCGGGCAATCGTTTCCTGATTGAGGCCAGGAGCTCCTCGACGCTATGCCGATCATAGGGCCGGTTCATCCCCTTCAGCACCCTGTTACTGATATGTTGCAAGGGGATGTCAAAATAGGGAAGGATACGCTCATTATTGGCCGCCAGATCGAGGATGGACTGGTTTAGCCGCATTGGATAAAGATAGAGCATTCTGATCCAGGGAATCTCTGTTTCAGCCAGGAGGGCCTTGAGCAGGTCAGCAAGCCTTTCCCGGTTGGGACCTAGATCAAAACCATATGCGGTCAGATCCTGGGCAATCAGGGTCAGCTCCTTGGTCCCGGTTTGATCGAGAAGTTGCGCTTCCCGAATAAGATCGTCAAGGGGCCGACTACGTAGTGGCCCGCGCAGGCTCGGAATAAGGCAATAGGAACAGCGGTTGGAACACCCTTCGGTGACCTTGAGGTAGGCCCTGAATGACGGAGTAGTGATGGCCCTGGGAGTGTCACTGTTCATCAGATAGTGGGGCTCGTGCAACTCCAAGGGGGAGTTTTTATTTACCTTCAGACCCTGCAGTTTATCGACAAGATCCTCCACATCATCAACCCCGAGGAACAGATCGACCTCCGGCAGCTCTTTTTGGAGCTCTTTGCCATAGCGTTGCACCATACAGCCAGTGACGACCAGTTTAGCCTGCGGATTTGCTCTTTTTACCTGCGACAGGGCAAGAATGGCATCAACACCCTCTTCAACTGCCGGATTGATAAAGCCGCAAGTGTTGACCAACAGGAGATCGGCTTCCTCGGGAACCCCAACAAACTGATATCCAGCCTGCCGAAGGCAGCCGCTCATTACCTCGGAATCAACCAGATTCTTGGAACAGCCCAAACTTTGAATGAATACCCTGTTTGCCATTGATTACACCGTTATTTTATCGTCACTGCTTCCAGCAGACAGTTGAGTACCTGTTTGTTCTTAGCCATAAACGCTTTGTTTTTGAAGCCTGGCTGCCACTGCGGCCGCCAAGGTTCATCGGAAACCATAAAAACAGCCGCCAGTTCGATCTTTCGGTAGGTCGCCACTGTAGCCAGGGCATTAAACTCCATATCTACGCCGAGGATCGCTTTTTCGGCATACCCCCTGACTTGGTCCCTGGTCTCCCGGTAAGGGGCGTCAGTGGTCCATATCGGCCCTTCCTGGCCGACTAGACCTTTTTGCCGCAAATAACCAGCCAGTGTTTCACGAAGTTCCGGGGAACTGCGGGCCCGGCCCTTGATTGGATAGTGCCTCGAGGTTCCTTCTTCGCTAATCCCCCAGGTGGGAAGCAGGGTATCGCCTATTGCCAGTTCCGGACTCAAGGAGCCGCACCAGCCACAGACAATAATCTTTTTTGCGCCCAAGGCGATAAGTTTTTCGATGGTCATAACCGCCATGGGAGCACCGACCGCCGGTCCGGCAATAAAAACGCCATTAGCGCCTGTGCTTTCAGGGATAACATGAAGGTTACTGTTAAAAAGAAAATGGCGGGTGGTGCCCAGTTTAGCCGCCTGCGAGGAAAGGTATCGCGAATCGCCGGGATTAATACATAATATGCCGGTCCCGGGTAGTTCAGGTTCGCCCTTTTCTCTATGGGGGTTGATGATCACTTCTTCCTGCATATGAATATACCGTTGTAACTGTTCAGCCGATCCAGCCGAGTTCCGCCCTCTACTCTGAAAGTAACATAAAACGATGGCCGTTGAATGCTAGATGGTAATTAAGAAATGCTGGCTTAGCACTATTTTTACGGAATGTTCCCCAAATCTCTACTGTTAGGGGAAAAGAAAAACGTGATCATTTACCTGTGTTTAAATAAAAAAAGGCTGCAGGTGATAAACACCTGCAGCCTTGATCATTCCAGTATTTCTCTGAAAATCCGGTATTAGCCAAGCAGCGGATTGGCAAACAGCAGGATCAGAGAGATAACCAGACCGTAAATGGTCAGGGACTCGATCAGAGCCAGACCGATGATCATGGTAACGGTGATCTTACCGGAAGCTTCAGGATTACGGGCAATACCGGAGCAGGCGCCGCCAATACCGGTACCCATACCAATACCACAACCCAGAGCAGCAATACCAACGGACAGGGCCGCAGCAAGACAGATCAGAGCGAGGTTGGCGTCGGTGCTTGTTGCAGCTGCTGCAGCCTCTTCAGCCATGGCCACAGAGCTTACGGCCAGCACCATCATCACGGTAAGTACACTAACAATTGATTTCTTCATAACTACAATCTCCTTTTTACTTAGTTTGTTTTGGCCTTCTTTCTTATTATATAAATTTTAAATAATTATTAATGGGCGTGTTCCATTGATGCCGAGAAGTAAAGAATCGACAGGAGCACGAAAACCAGGGCCTGCACGATTGAGACGAAAACCCCGAGGCAGAGGATTGGCAGCGGGGCGAAATAAGCGCCGGCCAGAATAAAGAGGATTCCCAGCAGGGTCTCTTTGGCCATGATGTTACCGAAAAGCCGGATAGACAGGGAGAGAATCCTGGCCAGATGACTGATAATCTCGATGGGGGCGATCAGGGGAATCAGCCACCAGACCGGACCCAGAAAGTGCTTGTAGTAGTTAAGACCGTGAAATTTAAAACCGAGGATATGGGTTGTACAAAAAACGATAAGAGTACAAGCCAATGTTATATTGAGGTTGGAAGTCGGTGACATGAAACCGGGCATCAGACCGATCATATTGGCCACCAGAATGTAAAAGGCAAAGGTAGCCAACATCGGAAACATCATCCTGGCCCCTTCTTTACCCATATTCTCGGCCATGAAACCTTCCATGCCGCTGATAATAGCTTCCCAGAAGTTCTGTCCTTTACCGGGGATCATCTCAATTTTGCCCATGGTCAGCTTCGGCATTATGATCAAGAAGGCTATAACCAGAAAGGTATAGGTCATATGTGGAGAAAAGATCTGATGGCCATCCCAGAAAACTCCAAATTCAGGGGCCGCATGCGGAACTGGCATTCCCAACGCTTCCAAAATAACTGATATGAATAATATTGGATGTTCCATATCGCCTTATGATGCCTCCTTGATATTTAATTCTTTCCTGACGCTAGCGATCGCCACCACAGCGATGCTGACAAATACAGTAGACAGTCCTACCAGCAATCCAACTAAATGCACGGCCCCGGATCTGATAACCAAAAACAAAATAGCCGTGATCACGGCCAGCCGGGCATAATATTTAATAAAAAACCTGGCCTTCACTGCTGCCAGTTCTCCCTGGAGCAATCTGGTTAAATCTCTCTTCATCAACCAAAAACTTATATTGGCCACACAACCGCCAACAAACAGGGAGCTTACCAACACCACATCTGCAACAAACCAGCCGACCACAATCATATTCCCCAGCAGTACCCAGCTGAAAATAAGAACTGAGCCAAGCGGCTTCTGCTCATTAATGTCCATCTTGGATATCTTTCCTGGTGGCCATTCGATACAGATTCAAAAAAGCCGCCGCCACACCAAAACCCAGAAAGATCAAGGTAAACCAGGGCTTAGTACTACCATCAAACACCTTGTTATCAAGGTAGTAGCCAAAACCGACTCCGATGAAGATTGAAAACGCCACGGTCATGCCGATGGTACTGAAATCGGCCAGCATTTTCATCATTTCCCTACGGTGTTCGGACATAGCTTCCTCGAATCGCCTTTATCCAGCAAGCCAACTTCACCAAACTGAATAAGGCCTCAATAACTATCACGGCTTATTTGCAAAGTCAACGGCTTTCAACTTATTTTGCCAATTTTATGAATACCGATTCAGCTTTTTCCAGTGTTATTTCAAGATCTTCTGCCGTGTGGGCCGCAGAGATGAACATGCCTTCGAATTGGGCCGGCGCCAGATAAACGCCCTCAGCCAACATCTCCCGGTAGTAACGGCCATACATCTCGGTATCGGATTTCATGGCCGAATCAAAATCGGTGACCGGGCCTTCGGTAAAAAAGAGGGTCAGGACCGAACCGGCCTGGTTCATGCAGACCTTGCTGCCGAGATGTTTCTTGGCAAGAGCCAGTAATTGCGCCCCAAATTCTGTAGCCTTCTTGTTGAGAGCCTCATAAAATCCGGGCTTTGCTAATTCTGTAAGCATCGCCTTGCCCGCCGCCATGGCCAGCGGATTACCGGACAGGGTTCCCGCCTGATAAACCGGGCCGACCGGGGCAATCATCTTCATGATCTCTTTTTTACCGCCATAAGCCCCTACCGGCAGACCGCCGCCGATGATCTTGCCGAGACAGGTCATATCCGGGGTGATGCCGTATTTGGCCTGAGCACCGCCGAGGCTGGCCCTGAAACCGGTGATTACCTCATCAAAAATCAGGACAATATCCAACTCAGTCGTAAGTTCCCGGAGTTTTTCGAGAAATCCCGGTTGGGGCTCAATGACCCCCATATTGCCGGCAATCGGTTCGATTATAACGCAGGCGATATCAAGATCCTTGTTGCGTAGGGTTTCTTCCAGTTCTTCGACATTATTGTAAGGGATAGAAAGGGTGTTTTTGACGATATCTTCCGGTACGCCGGGGCTGCCCGGAATCCCCAGGGTAATTACCCCGGAACCGGCCTTAACCAGAAAGGAGTCGGCATGGCCGTGAAAACCCCCATCGAATTTGACCACGACATTGCGGCCGGTATAGCCCCGGGCCACGCGGATGGCGCTCATGGTTGCCTCAGTTCCCGAACTGACAAAACGGACCATCTCAACCGAAGGAACCGCATCTATCACCAGTTCGGCCAGATCTATCTCTAATTCGCATGGCGCCCCAAAGCTGGTACCGTTTTCCATGGCATACTTGATGGCCGCAATCACCGCCGGGTGATTTTGACCAAGGATCATTGGGCCCCATGAACCGACGAAATCAATATTCATATTGCCATCGACATCATAATTTTTCGAGCCATCTGCGCTGGCAATAAAAACCGGGTCGCAACCTACTGATTTACAGGCCCGCACCGGGCTGTTAACGCCGCCGGGGATCAGTTTCTGAGCTTTTTCGAACAGTTTTTTAGAGTTATCTGTCTTCATTGGAGAATCTCCCGCTTGGATATTTTATTGTGCCGCACTCTTCCGAATAAAAGCAAAAAAGGGAATATAGCATGCCACTCTAATTATTGTCAAAGCCTACTTCCTACCCGCTATTCATTTGATTTTGCTTATTTCTGCCCGGATCCCATTGTTTAACCAGAAAACACATTCATTGACTTAGCGTCATCTTACTTTAACTTCTCGCTGTGGTTTTCAGAGGTTAAAGTAGAGGGAGACGACAGTCTGTTGGCTGTTTGCATAATTTCGCGGCCGCCCCCCCCCAGCTCTAACATCAACCTTTGCCCGTTGCCTTCTACAAAAGCCCTTTGCATCCCAAAACCAATCCTCTGCTGAGGTCACCTGCCAACAGGAATCAACTCCTTGAAATAGGTTATCGAATGAAACCTGTCCGAACGGCAGCAAGGCGCCATGCTACTGGGCTTTGCCACATATATCAAATGCCCTACCCCTGCCCGCTCAGCCGAGAGCAGTACCTCTTCCGTGTCATCGGCCAGCAAAGTCTTGGCCGGATCATACGGCATCCGGGTTTTCAGGCGATCCCAGAAAACCGCTTCCTCCTTGGCCACACCTATCTGTTGGGAACAGATAATTTCATCAAAATGGCCACGCAAAGCGGTTTTTGCCATCTTGATCTCAAGGGTTTTGCTATGGGCATTGGTAACCAGCCAGATTTTCTTGTGTATCCCCTGGCAATACTCAATAAAATCAAGCACATATGGATGCACTGCGATCAGATGGTCAACCTGGATCTTAAGGGCGGGGATATCGAGATCAAGTTCCTCGGACCAGAAATCAAGATCAGTCCATTGCAGAGTACCTTCCCGACTTTTATATTTACTTAGTAATTCCCGCCTGGCCTGGGAGATATCTAAATTCCGTTTTGCCGCGTAGGTTTCAGGAACCAGCGTTTCCCAAAAATAATCATCAAAATGCTTATCCAGCAAGGTGCCATCCATGTCAAGAAACACATACTCTATCTGGCTCCAGAACGTTTCAAGGTCGTCAATCATTTTTCAACTCTAATATCCAGGTATCGTCTTGATATTTATTGATAAAAACACGCGGGGGGGGGGGAGAGGAAATAAACCTGCTGACTTGTTTACAGTCCGTCTTTACAATGCGCAGATGTCCAGCAGAATTAGCCGGTCTGCAAGGTCCCGACAATTTCCCGGATTGATTGGCAACCGGTTTCTTCGACAAAATCGGACATGCCATCGATAATTCTTTCAGTTGTGTCGGGATCAACCAGATTAGCGGTTCCCACCTGAACGGCTGAGGCCCCGGCGACCATAAACTCCAGGGCATCATCGGTAGACATAATGCCGCCGATGCCAATTATCGGTATCTTGACCGCATTCGCGACCTGCCAGACCATTCGTAAGGCTACTGGTTTTATGGCCGGCCCTGACAGGCCACCGATGATATTGGCCAGCTTGGGCTTTCTGCTTTTGTGATCTATAGCGATTCCCATCAGGGTATTGATCAATGAAACTGTATCGGCGCCACCATCTTCCGCAGCCCGGGCGGTGGCGGTAATATCCGTTACATTCGGTGAAAGTTTAATGATAACCGGCAACGAGGTCTTGGCCTTCACCGACTCGGTGACCTTCTTAACCATTACGGGGTCGGTGCCGAATGCCACCCCGCCCTTCTTGACGTTCGGACAGGAGATATTAACCTCTATTGCCGATATCCCCTTGATATCATTTAGTTTTTCAGCAAGCTCCGAATATTCTTCTATGCTGTCCCCCAGGATATTGACAATAACCGGAGTTCCTATCTTTCTTAGAAATGGCATCTTGCCGCTGCTGAATTTCTCGATCCCAACATTTTCCAAACCGATCGCATTAAGCATGCCACAGCTTGTTTCAACAATTCTCGGAGGAGGATTACCCGGTCTGGGCTGCAGGGAAATACCCTTCACAACAATGGCGCCCAAGCGCTGCAAGTTCACATAATCAGCAAATTCACTGCCATAGCCAAAGGTGCCGGATGCAGTCATTATCGGATTTTTAAGCCGGAGGCCGCCGCCAATATCAACCTTTAAACTGTTACCTATTCCCATGCCACATCTCCTGCCGCAAATACTGGCCCATCTTTACAGACATGTAAATACGGTTTGCTACTCTCAAGCCCCTGCGCGGAACCACGAATCGCACACCCCAGACAGGCGGAAATACCGCATGCCATAAGAGTTTCCAGTGAGACCTGGCACGACCACTTCCTGGCCAGGCAATAACTAGCTATTGCCTTCATCATCGGATGGGGGCCGCAACTGTATATCTGCCAATTTTCAGTTTGGTCTAAATTATCAGATAACAACTCAGTCACCAGCCCATGATGCCCAGTCGAGCCATCGTCCGTTGCAATTTTAACCGTCACCCCAAGACTTGCGAAATCATTTTCCAACACCGCAATTTCACTGGCAGTTGCCGCGCCAAGGAAAACCTTTATCGCCTGGTGATCAATATTGCTGCGGAGTAATTGTTTGGTCAAATAAAACAAGGGGGCAATCCCCATGCCTCCGCCAACAATACAGATATTGGCTGGCTGGCTGGGAAGAGTGAACCCCCGCCCTAAAGGACCGACCAAACTGAGGATGTCACCGGATTGCCGCGTCGCCAGAAAGGCAGTCCCCTTACCAATGGTTTTAAACAGGATCTCAATTCGACCATTTTCCATAGCCCGGTGGATCGAAAAAGGCCGCCGTAAAAGAGGCGACCCAAAGTCCTTATTGGCTTTGACCATGACAAATTGACCTGGGCTGGCCCCTTCCGCAATGGCCGGAGCCAACATGGTGAGGCGATAAACGTCCCTGGTTATTTTTTCATTGCGAAGCACTTCTGCTTCAAGCTTTATTGCACTCATAAAATTTTAGTAATGATCCCAAGGAAGTTATCGTTGGCCTGATCAAGCCAGCGTCGGGGTTTTTGTGATTAAGCTGACCAACCGTTCAAGATCATCAAGGGAATAGTATTCAATTTCGAGTTTACCCCGACTACCGTTTTGGGCGATCGCTGTTTTTGTATCCAAACATCTGGTCAAGTCAACAGTTAAGGTCTGACAGTATGAATCAGGAATTTCTCCCTGGGGTTTTTTTCTTGTTGCTGTCCGTTGAGGCGTGACACTCCCCGAAGGACCGGTCTCTTTTAGCTTCTTTGCCAGCCGCTCCGCTTGTCTTACAGAGAGGTTATTGGCAACAATCTCGTCCCGCAATGCCTTCATGTCCTCGGAGTCGGGCACGGAAAGAAGAACTCTGCCGTGTCCCATGGAAAGGTTGCCGCCGACCAAATCTTTTTGCGCATATTCGGGCAATTGCAGGAGACGAAGAATATTAGCAACAGTGGAGCGATCCTTGCCGACCTTTTGGGCAACTTCTTCCTGGGTATGGCCAAACTCCTTTACTAATCTCTGGAAGGCCTCCGCCTCTTCAAGCACATTCAAGTTTTGCCGCTGAATATTCTCAATGATTGCCAGTTCTAAGCGATCTGCCCGATCGGCCTCTATCACCAAGACCGGCACTTCTTTCAGGCCGGCGATCTTTGCCGCTCGCAAGCGCCGCTCTCCAGCGATCAATTCATAACCACTCTCGTCTTGTTTTTTTCTGACTACCAGTGGCTGTAAAATTCCTTTCTCGGCGATTGACTCCGCCAACTGATTTAAAGCCACCCTCTCCATGCTTTTCCTTGGCTGATAGGGGTTTGGCACAATCTCTTTTAGCGGACACATCAAGAGGGTTCCACTGGTAGATGTGCCGCTGGCCAAATCTTCACCCGCCGAAGGCAGAAGTGCGTTTAATCCTTTCCCCAACCCTTTTGCTTTACTCATATTCTTTGCTCCGCTTTATGCCGTTTGTTTTTTCAAAAATTCTTTAGCAAGATTCAAATAGCTCAAAGCCCCAACAGACCCTGGGGCATATGTTAGCACCGACCTTCCATGACTAGGACTTTCGCTCAGACGAACATTTCTTGGAATTACCGCGTCATAAACGGAACCTTGAAAATGGTCCCTTATCTCTTTGGCAACTTGAAATGTTAATTTATTGCGCCGATCAAACATTGTTAGCAGTAAACCTTCGATAACCAATTTGTTATTGTAAGAGTTTTTCACTAAGCGGATCGTCCTGACCAGCTGACTTAATCCTTCAAGTGCAAAATACTCACACTGCATAGGAATGATAACCGAATCAGCGGCCGTCAACGCATTGATGGTTAGAAGCCCGAGAGATGGTGGGCAGTCAATAAAGATATAATCATAGTTTTTCTTGAGCGGCTTAAGAGATTTTGCCAAGAAGTTTTCCCGCTTTGGGGCCGATATGAGTTCGACCTCAATCCCAATCAGATCAATATGGGTTGGGATAATATTCAGGTCGTCGTGGTCTGCAACCTTGCAAATGGCCTGACTCGCAGGAACCTCACCAATCAGACAGTGGTATAGATGGTGCTCCTGGTCCCTGGAGTTTACCCCCAGCCCACTCGAGGCATTGCCCTGCGGGTCTGAGTCAACCACCAAAACTTTCTTGCCGGCTATCGCCAAAGCCGAAGACAAGTTGATCGCGGTAGTTGATTTTCCAACCCCACCCTTTTGGTTGGCCAAAGCGATGATTTTTGCGACCCGATTTCCAGAGCCTGTGCCTGTTCCCTGCTGACTATCCATTTAGCGGTCCCCTTAATAAACTATGGTTGTCCCCCCACAAGAGAGGCGAGCCTGCCTCTGCCAAAACTGATTATTATCAATACTCTTAATTATGGCGCCACGCAATTCAAATCCTCATTTTTCAAACATATATGATGTTTCACGTGAAACATGGCGCCGCACCCCACTCTATTTTTAGAAAAGTACGGGCACAGCCAGCAAAACACCTAACCACAATACCCACTTGCAAGCCACAACTCCCCACACTGTCCAAGCACATATGTTTCACGTGAAACACGGCGCTGTGTTTTTCTTTAGAGCAGGGGTCGGCCATTCAAAACAAAAAGAGCAGCGGCACACCACAAAGCGTGCCGCTGCCCAAAAGCATTTCGTTATGTGTGAAAGACCAAGAGCTAGATCGAATCAATTATTCGATTAAAAGTCGCGCTAGGCCGCATGGCCGCAACGACCTTCTCAGTGTCGGGCATATAATATCCATCGACATCCACCGAGCTGCCCTGAACCGCGGCCATCTCTTCTACAATCCTGGCCTCACTGTCTATCAAGGCCTGGGCAATCGGAATAAAACGGGTTGCCACATCTTTGTCGTCACCCTGCTCCGCCAAGGCCTGCGCCCAGTACAAGGCAAGATAAAAATGACTGCCCCGGGTATCCAGTTCTTTTACCTTTCGCGAAGGAGACCTCTGGTTTTCCAAATGCCTACCGATTGCCAGATCAAGAGTTTTGGCCAAAAGTAGAGCGCCCTCAACTTTAAAGGCACCACACAGATGCTCGAAAGAAGGGACCAAGGCGCAGAATTCGCCGAGCGAATCCCAACGGAGATGCCCCTCATTGAGAAATTGCTGAACATGCTTAGGCGCTGAACCGCCCGCCCCTGTTTCAAATAGACCCCCACCATTCATCAACGGGACAATGGACAACATTTTCGCACTGGTTCCCAACTCCAGGATCGGGAACAGGTCAGTAAGATAATCACGCAGAACATTTCCTGTAATAGAGATGGTATCCTCGCCAGACCTGACCCTTGCCACCGAGAACTGCATGGCTTCAACCGGTTGCATGATCCTAATATCAAGACCAGTAGTGTCATGCTTCGACAGATATTTTTTAACCTTAACGATTATCTCTGCATCATGACCCCGCTGCTCATCCAGCCAGAAAATGGCCGGCGAGCCAGTTGCCCGGGCCCGATTGACTGCGAGCTTTACCCAGTCACGGATCGGGGCATCCTTGGTCTGACAGCTACGAAAGATGTCGCCCTCTTCCACCGGCTGAGAAAGCAATATGGTTCCAGACTCATCAACAATTCGGACCGAGCCATAGCCTGGGGCCAGGAATGTTTTATCATGGGAGCCGTACTCTTCAGCTTTTTGGGCCATCAGCCCAACATTGGCAACACTGCCCATGGTGGCCGGGTCAAAGGCCCCATTACTCTGACAATCTTCAACCATCACCTGATAGATCGAGGCATAACAGCGATCGGGGACCATGGCAATGCAGTCGTGCAACTGATCGTCAGCCCCCCACATCTTACCACCGTCCCGGATGACCACCGGCATTGAGGCATCAATAATCACATTATTAGGGACATGCAGATTAGTGATCCCCTTACTAGAGTCCACCATCGCCAATTCGCAATTGGCCTGGTAAGTAGCAGCTATATCGGCCTCGATCTCTGCTTTTTGCGCGGCCGGCAGCTTTTCGATTTTTGTATAGAGATCATCGAGACCGTTATTGACATTCACCCCAAGATCCTGCAGAACTGCCGCATGTTTGGCAAAGACCTTTTCGTAAAAGACCGAAACACAATGACCAAACATAATCGGGTCAGAGACTTTCATCATGGTCGCCTTAAGGTGCAACGACAGCAGAATACCATCTCTTTTTGCTGACTCAATCTGCTCTCTGTAAAAGGTGCGCAAGGCCCGAGCGTTCATGACAGAGGAATCAACAACTTCACCGGCCAACAAGGGGGTCCGCTCCTTGAGAACCGTAACCTGACCGTCCTCTCCAACAAATTCAATGCGAACCATGCAGTCTTTAGAAATTGTTGTTGATTTTTCACTGCCGTAGAAATCTCCGGTGGTCATAGACATGACCCTGGACAGGGAATCGGTGGGCCACTCTTTCATCAAGCGATGCGGGTTCTGCCGGCCAAACTGTTTTACTGAGGCGGCGGCCCTGCGGTCTGAATTCCCTTCTCTTAAGACTGGGTTAACTGCACTTCCAAGCACTTTGGCAAACCGGGCGTGCAAATCTCTTTCGGATTCGTTTTTCGGCTCATCGGGGTAATCGGGAATATCATAGCCTTTATCTTGCAACTCGCTAATGGCCTCTTTTAACTGCGGAATCGATGCACTGATGTTTGGCAGCTTGATGATATTAGTTTCAGGCAGTTTGACCATCTTGCCCAGTTCAGCGAGATCATCTGGAACCCGTTGGCTCTCGGTCAGGTTTTCAGGGAAATTGGCAATAATTCGCCCGGCAAGAGAAATGTCTTTGCTTTCAATAGAAAAACCTGAGTCCTTAGTATAGGCTTGAAGAATGGGCAACAGGGAATAAGTAGCCAAGGCGGGGGCTTCATCAATTTTGGTGTAGATAATCTTTGGTTTGGTCATGTTTTTTCCTTTTAAAAAAGCAAATCTGGTTGGGGAAAATACTGAAACTATGGGGAAATCAAATATAGCACGATGTGAAGAAAGCTAATAGCATATAAGGTTTGGGATTGCAATTATCATCTTAGAACATGATGTTGTGCGGACCTAAAGGGAATATTTCTTCACCTGGTTTTCTCGTTTTCTTGTCTGCTGCCAGATAAGAAAACGAGAGATAAATAGACTGAAGATATTCTTTTAACCAACTATGCTGTAGCTTTACGACAGGACAACCTTGTAAAATCTATGGTAGGTCATGATTAATTTTCAGCTAGGTTGACTTTACAGTGATGAAGTTCGGCGAAGATATCATAGCAACAAAAAGCACCAACTTAATCCTGCTGACGATCATTAGGAGAAAGTATTTAATAACCTACCTGTTTATTTATTTATTAATGGCGCCATTGATTTCATGTACAACTTTACACCCTGGTTCTTCCGAATCAGCTTCCAACGATTATCAATCACGGTTGGCGCAAGGCTGGAAATATCTCAACAAAAGGCGTCACTCCCAGGCCCTCGTAGAATTCACTAAAGCTGGAGTTCTGGAGCCGGATCAATCTGAGCCGGTCTATGGCCGCACCAAAGCCTTATTTTACATGGACCGATTTGAAGAGTCTTTAAAGGAATGTGCAGAATTATCCGGAAAAGCTGAGGAGGATTTTAATGCTTTAGGGTTTTGCTGGGGAGCCCGAATAGAGATCAGCAGGGCAGCAACGGCAACAAAAAAAGAAGTTCAGGCCGAAATTGAAACATTTCTAGATCGCACTGCTCCTTCGAATGAACTGCTATATGCTGCATACCTAGGCTATTATTACCTGAAAAATGAGGAAAAACGTCTAAAGCTGATCTTGCGGTTAGCCGAGAATCAAGCTAACCCAGCATTAGCTGAGCGTATTTCAAGTTCACTATTACAAGAAATAATTGCTGCCGACCCTGACAGCGAGCAGAAGATAATCTTGGCAGAGAGTTATATCCGCAATTTCCCCCTGGGCAATATGGCCGCTAAAGTTGCCCAAATTGTATTACAAAATTTGCTCAAAGAACAGGGCGGCGAACGGGATCTCTGGCGGATTGCCCAAATCGTTTTAAAGGGCCAACACACAAGCCCGCAGATTAACAGGGCGGTAGCTCGCTGGCTAATCGAGCATGGCACCTACTACGACCACGCGATCAGGCTTTTGCAAAATAATCTTACTGGTCTTATGCATGGATCCCTCTTCCCCTTCAACCAATCACTCGGGCAGCAGGAAATCGATAAAAATCGCCTGCTCTATAACTACCTGCTGGGTCGAGCCTGGCTGGGCAAAGGAGAATTGACAAAGGCCAGGCAACTTCTTGATGGTGTTCTGCTGAAGCAGAAAAACTGGGCCGGGGTTTATCATTTCCTTGGGATAATTGCGCTCAAAGAGGAACGGGCAGAACAGGCGGTTCAGTTCTTCGCAACAGCTCTTGCCAAGGGTAGCGACAGACCAGAGACCAATAATCATTTACGGGTTTTGCTAAGGGATCATTACAGTTTTGCAGGTGAACCACTTGCTTATTTTCAGGAGCAATACGAGGGACCAAGGTTCAGTGACGTTACTAAAAGTGTTGGCTTAAGAGGGATCAAAGCCCGCCGAGTAGCGTGGGGTGATTATGACAATGATGGAGACGACGATCTGTTACTGGACGGCACCAGGCTTTTTGCTAACCAATCGCCTGGCGGTTTTAGCCAAAGAGATCAAATAATTCCGACCATGCCCATCCGAGCAAACGGCGGGGTCTGGGGCGACTATGACAATGATCATTTTCTGGATATTTTCGTTACTTCCCATAGGGGCAACTACCTCCTTCATAATGAAGAGGGGGTACGCTTCAGCAAGTCTGACGCTTTATCATTGACAGACAGTCTGGTTGGCAGCACCGAGGCCGCAGCCTGGGGGGATGTGAACAATGACGGTAATCTAGATATATATGTGGCTAATTACGAACATGGCACGGTGATGCGAGGGCAATGTGGCCAGGATCAATTACTAGTGAATAAAGGTGGGGCTGGCTTTAAAGAAGTCATAGCTGAAATTGACAGCGAGGAAGCCATGTGCGGCCGGGGCGTTATCTGGTCCGATTTAAACGGTGACGGTCGACTGGACATACTAGTTTCTAATTACCGCCTGGACCCTAATTTTCTGTGGTTTAACCAGGAAAATAGCTCATTAATTGATGTTGCCGAATCGGCAGGGGTGCAGGGACTTGAGGTAGCAGGATCTTACGGTCATTCCGTTGGCAGCGTTAGTGGTGACCTGGACGGGGACGGGGATTTTGACCTTTTCACCTCAAACCTAGCCCATCCTCGCTATATAAAATTTTCCGATCAAAGTATGGTTCTGATCAATAATGGCGGCAGGTTACCGAAATTCGTTGATCATTTAACAGAGTCCGGCATCATCTTTGATGAGACCAGCGCCGACCCTCTATTATTCGATGCTGATTATGACGGAGATCTGGATCTGTACGTAACTTCAGTTTATCAAAATCGATCCTCACATCTGTACATCAATGACGGTAAAGGGGGATTCACTGACCAGACCTGGCTAGCCGGTACCGAAGTAAAGAACGGTTGGGGCGCAGCCAGCGCCGATTATGACGGTGACGGCTATCTTGACTTACTGGTGGCTAGTCCTGAGGGGGTGCGCCTGCTCCATAATGAGGGGGGCAGCCATAACTGGCTGGCGATCAGGATAAACGATCACAATTGCAACCGTTACGGGGTGGGGAGTAAAGTGATCATCAATTATGGCCAGCAAAGCCAGGTGCGGGAGATAACAGCAGGCCGGGGTACCGGTAGCCAGGATTCACTGACCGCTTCATTTGGCTTGGGAGATTACACTGGACCAGTCACTATCCAAGTTAAAACCCTTTGTGGCGATATTCTGCATCGCCAGACCAAGGAACTTAACCGCATTGTGATTATTGAAAATAATCCGAAGAAGCAATAACGGTGTCTAGCAGGCTGTTGAAAAATATCCATCGTATTGGGGGGGGGCTCTTATCCCCATGAGTTATTTTAAAGTCAATCTTCGCTAAAATTTTAAGAGTTTTTTGACTAAAATCACGCTCTCAAAAGAGTTTTATGGATTTTAGCCATAGCTAGGCGTAAATGGTAAATGTTTTGCTCACGGTGGACCGCACAATCCAAGATTTCTCATTCGTACAAGGTTGTAAGCTGCTGCGGCAAAGGTGAACATACAATCTATTCTTTCTTCGCCCCGATGCCGGGTTTTTCGTAAAACTCCAACTGTTTTCATCCAGCCAAATATTTCCTCCACTCGTTTGCGGACGCGCTGGCTTGTTTTGTAACCAGTGTGCCTGGTTGTTCGGCCATCAATGGCGGAATATTTCTTTTGAGCCACGTGGGGCGTTGTTTGCAAGCAACGAAGTTCTTTGACAAAATCTTTGGTGTCATATCCTTTGTCTGCTCCAAGGGTGGCTCGATGACGAACGACCGGGAACATCGGTAGTCGAGGCGTGGGTGTCATTGGCGCGTTTTTGCCCATGAAAGTCGATCTCAGTATTGCGACCACTGCCACTACCAGATCGGTCGGATGGAGCTTGATCTGTCGGGCGGAAACTTTTTAAAGAAGCCCAGGCCTCGATTAATGTGCCGTCAACAGTAAAGTGCTCATTGGAAAGAAGGTCCGCATCTTCTGCATGAGCACAAACCAGCCGAAGAAAGGCGACTGCCACGTCGGTTTGTAACAGACGATCCCGATTCTTTGAAAAAGTGGAGTGGTTCCAGATTGGATCATCCATGGACAGGCCAACAAACCATCGAAAAAGAAGATTGTAGTCGAGTTGCTCGACAAGCATCCGTTCACTGCGTATTGAATAAAGAATCTGCAAAAGAAGAGCTCGCAAGAGTTTTTCCGGGGCTCTCGAAGGCCGCCCCACAGAAGAATACATCTCCTTAAACATCGGAGAGAGTTCTTTGAGCGCGAGGTTTGTCATCTGCTGAATCGGACGCAGAGGATGATCCCGAGGAACTCTTGCCTCCGGGGAAATATAACTGAAAAGATTCTGCTGTTGGCTATCGGGGCTACGCATAGAGACAAACCTTTTTCAATATTATCAAGAGGTTATATTGCAACCTGGGTGACTTGATTTGTCTCGGATTTATGATTGTTTTTCAACAGCCTGCTAGAAGAAAAATCTGTCCAAAAAGAAATTGCCCAAAAAGATGCTGAAATCAAAATAGAAGAAGCAAAGGGTATTGCAGAAGCGCAAAAAATAATCAACCAAACACTCACAGCAAACTACCTCCAACATGAGGCGATTAAGGCACAAGAGAAAATGGCAGGATCCCCAAATCACACAACAGTTTACATCCCTGTTGGTGCGAATGGTATGCCAATTGTATATACACCTAAAAAATAAAAATTAACAAAACACTACAGCGGACGTCGAGATCGTTTGCGGCGCTAATCGCGGAAAGTTCATTGGTGCCGTCTGCTGAGTTTAACGTTTTAAAATTCTTGAATAATCGACAGAATTGAAAGGAAAATTCGAGGTGAAAGTTATGGGAGGTTTTTGTAAACGTCTTTTCTGTGGCCAATTTTTAAAACAAGAATAACAAGCCTATCGTCATGAATTTCATAGATTATACGGTAATCACCAAATCGAGTTTTATGAAAAGGATTCTCCCCTTTCATCTTTGTCATATTTGGATCTGGCAAATTACCACTAAGATCATCAATCTTCTTTTTAATGCGTACCAAATCCCGTTTGGGCAAGCGTTTCATGCTTTTAAGCACGGATGGTCGAAATTCTACCTCATACTGCATATGCTACAGCCCCAGCTGTTTCCATACTTCTTGAGCCGAAATGTTGTCACCGGGGTCAGCAAGGGCCTTTTTGGCATCCTCAATATCAATATGGTCTTCAATCTGCCGGAGCAATTCGAGTTCATCCATAGATACCAAAGCGGCAATTTCTTGCCCACGGCGAGTCAGAACGACTGGCTCCTTGCCATATGCAACCTGATTCACAAGGTCAGCAAAATGTTTTCTAGCTTCTGCGGTAGAAACAGTGGTGGTCATAGGCTACCTCCTTTGTACCTTATGTACACAACATACAACATGTACTTTTCCAGGTCAACCCTTATACCTACT
Source organism: Thermodesulfobacteriota bacterium (assembly GCA_039714535.1). GTDB lineage: Bacteria > Desulfobacterota > Desulfobulbia > Desulfobulbales > JAGXFP01 > JAGXFP01. Next base: position 50,803 of record JBDLJC010000011.1, on the reverse strand, counting down.
GAGCAAATCGCATTTTAACAATCGCATAAATTCAGCCGGGAAGAACATTTGCGGCCTATCTGCTCAAGTTCGGTGGCCCGCTGGTTATGCAAATCGTTATGCTTCGAAGCTACCCACGAAAAGTGGACACCTTATAATTAATTAGGTTTTAATGTAATGTAAAGAGATGCCGAATAATGGCAAGAAAGTTTTAGTCGGCCAGGGTTAAATTATTATGATAAATGAAGCATCAATAAGACTTACGGCTTTTATTGGTATTTTTGTAGCCATTGCCATATGGGAATTTGCTACACCCTGCCGTCCGCTCACCACTTCTAAAAGCGTGCGTTGGCTTAGCAATATAAGCATTACCCTACTTGGAACTGCCATTGTCAGGGGGATATTTCCCGTTCTTGCTGTTAACTTTGCTGTAAATGAAACCACCTTGGGAATTTTGAACCAAACTTCCCTTCCTTATGTTCTCAAAGTTGTTGTCGGCGTTCTTGCATTTGATCTTATCATCTACTTCCAACACGTTATGTTTCATTCCGTTCCTATTTTTTGGCGGCTCCATATGATGCACCATACAGATCTAGATGTAGATGTCACAACGGGACTCCGGTTTCATCCCTTTGAGGTTATACTGTCAATGGGTATTAAAATAGCAGCAGTTGTCATCATAGGCCCACCGGTTCTGGCTGTAATCCTTTTTGAGGTTCTCCTCAACGGGACCTCAATGTTTAACCATGGAAATATTCGAATGCATCCTGGTTTTGACAAGTTGCTTCGTCTTATAGTTGTAACTCCTGACATGCATCGAGTGCATCACTCAGTTATCATCAGGGAAACGAACAGTAACTTCGGCTTTAATTTTCCTTGGTGGGACAGACTCTTTGGTACTTATAGGCCACAACCAGCGGCTGGTCATAAAGATATGACAATAGGGCTCTCTCAGTTTCGGGACCCTAAGCGACTCACACTCCATTGGCTACTTGCATTACCATTTATTGGTAAAATCGGAGAGTATTCGATAAACCGAAGTGGCCGTGGGCCAGTTGCAAGAAACAAGCACTAGAGAGAGGAGAAAATCAGTGCAAACTGCACTCTTGGAAAATAGGTTGGGTGAAGCATGAATAATGCAGAAGATGATATTGTTTTATCAAAACGCGAAGTTTCGTTTATTGAATCAAGGGACAGCTTTTTCATGGCTACCGCCGGTGAAGACAGTTGGCCCTACGTACAGCACCGTGGAGGTCCCAAGGGATTCCTTAAGATCATCAACAGTTCTACCTTCGGCTTTGCTGACTACAGCGGAAACCGCCAATACATAAGTGTTGGGAATATTCAGTTCAACGATAAAGTCTGTCTTTTTCTCATCGATTACCCTACTCGGCAAAGGCTCAAAATTTGGGCAACAGCAACGATATCAGGAATAAAAGAAACACCGGAGCTATTTGAAAAGCTCAGTACACCTGACTATGATGTAGTTATTGAGCGCCTAATTACTTTTGAAGTTCAGGCATTCGACTGGAACTGTCCCCAGCATATTACGCCTCGTTATACTGGTGAAGAAATAATGCACGGGGTTAACGCAAAAGATCACAAAATAATGAAATATTGCCGTACTGACAAATAGAAATAAACAGTTACCACTTTCATTTAACATTAGGAGGAAAGACTATGCCACGATACGTAATCGAGCGCGACATTCCGGGCATCGGTTCAGCCGACCGTGATGCTCTACGCGAAGCCGCGGAGAAGTCCAATGGTGTAATCTCAGCGATGAAGACAGAGCAGAAGAACATTCAGTGGGAGCATTCCTATGTTACAGGTGATAAGACATTCTGTATCTACATAGCCGATAACGAGGCGCTGCTTCGGGAGCATTCTCAGCGAAGCAGTTTTCCTATTACAAAAATAATCGAAGTGCACAGAATAATTGACCCTGTAACTGCAGAAAAGTGAAAAGGAAAAGATCGGATTTAACTGAGGCATTAAGTAAATTTCAAGAACAATCGGAGTTAAAATCTGAATAAAATTATTGAGCAAATAAAGCTCGCCTGGGCAGTATGTTTTTTTGTCGATATGCTTTTTCTACAGACTCGTTAGCTGAGCAAACGAAGGAGGAAAATAATGGCTACAAGAAACTATTTGGCTCGCATCATTGTGGCATTTATTGGAATCGGACTTTTATCCCCCGCATTTAGCAAAAACGCCTTTGCACATTGTGATATGCTTGGTCTTGAATGGGATCGGTGCAAACCAATTAATTGATATTCCGCTTATTTAGCTTACAAGACTGTTGTATTCGGGGCTTAAAGTCCCCTTTTTACCACTCTATAAGCCCTGAAAACCATAGTATTGGGGAAGTACAAACAGATTCACTACCAGCTTGGTCCAACTCCAGAAAACTATCCCACCAGCAGGAGGATTATTATATGAAAAACTATTTAGCCGTGATCAGTGCCTTTTTGGTTATTTTTACCTGGCTAGCAAGTGCTGAGGCAAAAAGTTCATGGTGGGATAAGGGAGTCAATATTTTAAATGATGTGCATGAGAGAAGCGGAGGGGCAATAACAACAGAGCCTAGCTATGCTGAGATAGGAGAGGCATTTAAGCAAGCACTTCGGATTGGCTCTGAAAATGTCGTTAGTCAGCTAGGCTCCATTGATGGTTTTAATCATGATCCATCTATTCACATACCCTTGCCGGAGGAATTACATAGAATAAAAAAACCCCTAGCCAGGATCGGAATGTCTAAACAGGTTGATGACCTTGAACTGAAGCTGAATCGAGCTGCTGAGTATGCAGTTCCAAAAGCCAAAGATCTTTTCTTGCAGGCAATTACTGAAATGACCTTTGATGACATAAAAAATATTTATGCAGGACCTGAAGATTCTGCGACAAAATATTTTCAGCGTAAAATGTCCTCGCCTTTAAAAAAGGAAATGCGGCCGATAGTGACCAATACTTTGTCACAGGTCGGAGCAATCCAAGCTTATGATAAAGTTATCGGTAAATATAAATCTTTACCATTTATGCCCGATGTTAAAGCAAATTTAGAAGAGCATGTTATTCAAAAAGGTCTGGAGGGAATATTCTATTATTTGGCAAAAGAAGAGGCTGCCATTCGCAATAATCCAGCAAAACAGACTACAATATTATTGAAAAAAGTTTTTGGGGTTAAATAGGAGCATCTTTTTCAGACACACAGAACAAAGCATAACCGGGTAGCCAGAGGGTCTTTAACTCCAGCCCCACCCCACCTGGCAAGCGGGTCTACCCCACACGAGAGGAGGTTTCCAAAAGACATCGAAACGCCACTGATTTAAACGTTGTCACTTTTCGGCAAAACCAACTTCACTCGGAGGCAGTTCATGAAAGCAAAAGCCATCCTCCCGTTAACCATCTTTCTCCTTTCTACCACCGTGGCTGTGGCCGGCACAGTCATTATCAACAACACAGTTATTTACAACGACTGCGTCAAAGGCAGCGGCAAAAACAAGACTGAAAATCGCAATCTGGCAAGTTTTAACACCATTGAACTGAACGGCGCATTTCTGGTCAATATTGTCAGCAGCAGAGAAAATCAACAGTTTGAAATCATTGGCGAAGACAATATTATCCCGCACATTGTCAGCAAGGTTCGGGGGAATGAACTCAAAGTCTATGCAGATAAAAACATCTGTCCCACCACTGAACTCGTTATTAATATCGCGGCAAAAAACATTAAAGAGCTGGAAGTTGTCGGTGCTGACGACGTCAATGTTTCCGCGATTAACAATGAGAACTTCGAAATTGAGCTCAGCGGCTCCGGGGATATTGTTCTGGAAGGAAAAACAAACTCTCTGGATGTTGGGGTCTCCGGCTCCGGCGATATCAAAGCTCAAGACCTGAAAGCCCGAAAGGCAAAGGTTGAAGTTTCCGGGGCCGGTGACGTGAGCGTTTACGCTTCCGACGTGCTGGAAGTTGTAATTAACGGCGCTGCCGAGGTGCGCTATTACGGTAATCCCACCAAACTTATCCAGGAAATTAGCGGCGCTGGCGAGCTTGAGAAAATGTGATTAGGGATAAGTTTTAGGTTTAAAACTATACAGGGAAAGATTTATAGAGAACCTGATATTTCTGGTTATTGCCTCATCCGACCTGGGCAGATCTGCTCCGGAATATTTAGATATGGGATGAGAGACAGGTGTTTATTATGTTTCAGGGGAAACTGCATCGCCGAAGTTTATATCAAGCTTTCTTACCTGCGAGCTTGTCCCGCTTTGTTCCGGGCAATCAGGTCACTCTGTTACGTAATGGCGAAGTTTATTTTCCCGCCCTCGAAGCGGCATTCGACCGGGCCAAGCATGAAATTTATCTTGAAACCTATATTTACGAAGATGACGCCACCGGACGGCAGATTGCAGAGGCGCTCCTGCGGGCTGTTCGGCGCGGGGTAAAGGTCCGGGTCCTGATCGATGGCTACGGCTCCAAGGACCTGCCCCAGAGCATGCTGGACCGGTTGCGGGGGAGCGGGGTGAAGACCCACATCTACCGGCCCAATATCTCCCCCTGGACATTTCGGCGCAAGCGGTTGCGCCGCATGCACCGGAAAATCACAGTCGTGGACCGGGAGATCGCCTTTGTCGGGGGAATTAACATTATTGATGACCGAGGCCCGACAGGCGACATACACCCTCGCTACGACTACGCAGTCGCCGTGGAGGGGCCGCTGGTGGACGAGATCCGCCTTGCCGTCCAGCGCTTGTGGTCAAAAGCGGCGTGGCGTTATTTTCGCAAAGGGGCAGCCTTGAGTGGGCCCCCCCTGCCTGCTGCAAGCCCATCCGGGGGCCGGATGAACGCGGCACTCCTGGTGCGGGACAATATCAGCCATCGCCGGGACATTGAAACGGCGTATCTCCAGGCGATCGAGCAGGCGGAATCCGAGATCATTATAGCCAATGCCTACTTTTTACCGGGGCTTGATTTCCGGCATGTGCTTATCAATGCGGCCAGCCGTGGAGTCCGGGTGGTTTTGCTGCTGCAGGGAAGGGTTGAATATCTTCTCCAGCATTATGCCACCCGGGCACTCTATGGTAATTTTCTCGATGCGGGCATTGAAATTTACGAATACCGCAAGAGCTTCCTCCACGCTAAAGTGGCGGTGATCGACGGACATTGGGCGACGGTGGGGTCTTCGAATATCGATCCGTTCAGCCTGCTGTTTTCACACGAAGCGAATATTGCCGTTAACGACGAAGAATTCGGCGCGACCCTGAGCCAAAGCCTGAAAAGGACCCTGGCAACCGATGGCCTGCGGATCTTGCGGGACAAGTGGAAACAGCAGCCCTCCTGGGTGCGGTTTATGAGCTGGCTCAGTTATGGTTTGCTGCGACTGATGATGGGAATCAGCAGCTATGCCCGTGAAAACGGCCGGGAAAAGAACCAGCAAAGATCTGCACCGGAGGACTGAACATATCTGCTTGCCAGATTGGGCCAGACTACCGCGAACTAACTGAGAATATAGAGATTCATAAATAAAGGCCGTTTAAGGTGCACAGACCGAACTGCGGCAGCTGCTCGCAATCGTAAACAGCATACCCCCTATGAAATACTGCCCAAACCAAGAATGTCCACATCTGTTGAGCACCGGCTCTGCGCCGGAATATCTTGACGACATCCAAAACTGCGCAAATTGCAGCACGGAGTTATTAAATGGTGAAGCGGTGGTGGCGGCAGAACAAGAAGAAATCGTTCCGGATTCACCGCTGGTCATTATTGCCACCTTTGGCGATGTTCAATCTGCCTATCTTGCCAAATCCCTTATAGAATCGACAGGAATCCCCGTATTCCTGAGAGACGAACACTTAGTTTCAATTCAACCCTTCTATGCTCTTGCAGTCGGGGGTGTAAAATTAGCGGTGGCGGCCTCACAGGCTGAAACGGCCCTGAAATTCCTCCAAAGCGAACAAGCAGAAGCCCCTCTCCCCCCAGAGCAAGATGATGACGAACCGGAATTTACTGAAAGCGAAGAGCGATTCCCGGAGCAATGCCCTCGGTGCAAGTCTGATAGAATAACCCCCGTTAATCCATCCTTAAAGAGCGGGCTAATTTCTCTACTGCTTGCTATTCCTTTAAGACTGCGCGGCAAAAAATATAAATGCCAAACCTGTGGCTATAAGTGGAAATAAAATCACCAGACCATGAGGCCAACCAGCAGGCTAGAAACTCTTTTTCTGACTGGTTTTGGGGTGGCAAGTTGGTCTCCATCGCGTTAGTCTTCAAAAATGGCCAAATCAACCTTCACCGCCCTTGATGTCTACAAAATCCTGCCGCAAACCAATTGCCGCAAATGCCTGCTTCCATCCTGCCTGGCATTTGCTGCTGCTGTTGTAGCCGCCCGCAAGAAGCTGGAGGAGTGCCCGGACCTCGCTCCTGATCTCCTCGCCAAATTCTCGGCCAGGTATCAACAAACTGCTGACCTGGCAGTTGACCAGGCACAGTTTATCGATAAACAGCAGAAAAAGATGGCCACTATCGATCTTGACGCAATTGCTCCCCTTATCGGCGCAACGGTGCAGGATGACCGGATAATTATCAATTCCCTGGGTAAAGATTTCGTCTTTGACCGGCAGGGCCACATGACCTCGGAATGCCATATTATCTCCTGGGTACTGGCCCCGGCCCTCTCCTATATCACCCACGGGACCCATGCGGAGATTAGCGGCCAATGGATGTCATTCCGTGAGATTAAAGGGGGGATTGAATGGCAGGGCCTTTTTACCAGCCGCTGTGAAGAACCACTGCGGCAACTGGCCGATTGTAACCCGGAGCTGCTGAATGATCTTATTGATCTGTTCATGGGAAAAACCATCGACTGGTACGAAGCGGATATTGCCCTGATCCTCCACCCCTTCCCCAAAATTCCAATCCTGATCTGTTACCAGGCCCCGGAAGACGATCTGGATTCGAAACTCACCATCTTTTTTGATGAATGCTGCAGCACTAATCTGCATATCAAATCAATCTTCACCCTCTGCTCGGGACTGGTGCAGATGTTTAGCAAAATTGGTGAGCAACATCTGTAATTGAGAGAGGACCTGCTCCATTTACCACTAAGTGTTGTAAGTAAAGATTTTTCAGGCTTTGGTCGGCTGCTGGTTTTTTTCTCCTGCTATTTATTCAGGGAAGGATGGTTACTCTATGCTGGATAATTCTGGGTAATAAATGGGGTTGAATGATGACGGCAAGAAGCAGCATAAGCCTTCTGGCAGAGAATATTTCTCTTTGCTTTTAGGTTTTGCTGTTCTAGTATAGCGGACATGACATTGGACAACATCGTAATCTTCGGCACGAACCTCTATTACAGCAACACCTACTTGGCGCTGGCCATTATCGCCGGTCTGGCCCTGTTTGTTTACTTTAAACCCAAGGCGGCGCTCAAGACCCTCGGGGCAGTGCTGATTTTAATCTTGATTATTTACTGTTTCTCGTTCCTGGGCAACTCATCATCCACCGGTATAGGCAGTAAAAAGCAGATGATCAACCAGACCCGGGACAAGATCGAATAAGCCCACGGCTGTCCCCTTTTCAGGATAAACTATTGTGGTAATCCTGAGAGTCGACCTGACTACCTGCCCCAAAGCCACCTGTAATATGTCTGTTCTATGGCGCCAAACTGACGACTGGTTGCTTGCTGGGCTAATCATCACTTCTTCTCTTCACACATCTTCCTGACAACTAGTTCCCGGTTAACAAGGTCTGCAGAAGAGCGGAGACTCTGCGGAGTGATCCGCTGTTTAAAGGGGTTATCGTCACCTTATCAAGCTTGTACCCACACTTGTTTTGGTTAGGTGGTGGAGCACCAGTCTTGTTGACAGCAGCCAAACAAACCACGCGGCGATAGGATTTATAGTCACCTTCTATATTATGCTGATCATCATAAACTTAGGTCTGTTGTGCTGGTGGTGTTCACCAGGTTCCTTTTTCGGGAAGACACCGGCTATGGCATGGCTGGCATTCAGGACAATATTCTGAATCACTTGGCTGATCTGACCCTTGTCGATCTCGATCATCCACAGGTCATCAGGTATATGATACCGGCATGAGACCTTATCGCCGCTCAACACAAAACCAGCCGAATCCCTAATGACAAGATCGAGGGAGGAGGTTTCCTTGACCGGCTCACCGCCTTTAGCAAAGGTCAGTAGTTGCTGGGTAAGGCCTTGGGCCCGCCAGGAAGCCTTTTCAGCTTTCACCAGACGCTCTTTTGTCCTGCCGTTTAGATCTTTATCCAGTAAAGACAGGTTGAGATTGCCAAGGATAGCGGTCAGGATGTTGTTGAAGTCGTGGGCAATACCACCGGCGAGAACCCCTACCGACTCCAGCTTACGTGCCTTGATCTGCTGTTGCTGGTGTTTTAGCTTTATTTCTTTGATGTATTTGAAAATACTAATGGGAATGATCGTTACGATAAATGAAACGACCAGGGCATCTATGCTGCCGATCCAGAGGAGATCAATGCTTATCTCCCCCCACCAAACCAAGCTGAGCACAGAGCTCAGTAGAGCTGTCAGGATTTCCGAGCACAGGACGGACATCCAGAGCAAATTCCAGATGCTGGTTTTGATAAGTCTTTGGAGGATTCCCTGAATCATCAATAAAACAAAACAGAAATATTTCCAAAAAGAAACCTAAAACTCGATCTCTTCCTTGAGGCTGCGGGCCAGGAGGGTTTTGACCGCCTCAGCACAGTCCATATCCCCGTAGATCACCTGGTACACCTGCTCAAGGATTGGCATCTCAACGCCGGCCCTGCGGGCCAGGTTCCAGGCCGACTTGGTGGTCTTAACCCCCTCGGCAACCATCTCCATCTCAGCGACGATCTGCTTGATCTTCTGTCCCTGCCCCAGTTTCAGGCCAACCTGGCGGTTCCGCGAAAGATCACCGGTACAGGTCAAGACCAGATCACCCATCCCGGCCAGTCCGGCAAAGGTCAGGGGTTGGGCGCCCATCTTGACGCCGAGCCGGGTAATCTCGGCAAGGCCGCGGGTGATCAAAGCGGCCCGGGTATTGGTCCCGTAGCCGAGACCGTCACAGATGCCGGCACTTATGGCAATTGGGTTTTTGAGGGCTCCGGACAGCTCCATCCCGATCAGATCGGTTGAGGCATAGACCCGAAACAGCGGGGTATTGAAAAGCTGCTGGCAGAAGAGGGCTTCTTCTCTGGTTTTAGCGGCAACGGTGACTGCGGTGGGTACCCCGGCCGCCACTTCCTTGGCGAAACTGGGCCCGGCCAGGACGCCTAGATGTAAGGTCGGTGGCACGGAAAGCTTGGCAAGTTCATCCTCCATGACCTGATCCATGGTCATCAGAGTATCGTTTTCGATGCCCTTGACCGCTGAGATCACATAGGTATTATCGGATAAATGGGGCAGGAGGCGACGAAAGACCTCCCGGTACCCATGGGAGGGTACAACCATCAGAACTACCGGTTGGCCACTGACGGCCGCAGCCAGATCGGAGGTAGCGGTGAGATTCTCCGCGAGCTTGAAGCCGGGCAGATAGGTGAGATTCTCCCGGTTGGCGATAATCTCATCAACATGTTCCTGACGATGACCCCAGAGGCTGATCCGGTAACCCTTGTCACTGAGTAATTTGGCCAGGGCGGTACCCCAGCTACCGGCGCCAACCACCGCTGCCTGTTGGACGGGCATAGGAACCCTCCTGCAAGAAAATTAACAAAACATCGAACATTCAACTTTGAACATCGAATAAGAGGTAATCGTTTAGCTTTATCTGATTGATAAAAACTCCACATTCAAAATTCGATGTTCGATGTTAATTTTAAAAACACACCACAACCTACTATCTTTACGACATTTCACGGCCGTAAAATACTATCAAAGAAACTATTCTTCAGAACCTTCGCCTTCCTCACTATCATCACTGGATGGTTCGGCAACACCGTCCATGGCCACCACCTTTTCACCTTTGCCAAGTTTAAAAAGGTTGACCCCCTGGGTGTTACGACCGATAACCCTGACATTTTTCATATTAGTTCTGATGATCTTGCCGCCGTCGGTGATCATCATGATCTCATCTTCATCGACGACCTGGAGGGCGCCGATCGCCTGGCCATTCCGCTCACTGGTCTTGATCGTAAAGACCCCTTTACCACCACGCTTTCTGACCGGGTAGTCCGCAACCGCAGTCCGTTTGCCGAAACCGTTCTCGGTGACCGACAGGATCGATTCGGTTGTCCCGTCGACAACCACAACCCCAACCACGGTATCGCCGGGATTCAGGGTCATACCCTTGACGCCGGCGGCGGTCCGGCCCATCGGCCTGACATTCGATTCGTTGAAGCGATTCGACATACCGTTGCTGGAGAAGAGCATGATATCATTCTTGCCGGAGGTCATCACCGCCGAGATGATCTCGTCGCCTTCCCGAATGGTCAGGGCGATCTTACCGCGACGCATCGGTCGGGAGAATTCCTTGAGACTGGTCTTCTTGACGATGCCGTTTCTGGTGACCATCATGATGTAGCGCTCTTCCCCCTCTTCAAGGGCAAAGCTCTTGACCGGCATGATCGCCGCCACCTTCTCACCGGGGGTCAGGTCAAGCAGATTGACCAGGGCTTTGCCCCGGGCGATGCGGCTGGCCTGGGGAATCTCGAAGACCCGGCGATGGAAGACCTTGCCATAATTGGTGAAGAAGAGGAAGGTATCATGGGTGATGGCCAGATAGAGGGAGCTGACAAAATCCTCCTCGTGGGTCTTAATACCCTTAACCCCTTTGCCGCCACGGCGCTGGGCCCGATATAGATCAATCTGGTTACGTTTGATATAGCCCTCATGGGTGACGGTGACCACCATCTCCTCCTGGGCGATCATGTCTTCTGGGAGAATCTCGTCCGGGGCCTCAATAATTTCGGTGCGCCGTTCGTCGCCGTACTTCTCGACAATCTCCTCAAACTCATCGCGAATGATCTTCATCACAATGCTCTCATCACCGAGGATCTCTTTGAACCAGGCAATCTGCTTCATCAGTTCTTCATACTCGGCGATAATCTTGTCCCGCTCAAGGCCGGTCAATCTCTGTAAGCGCATCTCAAGGATGGCCTGGGCCTGGATTTCGGAGAGCTCGTACTTACTTATCAGAGCTTCCTTGGCCACTTTGGGATTGGGCGACTTCTTGATCAGTTCGACCACCGCATCCAAATTACTGATCGCGATCTTCAACCCCTCCAGTAAATGGGCTTTCTCTTCAGTCTTCCGCAGGTCATAGGCAGTACGCCGGTAGACGATGGTTTTGCGGTGCATCAGGAAGTGGAGGAGGATCTGCCGCAGGTTCAAGACCTCGGGGCGGCCGTTGACGATCGACAATAAGATCACCCCGAAGCTCCTCTGGAGCGGGGTCATCTTGTATAGTTTATTCAGGGTCACCTCGGCAATCTCGTCCTTTTTCAGTTCCAGGACAATGCGCATGCCGCGGCGATCCGACTCATCACGAACCTCGGAGATCGATTCAATCTTCTTGTCCTTTATCAGGTGGGCAATTTTCTCGATCAGCGAGGCCTTGTTCTGCTGGTAGGGAATCTCGGTGACTACGATCGATTCACGATGGGCCTTCTTGCTCTTTTCGATATGGGTGCGGGAACGCATCAGGACCGAACCGCGTCCGGTCTCATAGGCCTCACGAATACCGGCCCGACCGCAGATGAAGGCACCGGTCGGAAAATCGGGCCCGGTGATATGTTCCATCAACTGGTTAACGGTGATGTTTGGTTCGTCGATCAGGGCGATCAGGCCGTTAACCACCTCGACAATATTATGCGGCGGAATATTGGTCGCCATTCCGACCGCGATACCAGAAGAGCCGTTAATCAACAGGGTCGGAACCTTAGTCGGGAAAACCACCGGCTCCATATGGGAGTTGTCATAAGTGGGGGTGAAGTCGACCGTTTCCTTGTCGAGATCGGCGATGATCTCCTGGTCGATCTTGGTCATCCGAGCTTCGGTGTAACGCATCGCCGCCGGTGAATCGCCGTCGACCGAGCCGAAGTTGCCCTGACCGTCGACCAGCAGATAGCGCATCGAAAAGGTCTGGGCCATTCTGACGATAGTGTCGTATGCGGCCGTGTCGCCGTGGGGATGATACTTACCAATCACGTCACCGACGATCCTCGCTGACTTAAGGTAAGGCCGGTTATGGTAGTTATTAAGCTCCCGCATCGCATAGAGGGCGCGACGATGAACCGGTTTTAAACCGTCACGGACATCGGGCAAGGCCCGACCGATGATAACGCTCATCGCATAGTCCATGTATGATTTTTTCAGCTCGCTCTCAATAGAGATATCGGGAAAGATCTCTTCGGTCGCTTCTTTTGTTTCATCCACCATTTTTTCTATACCTGTTCTGTTGCTCTATTTAGTGACTTAGCACTGGATTTATGACTTTAAAAACCCGAAATATAAATATAGTTTTTATGCTAGTATATTACTAGCCGCCGTTAAGGCACTTATCCCCTTGGGGGTTAGAGATATTTTTCAACTTGTCGTAAGGTGCTCATATATCCAAGTCCGACACTTCCATGGCATTATTCTGAATAAATTCCCGACGGGGTTCAACCTTATCACCCATCAAGGTGGTAAAGATATCATCGGCTTTTTCACCATCATCAACTTTAACCTTGAGCATCACTCTTTTTTCGGGATCCATAGTGGTATTCCATAGCTGCTCAGGGTTCATCTCACCGAGACCTTTGTAGCGCTGCAGATGACTACCTTTGAATGATTCCTTGCGCAGCGCTTCCAGAAGTTCCTTCCAGTCGGCAACACAGATTTCCCTTTCACCAATGTTGATGATGAATTCACCATGCAATAACTCAATTATCTTCGGGTAGAGCTTGATCAGCGAATAATACTCAGGGATCAGCGGGATCTGGGGACCGACGGTGACCATCAGGTGGGCCTTATCCTTGATGGCGGCATCAAATTCGTAACAGCTCTTTTTCCATTGACACGGCTTGATGCTACCAAGAATAAAGTTCTTTTCCTGGAGGTGATTGCGGAGCCGTTCAACAAACTCCTCTTCGGAGAACTGATCGGCTGAGGTAACGTCGTTATCGAGGAGGAAAGTGACCATATCCTCCCAGATTCCCATCCTTTCCAGGTACTGGGTGACCTTGTAGTAGCCGGACAGTTTACGCAGCATATCGACCATGGCATCACCATTGATCTCTATAGCCTTACTGCCTTGGCCATGTTTAACGGTCATCGTCGAACTGGCCTGTTCAAAGAGAAATTTATTAAGTTCCTCGTCATCGGCGAAATACTGCTCCTTTTTGCCCCGCCCAAGCCGATAAAGCGGTGGCTGGGCTATATAGACATGGCCGGCTTCGACCAAGTGCTGCATCTGGCGATAGAAAAAAGTCAGGAGCAGAGTCCTTATGTGGGCGCCGTCGACATCGGCATCGGTCATGATGATGATCTTGTGGTAGCGGAGTTGTTCGGGATCGAAATCTTCCTTGCCGATCCCCGTTCCCAGTGCCGCTATGATCTGCTTGATCTCCTCACTGGAAAGGATCTTATCGTAACGGGCCTTCTCAACATTCATTATCTTACCGCGTAGGGGCAGGATGGCCTGAAAAACCCGGTCCCTTCCCTGTTTAGCGGAACCGCCCGCCGAATCTCCCTCGACCAGAAAAAGTTCGCGTATTTTGGGATCCTTCGACTGGCACTCTGCCAGTTTACCAGCCATCATCAGGTCAATACCACTGCCCTTCTTACGAGACAGTTCCTTGGCCCGGCGCGCCGCCTCCCGGGCCCGAGCTGCATCAACCACCTTGCTCAGTATTTTTTTGGCCTCATTGGGGTTCTGCTCAAGGAAGATGGAAAGCTTCTCGTTACAGATAGATTCCACTATGGTCCTGACCTCGGAATTACCAAGTTTGGTCTTGGTCTGGCCCTCGAACTGGGGATTGGGCACTCGCACCGAGACCACGCAGGTGATGCCCTCACGGACATCATCACCACCCATCTTTTCCTTCATATTCTTGGGAATGACATCGTCGGTGGCGTAACGGTTGATGCACTTGGTCAGAGCCCCGCGAAAACCGGTAACATGGGTGCCCCCTTCCTTGGTGTGGATATTATTGACAAAGGAAAAGAGGCGTTCCGAGTAACCTGTATAGTACTGAAAACACACCTCAACCTGGACTCCATCTTTTTCTCCATCAAAATAAATAGGATCCAGATGGACCGGGGTCCGATTGCGGTTCAGATAACCAACGAATTCATTAATACCACCCTCGCAATGAAACTCATCTTCGGCTCCGTTGCGCTCGTCATGGAGTACTATTTTTACATTTTTGTTTAAAAAAGCGAGTTCCCGGAGACGGGCCTTGATGATGTCATACTTGTACTCTGTAGTTTCGGTGAAGATACCCGGATCGGGGAGAAAGGTTATTCTGGTGCCGCTGGTCTCAGCCTTGCCTATTACTTTCACCTCACTTTGCTTAATGCCATATTCGTAGGTCTGCTGATGTATTCCACCGTCTCTTTTGATCTCGGCGGTGGTCCATTTGCTTAAGGCATTGACCACCGATACCCCTACTCCATGCAGACCACCCGACACCTTGTAGGTAGAGTGGTCGAATTTACCGCCGGCATGGAGGGTACACATTACCAGCTCCAGGGCTGAAACCCCTTCCTCGGAATGGACCGCCACCGGAATACCACGGCCATCATCCTCGACACTGACACTGTCGTTTTTATGGATAGTTACCTTGATCGCCGAACAATGCCCGGCCAAGGCTTCATCAATGCTGTTATCAACAACCTCGTAGACCAAATGGTGTAAGCCTTCCTCGGCGGTGTTTCCTATGTACATGGCCGGCCGCATCCTGACACCTTCCAAACCGGAAAGAACTTTAATCTGATCGGCGCCGTATGATGACTCTTTATTATCGCTCACTTTTTTTCCTTTGGCTCAATATAATTACCAATTATCTAAATTTAGTACTCTCTTAAAAATCCAATTACCTTCCATGGATGCCCATTAGAAAATAATTTAATAATCAATCAAATTTTCATCGGCATTATTACGCTGATATAACCTTCATCATCAACACCCTTTAAAAGACAGGGGCTCTCTTCTGAATTAATATAGGCCCGCACATTATCGCTACTCATAACCTGCATGGCCTCAACAAAATATTTACCGTTAAAGCCAAGGTTCATAGTTTCACCCACATATCCAATATTGAGTATATCTTTGGCATTACCAATATCCATACTCTCGGATGAGAGCATTAAACTGTCTTTCTCTAAATGAAATTTAACCGCATTAAAACGATCTTCAGTAAAAAGAATCATCCTCTTCATCGAGTTAATCAAGGTCTGTCGATTTATCTCAATAAACTTGTCTAACTCTATGATATTTATGATATTTCGGTAGTCTGGAAAATCGCCATTCATTAACCTGATAATCAACAGAGAACTTTCTGTTTTAATAACGGCCTGGTTATTTTCAAAGGCTAGGGAAACCAATTCACTGCCTTCACAAAATTTTCTTATTTCCATAACCCCTTTACGGGGAATGAGAGTGATCTTATCCATATTGAGTTTATCAAGATCGCTTTCAACAGCTAATTCCATAAGTGAGAGGCGATGGCCATCGGAGGAAACCATTCTCAATACATAGCCTTCTTCCTTTTTTTCTTTTTCTACCAAGACACCGGCCAGATTAAATTGACTTTCTCCCTCCGGGGCAGTTGAAAAAATAGTGCGGTCAATAAGCTCTATCAGGGTATCAGAAGGAATTTTAATCAGTCCTTTTTTATCATATTCAGGAAAGGAAGGAAATTCCTCGGCCGACATACCGGCCAGATTATAATCACTGGAATTGGCCGAGATCTTAACCCAGTCATTATCGTGGAGTTCAAGATGGAGCATATCAACTCCTGACTCTCTGACAATTTCAAAAAGCTTTCTGGCTGGCAGGGTTATAGTACCCTCTGCCATTATTTCAGCAGGGATAGTAATTCTTACCCCTACTTCAAGATCGGTCGCGGTAAGAATTATCTGATTAATCCCCGTTTCAAGTAAAACATTGGAAAGAATAGCTATAGTACCTTTCTTGCCGGTGATGTTCTGTAAAGAAGCTAGGCCTGCCAGAAACTCATCTCTCGAAAGATTCACAGAAAAAGACATGGTCAGTTCCCTTTAGTATTAAGTTTTTAAATAATCTTTTTTATTACTCTTAGGCCTGTTAGTATGTTGAAAACACAGATAACTACCTAAAAAAATTAAAAAAATTATTATAAATTAATTATTTAAAATATATTGAAAAACAACCATTGAAAGTAGTTAAAAATTTTTATCAACAGTTGGTGTTATTAATTAAACAGCTCTTAAAAAGAACTGGTTTTATAAGACGTAGAATACTAATTTAAAAGTAGTTAAAAATCAACAAAATCACCTTATTTTAACAACATGTAACTAGTTGATTTATTTAGAAAAAAAGATGAAAAAATCAGGCGAATAATAATAAAAAAATATAATTATATAAGTAATTGAAATTATTCAATAATAAGTAAGAATTATGAATATAGATAAAAAAATAAAAAAATTTATTAAAGAGAGTGTAAATAAAAAAGTTTTCCCGGCCGTTTCTATTGGTATTTGTTTTAACGATGAAAATTCAAGAAATAAATCTATAATATTATCTGGTAATTTTAATAAAAATAATAAAATTAAATCATTAAATAAAAAAGTTTTTTTTGATCTTGCTTCACTAACAAAACCACTTGCAACTGTTCTTTCTATTTTATCATTAACAAAAGAAAAAAAAATAAATATTGATGATGATTTAAAAAGTATAATAATCAATAAAAAAATGTCTGATATCTATAGTTCAATTACTATAAAACAGTTACTTTCGCATTCTTCAGGATTACCGGCTCATCGAAATTATTTTAAAGAGATAGTTAAGGTTTCAGTAGGAAAAAGAAAAGAGTTTATTTTTAATTTATTATTAAATGAACCACTGAGTTATAAACCTGGTTGTAAAGTACAATATAGTGATCTTGGTTATATGTTATTGGGGTTTATAATAGAAAAAATTTCAGGAATTGACTTAGACTCATATTTTAAAAAAATGATAATGGAGCCTATAGGTCTGGAGGAAAATATCTTTTTTAATCCTCTTGGCTCAGAGAAGCACTGTGGTAAGCAATTTGCGGCCGTTGAGGAGTGTCCCTGGCGCGGGAGGTTGTTACAAGGTGAGGTTAGCGATGAAAACTGCTGGGCCTTAGGTGGAGTAGCCGGTCATGCCGGTCTATATGGTGATATATCCGGAGTTCTTGATCTGACTGAACTTATTCTTGATATTTGGCTGGGGAGAAGAAATCATCCCAATATCGATAGACTTGATCTGATTTCTTTCCTGCAGAGGAGATCTGGGCCTGAGGGCAACACCTGGGCCCTTGGTTTTGATACGCCGACCCCAGGTAAATCAAGCAGTGGAAAATACTTATCAACAACCAGTGTCGGCCACCTCGGTTTCACCGGAACCTCTTTCTGGATTGACCCTGAGCGTGAGTTGGTAATAGTAATTCTGTCCAACCGGGTTCATCCCAGCCGGGATAATGAGCTTATAAAGCAATTCAGGCCTGCCTTTCATGATAAGGTTGTGGAATGGCTTGGTCTGCAGTCAGTATGATGAGCGAATAAATTTTGGAGTTTTAAGAAAGGAGTCCTCCTTAAAACTGAAGTATAATTTGTAATAATCTTCATATTAAGTCTCTAACTCTCTCTTTAATTTTTTGTACATCAGCAGTGCTGTCTCACAAATTCTCCCACAGCAAAATCTGCGGAGAAACAATGGGTTGTTCGTCTGGTGGCCTGAAAAGGTCGTTGAAATTACGCCGAGAAAACAAGTTTAACTGCAATACCCTCAGTATCTGAGTCATCGAACTGCCCAATTTTGCTTTAAAATTGAGGAAAGTTACAAGCATGTAGACACACAGAGCTATCCAGACCTGGGTTAGTACGGCGTTCCTTGATGTCCCCAGGAATGTTTTGATTTTAAGGTTTTGTTTGATCCACTTGAAGAACTGTTCAATTTGCCAACGCTCTTTGTATATATCGGCCACCTCGTTGGCCTTCAAGTGGTGGGCGTTGGTGACATAACGATACTCTTTGCCGGTGTCCGAATCGATGTACGACACGAGTCGGAGGGGGGGCGGCTATACCCTTAAGCCTGATCTGCTGGTCGTTGGTTATGCCCTTGCCTTTACGGCCAGCACGCTTGAGAAGGTAGTCAACATCAGCATTACTTTTTAAGCGGGTGACAAAGAAAATGTCATTTTCCATGAGCGAGGAATACCAGCCATAGTCTGTAAATCCTCGGTCAAAACAGATGAAAGACCCCTTTGGCAGGGTAAGAGTTTTTGCCCAGTTGATTTCATGGACCTTACCGTCGGTCATGTCCATAAAGGCTGGAAGATAACCGCTTGCATCAAACCCCATATGCAACCTGATAGCACCTTTTTGCTTGCGGAACTTGGCCCACGGAAATACTGAAAGGCAGAGGTCGATGGTGGTTGTGTCGAGCAGGTACAGCTTGTTTTTAAACGAGAACTTGTGGCTGGGGGCAACGTGCTGACACTTGGACAACAGCTTGCCAAACATAATTTCGTAAAGGCTGGCAGGTTGTCGCTCGTTAACTCTGGCTAATGTTGCCCTGGAAGTTGGCTTCATGCCGAGGTGGTAGAGTCGGCTTTGTTTTGCCTTCAAGTTATCAGTGATATCCCGAAGACTTTTTCTGCCAGATAATTGGCCGATTAGCATTGCCATGAACTGACTCCAGCGGTTGTAAGAACGGAATTTTTGCCCTGTGTGGATGGATATCAGCATGGTATTCAAAATCATGTCTCGGGATAAATGCAGTAATTTGACTAAGGATTGTGTTATAATGTGCCATGGCTCGGATCTCCTTGTTATTATTAAGTTTGTGGTGAACTAATTATAACATTTTAGGAGTTCCCGAGCCGTTTTTTATTGATCAACTATGAGACAGCACTGGTACATCAGTTATTATCACTCAATTTCAACCTTGCATTCAAACATCAATAAATTGGATAATGTCCAGATAAAGGAGAGAGATGTCTGGTTTATTCAATAATAGGATTGGTTATACAAGGGTTAATGGATGGCGGTTGGGAATCAAGTTGCCGATGAAGCTGATAAAAAAGTCACCTTTCTCGAAAATCAGCTGGATTAAATGAGAGTATACATGAGGCGAAACTCGATAACATTCAAGCTGTTGTCCCTTATCGTAAGCGCTTTTATTTTTACTACGGCCAGCGTCCTGATTATCGGAGATATCCAGCTGACCAAGATTATAGACGAAAGTCAGAATGCCTTGTATGCCGAGAAAATAGAGGAGATCTTTGACCTCCTTCGCAGAAGTGATAAATGGCTCAAGAAGACGGGGCTGGTGGGATCGTATGCCGAAGACTTCAAAGAAGAAAGCTTGAGGGTTATCCGAAAGACCAATTACAAGCATGCCGATCAACTTATTTACCCATTCATCATTGATGCAGACGGTAAGGTGGTCATGCACCCTGCGCTTCCGGAGGGAGACCTAACTCTAACGCAGACGGAAATTGTCGGAAAAATGATCGCTTCAAGCGAAGGGAACTTTGACTACACTTATCTTGGACAAAAGAAATGGTGTATTTTTAAAAAATTCTCTGAGTGGAATTGGGTGATTGGCTATACAGTCCCACTGGATATCAAATATGCTGATGCCCGGAGGTTTCGTAATCTTCTTGTGTACATCATGGGAGGAATAGCCCTCTGTGTGCTTTTTGGACTATCACTTATTGTTACCAGGTTCACCAAACCCATAACCAGATTGACGAATATTTCCAAGGCGATGGCTGACGGTAACCTCGACCAGAAGATTGACCTGGGAGGCACAGATGAGGTGGGGACACTGGCCCGCAGTTTCAGTCACATGCGGGATTCCATTCGGCGGACGGTGGAAGAGCTTGTCCAACAAAATGAGTATATTACCAGCATCCTGGAATCCGTGACCCATCCTCTATATGCCATTGATGTCAACGACTATACGATTAAAATAGCAAACTCCGCCAGTGGAATCAAAGCCGGTGAGACGAATACTTGTCACGCCCTCACTCACAGGCGGGACAGCCCTTGCCACGATGCAAACCATCCTTGTCCGCTTGAAATTGTAAAAAAGACAAAAAAACCTACGATGGTTGAACATATTCATTTCGACCAGAATGGAAACAAGAGGAATATTGAGGTCTATGCCTATCCCGTTTTCAATCGGCAAGGGGAGCTTATTCAGATGATTGAATATGGCATAGACGTCACTGAGCGTCTCCAGGCCCAAGTTGATCTTGCCGCTGAAAAAGAACGCTTGTCCGTGACCTTACGAAGTATTGGCGATGGCGTCATCACTACTGATATCTCCGGAAATATTATCCTGATGAACAAAGTTGCCGAGAACCTTACGGGCTGGAACAATAACGAGGCCGCCGACCGGCCTTTTGAAGAGGTCTTTCACATTATCAATGAACAAACCAGAGAGATATGTGAAAATCCGATCACAAAAGTTATCAGTAGCAACCAAGTTGTCGGCTTGATCAATCAAATTCTGGTCGCTAAGGATGGCCGTGAAATTAATATTACCCACAGTGGCGCCCCGATCCTTGATGCCGAGAGCAATATTGTTGGGGTGGTCATGGTCTTCAGAGATGTTACCATCCAGATCAAGACGGAAAAGGAGCTGCTTAAGACCAAAAAACTTAAGTCCATCGGCGTGCTGGCTGGTGGTATCGCCCATGACTTTAACAATATTCTCACTGCTATTTTAGGGAACATCAATCTGGCCCTTTTTGATGCAGAGCTATCAGCCAAAACAAAAAATCGTCTAAAAGCGGCAGAGAAGGCCTCAATCAGGGCCAAGGACTTGACCCAGCAGTTGCTGACCTTTTCCAAGGGAGGTGATCCTGTTAAAGAAGCATCATCCCTTGAAAGTATCATCAAAGACTCAGCAAATTTTGTCCTTCACGGTGATAAAGTTGCCTGCCGTTACGATATCCCGGAAGACTTATGGCTCGTCGATATTGATAAAGGACAGATAAGTCAGGTAATTCAAAATCTTGTTCTTAATGCCAGCCATGCAATGCCAGAAGGGGGAATCATCACGGTAACCTGTGAGAATATTTCTTTTACCGGTAGAGATGCCTTGCCTTTAGCAAAAGAAGGAAGATTCGTAAAAATATCTATCCAGGACAGCGGCATCGGCATGTCGGCGAATGTTGCTGAAAAGATATTTGACCCCTATTTTTCTACAAAACATGAAGGGAGCGGGCTCGGCCTTGCCATTACCCAATCCATCATAAACAAACACAATGGCCATATATCGGTAGAATCTTCTCCAAACATTGGCACAACGTTCACCATTTATCTTCCGGCATCAGAGAAGACAATAGTACAAAAGCAGAGATCATCCGGAAAAGACAAGTCATCCTCCCAAGCAAAGATTCTGATAATGGATGATGATGAAATGGTGAGGACCGTCGCCAAAGAGATGTTAGTGCAATTAGGACATGAGGTTGCTCTTGCAGCAGGTGGCGAGGAGGCGTTAGAATTTTATCAAGAATCCATGAAATCGGACAAACACTTTGATTTGGTCGTCTTGGATATTACCATTCCAGGAGGCATGGGGGGGCAAGAAGCCGTGCGGAAAATACTAAACATTGATCCAGAGGCCAAAGTCATTGTTTCCAGCGGATACTCAAATGACCCAATTATGGCAAATTTCAAAAATTATGGTTTCTGCTCCGCAATTGTAAAACCTTATCAACTACAGGAGTTATCGAAGGTAATCAACCAACTTTTGCCTTGAAAGTGTTTTTCCTGCCCCCAGTTCTACTGGACCTGCTTCCAGTCATTGTAATGGTTGTTTGTGTTGTGGTTTTCCCTCAAATCTAGTGTTAACCAGATTTGAGATGTCTCGCCGGCATCTTGAGAAAAAAGCCACCCTCAAAACTATAGATTGTTATCTTTTATCATAAAATGGCAATTGTCAGATAAAGATAAAAGCCGCTTTGCTGAATGGTCAGAGCAAGTCTGATTTATTAGATGTTTAGTCCGCTTTAGAGAATAATTTCTTTTCCGGATACAGCTTAAGAACCTCTTCCTCATTAGCACCGCAGATTCCCCGTTCGGTTATTAAACCAGTTACCAAGCGGGCGGGGGTTACATCAAACCCATAGTTAGCCGTATCGCTGGTTTCAGGGGCTATCCTGACTGTTTCTATCTGATCTGCTTCGGTAATACCGCTGACATATTTGATTTCATCGCCGCTTCGTTCTTCAACCGGGATCTCTTTTACCCCGTCTCTAATCTGCCAGTCGAAGGTTGAGGATGGCAGGGCCACATAGAAGGGAACCCCGTTGTCTTTGGCGGCCAACGCCTTGAGATAGGTGCCGATCTTGTTAGCCACATCGCCGGTGTAGGTGGTGCGGTCGGTGCCGACGATAACCATATCGACCAGATCGTGCTGCATGAGGTGGCCGCCGGTATTGTCGACGATCAGGGTATGGGGCACACCTTCTTCGTTCAACTCCCAGGCGGTCAGTTTGGCACCCTGCAGCCACGGCCTGGTTTCATCAACCCAGACATGGACTTTTATCCCCTCACGGTGGGCGGCATAGATCGGCGCGGTGGCCGAGCCGTAATCGACAAAGGCCAGCCAACCGGCGTTGCAGTGGGTGAGAATATTGACCGGCTCGCCGTTTTTCTTTTTGCTGATCTTTCTGATTATCTCCAGGCCGTGTTCGCCAAGGCGGCGACAGTAGTCGGCATCTTCATCGGCGATCTGACAGGCGGTGTTGAACATGATGCTGGTTTTTTCAGCAAGATCGTTGCCGGTTTTAACCGCTTCCAGTTGCCGGGTCACGGCCCAAGCCAAGTTGGTGGCAGTTGGTCGGGTGGAGATAAGTTTTTCTGCCGCCTCTTGCAACACCTCGTCAACATTGTCATTACCGGCGGCTATAATAGCGCTGTACATGCCGAAACCGGCAGTGGCGCCGATCAATCCTGCTCCCCGCACATGCATCTCACTAATTGCAGCGGCAAAATCATTAACATTGTTCAGATCTTCAATAATTAATTGGTGGGGCAAGTGGCGTTGGTCGATGATCTTGATGACCTTCTGGTTATCCGGATCCGGCCAGATGGTTCGGTAGGCGATGTTGTTTATCTTCATTTATTATGACTCTAAATATGAGAAATTAAAAAAACTTGGAAAGAAGTACGTAGGATATGAGACCCATACCCAAAGAAGCATAGAGGGGTAGTCAGGCCGGGCACTCGGGCTCTTTTTTCTTGATGATAACAGCCAGGGTTACCCCGGCGATAATAATGGAAAACGATATTTTGAATATTTCAATCATGGCTACTCTCGCAAAAGTTTAAGGATGGTTAGTAAAATGCATTACGACGACGTAGATCGAAATTTTAAGAACACAATCAATGTAATGCTGGTTTGTTCTGCTTGCAAGGTTATAAGATGTCTATGGGAGTACGTTGCAGTGAGTTTGAATTTGCCCGCGATATCAATCATCTTTCAGCGCTTGTGATGTTAGTGATGTGCAGTAAGGGCGATATGAGATTTTTCTCTTTTAAAATGCTTTTGACCGGTCTGCTCGTAGTCGGGCAGATCGTCTCAATCGGGCCGGTGAGCGGTATGGATATCAGCAAAATAGATCTTGGCAAGATCCCCCCTGACGGTGGGGCAAAATATAATCGCCTCATCTTTGAGAAGAGCCCTTATCTCCTCCAGCATGCCGAAAACCCGGTGGACTGGTATCCGTGGGGGGAGGAGGCCTTTGCCCGGGCTCGACGGGAAAATAAACCGATCTTCCTCTCGATTGGCTACTCAACCTGCCACTGGTGCCATGTTATGGCCCACGAGTCCTTTGCAAGCCTGCGGGTTGCTGAAATTCTCAACCGCCACTTCATCTCGATCAAGGTCGATCGCGAGGAGCGGCCCGATATTGACGGCATCTATATGAAGGTCGCTCAGATCATTAGTGGTCGCGGCGGCTGGCCCCTGACCGTATTTATGACCCCGGACCGCAAACCATTTTTTGCCGGCACTTATTTTCCTGTGGAGTCCGGTTATGGGCGGCCAGGATTTGTTGATATTATCGAAAGCACCATTGAACTTTGGCAAAGTGATCAGGAGCGGTTGCTTGGCTCTGCAGAAAAGATTACCGGGCTTATCAATGAAACAGCCGGGAAAAAAGAGGCAGGTAAGCTCGATGAGTCGATCCTGGTCAAGGCTTATCAACAATTTGCCAGTATCTACGATTCCCAGTATGGCGGCTTTGGCAAGGCCCCGAAGTTTCCAAGTCCGCATCAGTTGATGTTTCTACTGCGTTACTGGCAAAGAACCGGTGAGGAACAGGCCCTGGAGATGGTCAAAGAAACTCTGACTGCGCTAAGGAAGGGCGGTATTTATGATCAACTTGGCTGGGGGTTCCACCGCTATTCGACGGACCGCGAATTCCTGGTCCCCCATTTCGAGAAGATGCTTTATGACCAGGCCCTGCTGGCCATTGCCTATCTGGAAACCTACCAGGCCACCGGCGAGGATTTTTTTGCTGACACCGCCCGGGAGATCTTCAGTTATGTGTTGCGGGACATGACCGCCCCGACCGGTGGTTTCTATTCGGCCGAGGATGCCGACTCGGAAGGGGTTGAGGGCAAGTTCTATCTCTGGTCAGTCGCGGAGATAACCAACCTGCTGGGGGCGGAGGATGGGGCAGAGTTCAGCAAGGTGTTCGGGATTAAAAAGGATGGCAATTATCATGACGAGGTAACGGGAAACCAGACCGGCCTTAACATCCTTCATCTGCAGGAAACCGATTTTCCGACAGCCTTGGAAAAATCGCGGCAGATCCTTTTCGCTAAGCGTGCCGAGCGGATTCACCCCTTCAAGGATGACAAGATCCTCACTTCCTGGAACGGTCTGATGATCGCGGCTCTGGCGATGGGTGGCAGGGTTCTTGGTGAGAGCTCATATCTGGCTGCGGCGGAAAAAGCGGCTGATTTTATTATAAGAGAACTTCGGGATGACAAGGGTCGGCTGTTGCGAAGATACCGGGATGGTGAGGCGGCCCTGCCGGCCTATCTGGACGACTACGCCTTTCTGGTCTATGGGCTGATGAATCTCTACGAGGCAGACTTTAATGATGATTATCTGCTTCTGGCCGTCGAGTTGACCTACGATATGGTAAATCTCTTCTGGGACGATGAGCATGAGGTTTTCAATTTTTCCGGTAGCGGAAATGAAGAGCTGCTCGGTTCGATCAGGGATTTTTATGATGGCGCCATTCCGGCCGGCAATTCAGTGGCCCTGCTTAATATTCTGAAGCTCTCCAAAATTACCGTTGAACCAAAATTTCGGGAGATGTCCGCTAAAATGAGCCGAAAGATCATGGTAGAGGCCGGAGAATATCCGCCGGGCTACGCGATGTTTTTAAGCGCGGTTGATTATCTGCTCGGCCCGGCCGGCGAGATTGTCATTGCCGGTAAGCCTGATTCTGCCGCTACCGGGGCTGTGCTGAAGTTGCTCAACCGCAGCTTTGCTCCTAATAAAGTTGTGGTTTTGCACCAGCCCGGCCCGGAGGGATTGAAGATCGAAAAGATAGCCGGTTATACCAAGTTTCAGACGATGGTCGATGGTCAGACCACGGTCTATCTATGTCGCGATTATACCTGTGAGAAACCGATCATAAATCTTGATGAGTTGGCTAAAGCAATAAAAGATTTTCCTGGACCGGCTAACGTCGGATCAGTTAAAAAATGATGGTTGCTTTGTAATGTGACGTGGGGTATGTTCGCCGCAAGCGAATCAACGCCAAAACAGCAGGAAAATGAGATATCTGCAGGCGCAGTATCTTCGGCGGCCATCCCTATTAAATCGGGAGGAGAAAATGAGTATTATCCAGGATATGTTCAGTGGTTCACCTTTTGGACCGCTTGTCGAGCACACCAAAAAGGTTCACGAGTGTGTGGAGGTGGTCAGGCCCCTGATGGAGGCCTTGGCCCATGAAAACTATCTGGAGATTCATAATCTGCAGGATAAGATTTCCAAGCTGGAATATGAAGCCGATCTGCTCAAACAGAAGATCCGTTCCCGCCTGCCCCGCCGTTTCTTTTTACCCGTTGAAAAATCGGAGCTCGATAATTTTCTCCGTCGTCAGGACAAGATCGCCGACCGGGTCGAGGATTTAGCGGTTATTCTGACCATTCGTAATACTGTTATTCATCCTGAGCTGATCGATGGTTTTTTCGAGTTTGTCGATCAGATCTTCCAGGTCACTGGCTCGTTGCTGAGCGCCGCTGTTGAACTTAACAGTCTGGCTGAGGTTTCTTTTGGCGGAGCTGAGGCCAAGGTTGTCCTCGATCTTCTCGATGGTCTCGGTGAGGAGGAATGGAAAGCCGACCGGATGGCCCGCAGTCTCTCCAAGAAGCTTTACAGCCTGGAAGGTGAGATCGATCCCACCACCATTATCTTTCATGAGAAGATCCTGCTGGCCCTTGGTTCCATTGCCAACGAGGCGGAAAATGCCGGTGACATGCTCAGGATGATGATCGTCAAATAAAACTGGCAATATCTCTAAAACAATCCCGGGAACAATAAAATGGATTTAGTGGTTATTTCTGTTGCGGCCCTGCTGGGTCTCTATATGGCGTGGAATATCGGGGCCAATGACGTGGCCAACTCGATGGCCGATGCGGTTGGCTCCA
Organism: Thermodesulfobacteriota bacterium; assembly: GCA_039714535.1. GTDB lineage: Bacteria > Desulfobacterota > Desulfobulbia > Desulfobulbales > JAGXFP01 > JAGXFP01. Next base: position 23,969 of record JBDLJC010000011.1, on the reverse strand, counting down.
AGGCGTTATCGGTAAAAAATGCCGTTATCCTGGCAGGTATCTGTGAGTTTGCCGGGGCGGTTCTGGTTGGTTCCCACGTTACCAATACGGTGCGGAAGGGGATTGTTGATCCTTCGGTTATCGCGAAAATGCCCGGTCTGATGCAGGGCGAAGCCGCTGCCATAATTGTGGTGGGGATGACCGCCGCCCTGTTGTCCGCCGCTTTCTGGCTGCATTTTTCTTCTGCCACCGGTATGCCGGTCTCCACCACCCACTCCATAGTCGGGGCGGTGGCCGGGTTCGGCATTGTCGCGGCTGGCATGAATTCGGTCAACTGGGTTAAAATGGGCCAGATTGTGGCCAGCTGGTTTATTTCACCAGTGGCCGGCGGTGTTCTCGGTTACGTTTTTTTTAAATTTATAACCAAGTTTATCCTCGGCCAGGAGCGGCCGGTCAAAGCTGCAGTAAGCTTTGTGCCGGTTATTGTCTTTATTGTCAGCGCCACGGTTATTCTGGCCACGGTCTATAAAGGCCTTAAACATGTCACCGGTGATATTGAATGGCTCACCGACAATGTGACGATGATCTTTGCTCTGGGTGCGAGTCTTTTTTTCGCGGTTATTTCAAAGGTATGGGTGGCAAGGTCTTTGCGGGGCAAGGAATCACTGTCTATTTCCGATCAGCTTGAAGAGGTTGAAAGGGTCTTCACCCCGTTGGTTATCATCAGCTCCTGTTCGGTGGCCTTTGCCCATGGAGCCAATGATGTGGCAAACTCGGTCGGGCCGCTGGCCGCCGTGGTCCATATTCTCCAGAACGGCACCATTGAGATGAAGGTCGGGGTGCCATTCTGGATCCTGGCTTTGGGCGGCGGTGGAATTGTTCTGGGCTTGGCTACTTACGGCCACCGGGTTATGCAGACGGTTGGCACCAAGATCACCGAGATTACCCCCTCCCGCGGGGTGGCGGCAGATGTGGCGGCCACCGCCACGGTCCTGGTCTGTACCAGAATGAGTTTGCCGGTTTCCACCACCCACACCCTGGTTGGAGCGATTATGGGTATCGGTTTGGCCCGCGGCCTTACTGGTATTAATACAGCTGTTGCTAAAAAGATCTTCAGTTCGTGGATTATTACCGTGCCGGCGGCGGCGATTCTGTCGATGGTTCTTTTTGTTGTCGGGCGCTCCTTACTCCTTGAAAAGGTCCGGCTGCTGATCATGGCTATCGGTGGTTAATCGAGTCGATCAGGGCAAACTGTTGTGTCACCGGATATTCAGCATACGGACGTTAGCTGAACAGCTTGATTCCTGGCATTTTGCTCTGCTTGACTCGATTAATTCAGGTTAGGAGTTATTTGGGGAAAAACAGGCTTTTTCAATCCACCCTGGCTATGGTTAAAACCTGGACTTCTTGGCTGCCGGCCTTTTTTAAGACCTTGGCGCATTCATTAACGGTGGTGCCGGTGGTGAAAACATCATCGACCAGCAGCACTCTTTTTCCCTTCACGACTTCCTCATCTTTTACCCGAAAAGCATTTTTTAAATTCTTTCTTCGGATTTTACCGCTCAAGCCGGTCTGCGGTTCTGTAAAGCGATGCCTTTCCAGCACCCTAAAATCTATCAGTTGTTGGTGATTTGGATATAAGGCCCGGGCCAGCAACAAGGCCTGGTTGAAGCCTCTTTGCCGCAGCCGTTTAAGGTGAAGTGGTATCGGGATGATTAAATCCGGCTGGTTCAGATCGGTCAAGCCGGGCAGTTGCTGCTGGATTGCCTGAAAACTTTTCAGGCTGGTGGTCTGGCCGTGGTATTTGAAGCGGGAGATGATCGTGGTGATCGGTGGGCGGTATTGGACCAGGGCCCTGGCCATATCAAAATGGTAATGATCTTTGAGGCATAGCCCACAGAGATGTTCATCCCCCGTGGCTTCATGAAATGGTCTGCCACAACACTTACACAGAGGCCTGTCAATTAACCTAACCTCTGCTAAACAGCTTCGGCATAACATGATTTTGCCGAATTGTTCCGGTGGTTGACCACAGGCCAGACAGCTTGCCGGAAACAACAGTTCTGTTACTGAGCTGATTATCTCTTGGCCAATTTTTTTCATGGAAATAATAAGGCTCTTTCTGTTTTGTTGCTAACAAGAATTACCCTCTGATAATACAGGATGTTTCCCTGGGCAGGCAATTTTTTTTGATAGCAGCTAAGTTTGCTACAAAGTTTATGGCCCGGTTTGTGGGAGCAAAATGGACCATAAACCTGGTGAGGATAGGCGTGGTAGATGACCGGTCGTATTCCCGGTTTAACGACGTCGTTGCGGGGGTCGCCTGCTTCTGCTATGGCTCGGTCTTTTCTGTTGGTAGGCCTTTTTTTCCGGTTTGCGGGTACCTTTGGGGGCGGGCTTCAATAACTCCGCTTCGGGCGTGCTACAGGGCAGTTTGGCGCCAATATAGGCCTCGATTTCTGGAATATAGAAGGATCCTTCCTCGCAGGCAAAGCTGATCGAAGTACCGGCCGCCCCGGCCCGGCCGGTCCGACCGATTCGGTGGACATAGTCTTCCGATTCGTAAGGCAGGGTGTAGTTGATAACGTGGCTGACGCCATCAATATGGATGCCTCGACCGGCCACATCGGTGGCGACCAGCACCCGAATCTTGCCGTTCCGGAAATCTTCCAGGGTTTTGGTTCGTTTATTCTGGGGAACTTCACCGGAAAGCATCGCGCAGGAAATGCTATTTCTCTTCAAGCGCTCGGTGAGCCGGCGGGTTTCATCGCGGCGATTGGCGAAAACTATCACTCTCTCGAGCTTGTTGGTGATGATGGTGTTGTAGAGCAGATTGTACTTATCCTTGGCGGTGGTCAGGTAGACAATCTGTTCGACGGTGTCTACCGTTACTTGCTCCGCTTCGATCTCGATGGTAACCGGCTTTTTGGTCCACTGGGCGGCCAGATGATTTACTTCCTCGGTGATAGTCGCACTGTAGAATAGGGTTTGGCGTCGGTCCTTATTCGGGGTGGCGTGCACAATTTTGCGGACATCGGGGATAAAGCCCATGTCGAGCATCCGATCGGCCTCGTCGATGACCATGATTTTTACCATGGACAGGTCGATAACCCGTTTGTAGTTAAAATCGAGGAGGCGGCCGGGGGTGGCCACGACCAGACCGACCTTTTTCCCGATAAGTTTATTCTGTTGTTTCTGGTAATCGACGCCACCGAAAACTGAAACTACGTTGATATCGGTATATTTAGCCAGACTCTCGGCGTCCTTGGCGATCTGCATAACCAGTTCCCGAGTCGGGGCAATGATCAGGCTATGGGGGGTGCCGTGGGGCCGTTCGGTTTTATCCTTAATAAGGATATCGACCAGGATGGTGATCAGGAAGGCGGCGGTCTTGCCGGTACCGGTCTGGGCCTTGCCGATGATATCCAAACCCTTCAGGGTGTGCGGCAGGGATTCGGCCTGGATCGGAGTGCAGTATTTAAAGTCGAGATCGCTGATGGCGTGCATGATCTCAGGCGGCAGGTCAAAGTCGTGGAACCGGCTCTTACCCTCCTCCGGAGTTACTTCGAAGCTGGACTGATCCCAATCACCATGTTGGGGTTGAGGAGTAGCGTTGACAACCTGGTTTGGGTTTGCCGGTTTCTTCTTGCGCCGCCGCCGTTTTCTCTTGGGGCGGGGTTGATCGTTGGCGGTGGCAAGTTTTGGGTCGGTGAGTTTTTGCTGGTCGGGCGAAGCGCTTTTAGAAGCAGAGGATTTCTTCAGGCGCTTGCGGATAAAGTTGACTAATCTGATTACCATATTTAATGAGCGATACGGTCGACCCGAAAACTAGTCAGATCATGCCGCAGAGCTTGACTCCCTTGTTCGTGGTGGTGGCATTGGCAAGCTCTTGATTGAAGTGCCTCTGCTGGTATATAAAAATATTTAACTATTATAGTCTAAGAAGCAACCCTTATAGACGAAAAAGCTAGTATAGTCAAGGATATCTGTAGGCTCTCACGGTTTATGACGGGTAGGTTTTGCATTTTGGGAAAAGGTGGAGAGGGGGATCGTTTAATAGGTAGGGCGAGTGGTGGGCAGACAATATTTTGTCGTGCTGGTGAGAGCTTCCGCTAAGCCGAAATTGAGCGAGATAAAAAATCTGCTGAGTTGTGCAGCTTATCCCAGGGATCAGGTGGCGGCGAACTGAATTTCCATCATGATCGTAATCGTTCCCACAGCTTGCTTTTTATCGGTTTCAGGTGTGAGGAAGGTGACTCCTGGCTCGATTTCGAAAAACAGCCAGGGGCGAAGGGTGTTTGTCCTTATGCGGCTGGCTATTCTGTAGTTAGTTGTTTCGCTAGCAGGTCTGGTAACTCCGTAAGCTCCAAGGTCGAGGGAAGCGGCGGTCTTAGTTGTTAAATGCTTAAAAAAGCTGGTCTCGACACCCCAGTTCAAGCCATTGTTTGTTTCGGTATTTGGATCGGAATCATAATAGGTACCGAACAGGCTCAGCCGGCCGGTAATTTCATGGGCAAGGGCCCTTTCCAGATCAAGGCGACTGGTTTCCCCGAAACCGTCAAGGGAGTTCCAGAAACCGCTTTGCTTGAATCTGATAATATTTTCCTCGCCTATATGGATCAGGCGCCGGTAGCTAACCCGAACATAATACTCAAAAGGCGAGAGGTTGCGGGTGCCGCCACCGAAATGAAGTTTGGAGCGAAGCGTTTTATAGAAAGTATACCTAAGACCGACGCTGCTTCGTTCTTCATCTAGTGTCTCTCCGGTTGCGTTGGCCGAGTCATCCCCAGGTCGTGCTATTAGTAATTCGTCTTCATTTTCACCGACTACGATTAGCCTCAGTTTACGGCTTGCCCGCGGCAGCTTGATGTTGGCCCGGATGCGGACTGGAAATCTGAACCTCTCTCCTTCCGTGTAGCGGGCCGAGATGCGTAATCTGACAAAAGATGTCGGCAGTTCTTCATCATCTGTTCTGGGATCGCCGAAAAAATTATCGAACCAGACTGCCGGTTGGTTGACCCTGTCAAGCAGATAAGAGTGATACTTGTCCACGAAGCTCATGAATGTACCTGTTTCTACCTGCTGACTATTATAGGGTTCCTGCTGATGCCCCCCCCAGGCTGGACCTGAATGCAAAACAAGACAAACGGCCATAATGGTCGTAAGGATTGATCTGAAAATCGCTGAAGTCTTTGCAGGGTTGTTGGCCGCCATCATTTTTGACATATAAGTGAATAATACAATATTACTTCATACAGTCAAAAAAAATGGGATGGTGGGATGGTTGTAAGAAACATTATGTGTTGATATGTGTGATGTAGGCATACATATGTAATGGTCTTACCGATTTTGATAGCAGTGTGACTTGCTCACCCGGCTATTATGCTGTGATATTAAAGGGTTGCCGGTGCCGCAGGTAAGCGATCGCAGGAAGACCCCGAATGTGGCTGTGCCGCTTGACCCGAAGGGCCTGGAATGTGGATTCAGGAAGTAATAATATCTATCTTCTTAGGGGTTACCACTTTTGGCGATGGGTTACGGGGTTCTGATCAATGCCAGTAATTCCGCGGTCTTCTGCTCCAGCAGTTCCTTGTCGCCACGGGTTTCGACATTGAGCCGCAGTAGAGGTTCCGTATTTGATTTGCGGATGTTGAGCCGGTAGGTGGCGGTTGCAAAGCTGAAGCCGTCGGTGTAGTCACTCGTTCCTTTTTCTCCGGCACAGAGTTTTTCGATCTTCCTGATGACCAGGTCCGGGTCGGCTACCCGGCTGTTGATCTCGCCACTGACCGGGAAGTCTTCGATCATCGTATCAACCAATTCCGATAACTTTTTTTCTGTTTTGGAGATAATTTCGGTCACCAGCAGCCAGGGGATCATTCCGGAATCGCAGTACGAGAAGTCGCGAAAATAATGATGGGCGCTCATTTCGCCGCCGTAGATGGCATTTTCCTCGCGCATGCGTTCCTTGATGAAGGCGTGACCTGTGACACTCATGACCGGGGTGCCGCCGGCTTCGGTAACGATTTTCTCGGTATTCCAGACCAGGCGCGGGTCGTGGATGATTTTCCGGCCGGGATTATTGGCTAGGATCGCTTTGGCCAGCAGGCCGACCATGTAATAACCTTCGATAAAACGACCGTTCTCATCAAACATAAAACAGCGGTCAAAGTCACCATCCCAGGCGATACCCAGATCAGCGTGGTTTTCGCGGACCGCCAAGGCGGTGGCTTCCCGGTTGTCGGGCAGCAGGGGGTTGGGGATGCCGTTGGGGAAGGTACCGTCCGGTTGATGGTGGATCCTGACCAGGGTGAAAGGCAGATGTTCAGCCAGGGCGTCAAGCATCGGTCCGGCGCAGCCATTACCGCCATTAACCACGATCTTCAGCGGTTTCAGGGAATCGGTCTTGATGTAGCTGAGCAAATGTTTGATAAAGGCGGGACGGTTGTCGTAGTGCTGCAATGCACCCGGTTTAGTCGACCCTTTGAAGTTCCCGGTTGCCGCCAGTTTTTCGATTTCGTTCAAGCCGGTGTCGCCGCTGATTGGCCGGGACTCGGCCCTGACCAGTTTCATGCCGTTATAATCAGCTGGATTATGGCTGGCGGTGACCATGATGCCGCCATCGGCCTTGAGGTGGCTGGTGGCGAAGTAGACTTCTTCGGTGCCGCACAGGCCGATATCGATCACATCAGCCCCTGATGCGAGCAACCCCTTGCTAACGGCTGCGGCCAGGGCCGGGCTGGAAAGACGAATGTCATGACCGACCACCATTTTGCGCGGCTTCAGGAATTCGCCGCAGGCCCGGCCGATCCGTTCGGCCAGCCCTTCGTTAAGTTCATCCGGCAATCTGCCCCGAATGTCGTAGGCCTTGAAACAGGTCAGCTTTTTATTAGTCATCTTCGACCCTTATTGGCTTTTAATTGATGATAAAGTATTATCCTGTGAAAATTTAATTCGATTTTGAATACCTTAGGTAAATCTAACATAAAAGATGCTGATGAGTGAAAACATTCTTTCTGTAGAACTGGCGGCGCGGCTGGCTGATCTCTATAAGCGGATGGCCGGGGCCTATGATCTGGTTGCCGGTGAACTGGCTTTTACCTGCGAGGGCTGTCCGGATAACTGTTGCGACAGTTTCTTTCTCCATCACACCCTTCTCGAATGGGCCTATCTATGGCAGGGCTTGCAGGAGCTGCCCCCTGACTCGCTGCAAAAGATCAAGGACCGGGCTAAGAGCTATCTGACTGAAGCTACCGGAAGTATGGCCAAGGGCGAGCGGCCTCAGATCATGTGCCCCCTGAACGATGCCGGTCTTTGCGGTCTTTATCAGCATCGGTTGATGATCTGCCGGATGCATGGGGTGCCAGCCAAAATCACCCGGCCCGATGGTCAAACCATGCAGTTTCCCGGCTGTTTCCGCTGTCAGGAATTGACTGTTGGACGAGAAAAGGTACCGGAGGTCGACCGGACCGAGCTGTATCGGGAGCTGGCCGATCTGGAGCGACAGCTTATCGAGGCAACCGGCAGGGCTAGGCCCCGGATCAAGATGACCATTGCCGAGATGATCGTCAATGGGCCGCCCCGTATTTAGAAATCCCGTGCGGTGGACCATCCTCCGCTTGCCAAATACAAGTTCGGGGCTCGCTCCATTGAGGCGGTTATTGAGTCAAGCGGCGCATAGGGTGGATAGCGTGATAATGGCAGTTTTTCACCCTCCCCTATCTGGTGCTTTCGAGGCTACGGGCTTTCTGCGTGAAGCACCGTTCCTCAAATTCCTTAGTTGGGTCTTGCCCCACTCCTTGGCATCTGTAATACCTTAAGGAAGCGAGCCCCGTAATGTTCCAGTTTGTGTTTGCCGACGCCGGTTATGGTCAGCATGGCCCCATTGTCCTGGGGGCGGACCGCAGCCATTTCCGCCAGACTTGCGTCACTGAAGACCACAAAGGGGGGCACCCCTTGCTCTGCGGCTATCTTCTTGCGTAATTCCCGCAGTTTCTCAAAAAGGTTCTGGTCGTATTTAAGGTCGCCAATGGGTTTGGCTTTGGCCTTTGCTTTTTTGGCAGTGGTCCTGATTCTTGGTTTTGGCATAGTCAGGGTCTGTTCGCCCTTAAGCAGCGGCCCTGCCTCTTTGGTCAGGGTAAGAACTGAATAGTTGGCAATATCCTGGCAGAGAAATCCCTGGTTAATCAGATGCCGCAGCAGGGCCGACCAGAAATCACGGGGCTGGTCCGCGCCTATCCCATAGGTGGAAAGCCGGTCGTGGCCAAGCTTAAGCAAGCGCTGGTTTTTTGAACCGCGTAATACTTCGATGATATAACCCAGGCCGAACCGCTGCCCGACCCGGTAGACACAGGACAGGGCCTTGCGCGCCTCTTCGGTTACCTCGATCTGCTGCGGTGGATTAAGGCAGATATCGCAGTTGCCGCAGGGCTCACCTAGTTGATCGCCAAAATAGCCCAGCAGAATCTGGCGGCGGCAGGTCTGGGCCTCGCCAAAGGCGACCATGCTGTTGAGTTTATGGAGTTCGATGCGTTTGCGTTCCTGGTTGTAGCCTTTTTCGATCAGGCCCCGGGCAATGGCGATATCTCCATAACCAAAGAGCAGCAGGGCTTCGGCGCTCAAGCCGTCCCGTCCGGCCCGGCCTGTTTCCTGGTAATAACTTTCGATGTTTTTGGGCAGATCATAGTGGACCACGAAGCGAACGTTGGACTTGTCTATCCCCATGCCAAAGGCGACAGTGGCGACTACCACCTGAACATCATCGTGCTGGAAACTATTCTGTGCCTCTTGGCGCACCGTATCGGCAAGCCCGGCGTGATAGGCAACGGCACTAATTCCGGCCTGGTTAAGGTCACTGGTAATTGCTTCGACCCGTTTGCGGCTCAGGGCATAGACAATACCCGGATCACCGGGGCGGGCTGCCAGAAAATCCCTGAGCTGGGCGGCCGGTTTTGCCTTGTCGACCACGGTGTAACGTATATTGGGGCGGTCAAAGCCGGTAACAAAGGTCCGGGCGGAAGTCAGACTCAGCCCCTTTAAGATATCTTCCCTGGTGTGGGGTTCGGCGGTGGCGGTCAGGGCAATTATCGGCGGGCCGGGCAGAAGCCCTCGCAACCGGCTGAGTTGGCGATATTCCGGTCTGAAATCGTGGCCCCACTGGGAGATGCAATGGGCCTCATCAATGGCAAACAGGGCAATATCAATATTCTGCAACCGCTCAATGAAGGAGTCGCTCATTAACCGTTCGGGGGCGACATAGAGGAGATCAAGGCTGTTGTCATGCAGGCGGGCCAGGGTTTGGCGGGCCTCTGGTGCTTTCAGGGAAGAGTTGTAGAACGCGGCCTCTACGCCATTTGCGGTCAGGGCGTCAACCTGGTCTTTCATCAACGAGATGAGGGGGGAGACCACAATGGCAACGCCCGGCCTGTGCAGGGCTGGGATCTGGTAGCAGAGGGACTTGCCGCCGCCGGTGGGCATTAGCACAAACAGGTCTTGGCCGCCAATCAGGGTTTCGATGATCTCTTGTTGATATGGCCTGAAATCTTTATAACCGAAGATCTGCTTAAGTGTATTTGCTGGTGTTCTGGGCATCAAGATAAACTCGAATTTATTTATGGATTGGCAAAATCGCCTGATTGGTAAGATAGATGTTTCGCTAGATTAAAATTGCTTGTCTAAGCCATCGTCAGCAAAATTGCTCTGCCTGTTTCGAGCAGACAACAGCCGTTATGCAAGGAGACTTCTCAGTAGTTGTAAATTCTCTTTATCTTCGTGCATATCTTCCGACTTGGGGGTTTCCAGAACCATCGGGTGCTCACTAAAACGGGGATCATTGACCAGCAACCTGAAGCCCTCCACCCCGATCCGTCCCTGGCCGATATGAGCATGGCGGTCAACCCGGCTGCCCAGTTCCTTCTTTGAGTCGTTGAGATGGAAAAACTTGAGCCGGTCAAGACCGACTACTCGCTCAAATTCGGCCATGGTTTTTTGGTAGGCCGCGGGGGTTCTGAGATCATAACCGGCGGCAAACACATGACATGTATCAAAACAGACCCCCAACTGCGGTGAAAACATTGAACCGGCGATAATCTTTGCCAGTTCGGCGAAATCAGCGCCCAGGCTGGTGCCCTGGCCGGCGGTGGTTTCCAGCAAAACCATGACCTCCCTGCCAATTGCGGCCTCTTTGAAGGCCCGGTCCAGATTGGCGGTGAACCGGGTGATCCCCGCCGCTATTTCCTTACCAAGATGTGCACCGGGGTGCATCACCACATATTCCACCCCAAGGGCCGCACAGCGGCGCAACTCCTCGGCTAAAGCCGTTATGGATTTTTTCTCGGTTTCCGGTTTGGGTGAAGCGAGGTTGATCAGATAGGAATCGTGGGAAGCCACCGGGATTCCGGCCAAGGATCGCCGCATTTCCCTGAAAAGCCCGATCTCCTGCTCATCGGGTAGTTTCGGCTGCCATTGCCTCTGGTTGGCGGTAAATATCTGCAGGGCCTCGCCATCAACTGCGGCCAATCGATCAAAGGCCAACCGCAGCCCGCCGCTGATCGACATATGCGCCCCGAATAAAGGCATTAATCTTCCAAGCCGGGGAACCGCTCTAAACTATCATTTTTCATAGTCTCCAGAAGGCGGCCAGGGTCATCCTCAAACACCTCTACTCTGTGGATGGGATCAAAAACTTCACGGTTGTATGAAGAGATGAGATTCAAGTGCTCCCAGCGAGTCAGATAGTATTCGATCATATCGGGCAGTTTGCTGTAAACCGTTACCTTGTCCCCGACTGGATCCCGGTAGCTTGAATTAAGCAACTGGGCGGCGGAAAGGGTCTGGGTCTTGTAAAAATTTTCCAAAAACATCAGCTCGCCAGGCATTCTGGCCTCCACCCCGATCCGGCTGAGCACCTTTACCACCAGCTCCAGGCCATGTCGGGCCAGTCTTGCCAGCGGGTAGGGCAGAAAAATTTTCTTGGGAATACCAAGCTCCAGATACCGTTTGATCGTCAGAATAACACAGGCCAGCTCCACCGGTTCCTGGTCAACAAAATTATAGGTTTCCCCCGAAAATTCGGCCCGGTTGTCGAGAATATAATGGATAAAAGGCGGCAGTTTTTTGGCGTGGGTATAGGAGTGGCGAACCCCCTTTCTGGTGAGCATCACCAGCATCGCCCGGTTCATGATCGAAAAGAACAGCCTCTGGAAACCCTGGATCTTGTGGTCATGCTTACCATAAACCACTCCCAGCCGAATGGCGGTGTAATCAAGCCCCATGGTCTTGTGCATATGCTTAAGGGTTTGTTCCGCCATCAGCTTTGACTTGGCATAATTAGAAAGGTCGGCGGTCAGGGGTAGCACGTCCTCCTCGCCAAGGTTTTCGCCATTGGGCATAATGGCTGCCGAACTGAAATGGATGTAGGGAATACCGAGGGTCAAAGCCACCCGGGCCAGATTAATGGCTCCCTGGTAATTGACCTCAAAGGCCAGCTGGGCATCGCTGTCGAGGGAAGCGATGGCGGTATTGATGATGAAAGCGGGCCGATTTTTCCGAAAATATCTTGTGATATCATCCGGTTCCCGCAGACTGAGTTTCTTGCTGTTTGGGGCAAGGACATCAATTTCATCGCCGGCATGGGTCTTGAAATAATGCATCAGAGCCCCGCCGATCAGGCCGGAACCGCCGACCAGCGTTCCAATTCGCTGGGCTGGGTTTTTTGAATTTTCTTTAGCCATAATGAGATGTATAACCTGATTTTTAGTGCCTTAGCAGTTAATTTCGTGGTTTTTATGGCAATAAATTAAAAAGTTAAATTATTTTCAAGAGTTACACTCTCCTGTTAAGGCACTTATACCCCTAAAGGGGGTACAGAACAGAGTCCAGAACCATTTTAAAAATTCCAATTTATCTGGGTCCGGGCAATCGCCACACCATTTTTCCAATAATCAGTTTAACATGACTATTTACAGCATAACAATTCCATCATTTCTTTTAACCATTTTAAAAAATTCCAAACCGTGTATTTTGATAAATTATGACCATCTACAAACGTCAAGAACTTCCCGCTTTGCTGCAGGCTATCGATAATGGCGAAACAACCCAGATCTACCTGATATTCGGAGAACGATATCTCTGTCAACGGGCCGCTGATCAGATTCTGGATCATCTACTGCCAGACGAAAGCCTGCGGTCCGGTAGTCTGATCTTGGTCGATGGCGATCAGGAGGAACCGGGCAAGACCCTTAATCAGCTCCGCACCTACAGCTTGTTTGGGGGGCGTCGGGTCATTAAGGTCATGGATTCCCGGCTGCTCCATTCCAAGGTGATTGCCAAAAACCTCTGGGAGAAAGGGGTGAAAAAATATCAGAATAATGATCTGGAGGCAGCCGGTCGCTATCTGCGCCAGATCCTTGATATAGGCGGCATGACTCCTTCAGACCTGGAAGAACTGCCGAGCTCGACTTGGAAAAATAAACTGGGCTTTGCCCGACCCCAAGGTAGTCTGGCCTGGGCAGGTGAGGTTCTGGAAAAAACTGGGTCTACCAATGAAGCAACGGTGGTGCCTGGGGGTCAGAATATCACCGATCTTTACAGCAAGGCCTTTGACGAGGGGTTGCCGAGCGGTAATATCCTTATCCTGGTTACCGATGCTGCCGACAAACGCAAAAAATTCTACAAATACCTCGCTAAACAGGGCTCGGTACTCGATCTGTCGGTCGATACCGGTACTAATAAGGCGGCCGCTGACTCCCAAAAAGAGGTGCTGACCGAGATTGTCCGCAGAACCTTGGCCGAGTCAAACAAGAAGATGGAACCCCGGGCTATGGAGATCTTTCTGGAGCGGGTCGGTTTTCATCCGGTGGCCGCCGCCCTTGAGAGTGAAAAACTGGCCCTCTATACCGAAGGGCGGCAGAAGATAACCGTAGACGATCTCAACGAGGTCATCGGTCGCACCAGAGAAGAGGCGGTCTATGAACTTTCCGAGGCTTTCTCAAACCGTGATCTTGCGGCAACCCTCATCATCAATGGCCGTCTTCTGGAGAACGGTCTGCATCCCCTGGTAATTATCGCCACCCTGCGTAATCATCTAAAAAAAATGCTGATTATCGGTTCGATGCGGGACCTCGACAATCCCGCCTATTCACCAGGTCTTTCCTTCCCGGCTTTCAAGGGGGGGTATCTGGAACGGTTGAAAAGTGGTCAGGCGGACTGGCCTAAGGATCTGCCAGGTCATCCCTATGCCCTGTATATGATGTTTCGAAAAGTGGAAAAATTCCAGACCTCCACCCTGACCAAGGCTTTGTCTGAGCTGCTGGCCACCGAATACCGCTTGAAAAGTTCCACTATTCCTGAAAAAATAATCCTGGAGAGCATGTTCTTTAAATTGCTGGGGCACCGAACATCTAGGGGGCACAAGGCGACGGTAGCTCCGCGATAGACCTCCTCTATTGACAAACTGCCAAATGATGGAAACTTTATGTTCGTGGTAGATGGTTGATATCCATGCAGGGCAAGATTATTAAGTTCGATTATCATCCAAGCAATTTCAACATATAGCGAGTTTCCCGAAAGCAGAGGGGGAAACTTCAAGATCGGGATAATTAACAATGGGCAACACTCGCCACGAACATGAAGGGCTGGCCATCGCTGACAGCCGCCAAAAAACTGAAGAACCGCCGATGTACAAGGTGTTGTTGCTTAACGACGATTACACCACGATGGATTTTGTAATTATGGTTCTGGAGGTGGTCTTCCATAAAGATGACCAGGAGGCGACCCGGATAATGTTGAAGGTCCATCAGGAAGGGCATGGGGTGGCGGGGGTGTTTACCAGAGATATGGCCGAGACCAAGGTCGCCATTGTTCACGATCTGGCCCACAAAAATGAACATCCGCTTAAATGTTCCATTGAAAAAGCCTGAACCCATTAATCGGAAATAGAAAACATGATAAATAACAATCTGGAAATGGCGCTGTTCATGGCCATCCGCGAAGCCAAGAAAAGAAAGCACGAACATGTAACGGTGGAACACATCCTCTATGCCCTCCTCCATGAGGATATGGCAATCGATATAATCACTGACTGTGGTGGGAAGCCTGAGATTCTCAAAGAGAAGCTGGAAAAATTCTTTGTCTCCAACATGAATCCGGTCAAGGAAGAACTGGCCGAAGACCCAATTCAGACTATCGGCTTTAACCGGGTGTTGCAAAGGGCTATCTCCCACGTTCAGAGTTGTGGTAAAAAAGAGGTCGATTCTTCCGACGTCCTGGTCTCGATTTTCGCCGAACCGGAATCATACGCTGTTTATTTCCTTAAAGCGGAAGGGTTGCACCGCTTGAGTGTAGTTGAATATATCTCTAACGAATATTCCTCTCCCGGTATCGGCAATATAGAGAACCAGGACGAAGAAGGGCCGGCAGAGGCCCCCTTGACTGATTTGGATAGATACACGATCAACTATTCCGAACTGGCGGCCCAAGGTAGGATTGACCCATTGATCGGACGGAATCGGGAACTGGAAAGAATGATGCAGATCCTTTGCCGCCGGCGTAAAAATAATCCGCTGCTGGTTGGTGAGCCGGGGGTCGGTAAGACCGCCATTGCCGAAGGGTTGGCCCTGCACATCCACGAAAAAAAGGTCCCGAAGATATTAGCAGATGTTGAAATACGGTTGCTGGATCTCGGCGGCCTGATGGCCGGCACAAAATATCGCGGTGACTTTGAGAAGCGGATGAAAGCGGTGATCAGTGGCGTCGAGGAAAATAGCAATATCATCCTCTTTATCGATGAAATACACACCATCGTTGGGGCCGGCTCAACCAGCGGCAGCAGCATGGATGCCTCCAATCTGCTCAAACCGGCCTTGCAGGCCGGAACCCTGCGCTGCATTGGTGCGACAACCTATGAGGAATTCAAAAATCATATCGAAAAAGACCGGGCTCTGGCCCGCCGTTTTCAAAAAATAGATGTCGGGGAGCCTTCGGAACAGGAGACCTATGCCATCCTCAAGGGCCTCAAATCCCGCTATGAAGAGCATCATGGCATCCACTATTCGGCTCCGGCCCTGAAGGCCACTGCCGAGCTGGCGGCCCGCTATATCACCGACCGTTTCCTGCCGGACAAGGCCATCGATGTTATGGACGAAGTGGGCGCCTCTTTTCGGCTGGCCAGGTCGACCCGAAAGAATCCGCTTATTACCGTCCGTGATGTGGAAAATGTCGTGTCAAGAATGACCCGGGCCCCGGCCCGGCGAGCCAGAGGTGCCGATGTTGAGCAGTTGCGCGGTCTCGAGAGATCGCTCAAAGAAGTTATCTATGGCCAGGACCATGCCATCAATGCTCTGGTCACCGCTGTTAAAAGATCGCGGGCCGGTCTCAAGCAGGGCGACAAACCCACAGGTTCATTCCTTTTTGCCGGGCCAACCGGGGTGGGAAAAACCGAAGTGGCCCGCCAGTTGGCAACGGTGCTTGGTATCCACTTCGAACGTTTTGATATGAGCGAATATATGGAAAAACACGCGGTGGCACGTCTGATCGGCGCCCCCCCAGGCTATGTTGGCTTCGACCAGGGCGGTCTACTGACTGAGGCTGTTCGCAAACACCCCTACTGCGTGCTGCTCCTTGATGAAGTCGAAAAGGCCCACCCCGACATCTTCAGCATCCTGTTGCAGATCATGGACCATTCAACCCTGACGGATAACAGTGGTCGCAAAGCCGACTTCCGCAACGTCATCCTGGCCATGACCACCAATGTCGGGGCTCGGGAGATGAGCGAAAGAGGCATCGGTTTCATGGCCGACAGTCGTGGCGGGGAGGTGAAGGCGATCAAAGGTATGTTCTCACCGGAATTCAGGAATCGTCTGGATGCAACTATCACCTTTAATTCCCTCGATAAAAAGGTGATGAATCTGGTAGTTGATAAGATGGTCAACGAGTTACAGGGTCAACTGGCCGAAAAGAAGGTGCGAATTGAATTGACCCAGGGGGCTCGTGCCTGGCTGGCCGCTAAAGGTTTTGACCCGGCCTACGGCGCCAGACCACTGCGGCGGCTGATCATGCAAGAGATTGGCGATAAATTGGCCGATGAAATCCTGTTCGGCAACCTGACCAAAGGCGGCCTTGCCCGCATCGGTGTTAAAGGCAAAAATTTACTATTCAATTACAGCTAATTTTATTAGTCTAAATTTTCGCTGTCATCGATGATTTACTATCAGCAAGGAGAGTAATAATGGCTGTAAGATTTAATAAATTTATAGTTCTGATGGCCCTGGCCGTTTTGCTTCTCGTCTTACTACCCGCCTGCAGCCGTGATAAACAAGAGCAGACAGCTGAAAAGGCCGATCTGCCGCAAGAAGTTGTGACTTCCATAAGGGGTAAGGTTCTGGAGATTGCTGGGGCTGGATCCGGTGGTTTCATTTTTATTCTGCTGGACCGTGGCGAACAACAGATCTGGGCGACTGTCCCTGCCGTTGATGTCAAGGTCGGTGAAGAAGTCACTCTCTTAAACGCCAACATCTTCAATAACTTCCGCAGTAAATCTATGAACAGATCTTTTGACGAACTTATTTTTTCCACCGGGATTGAAGGAAAATCGGCAGGAAGAAGAGTCTCCAGTCTATCCCGGAAAGAAACTGGCTTGGTGGCCAAGGATCTTGCCGGCAGTTCATCCCCAACCAAGTGAGATTGGTAGAAAATTTCGTAACGTGAATTAGGGAGAGAAGCGGCTAACGTCACCTGCTCAAAACATATGAAAATCGCTGTCATTGGCCCTGGTGCCATGGGTTGCCTTCTGGCCGCGTCGCTTTGTGAAGCTAACGAAGTATGGTTGTTGGATCATGATTCTGACCGCGCGAACTTGTTGAACCGGCGGGGTCTAGTTGTTGAAGAAAACGGCCGGTCCAGAAGCTGTCGAGTTAATGTCACCGTAAATTCGCGACTGATAGGACCAGTAGACCTGATCCTGCTCTGCGTCAAATCCGGCAAAGTCAAAGAGGCTCTGCAGGCAGTCAGACCCCTTTGCAATAAAGATTCCCTGCTCATCGCTTTGCAGAACGGCATAGGGCATTTATCCCTGCTGCCGGAAATTCTCGGCGACACCGTTTGTTGGGGTCTGGGAGTAACCTCTCACGGAGCAACTCTGATCGGTCCCGGTCATGTCCTGCATAAAGGGCAGGGACTAACCCGGATCGGTCTGCCATCGCCAGCAATCGTCACAAACTCTGAATCAAGGGGAAAACTGGCTCTGGCCGCGCAAACACTCACCGGTGGTGGCATCGAAACCGAGCTGGTATCGGACATTCTTAATCATGTCTGGACCAAACTACTGGTCAATGTCGGCATAAATGCCCTGACTGCCATCAACGACTGCCCCAATGGTGTCTTGCTGGAATCGCCCGAAACCGTGGCGATTATGCACGCGGCCATTCTTGAAGGGCAACACGTTGCTGAAAAAAGCGACATCACCCTTACCGATAATCCGTTACAGGTTACTCTGAAAGTCTGTCGGGCAACTGCGGCCAATATTTCTTCAATGCTTCAGGATATCAGAGCCAAAAGACCCACCGAGATTGATGCCATTAACGGCGCTCTGGTGCTGAAGGGTGTTGAACTGGGAATCCCGACGCCGGTTAACAAGGAACTGGTGCGGAAGGTCAAGGGAATAGAGCGTAATTATAACGATTTTACTTGACATTAGCCCTGAAAGTAGGGCACAATTACGGCCTTTTCTTAATTAATTTCGACTGGCCCTGCCAGCCGAAATTCACCATTTTATTGCAAAGAGGAAAACTTAATGAGTGCCCACTTCTTTACTTCAGAGTCAGTTTCCGAGGGCCATCCCGATAAGGTGGCAGATCAGATATCCGATGCGATTCTTGACAGCATCTTGGAGCAGGATAAAACCTCCCGGGTGGCCTGCGAGACCATGGTGACCACCGGCATGGCCATAATCGCTGGTGAAATTACCACCAACGCCTGGGTTGATATGCCCCAGATCGTTCGAAACACTATCGAAGAGATTGGCTACAACTCCTCCGACATGGGCTTTGACTACAAGTCCTGCGCGGTTCTGACCAGCATCGATAAGCAGTCTGCAGATATTGCAGTGGGCGTTGACGAGGGTACCGGGGTTGACCTGGACCAGGGAGCCGGTGATCAGGGCCTGATGTTCGGTTATGCCTGCGATGAAACCCGGGTGTTGATGCCGATGCCTATCACCTACTCTCACCGTCTCGTCAAAAAGCAGGCGGAAGTGCGCAAGGCCGGTAAATTGCCCTGGTTGCGTCCCGATGCCAAAAGCCAGGTAACCATCGAATATGTTGATCGTAAGCCTAAACGGGTTGAAGCGGTCGTTCTTTCTACCCAGCACTCCCCCGACGTCAGCTACGATGACCTGAAGGAAGGAGTCATGGAGGAAATCATTAAAACGGTGCTGCCGGCTGAGATGATCGATAATGGTACTAAATTTTTCATCAATCCTACCGGGCGTTTTGTGATTGGCGGCCCGGTTGGCGATTGCGGCGTAACCGGCCGCAAGATTATCGTCGATACGTACGGCGGCATGGGGTCCCATGGTGGCGGCGCCTTTTCCGGCAAGGATCCCTCCAAGGTTGATCGGTCATCATCCTATATGGGGCGCTACGTGGCCAAAAATATCGTTGCCGCTGGTCTTGCTTCTGAAATCGAAGTTCAGGTGGCCTATGCCATCGGTATTTCCCAACCGGTTTCTTTGAATGTCAATACTTTCGGCACCGGCAATATTAGCGATGATAAGATCATTGCGCTGATCAAGAAGCATTTCGACCTCCGCCCCAAAGCGATTATCCAGGAACTTGATCTGCTTCGCCCCATCTATCGAAACACCGCAGCCTATGGTCATTTTGGCCGGGAAGAGGCAGAGTTCACCTGGGAAAAAACCAATAAAGCCGACGCCCTCAGGGATGCTGCCGGTATTAAATAAGTTGGCGTTATATCCCTAGATTTTTTTCGATAGTATTAAATAAGGAGAATAAAAATGAGCAATAAAACCGTCGATAGCGGCGATTTTAAAGTAGCCGACATGGCTTTGGCTGATTGGGGCCGCAAAGAGACCGCTATCGCCGAGACCGAAATGCCCGGTCTGATGGCGACCCGTGAGGAATATGCCGGCCAAGAACCCCTCAAAGGGGCGCGGATTGCCGGTTGTCTGCATATGACGATCCAGACCGCAGTGTTGATGGAAACCCTGGTTGATCTCGGGGCTGAGGTCCGCTGGTCTTCTTGTAATATATTTTCAACCCAGGACCACGCCGCCGCAGCCATGGTTGCCGCTGACATCCCGACCTTTGCCTGGAAGGGTGAGTCTGAGGAGGAATTCTGGTGGTGCATTGAAAAGACTATCTTCGGCCCCGATGGCTGGACACCTAATATGATCCTTGATGATGGCGGTGACCTGACCCTGCTGATGCACGAAAAATATCCGGAGATGATGAAAGATATTCGCGGGATCAGTGAGGAGACCACCACCGGCGTCCACCGTCTGAACGAAATGATGCAGGATGGCTTATTGAAAGCCCCGGCCTTTAACGTTAACGATTCAGTGACGAAATCTAAATTCGATAACCTCTACGGTTGCCGCGAGTCTTTGCTCGATGGGATTAAACGGGCCACCGACGTAATGATTGCTGGCAAGGTTGCGGTAGTATGTGGCTACGGTGATGTTGGCAAGGGCTGCGCCCAGGCCTTCCGGGGTATGGGCGCCCAGGTTATTGTCACTGAGGTCGATCCGATCTGTGCTCTGCAGGCCGCTATGGAAGGCTATCGGGTCATGACCATGGAGCAGACTGCGGCAATGGGTGATATCTTTGTCACTTGCACCGGTAATCTGCAGGTGATAAACCGAGGCCATATGGACAAGATGAAGGATCAGTCGATTATCTGTAACATTGGTCATTTTGACAGTGAAATCGATATCGCTTCCGTCAAGGATCTTAAGTGGGAGAACATTAAGCCCCAAGTGGATCACGTGATCTTCCCCGACGGCAAAAGGCTTATCGTTCTGGCCGAAGGCAGGCTGGTCAATCTGGGTTGTGCCACCGGTCATCCCAGTTTCGTGATGAGCAATTCGTTCACCAATCAAGTCATGGCCCAGATTGAACTCTGGCAGAACCCGGGTAAATACGAGAACAAGGTCTACTTTCTGCCTAAAAATCTGGACGAAAAAGTAGCCATGCTCCATCTCAAAAAGATCGGCGCCACCCTCACCACCCTGAGCAAGGAACAGGCCGATTATATCGGCGTTAACGTCGAGGGGCCGTATAAACCGGACTATTATCGCTATTAAACTTTGCTTGTCCGTATGAGTAATAAAAAAGAGGCCTTTGAGGGCCTCTTTTTTTATGCCCGGTTACTGTTGTTTCAGTATGGTTCGGAGATCATTTTTCCCGACTCATGCTTGATCTTGACCGGATCTTTCTTCTGCCCCGTCGCTGTAGGAGGGAGTATGAATATAGGTTCATATGGGAAGTGACTCGCAAGGATCGCACCCAGAACTCCAGAAAGATGATATAGATTTGTGAGATTGGGATGTGTTTTTTAGCACCATATCATCTAATGATGATGAGTTTCTCTGCACATTTCCCCCATTCTGAGTTAGTTCTTTTGGCTTTCAAAGCAATTTGGGCCAAGAGGGTAAAAGCCTTCGGTCTTTTTAAGATCTCCTGGGCATTTTTAGAGATTCTGAATCTTATGAATTCGTTACTCATGGCTATTTCTCGTAATGGTTTTCGATGAATTTGAAGATGTCTTCTTTTTTGAACCGGACCATATCTTTTTTCTTTTTACCGGAACCAGGGCAGGGAATACGGACGCAAGGCAATCTCCCGTCTCCTGCCGCTTTATATACCCAGGCCTGGGAACAGCCGACTGCTGAAAGAACTGGAAAGGATTACAAAGAAGGCAGCCAAAGGTCAAAAGCGGACTTGACCCCTTTGTCATCATTCATATATTTTTGTATAACGACTTAAATAAGCGGACGGCGCCAATGAACTTGCCGCGTCAGCGCCGCCACGCTTTACGCCGTCCGCTTAATTTTTTGGTTGTGCGTCTTTGCCATTTTAAGATCAAGTGGGCTTAAGAGCTTCCCCTGTCTTACTATCAACTAAAACCCAGTGAACTGGCGTGCCGTCTTTACTCATTTCGTAATCACCATTATGGTCTTTTCCTGCTGATGCCGTAGCTGTGGCTTGCTGGAATGGTTTATTCAGCACCCAGTGGGCTAGCCTTCCTAGCCATTTCAATGAGTTGTCATCATTAAGTTCAATGGCTTCATCCAGCTTGTTGATAGAAAAAGTATTCCCGTCCTTTTTGGTTAGTCTTATGTGAGTTGCTTTTCTAAACTCTAGATGTCTGTCAACAAAGTCAGGTTGTAAAGCAAAATTGTCCCCATTTGCTGACATTTTTATACTGGGGTAGAGAATGCCCGCAAACTGTTTAGTATGATTTTTAATTTCCCCTAGATGCAACTCTGCTAAGGCTGCAGTCAACTTGTAATGGTAATTTCCTGTACCATCAACCTCTCGCATAAACTCTTTGCTCATTAATTCACGCAAAATTCTATTTTCGTCGTGTGATATTTTTTCTTTTATTTCATCTGGTAGAGAATTTTCATTGAATGTTATTTCCTGATTAGCATCATCAATTTTTTTCTCACTCCATGAGGGAGCAACACGCTTTGTTCCAAATTTGCTGAATATGAATTCTGTGTAGCCAATATTGTTTACAAGCATAGTATCAAGGGTTTTCCAAAAACTTAGTACTATTTCGTCCCCCTCTGATAGGTGAGGCAATTCAAAAAAAATTGGCTCTTTAGAATATGAGCAGTAAAAGACAGACTGACCATCACGGTTCAGTCGGCCAAGCGAAGCCTTGTCTGGTTGTGGATACTTCAGGTCAGCTAAGAATATGTTTTGATCTTTATTAAAACTATCGTCTAATTTCCTGGCTCTGTACAAAAAGGTCCCAGCTGGGGCTATGGGTGATACAACACGAACCCCCTTCATTAAAGGGCGGATACGTTCTCGTATCTCATCGATATCTAATTCTTTGAGTTTGGCATTTATTTGTTCAAATATTGAATTAGCGTCCATAGCTTTTTATACGCACAACGTCGCATTCAGCGGCTTGTCCGCTGCAATGCTTTGTTAAATGCTGTCTCTATCTAAAATGTATTTAGAAAATATTCTAGCGCGCTCTACTCTAGCTTTTCGTCCCGTAGTTCCCGAATACATATACGAGTAAAAAATACTGTAGTCAGAACCTTTTTCGTCTTTCTTTACGAATACATCTTTATCGAACTGAACTAGCCTATCTCTGAAATCATCCGGCAAAGCTCCTAGATTGAAACATATTTCTGAAACAAAAGTAAAAAAGCATGACTTTCGGAACCAGACTGAATCTAGAGGAAGTTCCAAATCCTCAATAATGGCGAATGTCTTTAGCAAGTTTGATCTCATGTGAGAAGAGTTTTTGAATTCATCATTAAACTTTGAAATTGTCTTTTCAATCTCTGTGTCTCTATTGAAATATCCACCAACCTCCATAGTCGACATAACTAATAGTAAAAAGTGCAAATCTGCCATTCTAGTAAATTCAGATTCATGGAATACACCATATTTCTCTAGTGAAATACTTTCTAATATTTCTTTAGCAGTTTTTATGAATTCCCCATCGTAAACTGCATTGTGTATTTCCACATCTTCAAGTTTGAATTTGGTTAGATTGATTCTTCTGAATATCTCTCTTATAACCTCCTCATCAACCTTGCCTATATCTCTGAAAACAACATTGTATCCGAGAAACTCTATTCTTTTATCTTCATTCAAGGAATCAAAAGGCGGTATTTTTTTAAGAGGCTTCTCAAAGTCATTTTCAATATAGTTTTTTATCGTTGTTAGTCGCTGCTGCCCATCAATAACATGCTGAGTTGTTTTCAATTTTTTTGTATCAAGCGAACCTTCACAAACATAAATTTCCGGAAAAGG
This sequence comes from Thermodesulfobacteriota bacterium, assembly GCA_039714535.1. Taxonomy (GTDB): domain Bacteria; phylum Desulfobacterota; class Desulfobulbia; order Desulfobulbales; family JAGXFP01; genus JAGXFP01. The sequence continues at coordinate 978 of JBDLJC010000011.1, read as the reverse complement.
AAAGCCGCCAAGTATGGTTTCAATAAACTCCTCCTGATGCTCTTGGGTCCAGACAAACTTTCTTTGAAAGTCTGGACGTAGAACCAGCTTCCCCGAGTCAATATCTTGGTATATGTCAGCGATTTTCGGTGTTGTAACCGACGGTTTTATTTGGTTAGCCATTTACTGACTCCTTTATTACTTTTGACATTCGTAAATCTTTCATCCCACTTAACAAGTACATTTCAAGGTGGTGATAACTTTTAAAAACTCCTGCTGCCACCTTGTAATTCCCTATTTCAGAACGACCATACGAAATGCTCTCAAAAAACTCAAACCACTTATTTTTTAGATCTCTTATTTGAAATGAGAGTGGCAACTTATCCGGTCTAATCCACCCAAGAGCAACATACTCTAAAAACTGATGGTACATCTCTAGTTCTTTTTCACTCACTCTTCGCCTTGAACTCCGAAGCTCCATTTGATAGCCACGAATGAATTCCATTACTTGATCAAATAGAGTTCCCGAAACAATTGCCACATCTACATCAGAATCCAAATCAAATTCCTTTTGTTTATGTGGACTGAAACCTAGCTTGGCCGAACCCACTATGTATATTTCATGGAACGGAACATTAAATTGGATTGCTATAGCTTTTCTAAATAAATAATACTCGTCTTCCTTCCCATAAAATATATAAGGCGTTCCGTGAATTACCCGTTTTCTACAAAAATCTAACACATCATTATCAGTGTCTTGTTCTAGCAGGTCTTGATAAAATTCATCCATAAATTCACTTTTCATGGCTAACTTGGGCATTTAACGACCGGAATCACTTGCCGCCCATGGGCTGATCCCCGTAGGGCCGCATGCGTTATTGCGGTCAAGTGAATTTACTGGTGTACGCCCGGCATGGGCGTGATCTAATGGGGTGAAAGTCCCCTGTATATGAATCCCGTTGCTATCAAATGATAGTAGCGAAAATACTAGCCGAAGGC
>JBDLJC010000010.1:0-83297 GCA_039714535.1 Thermodesulfobacteriota bacterium | reverse complement strand
CAACGAATGGCTATAAATCTCCCGCTCAATATGAGTTGGAATGGTGGAACATGAGAAAAGCGGCTTAACTACTGTTCCACTTTTTTGTGGCACGATCAACTATTCATATACTTGCCTATACGGTAATGCCTATTGTTTTTGGTGTTATTGTGATTATCTCTGGAATTAATGGTTTCTCAATAATGCAATTCATCGCGATGTAGCGTGCTTTTTTTATTGCTAGTCACCTAAGTGCTACCTGGAAAGTCTGCGCCAAAAACCGGGACAGGTGTTGGTGCTCATTGGTTAGGCGTAGACTTGTTTTGTGTGTATATATCTTCACGTGTCCCGCGTCGTTGATTCTTGCTTGACATCATCCTGCATTTTCCTACACCATATACATGGCGTGCACCGAGTTGTATTTTGACTTTGCGTGTGGGTGTTTCCGGAAAATCTAAAGGGGATTAATAGGCATGATGGGTATGAGAAAAAGCACATAACCTCATACCCGAACAATCTTGCCATGCAGAAACCTATAACGAAAATCAATACTGGAGAATAGTTTTATGAATGATCGACGGAGGTTATCAATTCCCCTCCATAAGATCATATTAGTGTTGCAAGAAAAATAGGGTGAGAGTAAGGAATACCCCCATTTCTTTTTATAATTCACCCTGATAGCCTAGGCTGTAGGGCAATTGACTCTGACATATAGATGTCGGCAGTCTTAAGAAGCACGAGTGACTGACCATCGTATGTGGCGATATTGGTTCTGCTTTTAAGAGTGAGAAAAAATGGTCAATAAGAATGCTACCTCTGTCGAAGAAAAAAGAAGCGCCAAAAGGATCTCTGCTCCAGTTGGGACCACGGCTCTTCTAACAAACTGCTTTGATTCCCTGGATACAGTCTGCGTAAGGGATATAAGTACGGTTGGTTTACTTGTTGATGGGGGGGCTTCAGAAAAAAATATCCTGTAGACACATTGATAAATGGGATTTCATTAATATCCCTCCATGTGAATTAAGCGCTGATAGTAGTATTTGTCTTTTCATAAATAATGGCAAAGTAGTGCGCTCTTTTTTTGATCAAGTTTCAAGTACCGTATGTTACGGCATTGAATTAATCAATAGGAGTTCTTACGTAAAAGGGGAGCTTCAATACTTAGTGCATGAAAATTAAGCCGATCCTCGGCATTAAGTGTCTTCGGGGAGAGAGTGGCCCAACCTGTAAATCTGTTTCTTGGGGGTCTTCTGTTTGATCGGAGATTTTGGGAAATTACTTGGTCGGCTTATGTTTTAATGATTTGGATATCTCTACCACAGTTCTGTTCTGACCGGAAAGAGATGGCGGAATATCTTTGGCCTTCTCTTTTACAATTGTTGTCTTTTGATCGGCAACCGCTGCCGGAGTGTCTTTGGCCTTCTCTTTTACGATTGTCGTCTTTTGATCGGAAAACGATGCCGAAATGTCTTCGGCCTTCTCTTTTACAGTTGTTATGAATTGATCGGCAACTGCTGCCGAAATGTCTTTGGCCTTCTCTTTTACAATCTGCTCAAGTTCTTGGTAGGTAAGATCTTCCGAGTACATTGTCCATGCTGTAAAACTGAATATGGCTAAAATGGTCACAACCAAGATGGTCAGAGCCAACTTACGTCCCTTTCCGGAGAGTTGTTGCTCGACTTCTTTAGTAGCAACCCCTTGCGATTCCAGTAGATCGGTGGTCTTGTCAAATTTCTCCTGCCGAGCCACATGATTGCCAGTTGTGTCAACCCGTTGCGTGGCGACGGTGGCAATCTCCTCAGATGCCAGGTTTGTTTTAAGAACTGTAGAACCATCATTAACCGCATCCTTAAGCGCTGCAATCAGCTGTTTTTTATTCTTTTTGCTGATCCCGATGATTCCGGCCGCGGCACACATCTCGCGCAGCTCAACATTGGTTTTCCCGGACAAGTCCGCTGCTACGGTTTCACCAACCAGGGATTTTTTTGTTAAGGCGGCTTTAAACTCTTTTGCCGTTTGGAAACGTTTATCCAGTTTCCTGGCCAGGGCTTTGCGTACTACCTCGTCAAGGGAAGAGGGCACTTGAATATTAATATCTGATACCAATGGGGCCTCAGTAGTCATGACCCGGTGCATAATGCTGGTTATTGAGTTGCCGTGAAACGGTTTTTCTCCGGTGAGCATGTGGTAGAGGATGACCCCGGTCGAGTACAGATCGGATCGTTTGTCCACCGGTTGCCCGGAAAACTGTTCCGGAGACATGTAGGACGGAGTGCCGAAAATATCACCGAACTGGGTAAGAGTTGAAGATTCGATCTTGGCAATACCGAAATCCATGATTTTAATCTGGCCGTTGCCAAGCAGGATAATGTTGCTGGGTTTGATATCGCGGTGGACTACCCCTTGGGCGTGGGAGTAAATAAGGGCATCCAGGAGTTGGGTGACAATGTCGATTACGGTGTTGAGGGGGAATCTTTCGTTCTTATCGAGAAAATCCTGGAGTTCTCGGCCAGGCACATATTCCATGGCTATAAAAGCATTGTCACCATCTTCGGCGTATTCGTAAACGGTGACAATGCCTGGATGGGTTAAACGGCCTGCGGCTTGCGCTTCGCGTTTAAAACGGGCCAGCAGCTGTTCCATCTCTTCCGGCTGGAAGGCATCTTTACGAATGGCCTTTATTGCAACGGTTCGCTCTATACTTGGGTCGAACCCCTTGTAGACAACCCCCATGGCTCCCTGGCCGAGGATGGATTGGATGGTATATTTACCTAGTTTTTCTATATCACCCATGACGGTCCATTCTGAAAGGGAATACTGAGTGTCTGGACTGTAGAAGTCCAAGGTTTGCTTAAGCTAAACAACGGGCTCAACCTAATGCTTTTTTTTGTACAAATCAAGCGGGGCCGATAGATTAAAATATGGCTCCTAAATAAACTCAGCTGTTTTTACATGCTCGTGAGCAAGGCATGGATTGAGCAACCTCAAAAACTCAAGCCGACATATAAGCATCATCAAATTCGATCGGGATAAAAGTCAAGTGCCGTTTCGACTACTTTCTTCTTTGATTTATGTAATGCCGTAGCGACGATGTCCTGTTTCTTTGGTAATGCCTTCGTCGAGGGAGAAGAGTTTGAGCCACAATTTCGGGGGAGGATCACCCTTGACTTCCGCGAGACGGTCAGTAAGTTGACTGGTCAGTTTGATTGTGGCCCTGGCCCGGGTGAAACCGGTCAGGGGGTTGCGGTGGTGGCTGGTTCGGCGGTGAATAACCGATCTGTTCCTGTTTTGGCGATAGATGACGGTGGCAGAGAGAGTATTGCTATAAACAGTGAACAAATAATAAGTTGGGATGGGCAAAAAAGTTTCATGGCTACCTCTTTAAAGTTGTGCCGACCGTCTCTCTTACCTATGTTAGCAGCAAATCTGGAAAATGCTAATAAAGATTTCAGCTGGGCCATGTCGTGAATAACCTGACAATGGCTGTTTTTGTTGATTAATCTCAGTAGTTATAGTGGAGTGTTGAGCCGATGTTTGCGGAGATTTACGCGATATACGAAAAAGAGGTAGCGGAGATCCTTTTTGCCTGCCAGGAGGGTTGTCCGGCCTGTTGCACCCAAAGTGTGACGATGACCACCGCCGAGGGGGAGACGATAAAGGCTTTTCTGGCGGAACAGGGGCGGAGCCTGCCGGTATTGCCGGATGCCACTGACAGACCACAACCAGTCGCTACGACCAACGATCTGGCGGCCTGTTGTCTGGCCGAGCAAGAACTGCCTACGGAGCCGGAGATGCCTTGGGTTTATGAGTCATGTGTTTTTCTGCAAGATGAGCGCTGCTCTATTTACCCGGCGCGGCCTTTTGGCTGCAGGAGTTTCGGTTCGACCAAATGTTGTGCCGATCATGGCATTGCGGAAGCACCGGATTGGTTTGTCACCTTGAATACCGTGGTCAATCAGCTCATTGAACATCTTGATCGCGACGGTTGCTGGGGTAATATGCTTGATGTCCTTAATTATCTGGAGCAGAAAGATGGCAGGTTGGTTCGGGATGGCAGTTGCCGGTCCGCTCGCTTGCTGCCGACGCAACCTATACCCGGATTTCTGATCCCGCCGGATGAAGAGGAGATCATTGGCCGTTTTTGGGAGAAATTGGTGAGAGCGGGAATTCTTGTTGATAGCCGGTGATTTGTAAGTTTACTCGGAAATAAAAATGATGGAAGTTATCGAAGGTCGAGTTTCTGCTCATATTGGCGGGAGGGTGGATTCTTTCTTGTCTAATTAAAGCTACTATGGCAACCAATGCATAATTCTTGGCGGTGGTCCTTGATCATTCGGTATTGGTGATCTGAGGCGTGAGGGGCATGGCAGGAAATACAGCTTACTCTGCCGTCGGCCATGGTCGGATAATCGCTCGGAACCTTCATCCCTCTTTTGGGGTAAACGTTGACGGGGTGACGGCAGATGAAATCACGATGGCAGGTTTTGCAGATGATAAAGGTGGTTGTCTCCTCTTTATTTGTAATTATGTGTTTGGTCGTTTGCGGTTGCTCATCCAAAGTTTCGGGCTCATTCGGCGCCTCGGTGATGGGGCATTTTTGGCCAAGAAGGGCAAATAATAATTTGACGGGCCGGATGACTGTGATATTCACCAAATATCGGTCACCTTTACGGAAAAATTTGCTCTTCAATCCCAAAGGCGCTACCAGACAACAATCCTTAGGAACAGGCTTTTTGGCCAACTTTGAAAAAGTAGTGGTCGTGCTGAATTTGAAAATATCTGAATCTGTTCTATTTCCGATGGCATCCTCTGCGGTGATTCTGAACCGATAGGTTTGGTCGGCTTCCAGACTGCTCAAGGTTTCTAAATGTTCAGTCTGTAATCGATTGTTCAGGGGCGTATTCTGTTGCAGCTTCCCGACCCCATAAGTTATCATGGAACCGGTCGGTCGGTCGGTCTGCCAGGAAATGCTGGCGGAAAGGAAAATTCCTTTTTTCACCTCCGGGACTGTTACATTATATATCTTCGGTGGATTTTGTCCGTAGACATCTGTTACATCGGTGAGGTTGTCGAGAGGGGGGAGGGGGATTTCTCTGTATAACCTGACCATGGAACCATATGACGCCTCTAATATCATAGTTGCGGGGTTCTCAGCTGATTTAAATTCAAACCAGTGGCTGGTGGCCGGGATAAGGTTTTTTCCTGTCCAATTTTCGGAATCATCGCCTGAACTGGAAATTACCGGATCTTTGAGCCTGACACGATTATTTGTCGCATGACATCCGGTGCATTTCTTTTCCCGGAATGGCGGGTGAATATATCTCTTGGCGATTTCTTCCTGCCAGATTTCATTGTGACATTTGAGACAGTCGTTTGGGGAGGCGGAATTTTCAGTAGGGGTCGCTTTGGTGCAAGGGACCAAGGCAAACAACAGTAATAAAATAATATATCTGATCAACTGAGAGATATTTACCCGACCCATCTTTTGACCTGTTTCAAGATGCTAATAACATCGGCTGATCTGTTACTTGCTGTTTACTGAAAAGGTATCATGAATGACCGGCGGCTATGCAAATAAAAAACACCTTGGAAAGAAAAAACAGCGCCAGGATAACGGGCGGTTTTAAATGATAAAGGCCAAGGACGGCCTAATTGCCTTATATGGGGCGGGACGTTGTCTCAATAAGTATCCATTCTTATATGGATGACTCTCACGAATATACTATCTGGCCGGTTTAGGGGTAAGAAACTCAAGGTCGGTTTCGATCTCGACGATATTGGCAATCAGGCCTACGTTTTCAATGATTTTGTTATAGGTGATGCCAAAATCATTGCGGTTGATAGTTGTGGTGATTGTGGCCCCTCTACGTAAATTACCCCAAGGGTCCGTGACGGTGGCAGTGGGGCCGTGGAGCTCAAGGGTTATCTCTCTGGTTGTACCCTTAATGGTCAGGGCGCCGGTAATCTTGGTCGGACTATCTTTCCCCTCTTGAATTTCACTGGAGACGAAGGCCATGGTCGGATATTTGGCGGCATCGAAGAAATCGGCGCTACGCAGGTGGTCGTCCCGTTTTATCACCCCGGTGTCGACACTGGCGACAGCGATCTTAATCTGCAAACCAAGCAATTTGCCGCTCTTGTCATCGAAAGTGGCAGTGCCGGTCAGATCGGCAAAATGGCCGCGGACCTTGGCGATGGTCATATGCTTAATTGAGAAATGGGCGGCGGAGTGATCAATGTCGATCAGCCAGTCTTTCGCCGATACGGCTGATGGAGGTAATAAGCAGAATAAACCGAAAAGTAGTACACAGATAAAATTTTTCATCTCATTCTCCTGGAATTCTATTTGAAATCCTTAACGTACTCCTCATATCCTTCCGCTACCAGATCATCAGCAGCAATAAAACGTAGGGCGGCTGAATTCATACAGTAGCGGAGTCCGGTTGGCGCGGGGCCATCGTTAAAGACGTGGCCGAGATGGGAGTCGCCCTGGCGGCTGCGGATCTCGGTTCTGACCGAGAAGAACTTGCGGTCTTCTCTTTCGATAATATTATCAGGGACCAGAGGCCGCGAGAAGCTGGGCCAGCCGGTGCCGGATTTATACTTGTCGAGGGAGCTGAATAGTGGTTCGCCTGAAACTATGTCGACATAGATGCCGGGTTTTTTGTTGTCCCAGTACTCGTTGGCAAAGGCCGGCTCGGTGCCGTCTTCCTGGGTGACTTTGTATTGGAGAGGCGTGAGCTTCCGGCGGAGATCAATCTTACTTGCTTGGCCTGGGAACTTGTTGTCTTGCCAGATTTTATCAAGAAAGCGGTCTCTTCCGGAGCCACGGCGGTAGTATTTGTAGCGCAGCGGGTTTTTACGATAATAATCTTGATGGTAATCCTCGGCGGTGTAAAAGGTCGAGGCCGGCAGGATTGGGGTAACCAGTGGTTTATTGAAAATATTGCTGTTGGCTAATAAGTCTTTAGACTGTTGCGCTGCTTGTTGCTGGGCTTGGTCGTGATAAAAAATCCCGGTCGTATAGGAATGACCCCGGTCGCCAAACTGGCCGCCAGCATCGGTGGGGTCAATCTGTTGCCAGAAAACTTCGAGTAACTCCCGGTAAGAAACCTCCTTGGGGTCAAAGATAATCTCGACAGCCTCGATGTGGCCGCCTTGACCGTAATTCTTGTAGGTAGGGTTCTTGCTAGTGCCGTAGGTGTAGCCAGAGGTAACGGATTTCACGCCATCGAGTTTCTCAAACGGCTTTTCCATGCACCAGAAACAGCCCCCGGCAAAGGTGGCTTTTTGAGATCCGGGCTTAGTAGCTGTCTCACCAGCGGTTAAAGATGTTGTGCTGAAAAATATCAGGCCGGATAGAAGGAGCATCGGTAAATATGGTATTAGATTTTTCATGATTGACCCCTTGAAGTGTTTTATATTAGCTGTACTAACAATAATCATTACTGGTGGTGGCGGCTGTTATTTTTATAATCCGTAGGTAAACCATTATTTGCCTGTCCACGCCTTTCAGGTTATCATCTCCAACTTCAATTTTTAAACTAAAATTTTTGGCGAGGGGAAACTAATGGATGCCAAGGAAAATATAGTGTTACAGGACTATTCTGTTATTGATAAACCTGGGGTGGGAGAACTGCTTTTTCATCCTAAGCGGATGGCCCGCAATCAAGGTCCTGCCGGCTGCACTGATCACGATATCCCGGTCGGGGAAGGGGTGACAGTTGCGGCTCGCTTTCATCTGCCTGCGGAGCAGGATGGACCCAATATTATTTTCTTCCACGGTAACAGTGAACTGGTCAGCGATTACGATGATGTTGGCCCTTTATATGCGGAACAGGGCTTAGGCTTTATCGTGGTCGATTATCGGGGCTATGGTTGGAGTGGCGGTGAACCTTCGGTGACGTCAATGATCGGTGACAGTTACACGATCTTTGATTATGTCAGGGAACACTTGGCCGCTGAGGGCAGGACCGGCAATCTGGTTGTGATGGGTAGATCTCTGGGCTGTGCTTCTGCCCTGGAGCTGGCCGCCTTCCGCCATAAAGATCTGGCCGGAATCATTATCGAGAGCGGTTTTGCCAATACCTGCCCGTTGCTGAGCTCGTTAGGGGTCGATGTTGATTCGTTGGGGATAACCGAGGAGGCTGGTTTTAATAATCTCCGCAAGATTAAAGATTTTATTAAACCGATTCTGATTCTCCATGCCCAGAATGACCAGATCATTCCCTTGACCGAGGCGGCTGCGCTCCATGCGGAATGTGCATCCGCCAGCAAGGAGTTGCAAATGATCCCCGGCGCCGATCACAATAATATTCTCCAGGTAACCGGTCGGATGTACTATGAAGTGCTAAGCCGTTTTGCCAAGAGACTTGGACGTCCAGCGCGCCGGAAGAAATCCGGGGTCCGATAATTAGCTGGGATTTGTTGGCGGTGCCGTCAGATTTTGTTTTTAAGCAGGTAGTCCGGCTTGAGATTGGCCAGAGAAGAGAAGATCGTTGATTTGATCGCCTCATCTTCCCGGTAGATAGATTCGAGCAGATCACGAACCTGCTGCCTTTTAGATTTGGTGGACAGCGGGCAGGGGTTTGCCACCGGCTTGATCCCCCATTCCCTGCCGGCCTCGATGATAGCTTTTTTCTCCAGATAGGCCATTGGTCTGATCAGACTCAGCCGTCCGCCAAAAAGATCCTGGCGTGGCACCATGGTGCTCAGGTTGCCGCCGTACATCATATTAATAAAAAACGTCTCGATAATGTCTTCCTTGTGGTGACCCATGGCAATTTTGCTGAAGTTTCTTTCCTTCGCCAGTTCGAAAAGCCGGTTGCGGCGACGGCGGGCGCAGTGAAAACAGCCGCTGCGACCCTCTTCCTCGGCAAGGGCTTTGGGGCCAATGTCGGTCTTTTCCAGGAGATAGTTGACGCCAAGTCGAGCAAGTTGTTTGCTGACTAGTTCCGGTTCATCCTCGCCGAAGCCCATGTCAAGATGGACGGCCAGGAGCTCATATCTAATGGGGGCCTTGAGCTGCCAATGTTTGAGGATCTTGAGCAGGACCAGACTGTCAACGCCGCCTGAGACCGCCACCATTACCCGATCTTGGTCGCTCAGCATCGCATAGTCGTGCATGGCGCGGCCGATAAGCCTGTTGGTCTGCTTATGGAGTTTCATTATGGGGGGCGTACTTTTGGCTTATTGGCTGGATTTGTCGGCCAGGGCCGGGCAGGTGTCAAGCCTGTCGCGGACGGCTTCGCTGGCCATCTCTTCAACTGTCAGCCATTTGAAACCCCGCTTGATGGCCTGGGGAAGGGCAAAGATGTTTTCAGTGAGGGCTTTCTGGGTTTCGTCAAAGCGGCCGCTACAGGTTACTCTGCCGTCTTTGGCGTCTACCAGTTTGAACTCGAAGGCCAGAGAAGCAGGATCCTCAACTGAATACTGGTCGCCAACGCGTTCCCGGTAGCGGTTTAACGAGAAAATCAGGGCCTGGTCACTTGCCAGTTTGGCGGTGATGGTTCTGATGAGTTGCAGCCGGTTGCCGGTATCTTCTCCGGCCAAGGCTTCTTGCTGGTCACTGGAGAGTGTCCGGATCGCACGATTATCCGCAAAATAGTCGGAGATAATTCCTGTAATGACGGTAGCGCCCTTGTGTAGTGATTTGTCGGTGGCCTCAACCGGCATGACAATAATCTTTCCTGATTCACCTGCCAAGACAATAGTTGCCGGCATCAAGCTAAGGCCAATCAGCAGGGAGATCAGAGCTATTCTTGCTAACATGGCGTCTCCTTATGAAAAATCCTTATCATTATAATGACCCCTTGGACGACAGCGGTCCATCAACTCTGGTTTCCACCGAGGAGGCCATGTCAAGGGTGCGAGCCAGGGATTTGAAGATGGCCTCCAGGACATGATGGGTATTCTCACCGTGAACCACTTCCACGTGCAGGGTTAGGCCAGCGTGGAGGCTTAGGGCTCTCAGGAATTCCTGGGCCAGGGCGGTATCGAATCTTCCGACCTTTTGGTCCCTGATCTTGGCGCCATAGTACAGATAGGGGCGGTTTGAAAAGTCGCAAGTGGTCCGGACCAGAGTCTCGTCCATGGGTACGGCGCTATTGCCATAACGTTTGATTGAGTCGAATTCACCTAGGGCCTCTTTGAATGCCTGACCCAGGCAGATACCCAGATCTTCAACGGTATGGTGGTCGTCAATTTCGATATCACCCTTGGCCTCAATGGTCAGGTCAAAAAAACCATGGACCGTGAACAACGTGAGCATGTGGTCCATAAATGGGACCCCGGTCTTAATATCAGCCTTGCCCTGGCCATCGACATTAAGAGACAACTTAATGGAGGTTTCTCTGGTAGAGCGCTTGATTTTGCTTTCTCTGGGAGCGCCTGAACTCATTTTTCTCTCCTGTAAATCGAGGTTTTGATTTGTTATCATCCGGCAAGCGCATGGGGACGCGGTCTTTCTTGAAAAAAATGTTGCTTACCGTTAGTTATAGGTTTTATTAGGTAATAACATTTAAGGTTTTTATCGTAAAGAATTTATCAGAATGAACCTCTTTGTTTTAAATAAAACACGAAAGGTTTTGCCTGTTGGGGGAATGCTCGAAAAATTAGTTTTTTTATGTTGACATAGTCGAAGGCATTCGAGTATATTCGCAGCCTGTTTACAGCCACACGGCTGATTGCGGGAGTAACTCAGTGGTAGAGTGCAACCTTGCCAAGGTTGAAGTCGCGAGTTCAAATCTCGTTTCCCGCTCCATTGAATTTTCAAGGTTCGAACAGGGTTCGGACCTTTTTTCATTTTCAAAGGCCACTTTTCTTTTGTGGCACTTGTTAGCAAACTGTTTTGAGGTTCAAAGATAATGAAAACGTACCTGGCCCCGGTTAAAGAAATCGAGAAGAAGTGGTATATTATAGACGCCAGTGATAAAGTTGTAGGACGCCTGGCCACCGAGATCGCCAGCCGTTTGCGTGGTAAGCACAAACCCACTTACTCAACTTTCATCGATAATGGTGATTTTATCGTTGTTGTTAATGCCGAGAAAGTCGCGTTTACCGGTAAGAAATGGGACGATAAAAAGTATTATCGTCATTCCGGCTACATGGGTGGTCTTACCGAGACAACGGCCAAGGAGATGTTGGAGAAGAAACCTACCGATATTATCTTCAAGGCGGTTAAGGGCATGCTTCCCAAAAATAGCTTGGGCCGAGCCCAACTTAAGAAACTTAAAGTGTATGTTGGCACTGAGCATCCCCATGAGGCCCAACAGCCTGAGAAGCTCGAATTATAATGGCTTCGTAAAAAGTCGAAATTGAGTGACTTGGTCGACGTTAAATTAATAAATTAGATCGCACTGTCCGTCCGTCTCGCGGCTTTTTGACGAGACCGACAATTATAATTTAAAACCATTCTGGTTTGGAGAGAAGGATGTCTGAAAGTTACTACGCTACGGGAAAAAGAAAAACGGCTATCGCCAGAGTCTGGTTAAAGGCCGGTAAGGGTAAGATTGAAGTCAATCGCGAATTTACCGTTGATGAATATTTCGGTGGCGGTGATGATTTTACCAGGATGATTGAAAAACCTCTGGTGCTCACCGATACGACCGGTAAATTCGACGTTATGTGCACCGTCAAGGGCGGCGGCAAACATGCCCAGGCTGAGGCACTACGGCACGGTATTTCCCGAGCTCTTTTGGGAGTTGACCCTGAGAATCGCCTGTCTCTGAAGAAGGCTGGCATGCTGACTCGCGACCCCAGGATGAAGGAGAGGAAGAAGTACGGTCAGAAGGGTGCCCGTGCGAGGTTCCAGTTCTCCAAGCGTTAATCCGCAGTGTCATTATTGTTCCATTCAAAATGGGGAAGGCGATCTTAAATCGTGCTTCCCCATTTTTTTTGTTTTTATTAAGTTAAGGGCTGATAGTCTGGATAAGCAATTTTCTTTCCCGGCTCGCCATTTAATGAGGGTTTGATATGTTACGTGTAGGAATTGTTGGGGCTTCTGGTTATACCGGCGAGGAACTGGCCCGGATTATCAGTAAACACCCTGGGGTCGAGTTGACCGTTGCCACTTCCCGGCAATTTGCCGGCAAGAAAATCTCCGAGGTGTTTCCTAATCTACGGGGCATAGTTGAGATAACCTTGGAAAATGTCCCTCTGGATGGGCTGGCCGATCGGGCTGATTTGTTTTTCACTGCCGTTCCCCACCAGACTGCGATGGATATAGTACCGAAGTTGTTGAGTGTTGGTTGTAAGGTTGTCGATCTGTCGGCCGATTTTCGGATCAGCGATGCCAAGGTTTATGAAAAATGGTATCAGGCCCATTCGGCGGCAGAGTATCTTGATCAGGCGGTTTACGGTCTGCCGGAGCTTAATCGGGAAAAGATCAAGGGAACCTCATTGGTTGCCAATCCCGGCTGTTATCCAACCAGTATCATCCTGGGCACGGCCCCTCTGCTCAAGGCAGGGCTGATTGATGCCACTACCATCATTGCCGACTCCAAATCCGGTACTTCCGGGGCCGGGCGGGCTGCGCTGGTTGGTAGTTTGTTCTGCGAAGTTAATGACGGCTTTCGGGCCTATAAGGTCGGGGAACATCGGCATACGCCGGAGATTGAGCAGGAGCTCGGCCTCTTGGCCGGTAAACCGCTGACCATCTCCTTTACCCCGCACCTGTTACCTATTTCCCGGGGGATCTTGAGCACGGTTTACGCTGGTTTAAAGGACGGGGTTGATCCCGAACAGGTGAGCGCTGCCTATGAAGACTTCTACCGTGATGAATATTTTGTCCGCCTCTGTCCCGCCGGTACCTATCCGGCCACCCAGTATGTGCGGGGCAGTAATTTCTGTGATGTCGGTTTTAAAATTGATCCCCGGACTGGCCGCATTGTGATTGTGGCGGTTATCGATAATCTGGTCAAAGGCGCCGCCGGGCAGGCGGTTCAGAACATGAACCTGATGTGCGGAATTCCAGAGGGCTTGGGGCTGGGCGGGGTCCCGCTCTTTCCGTAAGAGATGATGCGCAATATTATGTTGCGGCTGGCCTTTGATGGCACCGGTTACGCGGGTTGGCAGCGGCAGAAAGAACAGCCGACCATTCAAGGCGTAATTGAGGATAAACTGGCGGTTATGACCAATGGGTCGGTGGTTTTGCACGGAGTAGGGCGGACTGATGCCGGGGTTCACGCCTTGGGGATGACGGCCAATTTTGAGACTGGCGCAAACATTCCCTGTGCTGGATTCCTGCGCGGTTTGAACAGTATGCTACCCGAGGCCATCAGGATTTTGGCGGTTGAGGAGAAGGAGTTGGGTTTTCACGCCCGGATTAATTCTTGCGGTAAGGCCTATCTCTATCAACTACTGGTTGGTGGTATCTGTCTGCCGACCCGGCGGCTTTACAATCATCATCTTAAACATGATCTCCAGATCGAACCGATGCGCGAGTGTCTTGCTGCCTTGCTTGGGCGCCGTGATTTTGCCTGTTTTGAAGCAACCGGCTCCCGTGATCCAAATTATCTTTGGGGGCGGGGTGCGGTTAGGACCATCTTTAAAGCGGAGCTGACAGTGGGCGAGGGGCTGCCGCTACCGATCTGCTTTGAGATATCCGGAGACGGTTTCCTGCGGCACATGGTGCGTAATATTGTCGGCACTCTTCTGGAGGTCGGGTCGGGCCGGATGAGCGTCGCAGAGTTTCGCGCGGTTCTGGCCGGTAAAGATCGGACTGTGGCCGGTCCAACGGCCCCAGCCCGGGGACTTTTTCTTAAAGAAGTATATTATTGAAATAAACTGTGCGGATTTGCTTGTTGAGCCGGGCCGGTTGGGGTATATCAATCATAAATATATTGCAACCGGATGGCCGGTTGTATTGATCAATAATTTTGCCCCGATATAGGGGCGCAGATGGGAAAATCATGGAATCAAAGATTAATCTGGCGGCAAGGGTCAAGCAGATCAAACCTTCACCGACTTTGGCGGTTAATGCCAAGGCCAAGGCTCTCAAGGCGGCCGGGGCCGATATCCTCAATTTCAGTGTTGGGGAGCCCGATTTCGATACCCCCGATCACGTCAGGGCTGCCGGTAAGGCCGCTATTGATGACGGTTTTACCCGCTACACTGCGGTCCCCGGTATTCCTGAACTGCGTGGGGCCATAGCCAAGCGCTTTGCTGATGACCATGGCTGGCAGTACACCCCCGAGCAGATTCAGGTTTCCTGCGGCGGCAAGCATGGCCTCTATAATATGGCCCAGGCCCTGTTCGGTCCGGGAGATGAGGTGTTGGTTTTGGCCCCATACTGGGTGTCCTATCCGGACATCATCCAACTGGCCGGAGCTACCCCGGTGATTGTGCCCCTGACCGAGAAAAAGGATTTTGATCTGGAGATCGAGGTCCTGGTCAAGTACGTCACTGACAAGACCCGAGGGATCATTATTAACAGCCCCTCAAATCCCACCGGCTCGGTTTTCTCCCGGGAGGCCCTTGAGGCTATCGGCAAATTGGCCCTTGAGCGTAACTGGACGGTCATCACCGATGACATCTACGACACCATCACCTATAGCGACGGCAAGCTGCCCCATATTCTTGATGTTGATCCCGCCCTTATCGACCAGACTCTGGTCTTGAACGGCGTTTCCAAATCATTTGCTATGACCGGTTGGCGGATTGGCTACACGGCCGGTCCCCAGCATATTATTTCGGCCATGAACAAGATCCAGAGCCAGTCCACCTCCAATCCCTCATCCGTTGCCCAGAAGGCTGCCTTGGCGGCAGTTACCGGCCCTCAGGATTTCCCCACCGTTATGAAAGAGGCCTTTGAGCCTCGGCTGGATTATATCCTGAACGCCCTGGCCGCTATTGAAGGTGTGACCTGTGTTAAGCCGAGCGGCGCCTTTTATGTGTTCCCCAACATCTCTGCCTACTATGGCCGCTCCTTTAACGGTAAGAAGATCGAGGGCTCCCTCGATCTGGCCGATTATCTGCTTGATGAATACAAGATTGCCGCTGTACCGGGCATCGCCTTCGGCGCCGACCGCTTCATCAGATTCTCTTTCGCTACCTCCATGGCAGTGATCAAGGATGGCATGAAACGTTTTACGGAGGCGTTGGCTCGTTTAGAGTAGGCGTAGGCTGTAAGTTTACGATCTAAAAAAAGGCCGTTGGGGATTAAACTTAGATCCCCGGCGGCCTTTTTTTGTTTCTGGGCAGCCTTAGTGGGTGGCTAAACTTGATTGTTTTGAAATTGTATTAAGTTCAGGATCGTCGCGCTACCGGTTAGCAAGATAAATTTTCTTGCTTTATTGTGGTGATGTGAGGTAGTATGCGTTGTTCAAATCTTGCCGCTCAGTCCTCCATTATGGGATTGGGCTTTTTTTTTCAGCCACCCAGTGCCCCATCGTTTAACAGCAATATCAACGGTCAATTCCCGATCCATTTCTTAACTTAAAAGAATAAATACCATGACTACATTTGCAGACCTTGGCATTAACGAAGATATCCTCAAAGGACTGGCAACCTTAGGGTTTAAAGAACCAACCCCGGTTCAGGCCCAGGCAATTCCGATGATGCTGGAGCGACAAGTTGATCTGGTCAGTCTGGCCCAGACCGGCACCGGCAAAACAGCAGCGTTTGGTGTGCCCCTGATTCAGAAGACAAACCCCAAAAACAGGCAAACTCAAGGGCTTATTCTTTGTCCTACCCGGGAACTCTGTGTGCAAGTCTCTAAAGATTTGACCGATTTTGCCCGTTATGTTGGGGGTTTGAAAATACTGGCGGTTTATGGCGGAGCAAGCATTGTGCCGCAGATTAACGCCCTGCGCAGAGGCGTCCAGATCATTGTAGCAACTCCGGGTCGTTTAAATGACTTAATTAAGCGCGGTACGGCTGATATATCTGCGGTGAGTTATGTAGTGTTTGACGAAGCGGATGAGATGTTGAAAATGGGTTTTCAGGATGAAATAAATGCCATTCTCAACAAAACACCCAAAGAAAAAAACACCATGTTGTTTTCGGCAACCATGTCGAAAGAGGTGAAATCCATAGCCAGCAGGTATATGTCTGCTCCCGTTGAGATCACAGTCGGGCAACGCAATGCCGGGGCCGAAAATGTGCGCCATGAGTATTACATGGTTCATGCCAGGGATCGCTATCTTGCTCTGAAGCGAATCGTTGATAATTGTCCCAGTAATTACTCGATTGTTTTTTGCCGGACCCGTAAGGAGACCCATGATGTTGCCAATAAATTGATCCAGGATGGGTATAATGCCGATTCTTTGCATGGTGATTTATCCCAGGCCCAGCGCGATCAAGTTATGAAGAAATTTCGCAGCAAAAATCTGCAGATACTTGTGGCAACCGATGTCGCGGCTCGGGGTCTGGATGTCAATGATCTGACCCATGTTATCAATTACAACCTGCCGGATGATATTTCCAGTTATACCCATAGGAGTGGGCGTACCGGTCGGGCTGGACGTACTGGTATATCGGTTTCTATCGTGCATCTGAAGGAACGATTCAAGATCAGAGAAATCGAGAAAAAGATCAACCGGAAGTTCAGCCAGTGCCGGATTCCCTCCGGAGTTGAGATCTGTAAAAAACAACTGGTTAGCCTGATTGATGTTGTTATGAAGGTTGAGGTGGACTACGAGCAGATTGATCCGCTGTATGCGGAAATTGCCGAAAAGCTTGGCTCAATGGATCGCGAAGAGCTGATTAAGAGATTTGTTTCAATGGAGTTTAATCGGTTTCTGGAATATTACAAAAATGCCCCTGATCTCAATGTGAGTACTGGGCCGGAAAAACGGCAGGGCAAAAAAATAGAACGAAGGCGTGGCGAGTCTAGTCGTGATGCAAAGGGCAGGCAGAAGTTCACCCGTTTTATTCTCAATATCGGCCGGCGTCAGGGGGTTGATCCTCAGGCTCTGATTCGTAAGATTAATGGTATTCCCGCAGCTGGGCGCATTGACGTCGGCAAGATTGAAATTATGCGGAACCGGGCGATGCTTGAAGCGGATAGCAGATTCACCGCCAAAATACTTGCCGCCTTTCAGCAGGCCAAAATCAATGGCAAAACAGTTGCCATTGAGGTTGACCGGGCTAAGCAAGCCACGAGTTGGTCCAAAACAGATCGGGCCAAGCATACCACGAATCGGTCCAAGCCTGACCGAGCCAAGCAGGCCAAGAGTCGCTCAAAGCCTGGTCGACCCCGTCAGCCTAAAGGGCGCAAATTCAAGTCTGAATAAGGTGCCGGTAAATTTTATAAAGAACTTGTTTCTGGCCCCTCTTGTTCGTCTCTAAACACAGATCTGCGATCAGCGCAATGATCCTGTCTTCTGATCCGTCACTGAACTTCCTTGTAAAAAGTTCTTGGCGATCTGTCAGAGGAGCTTGAGACCTTAAAGTTGATGCGGCCTATCTCAAGGCCT
The DNA here is from genome assembly GCA_039714535.1 of Thermodesulfobacteriota bacterium. Lineage (GTDB taxonomy): Bacteria > Desulfobacterota > Desulfobulbia > Desulfobulbales > JAGXFP01 > JAGXFP01. Next base: position 65,901 of record JBDLJC010000010.1, on the reverse strand, counting down.
TCAGCAGTTTCCACCAGAGCCCGCCAGTTACCATCCCGGTAGTTCTTTTTATAGGCATAGCCCCGGAAGCCCTCGTCTCGACCACCGACGATGATCAGCGCTATTTTGTCGGTGGTTTGCCATTGACCGGTTCGATCTTTGATCTGGAAATGGAAATAGAGCTTGTCTCTAAATCCACCAGGGGCAAAGATCCGGCTGAAAAGATAGATGCGATCATCTTCTCTGGCCTCGAAATCCTGATCACCCCGGGACCATACCTGCCAGGGGGGTGCCAGTTGTGACAGGACGAAACCTTCGGGAGTTTTTTCGATATTATGGTAGATGCCGATATGTTTAAGGCTCAACGGCACCGGGGGGATGATTCGGGCAGCGTACATGATGGTGAAGATCAGGATAACCGATGCTGCAGGCACCAGCAGGTTTGCTTTGATCTTGGCAAATGACAGATCCAATCTTAGCAGAATCTGCCACAGGGCCAGGATGACCATTGCCGTGCAGATCTGGCTGGCCAGAAAGATACCGCCACCGGTTTTGCCGATTAGGACCGGCAGCAGGTAGATGAAAAAACTTGAGAGACTGATGGTGAACATGACTACTTTCAGGGTCGGCCCTTTCCGCTTGAAGAATTCGATCTCGTTTATCAGCAGCAGGATGGAGAGGGCTAAGATAAGCAGGGAGGTGTTAATTAGTGAACCGCTCTTGAAATAGAAGATAATAAAAGCATTCAGCAGGGCGCCCAGCATGAAATGAACGATATCATTCTGGTGGTCAAAGAAAAGGCTTACGATCCTTTTTGCACCGTCCTTCGGTTTTATCTCAAGAATCTGGATGGTCAGAGTAACCATGGTCAGAAGCAGGAACAGGCCGTGGCTGACCATATTCATGATATTGTCGATCCGGCCCAGGGTCAAGACATCGAAGATGAAGCCGCCGCAGAAGAAAAAAGCCGGCAGGTAGGGTCTGAGCTGGTCTCTGGTGAAGGGTTGGTTTATAGCAGCACCTTCGATTAGTTTTTTAATGTGCAGTTTCACAGACAAGTACGCACTCATCAGCGTTACCATATGAACTGGATAGTACTTTTATCCTGCCAATTTTTTGATGGAATCACATGATTCGCATTTGGCTTCGCTGCGTGCGTGTAATGCACTGTCGGTACCCATCGTTTCCTGTTCCTCAAAATTGGCTGTGCTATCATGCGCCGCGATCCGTTGGTGCCGCTTTATGCCGTTCTTACATATTTGGTTAGTAATCTGTCCAGATTATTGGCAAAAGATTGCCGGTCCCTCTGGCTCGGCGGTGGTGGCCCGCCGGTATCTACTCCGTCTGCCCGCAGAGAATCCATGAAATCTCTCATATTCAGCCGGGCTCTGATGTTTTCAGTTGAATAAAGTTCGCCGCGGGGGTTCAGCGCATGCCCTCCCTTGTCAATCACCTCCGCCGCCAAAGGGATATCGCCGGTGATGACAAGATCGCCAACGGCAAGTAGTTTAGCTATCTCCTGGTCAGCGACATCAAGACCAGATCCTACCCGCAGAAATTTAATGGAGGGTGACGATGGTATGCGCATGGGATGATTGGCGACCAATGTCAATACCACCCCGGTACGCTTTGCCGCCTTGAATAAAATCTCTTTGATCACCACCGGGCATGAATCTGCATCTACCCATATTTTCATTTCAGACCACTTTTTGTTGAATGAATGAGTAGCCATAAGAAATCATCCGCCAGAAAGGCGATAAAATTTGTTGCTCCTGTATCCTGGCTTCTCTCCTAACCATCATTGGTTAATGTAATTCATCATCAATTGCCTGAATCCGGGTGAGTCCCATTGGGCAGGACCAATGAATTTTTTTCGGAGCACTCCCTGCTTATCAACTATAAAAGTCTCTGGTACTCCTGTTAGGCCATATTTAGGACCGATCTGATTATCCCGATCATCAAGGATCGGCATGGTAATGCCGAGTTTTGCCGCAAAATCATCTGCCAGTACCGGGTTGTCATTATTGAGGATCGCCAGCATTTTAAATTTATCTTTAGGCAGCATGGTGTAAAGCCTTTGCATTGCGGGCATCTCCTCGCGGCAGGGAGGACACCAGGTTGCCCAGAAATTAACAAAGACCACCTGCCCCTTAAGTTCGGAGAGAGTCCAGGTTTTGCCACTTCTGTCGACAAGACTAAAGTCCGGGGCCGTCTCTCCAACTGTAGCTACCTTCGGTTCTTGGCCGCAGGCTGCTATGAACAAAGGGAAACAAAAGGCCAGGATTAATAATGATATTTTTTTCATAATGATCTGTCTCTTCCTATAACCTTAACCCCTGCGGGCATAGTTGATTAATTGGGGTAGCTTGCTCTGATTTCAGATTGGACCAATTGTTGTAGTTGTCGGGCGCCAAAAGTCTGAAGAGGTTTGCCATTGGCAAAGAAGCCCGGAGTTTTTCGCACATTAAGTGTTTTGGCATCGGCTAGATCCTGTTCGATGAGTTTTACAATTGCCGGGTCATTCATGTCTTTTCTGAGGCGCTCGATATCGAGCCCTGCCTTCGGCAGAAATTGCCAGATCCTCTGGGGTTGCGGGTTACTGTGACTGGCCCAGTAAGGTTGCGATTTATACATAACATCCAGTGTTTCCCAGTATTTCCCCTGCTTTTTAGCGGCCTCAAGGATCTTGACAAAATAATCGGCGCCATCGTGAAATGGCGCATAGCGGAGGACAAGTTTGATTTTACCGGGATTGGCGGCCATCATCTGCTTAACGAATGGAGAAAAAGCGGCACAGGTTTCACAGGCCGGATCCATGAACTCAACCAGATAGACTTTCGCCTCATCACTGCCAAGTGTCTGGGAGTGATCTCTAATAAAGGTTGCCGCATTATCTTTGGCCATAAAGCCATATTTTTCAATCTGTTGCTCTTTGTAGTAGGAACTGGCAAAGACAAATAAAAAGAACAAAATAAGACATGAAAACCCGACCACTATATATTTCATTTAGACATCCTCCTCTGCAGAACAATTAAAAGGGCTATTATTATTGAAAATGTAATTAAAGAAAGCATTGGGATGGTCAAAAAACCAAACAGATTTATGTATTCTTCCGTACAGGAGACTCCCTGGGTGCAAGGTTGAATACTCTCCGGGATGATTCCGCTGTATAGCAGGGTATGATAAAATGCCGTCAACCAGCCTGCGATCGCCAGAGGTAGAGCATATTTCACCACATTCTTATCAATAGGGAAAAGCCCTGCTGCTAAGATTATGACCAGAGGGAATAGGCATATTCGCTGATACCAACACAAAACACAGGGGGCAAACTCCATCACCGAACTGAAAAATACACTGCCGGCGGTTGCAGTGCTGGCTAAGAGCCAACATAGAAAAAGAATAGTCCAATTTGAATCTGACGTTTGATCTGGCTGGGGCATAGCATAAGCTCTCTGAATTGAATGATTGGTTTGAAAGTTGGGCAAGACGCTTTTTTTCTGCTGAAAGGAAAACGGTCATCTATAGACCCTGTGAATATACAGGCTGAGACTGGTCACGACAAGAAGAACAGCAATTCCGGGAAACTTTCCGGTTTATTTTGTCAGCTTCCGATCTTATCGCCCTTTAATTGCCGGATATTCCCGTCCGTCGGTCAGGGCCTTATGAAGATCCTTCATCTCTTGCACCGTTAGATCGGTGCCGAACATATTTGATCCCGGCTGGCCGAATTTAACCTTATGGGCCAGTTCGTAAGTTTTTTTGCGGGTGAATTCACCCACGGAGTAACCTTTTATACTAATTTTTCGGCCATCAGCACCATGGCATGAGGCGCAATTTTCTGCATAAATTATATCGCCGTTTTGGGGGTTGCCGCCTTTGCCAATTTCGGTAAATACGGCTTTCCCTTTGGGATAACTACCGCTGGTCACCAGGGTGTAAAATTCTTGGTGGAGAACCGCATCTTCCTTGAGAAATTTCACCAGATCCCAGATCTCTTCGTCAGTAAAAATTTCTCCATAGCTTGGCATCTTATCACCAATTTTAGAGTTGAGCTCAGGGTCATATCCAGCCGGGTCATATGCTATGGAACGAGGGGATGTGGGATTCTTGATTTTACCGAATAGCTCTGCGGGTGTCAGCGTTTTACCACTTTTAATCAGGTTTACCGCAGTGACCGTCGGCTGCTTGGCTTTTGCCGGTGCTTTTTTAATATAATAACCATTTCTGCCGATCTGATCCCAACCGTGGCAGGACTTGCAGCGGTAAAATGCAGAATATCTGTTGATGCGCTCAATGTCCAGCCCGTAGGCGTTAGTAAATCGGGCCGACACCTCTCCTTTCTTCCAGAACTTGTCGTATAACAGACCGCCATTAAGGCCATCCGCCTTGTCGTAAGCTCTTTGAGCCGGGTCGATCTTTTCTCCGGCATAAACAGTCCCGACAGAAATTAAAATAAACGCTGCAACTAGAATTTTTTTCATTTTCTAAACTCCCTTCTTAGCAATAGGAAAATGTTTAACGATTAGGCAGGTTTCGGTCAAAATCCCCCTGGCTTCTGGCCCGAGACCGCGCTGCTGATTTAAATTTTGAACAGCCTTATTGCTGCAAGGTTGATGCCGGAATCGAGGGATGGGGGGCTTTGCTTTAAGGTTTTGAAATTACGTATTCTGATTTACCGCACTAGTTGCTTTTTGTGACTTTGAAGCAGATATTTGAACAATATTCTATAATTCTAGCCGTCCAGAATTAACAATATTCTCCATTCTGAATAAATGGCAGAAGAGAACCCTCTTATCTATCTCTGCCACAACTTTGTTGTGGCAGAAGCAAAAAAATAAAAGTAACTGGATTTTCTTTAGCTAAAAAAGGAAAGGCCGATATATATAATATATATATCGGCCTTTTGAGGAGGGAAGAATACTCTGTCCTATTCCAGAAACGGGGGGGAATCTGGAGAACATTAGAATTTAGTATATCACTTAACTTGCATCCAGTCAATGCGACAAATTGTCGCACCTATCTCCGCAGCATGAATAGAAAGTAAAGCAATCCCTGTTTTTTCATTTAAATGAGAGGTGAACGGGGCAGTATTTTTTCCAGGAATCAGCTATAACATACGTACAATTCAGGAGTTATGCGGCCACAGTAATGTGCGGGCGATTATGGTTTCCATATCACACGGTGAAGAATGTTACCAAGAAAGAAGTTAAAAGCCGGTTGACTTTTAACGGGAAAAACCAGCGTTTTATTCTTGAAAATTTTGCTAGCTCTCAGATTTGTCTTTCTTTTCGGTCAGGTCGGGAAAAGACTGTTGGAGGGGAGGGGGGGAGATTTCCTCTTCGCTGCAGTCACAATTGCAGCCGGCGCAACCTTTGGATTTCCCGGTGAGGGTGCGGTAAATGGTACGGCCACAGTAGATGGCGGCAATGGTGATGATCAGCCAGAGAATGATGTTTTCAAGCATGGCGTGGCCCTCTTTAGTATGCGCTGGAGGTTGATTCTTCCACTGGGTCCGGACATTCAACTTCTATTTCACATTCTCCTTCCTGCGCGGCTTCCGTGCTAAAGCCAATATCGTCAGCATCGCTGGATGAACCGCTATAGGGATCGATTGTTGACGCATCGGAACAGGTTTCATTTATAAAATCAATAATTTCCCCTTCCCCCTTGATCAGAGTAAAGCCATTATGACTTTTGGCCAGCAGGACGGGGATAGTCTTGATCTCAAGTAGAGAGAGCAGTAACCGGTTTAATGAAGAGTTGTAGTTGGGGAAATACTCAAGGCCCGGCATCTCAAGGGATTCGATTCTGTCAATCGGGTTGAAATTAAATTCGCAGTTGTTATCGCTTGCAATGGCGTCAAGTACATTTCGGCAGTGGGAACAGTCCGAGGAGAAAAAGAGATACAGTTGGCTGCTCGGGGCCAGCTGACCTTTTACTGCGAAAGTGCCGGACGCAAGATTTTGGGCCTGGAGCAAGATCTGCGAGGAACCGAAATTAAGCGAACTGAAGGCGATGAACACTGCCAGGAGGACCGGGCCGCCCAGCAGCAGTTGTTTGCGGCCATAGATGATATTAAGCAGGACGATGAGGGTAAATATAATCAGACAGTAGGAACAGAAGGTCTGGGCCACGAATAGTTGATAACCGATTAGCACCCCTTCGATTGCCAAGCCGGTCAGTAATAACAGGCGGAGCCAGTCAAAGATCGGCTCTGACCGCTCCTGGGTGCAGCGGCTCGTTGCGAAAACGGCAAGAAAAAAGAGGAACCCGGCCAGATTAATGTAGATGGGAGGAACCAGGGTAAGGTTTTCGACTATCTTGCAGCCCTGGTTCAGGCAGAAGGCTTCGCCCTTGAAGAGGATGGTTGCTATCTGGGTGGCGATGAATCCGCAGCTCAGCAGGGCGGTCCATTGAATTGTTTTGATTCTTTTATTGGTCATGTAATGTTTTCGTGAAGATTATTCTGGCTTTCTGCCTATAGTGGGCGCGATTTTTTTTGTCGTTACTCATCCGACACTATAACCATATGTGGCGAGGAGGGAAAGGTTTAGCACCAGGAAGTAAGCAGATCTTTTAATTCCTGAAAGGTTTTGGCACTGTAGATCAGCTGTCTGATTTTCGAGCTGCCGGGCAGACCCTTGAAGTAGCGGCCGGCCTGGTTCTTGGTCCGGGCCAGGACCCGCTCGGTCTGGCAGTATTGTTCGATCAGTTCCAGATGGCGGTACAGGGCCGGGACAATCCCGGCAATGTTAGCCGGTCGTCCCTCCGGCCTGAAGACAAAAGGGTTGCCGAGGGCGCCCCGGCCGATCATTACCGCATCGCAGCCCGTTTCTTCCATCATTGCCAGACCGTCCTGATAACTGAGGATATCACCGTTGCCGATTACCGGGATTGATACCGCCTTCTTGACTGCAGCGATTACCGAGCGGTCAACGGTGCCGCCGAAACCATCGGTCCAGGTTCGGCCATGTACCGCCACCGCTGCGGCTCCGGCCTGCTCGATCATTTTGGCAAATTCGGGGGCGGTTATCTTGTCGTGGCTCCAGCCGGTCCTGATCTTGACGGTCACCGGCAGGGTGGTGTTGGCGCAGACCTGCTTGATTACCTTCTCGGCCAGTTCCGGCTGCTTCATCATGAAGGCCCCGGCCCCTTTCTTGATCACTTTTCTGACCGGGCAACCCATATTGATATCGATCAGATCTATGGGGTAGTCAGTCAGGATGGCGGCGGCCCGGCCCATGACCTCCGGTTCACTGCCGAAGAGCTGGATGTTGACCGGTCGTTCCTCTGCGACGGTCTGCAGCATATCAAGGGTGTTTTTTTGCTGGTAGGTGAGGCCGTGGCAGCTGATCATCTCCGAATAGCAGAGGGAGGCGCCATATTCCCGGCAGAGCAGGCGGAACGGCAGGTCGGTGTAGCCGGCCAGTGGGGCGAGAATGAAGGGATTGTCTAGTTTGACATTGCCGATCTGCATAAGAGAATTGGCCTTAAAAATAAAGGAAGCCAGGGGGTAAGCCCTGGCTTCCTGATCGCTTAATAGGTGATACGAAAAGACTTAAGAGATTACTTCCTCAACCGCACTGACGACATTTTCAACCGTGAAGCCGAACATCTTGAAAAGTTCGCCGGCCGGGGCGGATTCGCCGAAACGATCCAGACCGATGACCTTGCCCTTGGTGCCACAATATTTGTACCAGCCTCCGGTAACTCCGGCTTCGACTACCACCCGGGCAGTAACGGAGTCCGGCAGGACTGACTGACGGTAGGCCTCGTCCTGGGCCTCGAAGGCATCGACGGACGGCATGGAGACCACCCTGATTTTCTTGCCTTTGTCGGCCATAACCCGGGCCGCATTAACCGCCAGTTCAACCTCGGAACCGGTGGCGATGATGATGGCATCGGGTTTATTGCAGCCGCAATCGCCTAGGATGTAGCCGCCCTTGGCAATATTGGCCAGTTGCTCGCTGCTGCGCTCCATGTGGGGCAACCCCTGACGGGAGAGGAGCAGGGAGGTGGGGCCGGTCTTATTTTCAATGGCATATTTCCAGGCCGCGGCGGTTTCGACCGCGTCACAGGTGCGCCAAAGGCTCATATTGGGGATCATCCTCAGGGTGGCGGCCTGTTCAATTGGCTGATGGGTGGGGCCGTCTTCACCGAGACCGATGGAGTCGTGGGTGAATACATAGATAGAGCGCTGTTTCATCAAAGCCGCCATCCGCAGAGCGTTACGGGCGTACTCGGAGAAGATCAGAAAGGTTGAGGTGTAGGGGATGAAGCCGCCGTGCAGGGCAATGCCGTTGGCGATGGCGCACATCGCGAATTCCCGGACCCCGAAGTAGATATAGTTGCCGTCGGCCTCGTCCTGAATACCCTTGCTGCCGCTCCAGATGGTGAGGTTGGAACCGGCCAGATCGGCGGAACCGCCGATCAGTTCGGGCAGCAGCGGCCCGTAGCCGTTGAGGCTGTTCTGGGAGGCCTTACGGGTAGCGACCTTCTCAGCCTTGTCGTTAGTGGCATTGACGAAACCGCTGGCGCCTTCCTGCCAGTTGGCCGGTAAGTCGCCGTTCATTCTTCTGCTGAATTCAGCGGCCAACTCAGGGTGGGCTTGGCTGTAGGCCTTGAATTCCTCGTTCCAGGCTGATTCGTTATCTGCGCCCTTATCTTTGGCATCCCAGTCGTTGTAGATCTCGTCAGGGATCGTGAAGGGGGCGTGGTTCCAGCCTAGGGCCGCCCGGGTCAGTTTGATCTCATCTTCGCCCAGCGGGGCGCCGTGACAATCTTCCTTACCCTGCTTATTGGGAGAACCGTAGCCGATAATGGTCTTGCAGCAGATCAGGCTGGGCTTATCGGTGACCTGCCGGGCCTCTTCGATTGCTTTTTTGAGCGCCTCCGGATCGTGGCCGTCAACGTTCTCGACCACGTGCCAGCCGTAGGCGTCGAAGCGTTGTGGGGTGTTGTCGGTGAACCAGCCGCCGACCTCGCCGTCGATGGAGATATTGTTGTCATCATAGAGGGCGATCAGTTTACCGAGCCCGAGGGTCCCGGCCAGGGAGCAGGCCTCGTGGGAAATGCCTTCCATCATACAGCCATCACCCATGAAGGTGTAGGTGTGATGATCGACAATATCGTGGCCGGGCCGGTTAAACTGGGCCCCAAGGGTGCGTTCGGAGATTGCCATGCCGATGGCGTTGGCGATACCCTGGCCCAGGGGGCCGGTAGTGGTCTCAACGCCGGGGGCGTAACCGTACTCCGGGTGTCCGGGGGTCTTAGAGTGGAGCTGCCGGAAATTACTGAGGTCGTCCATGCTGAGATCGTAACCTGTCAGGTGGAGCAGGGAATAGATCAGCATTGAGCCATGGCCGTTGGAAAGAACGAAGCGGTCCCGGTCGAACCACTTGGGATTGGCCGGATTATGTTTAAGAAAATCGTTCCACAGGACTTCGGCAATGTCGGCCATGCCCAGCGGGGCGCCGGGATGGCCGGAGTTGGCTTTCTGGACTGCGTCCATGCTCAAGGCCCTGATTGCGTTGGCAAGTTCTTTACGAGACGGCATGTTTTTCCTCATTATGAAATGTTGTAGTTTAAAAGGCAATTAACTTTTGGATTCAGCGGACTGGCCAAAAAATACCTGCAAGGCCGCAGTACTTCTTCTAGGTCGCTGAAGTGATTGGTTGTTACGTTTTAATTTTCGGATCAGAATGCAATTTTGATTTTATTCTAACTGTAATCCTCGTCCACCCATTGAAACCATATTGTGTTTCAAATTGTTCAATAGTATGACTTATTAGAGCTAAAATTTCCTCCGTCACCTCTTTGCACAGATCTAGATTGTACGCGCGTACACCATGTACAAGGTCGTTGCGCATTTTTACGGCCTTACTGATATGTTGCCAGTGTTTGTTGTCGATTAATTCAGGCAAGTTTCTATTTTGCGGATCAAAGCAAGGCCATATGTTTTTTTGGCGATTAAATCCTTGTATGTTTTTTAATAATTTTTCAGCATCTTTGGATCTGAACCCGGAAGAAACAATTAATTGCTTCAGAGTTCTATGGATAGTTTTTTCATAGGTGAATACAGCTGTCAATAACGCTTCCGCATGGTGATTATTTTTGAGCAACGCTCGGATTCTTTTTTCTGCTGTTTTTACGCCAAGTCTTACCGGATACATTCTATTTTCTCAAATTTCTCTGGTTGATTCCTTAGAGGTTAAGTAGCATTTTAAATTTAGCGTGTTTTTTATGTAAGTTGGGATCTTAGACAATTGTATTTCCCATTCGGGTGTATCCGGTACTGCTATTCCATAAAAAGTATTTTTTGTTGGTCTATTCATGATTAGTAATAATTGACCAAGCGCTGAGTACATCGCTTGTTCTTTTTGTCTGGATGATTTGCCTTCTACTTCAATTAGGTATGTTTCCCCAGCGTTGTTTGTGGTGCATACATCAATTCTTCCGTATTTATTGTGAGGTCCAATGGTGGCACCCATTCTTTTTAGCTCGTTTTCCGCAATTTTTACTCTTTCTTTTTTATCTGGTTTGTGTTGAGGGCCTTTAGCTCTCTCCATCGCGTCTATGTCGACAGTTATCTCCCAACCATCTAAAGGATTGAATTTATTTTCGATTAAATATTGTTTTACTTCAAGTTGGTACATATCGTTTCTTTTGTTTTGTGAGGTATTGCCAATACTAGCTTATTAGTTAGCGTTTGATTAATTTCCCCGTTCCGCTGGTAAGTGTCGCCGTAATCCTCAGATAAATCTGCTCACCGAGTTCATCGGCAATTGTCGCCAGAGCGGTTTTCTTGTTGCTCTGGCTGCGAACGGCATCGGAGCCGGCAGCGTAGTCTGTTTGCCGGAGCGTATCACTAACCTGCCAGATTGTTTTGCCGGTGGTCCGGGCGGTGAGCTTGTAAGTTGTCTTGACCCTGGCCTGCAAGGTGGTGGCGACATCGTTGACCGAAAAAGCCGTGGCCGGATAATCGACCGATAGGATCGAGCCGGTCAGAAGATAGTCGGCCTGGTCCTTATCCCGGGTAAGCCGCAGATGGCGTGACTGTTGAAGCCAGTCGGCGGTCTTCTGGAAGATCAGGCTCTCCAGGCCCAGCTCATTGGTCTGGTTGGTCCAGACCGTCATGTACACTACGGCGGCGGGTTTGTCCTGATCGACGTTTTTAAGGTAAGGGTTATGGTAGCCGCAGCCCTGCAGGAGAAGCAGGGCGAACAGGGCCAGGATTAATGATTTGGCGGCTGTTTTCATGTGGCGACGATGTTTACCAGTTTATTGGGGACGACGATGACCTTTCTGACCGTTTTGCCCTCGGTGAATTTAAGGACATTTGCGTCGACCATGGCTATTTTCTCTAGCTCGTCTTTGGCGGTGTTTGGTGCTACTTGAAGGCGGCTTCTAACCTTGCCGTTAACTTGTAAAACCACGGTTATCTCTTCGTCCTTGGCAGCCTCTTCATCGTAATTTGGCCAGGCGACTTCGTTTAGGGTTGTTGTATGACCGATCAGCTGCCAGAGTTCTTCGCAGAGATGCGGGGTCATCGGGGAGAGCAGGGTGAGGGTCGCCTCAACCGCTTCCCGGACCACGGCTGGATCAATTTCTGCCTTGGCCTCCTGGGCCGTGGCAGAGAACAACAGGTTGGTCAGTTCCATGACACCGCTGATGGCGGTGTTAAAATGGAACCTAGTCTCGATATCAGTGCTGACCTTGCGAATGGTTTGATGGGTTTTACGGTGCAGGGCCCGGCTGCTGCCATTCAGTTCCTGATCGCTGACTTCGCTTGGGGCGGTGGTGATCAGGTCGAGATTGGCCATGACGAAGCGAAAGATCCGGAACAGAAAACGGGAGGAGCCCTCGACACCCTTATCATCCCACTCCAGGTCCTTCTCCGGCGGGGCGGCAAAGAGACTGAACAGCCGGACCGTGTCGGCGCCGTAACGCTCGATCAAGCCGCTCGGATCAACGACATTGCCTTTGGACTTGGACATCTTGCTGCCATCCTTGATCACCATGCCCTGGGTCAGCAGGTTTTTGAAGGGCTCGTCAACGGTCAGGTAACCCAAGTCGCGCAGGGCCTTGGTGAAGAAGCGGGAGTAGAGGAGATGGAGAATGGCATGTTCCACCCCGCCGATGTATTGATCGACCGGCAGCCAGTGGTCAACCGCCTCTTTCTTGAGCGGCCCGTCGGTGAAATTGGGGCAGCAGTATCGGGCGAAGTACCATGATGATTCGACAAAGGTGTCCATGGTGTCGGTTTCGCGCCGGGCTGGGCCGCCGCAAGCCGGGCAGGGGACTTGATAGAAGCTTTCCAGAGTGTGGAGCGGTGATTTGCCGCTCTGATCGATGGTTACATCGGCGGGCAGTACCACCGGCAGGTCACCAACCGGTACCGGCTGGATCCCGCATTTTTCACAGTGGATCATCGGGATTGGCGAACCCCAGAAACGCTGGCGGGAGATGCCCCAGTCATGGAGGCGGAAATTAACCTTGCCTTGGCCGATTACTTCGGTTTCGGCATGGGCAATTATGCTCTCTTGAGCTTCTTTGCTATCGGTTCCGGAAAAATCACCGGAATCGGCAAGAATGCCCGGCTCGGTGTAGGCCTCGTTCATGGCGGCGGGATCGAGGCTGGTGTCGGTCGGTTGGATAACCACCTTGATCGGAATCTCGTATTTGCGGGCGAACTCGAAGTCGCGCTGGTCGTGGGCGGGCACGGCCATGACTGCGCCGGTGCCGTATTCCATCAGGACGAAATTGGCCACATAGATCGGCACCCGGTCGCCGTTAAAGGGGTTGATACAGTAACAGCCGGTGAAGACGCCTTCCTTGTCCAGTTCGTGGTCAAGTTCCTGTTTCTGTTTGAGGGCAACGGTCTTCTCGACGAATTCTCTGACCTCGGTTTCCCTATCGTTCCCTTCGGTAAGTTTTTTGACCAAGGGATGTTCCGGGGCCAGCGACATGAAGGTTACGCCGAAGATGGTATCAGGCCGGGTAGTGAAGATCGACAGGGTCTCATCGTACCCCTCCAGAGGGAAGTTGACCTCGACGCCGGTGGATTTACCTATCCAGTTGCGTTGCATGGTCAGGACCTTTGCCGGCCAGCCGCTCAGATTGTCGCACTCGGCCAGGAGCTCTTCGGCGTAGTTGGTGATCTTGAAGAACCAGCCGTTCATCTTGCGCAGCATAACCTGCTGGTCACAGCGCCAGCAGAGGCCGTCGATAACCTGTTCATTGGCGAGCACGGTCTGGCAATCCTCGCACCAGTTGACGGTGGTGATCCTCTGGTAGACCAGACCTTTGTTGTAAAGTTCGATAAAAATCTGTTGCTCCCAACGGTAATAGTCGGGGTGGCAGGTCGCCAGCTCCCGGTCCCAGTCGTAACTGAAACCCATCCGCTGGAGCTGTACTCTCATGTAGTCGATGTTCTCAAAGGTCCATTTGGCGGGGTGGGTGTTGTGTTTGATCGCCGCATTTTCCGCCGGCAGACCGAAGGCGTCCCAACCCATGGGGTGGATGACGTTAAAGCCTTTCATCCTTTTGTAACGGGCGATAACGTCGCCGATCGTGTAATTGCGGACATGGCCCATATGAATGCGGCCGGAGGGATAGGGGAACATCTCCAGCAGGTAGTATTTGGGGAGGAGAGAATCCTCTTCGGCCTTGAATGTCTTCTCAGACAGCCATTTACTGCGCCATTTGTCTTCGATGGCGTTAAAATTGTATTTGATATTCTGCTGATCAGACATGGAGATTTTTCTCATTTGTTTAAGCGTTTTCAGGGTAATCGTGGCGGGTCAGGGTCTCAAAGGTGGTGATTGAATCCAGAAAGGCCAAATGCACTGTACCGGTCGGTCCGTTACGCTGCTTGCCGATGATTAACTCGGCGATGCCCTTGTTGGGATTGTCTTCGGCCTTGTTATAGACCTCGTCACGGTAGATGAAACAGATGACGTCGGCATCCTGCTCGATGGCGCCGGATTCACGCAGATCAGAGAGCTGGGGCCGCTTATTGGGACGGTTTTCCAGGCTCCGGTTAAGCTGGGAGAGGGCAATAACCGGGATATGTAATTCCTTGGCCATCGCCTTCAACGATCTGGATATCTCACTGATCTCCTGCTCTCGGCGTTCGGCGGAGCCGCGGCCCCGCATAAGCTGCAGGTAGTCGATTACGATCATACCGATGTCATGTTCGGTCTTCAGGCGTCTGGCCTTCGCCCGGAGTTCAAGGATGGAAATGGACGGGGTGTCATCGATAAAAATGGGGCTTTCGGAAAGCATGCCGTGGGCCCGGGCCAGATGGGGCCAGTCATTATCCCTGACCTGACCGGTCCGCAGACGCTGGGAGTTGACTCGGCTGATTGAGCAGAGCATCCTCATGCCGAGCTGTTCCTTTGACATTTCCAGGCTGAAAACTCCGACCGGGACCTTACCCAGCATGGCCGCATTCTGGACGATGTTCATGGCAATGGCGGTTTTGCCCATACTGGGCCGTCCGGCCAAGATAACCAGGTCGGAGGGTTGGAGGCCGGCGGTCATCTTGTCAAAATCGCTATATCCAGAAGGAACCCCGGTAATAAGCTCCTTTCGTTCCGAGAGTTTCTCCACCATTTTGAAGCTGTCGTTAACAACCGAGCTGATCGGATAATAAGACTGGTTGCTCTTGGCGCTGGATATCTCGAAGATGTTCTGCTCGGTTTCATCGAGCAGGGCATCAACATCATCCTGCTCCTCATAGCAGCGGCTGGCAATCTCCGTGGAAGTGGAGATCAGTTTGCGCAAGATCGCTTTTTCCCGGACAATCTTGCCGTAGTGGCCAATGTTGGCGGCCACCGGTACGATATCGGTCAGGGTAGCCAGATAAGCCGGGCCGCCGATCTTGTCCAGATTATTGCCGTCCTTGAGAACGTTGGTAACGGTGACCAGATCCTGGGGTTCAGCTCTGTCGAAGAGACTGAGCATGGCCGCAAAGATCAGGTGATGTTCGGTGCGGTAAAAGTCATCGGGGGCCAGTAGCTCAACGGCCTTCAGGATTGCGCCCTGATGGAGGAGAATGGAACCGAGCACACATTGCTCCGCCTCGATGTTTTGGGGAGGCAGGCGGTGGCTGATTGATGGTTGATTTCTGGCCGGTTCCATTGGTAGCTTGTCGTTATGGAAATAGAATAATCTGAAGACGATTGACGAGTCGATAACTTATATAAAATAAGGTCGATCGTCTACAAAATTTTGGCTCAAAAAAGATCTTATAACAACACGCCCCGGCTACCACCATATATGGCGGGGCCGGGGCAGTGATGGGAGTACAAAAAAACGGTATTCCGTCGGGATTTACTCTGTCTCTTCTTCGGCTAGAGGCGCTACCTGGACCTTAACTTCTGCGGTGACCTGATAACCGATTTTAATCTTGACCATGAACTCGCCCAAGGTCTTGATGGGCTCATCAAGGACGATTTTTTTACGGTCAATCTCGATGCCCAGGGAGGCAAGTTTTTCGGCGATGTCGGTGGAAGTAACGGAGCCAAAGAGCTTGTCGTCTTCACCCGCTCGCTGCTCGATTACGATAGTAACGCCATTGATCTTTTTGGCGATACCTTCGGCTTCGGACTTTACGGTAGCTTTGCGGGCCTCAATAGCGGCTCTTTCCTTTTCGAGGATGGCCAGGTTGCCGGGGTTGGCCAAAACCGCAGCGCCACGGGGGAGCAGATAGTTACGACCGAACCCGGATTTAACTTTTACTACATCACCTTCTTCGCCAAGGTTATCGACTGTTTTCTTAAGAATTAATTCCATCTTTTATTCCTCCTCACTGATAAAATAACAGGGTGAGTTATTAATTATAAATTAATGTTATTGGTGTCTGTCCCGCGTTTCCTGAAGTCGACCCATACATCAGCCAGCCCCAAAACGGCAAGGAAAATAAAACCATAAACCTGGAAAAAGACCAAGCCAACGATCAATACCCAAAAGGGCGCCTTCCATCTGGCCAACAGGGCGTTAATAACCGACAGTCCTTGGAAAAAGTACAAGGTGCCAGCCAGGAAGATCACGTTGAGACCGACGTCATTTAAAATGGCGCCTGGTAACAATGTGAAAATACCGGCAACTATGATTACTGCGACCAACTGTTCCGGCAGTCGCCATTCAGCGAAAGGTGGCCAAGAGGACAGGGCACGGTTTTTTTTATTTAACAGCCACTGGCCGATAACCATGGTTAAAAAAACCATCATTGTCATGGTGACCAGCAGTAGACCCGGCATTATATGCGGGATCAGATCACGTAGTTTACTGAATGCGGCTTCAAAGGCCAGAGCATTCTCGTTGGGTAGCTCCGTGCTGTTCAGAATTGTTTCGCCCGCTATCATAAGCCCTTGGTCAAGGCTGGTCAGGATATCCTGATAAAGGCTGGAGTGGTTGGCCATACTGTATAGTAATGACCATGTTCCCCAGCCTAGCAGAAGCGCGACAAATGCTTTGAAGCCTGCCTGGATCGGTGCTGCCTTTGTCGCCATGCTTTTGGCCAGCACGTAGCCGACCGGCAGCATGGTTACCAAGAAAAAAAAGGCCGTGGCGGCGCCAACTGCGGTTGCCGTTAAGCCGGTGATCAACAGAGCGCCGGTCAAGGTGTTAACGCCGCGGGACGCTCCTGATTCTACCAGAAAATAGAACACCGGTAACGGCGCAAAAAACTGCAACCAGACGAACTCGACGTTGATTATTGGCAGTATCCAGACCGCAAATGTTATTGCTATGCCTGTTGGATTTATATCCAGACGCGAGATTAATCCGTCCTGTAACTTAGCCATGCAGTTTCCGGTTTCGCTTCTTTAACCTAGAAGTTGGTGTCGCCACTGTAAGGCAATAAGGCGATTTGCCTGGCTCTTTTAATTGCTTCAGCCATTTGCCGCTGGTGCTTGGCGCAGTTGCCGTAAATTCTTCGCGGGATGATTTTACCGTGTTCAGTAACAAAGTTTTTTAAAGTCCGGGTCTCTTTGTAATCAATGGTCAGGCTGTCATCGGAGCAGAAGCGACAAACTTTTTTACGGGTAAAAGCTCTTTTTTTACGAGCGGGTTTTCCGGCACCCTTTGCATTCCTTTTAAAGGCCATGTCTTTCTCCGTCAAATGAAGGATTTTATAATTGTTGTTACTCTTTATTAAGGTCGTTGGCGGCAGGTTATGCCTCGGTTTTTTCCTCTGACTCAGTTGCTTCAGCCGCCTTTTCCTCAACCTTTTCCGGGGTAGCTGCCGCGTCGCTTTCAGCTTTTTTGGCGGCCTCATCCTCAGGCAGGGCCGTGAAGACGTCTTGCAATTTGACGGTAAGGTATTTCATGACTTTGTCATCGATCCGGAATACGCGTTCCATCTCATCGACTGCTGCTGGTTGCCCGGCATACTGAATGTAAACGTAGTAGCCTTGCGTTTCTTTCATGATCGGGTAGGCAGTTTTTCTGAGACCCCACTTGTCAATTTTGACAATTGAACCTGCAAATTCTTCAATGGTTCCAGTCGCACGATCGATTATTGCCTGATTTTCTGCTTCACCCAGGGAGGGCTTAAGGATCACAATGGTTTCGTATCTTCGCATTGAAATCTCCTTGTGGACTTAAAGATTACGGCCCTCACCAGCAAGATATGTTGTGGGAAGAGCAAGGAGTATTTCCTGCCGCCCCTGTGGGGCAGGAAAGTAATCTCGTTTGATAACACAGGAGGTTGGTCGTGTCAAACCTTTTGTCGGTCCGGGAGCCGCCTTCAAGTTATAGGTGGTGCAGGGCTAAGGAGGAATTAGCGTGATAATCCTTAAGTGATTTCAAAGGGGGCTGGCGTAGCAGATGAGGATCCCAGGAAGATTGCAAATGCGAGGGATGTCGGGGAGAGAAGGCCATGCTGCTGATTCCTAAAAAAGCAAGGTCACTCTTCTTTTTTAACTCGAGCCCAGAGCCTCTGCATGCCATCAATATCCATTTCCTCGATGGAAGTGTCTTTTTCGTCGGCCAGTTTCGTCATTCTGGTAAAGCGTCCTACGAATTTTTCAGTAGCATGCTGCAGGGTCGTTTCCGCTTCGAATCCGGCCTTGCGGGAGATGTTGACCATGGTGAAAAGCATATCGCCTATTTCTTCTTCGATATCTTGTCGGTCACCGGAGAGGAGAGCTTCTTTTAATTCGCCGGTCTCTTCGTCGAGCTTTTCGAAGACGCCGTTAATATCGGGCCATTCGAAACCGCTAGTTACTGCCCGCTCTGAAACTTTTTGGGCTCTGAACAATGCCGGCAGAGACTTTGGGTAGGAAAATATACTTTTCCCCTCTCGATTTTGCTCCTTTTTTTCCTGGGCTTTGACCTTGTTCCAGTTACGGCGCATTTCTTTTTCAGAACTGAATTTCGTGTCGCCGAAGACATGGGGGTGGCGGCGGACCATCTTGGCACTGATAGTCTCCAGAACCTCGGCTATGGTGAAAATGCCTTGCTCTTCGTAGAGGTTACAGAGGAAGATGACTTGAAACAGCAGATCGCCGAGTTCTTCCTTGATATGGTTTTGGTCTTCAAGGTCGAGTGCTTCGAAGAGTTCGTGCATCTCTTCCTGTAGGTATGGGCGAAATGATTCTACGGTTTGTTTTTGGTCCCACGGGCAACCGCCTGGTTGACGTAATTTGGTGATTATTTTAATTAGCTGGTTGAATTTATTGGAGTTTTCGCGCATTGGGCACCCTTTTTACTTTTTCACCAAGAGATGAGTGGTCATTCTAAATATTATTCCCGTAAGGAATTTTGATAAATTATTAAAAAAAATTGCCATTAGCCCTTAAAAAAAGATAAAATAAGTTGAAAATAAAAAATAATCCTCTATTAAGAACATGCGAGCTTGCTTAACAAGCAATTTTAGTGGTTATCTGGTAATAATTATTGATAACCAACGCAATCTGTTATATGGTTTATTCACATAGTGTGATAAATTTATTTAAACTTAGCCAAATCCGGATGGCCGGGGCTGTGATGTAACAAAGGAGTTGTGAAAATGTCAAAGAAAATACTTCTTGAGAAGCACAAGGACGTTGCCAGAATTGATCAGGAGTCTAAGAGAACTCATGGTTGGTATGTGAGGGTGAGATTTTTAGGGACGACTCACTCTAAGTTCTTTTCAGACAAAAAAAATGGTGGCCGTTATTCCAGCCTGTTGGCAGCTCTGGCGTGGCGTGACAAAAAAGAAAAAGAGCTGGGTAAACAGCGCACTGATCGCCATATCGTTACGGTAAGTAACACCGCAAGTGGCGTTGTTGGGGTCAGATTGAACGATAAGCTTGGCCGCTATGAGGTTAGCTGGGTCAACAGAGATGGTAAACAAGGTAAAACCTCTGTCTCCATTGCCAAACATGGCAAGAAAAAGGCCTTTGAGAGAGCCTGTGAAATAAGGAAGCAAAAGGAAGCGATTCGTCTGGCTGCCTGATTTGATCTCTAGCTTCTCGGCTCTCATGCTGTCAATTCGTTTATTTGACATTTGATCTAATAAATTACCCTGTGGTAACGGGTGAACTTACCTACTGGGTACATCTTGAGACAAGGCGGGCGTATAGATTATGCGCCCGCCTTGTTACTTTTCCGGGACCGTTTCTCCTTCCCCGTTGAAAGGGTTTTGCCCTTTCAAATCTACTGAATGATTCGAAATATTTTCGGTGTGGATGATTTTAGTTTTTCTTGAAGTAGTTGTCCTTTTTTCTGCTTGACGACGGACATTAATACCACTAGAATCCCGTCTTTTAAAGCTCATTTGAGAGTCGAAACCCGCTAGTTTCGTTCCGGTCATTAAATTGCTGTTTCAAATATAAACTTTTTTGGAGGATCATTGTTATGAGTGTCTATGTAGTCGGCCATTCTAATCCCGATACCGATTCCGTTTGCGGCGCCATTGCCTATGCCCATTATCTCAAGGCCACCGGCACCGATGCAGTTGCCTGTGCGCAGATCGCCGCCGCCAACCTCAATCCCGAGTCCAAGCTGGTTCTGGACCGTTTCGGCCTCGCCGCTCCCCAGGAACTGACCGACGCCGACGGCAAAGATGTGGCGCTGGTGGATTTCAGTGATATCGGTCAGGCTCCAGCCAACATCACCAATGCCAATGTGGTAGCCATTGTTGACCATCACAAAATTGGCGATCTCACCACGAATGGCCCGATCTTCTTCTATGCCAAGCCGGTGGGCTGCACCTGCACCGTGCTTCTCGAGATGTACAAGAACAATAATGTTGATCTGCCCAAGGACATCGCCGGTGGCATGGTGGCGGCTATCCTCTCCGATACCGTTAACTTCAAATCCCCGACCTGTACCGACGAAGACAAGGCCGCAGTCAAGGAGCTTCTGGAAATCGCCGGGGTGGCTGATCAGGACAAACTGTTTATGGATATGCTTATGGCAAAATCCTCAGTGGAAGGAGTTCCGGCCAAGGACCTGATCTTCCGTGACTACAAGGATTTTGACATGAATGGCAAGAAGGTTGGTATCGGCCAGATCGAGCTTGCCTCTCTTGCCCAGGTCGCCGATATTCGCGCCACCCTGCTCAAGGCCGTTGAAGAGGTCAAATCCGATGGCCGTCATTCCGTGCTCTTCATGCTTACCGATGTTGTTAAGGAAGGCACTGATCTGATGATTATCTCAGAGGAGCCGGCCATCATCGAGCAGGCCTTCGGTGGAAAAATCGCCGACAACATCATGTGGGTAGACGGCATGATGAGTCGCAAGAAGCAGACTGTTCCGCCGTTGCAGAAAGCATTTGGCTGTTGATTGATTGTCTGTCAGAACTAGTTGAAAAAGCCCCGGCTGTGCCGGGGCTTTTTTTTTGTGCCAGAATTTTTCAAAAATATCTTTGGAGAATCATCAAAATTTACATTTTAGTTTTTTGATGTCGCTGGCGAAATCAAAAGATTCATCGTGGTTGGGAACATGGCAATTCATACAAATCTTTTCTGTTACCGGTGTTGTTTTGTGGGAGACAGGATTCATGCTATGGAGGGTGCCGGGGCCATGGCAGGTTTCACAACCAACTATTTGCAGGTCTGATGGCATTCCAATGGCCGCAGACGGATCATTTGTGTCGACTCCCGTCACATGGCAGGATAGACAGTCGGGATTGAACTGTTGGTTTTTTTTGATCAGGGTCAGGAAGGATGAGGCATGTCTGGTCTTTTGCCAATTTTTTACCTGGTCGCTATGGCATTTTCGGCATGTCCGCCAGCCGGTGAATCCTTTGTTTATCAATTTGTTGTTTTGAACAGTTCTGGTTGCTTCACTATTTAATTTATTAACCAGACGTTTTGTCTCTTCGACAATTTCCAGTACAGCTGCGTGGTCAGGCAGAGATATCTCCATGGCCATAAATCTGTTCTGGTAGGAAGATTTCGGGGTTGCATTTTTGGTGGCTGGTTCCCCTTCCTGTTCCATTAGCTCGATTGTCTTGTCAATGACTTTTAAGCGGCTTTGTATCTTTTGGTAATAATAATTCTGGGCGGAACGATTTTTCTGTAGGGCCAGTTGGCGGTTTAAGCGATCACGCTCTTCTTTCTTGCCAGCCAGAAGTTCATGGTTGGGGGCTTGCCATGTGCTTCCCGGATACCACTTGACGTTCATCATGCCGATATATTTGCCTTTTTTACCGGTGCTGACCATGGCGGTGGTCTCTGTCAGGTTTGTGGGGAGTTGACTGGCATCACTATTTTTTGCGCGGATGATGAGGTTGATAGCCGGGTAGATCTTAGCTATTTCCCGGCATTCTTTAGCCGGAAGGCTGGTTAAAAGTACGATGAAGTCGTGATCTTTGCTCAGGCCGTTAATAATTGCGGGCATAGTGTCCCGCCAGGGTTTGATCTCAGTGTCTTTGTTGAGCAGTTTCGAGTTAGCTGGCAGTGGATTAGTTAGACCGACGACTCCGATCTTGATATTCCCGATGGTGCGGGAGATGGTCGGTTTGAATAGAGGCTTACCATTGCTCTTGTTAATTATATTGGCACTTAACCAGTCGAATTTGGAGTTCTTCTTTGTCTGAAGGAGAAAATTGAGTCCAGCGGCCAGATCCTGGCTGCTTACGCCAACCGCATCATAGCCGATCAGGTTGTAGGTCTTGACGATACCTTTAGCTGTGATCCTGGCCTGATTTTCCAGCTTCTTGGTGAGAGACTTTGATTTGAAAAGCAAAGAACCGCCGTCGAGGATCAGGAATGGTCGCTTGCTTTCTTTTATATGCCTGGTGAATTGAGACGCTTTTTTGGACAGACCGCCCAACTGTTTGCTTTTTCAGCCGCAGGGCTCTGTTTCACCATTGACATTGTTTGAGTAGAGAATCATGAGCTCGTTAGCCCCCGCGGTATCAGCAATAGCCGACGGCGTTGGCAGGGTAACAAAGAAGGCTAGTATGCTAAATAGGAAAATAATTCTGCTCATTAATTCTACCTCTCTGGTTTGTCCGCAGCAACTGCCCGCTGTTTGAGAATTCTATGCCATTTTGTCAGCCGATCTGCAATAACCGCTTCGTGACCCCGATTGGTGGGTTTATAAAACGTTTTTCCTTTAAGTTCCTGAGGCAGGTGGTCCTGCATGACAATTCCTCCCGGTTGATCATGGGCGTATTTATATCCTTTGCCGTAATCAAGCTCTCTCATTAATGTGGTTGGGGCATTACGGATATGTTTAGGCACCGGCAGACTGCCGGAGTTTTTTATTGCCCGGTATACGTCATTCAAGGCGTTGTAAGTTGCGTTGCTCTTGGGGGCGGTGGCCAGATAGATAACCGCTTGGGCAATAGCCAGCTCACCCTCGGGTGAACCAAGGATATGATAACTGTCACGGGCACTGAGCGTGAGGGTAAGCGCTTGGGGGTCGGCGTTGCCCACGTCTTCAGAGGCAAAGCGGATAAGCCGGCGGGCAATATATAGTGGATCCTCTCCGGCAGTCATCATCCTGCCCAGCCAGTAGAGGGCGCCGTCCGGGTCGCTGTCTCGCATGCTTTTATGGAGGGCCGAAATCAGGTTGTAGTGTTCTTCCCCATTAGCATCATAGCGCAGACTGCGATGCTGAATTGCCTCTTCGACAGTGGTTAGGTCTATGGTGTAATGCTCGTTTGTCGGTTCCGTTATGGAAAATGCCACGTCCAGGTTGTTGAGTGCGCGTCTGCCGTCACCGTCTGCAGCCTTGACTAGATGGATCAGGGCCTCTGGCTCTATCGTTATTTGGTGTTTGCCCAAACCATTTTCACGATCCTGGATGGCCCGGTTGACAATTTCTGTCAGATTTTCATTGGTAAGAGGATTTAAAACCAGCACTCGACAGCGTGACAGAAGAGGAGCGATTACCTGAAAGGAAGGATTCTCGGTAGTTGCACCGATCAGGGTGAGGAGCCCGCTTTCGACGTGGGGTAAAAAGGCGTCTTGTTGGCTTTTGCTGAATCGGTGAATTTCATCTACAAAAAGAATGGTATTCTGCTGCTTTGCCGCTCGAAGTTTTTCAGCCTGGGCTACTATCTCTCTAATCTCTTTAATCCCGGACAAAACCGCAGAAAAAAAGACGAAATTAGCCCCGGTATTTTGGGCCAGAATGTGGGCAAGGGTGGTTTTGCCTACACCCGGCGGCCCCCAGAGCAGCAGGGACGGCATATGGTTTTGTCTGATTAAGCGCCAGAGGAGTTTGTCTTCGCCAAGAAGTTGATCCTGGCCGATAAAGTCGGCCACTTGCTTGGGCCGCATTCGTTCAGCAAGGGGGATGTTTTTTTCTGCGGGATATTGCACGGTTAAATTAACTTTGTTTGACCATACTTAGTCCCTACTCTTGCATCGACCAAGTGGTTTACAAAAAGGAATAAAACATAATTTAAGGTGGAGACGTGGTGTTGGCTAGAAAGCGGCAAACATAATGGCTTTGTTGTTTTTATAAGGCCTTCTGGGATTTAGGGACTTCCGGGGGGGGGCTGCTGTCGGCGGTGCCTTTCAGAACTTTCAGGTCAGTGGCTTGTTGGCTGGATTTTATCTCGCCGGTCAATATCCCGCCGGATTCAACAGAAAGATCAGAAGTTTCGACCCGACCGTTAATGATGCCGCTCTTTTTTAGAAAAAGAACGCCAGCTTTGACGTTACCATCTATCTGGCCATAGCAGGTTATAGACTTGGCTTCAACATCGCCTTCTATTTTACCGGTGTTACTTAGAATGAGGCTGTCACCATTAAGGTTACCGTTAATTTTACCGTCAATCTGGATTTTACTTTTAAAGACCAGATCTCCGGTTAGAATCATGTCCTGACCGATAATGCTACTGATTGGGTTGTTCTTGGAGACCGCCGCAATTTCTTTCTTTTCGTTAAAAATACTCACAGGATTTTCCCCTCAACATTATTGATTCAGGCGTTATTCACTGAGACCAGTTTGTTTATATTAATGAATTTAGCCGGGTCGATAGGCCGGTTCTTGTATCTGACTTCATAGTGTAGATGTGGCCCAGTGCTGCGGCCTGTGTTGCCAAGCAGGGCGATTGCTTCACCTCGTTTAACCTCTGTACCCCAACGAACTAAAATTTTCTCGTTATGGGCGTACATTGTCGTGAAACCGTTACCATGGTCTATCCTGACGTACCAGCCATAGGTGTCATTTCGGCCTCGGGCAGCTACTTTCCCGTCGGCGGTAGCCCTGATCTCTGAGCCCCTTTTGCCACTGAAGTCAATACCGTCATGAAAGCCACCCTGCCCATTTATAGGATCGACTCTTTTGCCGAATTTTGAGGTGACACGCCGGGCGTTTACGGGATATCCCAAGGGAATTGGCTGGATGGTTTGAATGTCCCGGTCAACCTTATGGATAAGATTTTCAAGGGATTCATCTAATAGTTTAGTGAACGGGCCACCTTGGTTCTGGCCGGGTTTTTCAAGATCGGCGCTCGGCGAAGGAGAGGCAATATCGAGGACGTTGAAGATCGAGTCTATTACCTGACTGCGTTGATTGAGTTCGCCGTATTGAGCTTTGGTCTTCTTCTCAAGACTGGTTACATGATGTTTTAAGTCTTTTTTTTCGGTTGAAAGTGTGGAGACATTATTTTCGAGGTTGTCGATTTTATCTTTGAGGTTGAAATTTTCGATGGAGTAGCTGATGCCGGCAACGGTTGATACCACGAAAACTAAACTAATCGAGGTCAGAATTTTTTTTAGAACCGGTTTGGATATGACAAATGTTTTGGCATGTCCCTGCTCACTGGAGATAATGATATGTAATTTGGGATCCATCGAAATTCCCCGTTATATTTTATTGTAGAGATAACAGCCTCACACAAAAACAGCGGTATTAGACCATTTGCAGGGCAAAATGTCAAATATACATAGGTTGCAGACCTATAATGATTGCTTCTTGTGGCAGGCTGCTTTTCTGTCTGTTGGGGTAAGTTGGTGAATTAACGGCGTTTTGCCGGGGTGGTCTGCTGTCAGCAGAAAATTGTCAAAGCTGTAATATTGTCGTCTCCACCAGCTTTGTTTGCAAGCGTAATAAGACTCTTCGCAGCTTTTTCCGGAGATTCGGCTTCTGTAATTGATTGGTAGATTGTTCGGTTATCCAGCATTGACCAAAGGCCATCTGAGCAGAGAAGAATCTTGTCATCGTCGTGTAGGGAGGTTGTATTGTATTCAGGTGGTTCTGGAAAAGGGTATCCTATCACTCTGGTTACAATATGTCGGTTGTGCAATATTTCGCCTGATTCCTCTGCGGCTGTGTGGTCTGTGGTTATCTGGTTTATTTGGTCTCCAGAAATAACGTAGCAACGGGCATCGCCAACATGACAGGTGTGCAGGGTAGTGCCATTGATGAAAGCCATTACCAGGGTGCAACCCATGCCCTGTAAAGCTGTTTCCTCTCTTGCCAGCGCCATAACAGTACTATTGGCTTTTGCAAAGCCGCTGAGCATGGCATGCCTGATTTCCTGAGAATTACAACCCATGGCATTGATAGTTTTGTTGGAAAAGTGGCGACGCATAATCTCAATGGTAGCCTGGCTCGCAACTTCTCCGCCATTGTGTCCGCCCATGCCATCCGCAACTATGAAGATATTTTTTCCCTCCAGAATGGTGAAGCAATCTTCATTTTTCTTTCTGACCTGACCTGCGTCGCTTAAACCGGCAGAGGATATTGCCAAGGTTGGAGGAAAGAAGAATTTTTTAAATAAATTTAACATATTGGCAGGGAAACGGGTCGAAATCATATTTTTTATAGTTCATGGAAATTCTGCCGTGTAAAGGACGGTAGAATAACATTGGTTTAAAACGGGGTGAGCGTAGTCTGCGGTTGAATAATATTACTATTCAAATTTTAAAGTTGTGCCGCCGGCCTTTATTGTATCACCCCAGTTTAAATTTGTCTCTTCTTCCACCATCTTACCGTTAATATAGGTTTTCCGTAGTGAGCCCACCGGGATAAGGGTGAAACCATTGATCTTTCTGGTTATGAAAAATTGGGTTTTACCAAGGAAAAGTCCGGAGATGACGATGTCGCAGGAACTGCCTTTGCCGACTTTGATACTGTTTTTGCTGGACAGTTCCAGTTCTCGGGGAGAAGCTTTACCCGATAGGACTGTTAAATGATAACTGCCTGGGCTGGATTTTTGCTTTGATTGGGCGGTTATAAACACAGTCTGGTCTGAGCCATCGCTCTGAGAAATCGAGTAAGACTCGGAAGTTTGTTCCGCAAGAATAGTTTCGATGGGATGCAGGGTGAACTTGCTTACTTCAATAAGATCGGTTTTTTTGATCGGCACCGCCGAGACAACTTTCTTGCCGTTGACCTTGGTCCCGTTGAGGCTATACAGGTCGGTCAGATAATATTCTCCATTCTTTAGCTCCATGGAGCAGTGTTTTCTGGAGATTGCAGTATTATCCACCATAATATCTGCCTCCTTGTCACGACCAATAGTAAGGGTCTGCCCTTCTTCTATCTGAAAGCGTTTGATGATGCGGTCGTTAAGTACTAATGCCCATTCTTCCATTGATACTCCCTGGCTGATGCCTGATAATAAGTTCGTTTGGTGGTCAAGGTTCTTTTGAGAGACACCTGTCTTTGCTGTAGATCAGATGGTGTAGAAATTTTAAATTATATTGATAAGTTATTCTATAACTTTTCAAGTTTAGCAATTTTCTCAAGCATATTCTTGCTCTTTTCCATGTATATGCTGTCTTTCGGCAACTTTTTCAGGGCCTTCCCCAGATGATATTTGGCGTTTGGGGTATTTCCCTCGAGCCAGTTGTAAAGACCTGTGTGGTAGTGCCCCAAACCTTCCTGGCCTATTTTTGATAGTGACTGGCCTAAATAGTAGTGGGTCCTGGCAAAGGTTGGGGTAATAAGCAGTAAGTCTTCATAAAATTTGATTGCCTGGTCTGTCTGGTTTGTTTGGTCCAACGCTCGCGCCATGTGGAAAATCGTAAAGGCGCAATCGGGGTCATCATGCAAAGCTTCGGAAAAAATCGCTAATGCCTTTTCAGGTTTCCCTTCACTTAGATAGGTGGAGGCTAGATCTGACTTCAGGATGGCCTGATGGGGATATTTTTTTATGACTTCACTAAGGTGTTTTCTGGCTATGTTATAATTGCCTTCGTGAATGGAAATCTGGGCCAGGCCTAACTTTAAGAATAGTTCAGGATCTTTGTTTTCTTTTGTTTTTTTCAACAGGCGCGGGATAAGATTATGACCATTATCTGTGTTGGCTATAATGCGGTAACGGATTCTTTGGAAATTAAAATCGCTGGTGGTTGCAGGGGGTAATTCTTTATCGTAGGTGTTGAGCAGGTCCTGGATATAGCCCATGCGCTGGGCCGGGTTCGGGTGGGTGAGAAGGTACGGAGGGATGTTGCCCATTTTCAGGATTGAGATGCGGCGCATCTTGCTTAGCATGCTCAGCAGGGATTCCGGATTACGGTTCATTTTTATCATCCAGCTGAAAGCCAAGCGGTCGGCCTCTTCTTCGTTTGCCCTGCTGAATTTAAGATTCATGGCGGCGCCGGTTGCCATGGCGCCGGCGACAACGGCTTCCGAAAGTTCGCCCTCGCCTGAGGAGCCTAATGCTATTCCGGCCAGAATAAGGGCAACAGTGCCGATATTGACCTTAGCTGCTTTGTTGATCCGGTCGGCGAGATGGCGACTGGTAACATGACTGATCTCGTGGGCGATGACGCCCAATAGTTCGTTTTCGCTGGTCATGCCGGTGATGAGTCCGGAGTGGATGAAGATCAACCCAGATGGCGCCGCAAAGGCATTAAAATCCTTGCTGTCGATGACGAAGAACTGATAGTTGAAATATTGTGGCCCTGCCACCGCCAAGACCTGGCGGCCTAAATCGTTTATATATTGAGCAACATCTGGGTCATCTATGAGTTTGAATTCTCTCCTGAGCAGGGATTGCATCTTTTCGCCAATCTCTTTCTCTTTACCTATTGAAAAAGGTTTGGCCCTGAGTTGCTGGGGGGTCATAACCGGCCCGGCAATGAGCAGTAGACAGAGAATGATTATATGAAGATTAAGAAAGTTTCTTTTTAGCACAATAAGTGTCTGTCTGTAGTATATGGGCAGGGGAATAAACGCCTTTAAATTTCTTTTAGTTTGAAAAATTATAGAAAAAACTACAATGAAGATTGTCTGTCATGTAGTAAACAAATAGATGGAGAAAACATTTGTTGTTCTGGAGCGTTTCGGTCGCCCAGATCTCTATTTATCATCATTTGATGATGATACCTGTTAATATACGCCCAGTCAATCGTTGGTATCTTGCAATCTATATAGGATAAGGGTTAAAAGAGAAGCCATGCTCAAAGAACTTAAAATAACTAATCTGGCTTTGATTTCGGAGCTTTTAATTGAATTTGGCGCCGGTTTGTCGGTGTTGACCGGTGAGACCGGAGCCGGAAAGTCGATAATCCTGCAATCGATAAATCTGCTGTATGGGAAAAAGGCTGCCCGGTCCTGGGTGAGGAGTGGCGCCGATACGGCGGTGGTCGAGGCTCTTTTCGAGTGTGGCCCAAATGTGCCGGTGCTGGCAATGCTTCGGGAGCAAGGATTTGAGAGTGAAGACGGGATGGTTATTGTTAAGCGGATCATCTCGGCCAAAGGCAGTAGCCGTTATTATGTTAACGGTGGTTTGGCCACTGGTCGGGTGGTTAGTAAGGTAACGGAGAATCTGATTTCGGTTGCCAGTCAGCACGATCATCAGCAACTACTCAATTCGTCATTTCATCTCGATTTTGTCGATGGTTTTGGCGGCCTGATGGCCAAACGTCTGGAATTGGCTGAGATATATGATCGCTGGACGGCCATGCGTGACGAATATCTCCAGCTTCAGGAAAAGGAAAGAGATAAGGAGCAGCGCCGTGATTTTCTGATCTTTCAATGTCGGGAGATAGATGAGGCCGCAATCGTGCCGGGGGAGGACGAAGAACTTGAGCAGGTAAAGGCCAGGTTGCGGGCCGGTGAAGATTTGAAGCGTCTGGGCCGAAGTAGTTACGGAGTTCTGGGTAGTCAGGTAACTGATGCACTGGCCGGGGTTCGTGGTGATCTTGCTAAGATGGCTTTCTTTGACGGCACTCTGGAAAAATTATCTGAGGAAGTTGCCGGTTATAGTTATCAGCTTGAAGAAGCGGCCCGGCAACTTCGGGATTATCTGGATAATATTGTTGCTGATCCCGGCCGGCTTGACGAGATTACGGCCAGAATAGATCTTCTCCAGCAGTTGAAAAGGAAATACGGCCCGACCCTTGAGGATGTTGTGGCTTTTGGCCAACGATCAGGCAAAGAACTTCAGGACTTGACCGAAATGGATCAGAAGTTGGCGGCCATGGCCGTTGAGTTGCAAAGCTTGACCGGGGAGCTTGAAAAAAAGGGTGGGGCATTATCTATCGCGAGATTAAGTACTGCGGAAAAACTTGCGGGTGCGGTGCGTGATGAATTGCAGTTCCTCTGTTTGGAGAATGCGGTCTTCGATATATGTTTCGCTGATCGCGGTGAGAAGTCTGCCGATTCCATGACCCGCAAAGGTTGGGACCATCCTGAGTTTATGTTCTCGGCCAATCCCGGCGAGCCTTTGCAAGCCATGGCCAAGGTGGCCTCTGGTGGAGAACTTTCCCGGTTGATGCTGGCCCTCAAATGTATTCTGGCCCGCCACGATCTGGTGGACACGGTAATCTTTGATGAGATTGATGCCGGGATCAGCGGTAAGGCGGCGGAAGCGGTGGCCCGCAAGATAAAGGAATTATCCGGGCATCATCAGGTCCTCTGCATTACCCATCTGCCCCAAATTGCCTCTTTTGCCGCAGTCCATTTTACGGTAAGCAAGAATGTTGCCGGCAACAGGACCCATACGACCATTGAGCAATTGTCTGACGATATGCGGGTCGAAGAATTGGCCAGAATGCTGGACGGCGAATCGGTCACCGAAAAAACCAGAGAATATGTCTCGGAACTGATCAGGAGAAACAAATAATAATGTCTGGTCGGTCAGTGACAGCCGTGGCCCTATTTTCCGGGGGGCTTGATAGTATCCTGGCCTGCAGGCTGATTATGGCCCAGGGCATTGAGGTAAAGGCGGTTCGCTTTGTTACGCCTTTTTTCGGCTATGAACTTTTGAGCCGTGAGGCCGAATATCGGCAAGAGGTTGCCGATAAGTACGGAATTGATGTCCAGCTAAGGGACGTAAGTGACAAATATCTTGAAATGCTCCGCAAGCCGGCCCACGGCTATGGCAAGAATTTCAACCCCTGTGTTGACTGTAAAATTCTGATTGCCTCGGAGTCCCGGGCTATGTTGGCTGAGCTGGGCGCTTCTTTTTTGATCTCGGGTGAGGTTATCGGGCAGCGGCCCATGTCGCAACGGCGCGATACCCTGCGGATAATTGAAAAAGATAGTGGTTGTGACGAAATTCTGTTGCGGCCCTTGTGTGCCTTGAACCTTGTCGAGACCCTGCCGGAAAAAGAAGGTTGGGTGGATCGGCAGAGACTTTTGGCTTTCAGTGGGCGGACCCGCCAACCCCAGATGGCTCTGGCGGCTTCATTTGGGATTGAGGATTACCCCAGTCCGGCCGGGGGATGTGTTTTGACCGACCCGAACAAAGCTGTCAGGGTGAGACGGTTTTATGAAGAACACGATGCGGTTGTAACGGCCGATATCCGTTTGCTGATGGTTGGCAGGCAGTTTCTTTTGCCGGGCGGCGGCTGGCTGGTTGTTGGCCGTAATGAAGTTGAAAATGATTTGCTCCTGACCTTGCAGCAAGCGGGAGATGTGTTGTTGGCGATGACGGAGGATTGGCCCGGGCCGTCGGCTATTCTAAGGCGCTCCGGGGACACAAAAGACATTGAAGCTGCGGTCGGATTGATCAAGAGGTTCAGTAGGAAAGGGGAGGGGCGTAAGAACGCTAATGTGCAATGGTGGCAAGCGGGGGAGGAGAAAGTCGAGAAACTCAATCTTCCTGCCATAGAGGATAGTGTTTTTCAAGGTTGGAAGTGCTGATAATTTTGCCTGTTGTGAATAGGTTGTTCAGTGTGCCGGTCTTAACTAGATCTGCGTTTTTTAAGATGATTTGCCGATGTTTTCCCAAAAGTTCTTTCTGGCTAAAACCACTGTCATATCTAGCGGTAACGGCAGTTTGCTCGTATGTGGAAAAGTCAGTAGATAGTTGATGCTTAGTGTTTAATCAGTGTGTTGCCTTTTTCGTAAGGTTGCTGGTGTATTGGTGGTGCCATTTCAGAAATTCATCCGCTGGTAAAGCCTTACTGAATAAAAACCCCTGGAGGAAATCACAGCCGAATCGTTTTAGCAGGACGTGGGTGTCGTGATTTTCAACCCCTTCCGCAACGACCAATCGACCTATGTTGTGGGCCAAATCAATAGTCGATTTGACTATTATGGCGCTATCTTCATTGTTCAGCATGTCAAGAACGAATGATTTATCAATTTTGATTTCGCGGGCTGGGAATTTACGAAGATAGGCCAGTGAAGAGTAACCGGTACCGAAGTCGTCTATTGATAGGTTGAACCCTGATCCTTTTAATTCGGAAACGACTTTGGTGACCCGACTCGGGTCAACCATAAGACCGCTTTCGGTTATTTCCAAGGTGATGCGGTTTGGGTTGGTCTGCCATTTATCAAGAAGTTTTTTTACCTCAGCCGGGAATTCGTAGTCGTGCAGGTTCTTTACCGATAGGTTTACCGAGACATTGATGTCGAGACCATGTCCCTGCCATTCCTTCTGGTGTTTTAAAGCCTTTTCGAGAACCCAGATGACCAGTGTTTTACTTAAATCGGTTTGTTCAATCACATCGATAAAATAATCGGGGGTGATAAGGCCTTTCTCCGGATGTTGCCACCGGATTAGGGCCTCAGCTCCATTTAATTTGCCGTTGATTACCGAAATCTGCGGCTGGAAGAACAAAAGCAGGTCGCCATTATTCATGGCATTACGCAACTCACTGACCATGATCATCTTCTTAAAAGGGGAATGGTGCCGCTCCGCATCAAATATTGAATAGTTTACATGGTTCTTTTGAGCTTCGTACAATGCTATATGCGCGCTCTGCATCAACTTGTCTGGTTCTTCGCCATGCTCGGGGAAGACAGCTATGCCATGGCTTGTTTCAATAGATATATTGTTCTCTTCAATTTTAAAGGGTTGGGTAATGTTGGCGGTAATAGTGTTCGATATTGCAATAGCCGTTTTAAGGTTTGTGTCCGGTAGTAGAATAGCAAATTTGTCTCCTCCCCAGCGCGCCAGAGAATCAGAGTTTCTGATCGAGTCCTTTATTCGGGAAGAAATCTGTTGCAGAATAAAGTCGCCATAAAAATGACCAAGGGATGAGTTGATCTCTTTGAAACGATTTATATCAATTAAAATAAGCACGAAAGTTTTTTTGATATTATCGGCTCTGCTAGATGCCGCATGGACCTTGTCGTGGAAATAGTTCTGGTTTGGCAGACCGGTAAGCTCATCATGCATTGAGCGATGTCGCTCTTTGTCGGCCATTATTGAAAGTTTATTGATAGAAATCTGGGCCAGCTTGACAACGGCAAAGACAAATATACCGCCGCTGAACATGAGTATGGCGACAAGCAAATCAAAGAGATAGGCTCCGCCCTTGAGCAGGTAAACACCGTATGCCCCATAAACGATCAGGAATCCGATGATAAGGACGCCAAGAACACGCCATGCCTTGGTGGCGTGGTGTTTTTGGTCGCAAAGCTTTTTGGTTGGGAACAGGGCGGTCATCAACAAAAAAGCGCCCATATAGACAAAAATAAGAGATAATAATTTCAATTGGTATTCTCTGAATCTTTTTTAAAGACAAGACAGTTGGCTTGATTCTACGGCATCTTAACCTTCATGATGATTGAAGGTCAAGGAAACACTATAGTTGGATTGGCCATAAATGCTTACCCTGATTGATTATGATGTTACCCGAGGAGGGGATTTTATGTGCCCTCTGTCTCCTGGGTTTACCCATTTTGCAGTTTTTTTACTCCTTCTCCTGTTGTGCGCTCGACCAGGTAAACGAGTTTGCCTGGTGCCAAATTATTTCATTTCAAGCTAGAGACAAACTGCACCAAAGGATTTTTTGTTGAGGGAATAAAAATTGTCGGGTATGTTCTGCCCTCGTCGATAGGCACACAAAATGTAGATTTAAAGGCCTAAGATGATCCCTAGATTTCGCCGATAGGAAAAATTAGAATTTGTTGAGAGGTGTATTGTATTTTGAATGCTTTTATGGGGGCCACCGTAGCTCAGTTGGTAGAGCAACTGATTCGTAATCAGTAGGTCAGCAGTTCAATTCTGCTCGGTGGCTCCAGTAATATCAGGATTTTGTGGTTAATCGCAGAATCTTTTTTTTGGCGGGGTTTTCTCAGGTGTTGTCGGTTTAAAAATCAGGGCTGAAAATAAACTTGTCGGTTGATTCTTCAACCGCATGTGCTTGCGATTTGACAACTCTAAAACCGGTGTCGGCGTATTGGCCGGTAGGTTTGTTTTTGTATCTGGTGGCTGAGCGAATATGGCCGGAATACCGGAACCATGAGCCACCTCTAAGTACCCGCATATCACCTTGCTTGGGTCCGGATGGGTTTTTAACCGGGCTGTCTGCGTAGTAATTTTCTCCATACCAGTCGTTGCACCACTCCCAGACATTACCGTGCATATTATATAGTCCGAAAGGGTTGGGGGCGAAACTGTCGGCCGCGACAGGACTTTTCCGGTACTCCTCGCGGAGGTTCAGGCCGAAAGCGATGCTGCCGTTGAAGTTGGCCTGTTTCGGAGTTATGCTGTTGCCGGTAAAGTACATGGCGTCTTCTGTGTTGCCACGGGTCGCGAACTCCCATTCAGCTTCAGTTGGCAGCCTAAATTCAGTTGATTTGTTTTTCTTGTTGAGTTTACCGATGAAGTTATTGGCGTCTTCCCAGGAGACCGTGTCGACCGGAAAATTCTCGTCCGTGTTGAAATGGGCGGGGTTGAACCCCATTATCTTGACCCACTCTTTTTGGGTTACTTCGGTGACGCCCATCCAGAATCCGTTGAGGCATACTTTATGGCGGGGCAGTTCATCGGCATAATATTTTTTGTACTCATACTCGCCAACTTCTCTTTTTAGCAGGCGGGTTTCCAAGGGGAGTTGCCCCATTTGAAAACATCCTTCCTCAATCCAGACAAATTTCATGCCTGTAGTTGGTTCGGTCCAGATTTCGGTTTTTGCCTGTCCCGGTGTCGGTAAGGGGGGATTGGCGGCGAGGCTCAGGCAGGGTGTGAGTCCAATTACTATCATTAGTGATATGGTTAATTGAGCCGGTTTCATGATCTATATAATCCTGAATGGGGAATGTTGACTATTCACTATTTAATAACATACGGAAAGATTGCGTGCAATCGAGCAGATAAGATCTTACGGATCAGATGATGGGCTGCAGCTTCAATTGACCGGCGTTATAAAAACACTTGACAGTAAATCCCTTAGCTAATAGACTCAGATCGTTGCTTAATCGATTTCTTGAATCGAACAATCCCCAAAGTTGGTCACATTTAGAGAAGCTGAAGGTCTATCTCGTATTTTTCGATAAATATCCCAAATCAAAATTCCTGTCACAGGTTCCTTTTTTAAAAAATCCCAATAGTTCGATTTTTTAGTTTAATTGCATAACAAAACCTTTGATTGAGATATTTGTTGTGTCAGTTGATTCATTCAAGAATAAAAAAGCACCATATATATTGTAATCAGGAGATATCTTTTAATGAATTTGTCCGAGTTAAAACTGCTCAAAATCAACGAACTAACCAAAATGGCTAAGGACTATAAGGTTGAGGGATTCAGTGGCCTGCGTAAGCAGGAATTGATCTTCGCCATTGTCAAAGCCCAGGCTGCCATAGCTGAGAAGAACGGTACCAACCGGGGTAGCGGCGTTCTTGAAATTCTCCCCGATGGGTTTGGTTTTCTCCGGGCGCCGGACTATAATTATCTGCCTGGTCCTGACGATATATATGTTTCGCCTTCGCAAATCAGACGTCTTAATCTGATGACCGGTGATACTGTTGAGGGACCGATTAGATCTCCCAAAGAAGGGGAGAGATACTTTGCCTTACTCAAGGTTGATTCAGTTAATTTCGATCCTCCCGGGAAGGCCAGGGACAAAACTCTCTTTACTAATCTTACTCCACTGCATCCCGAAGAGCCCATTAGACTTGAAAGAAAGGCGGCTAAAAAAGGTGGTAATTTGTCTATGCGGATCATGGACATTGTCTCGCCAATCGGTAAAGGGCAGCGCGGTCTGATCGTTGCACCGCCGAGATCGGGTAAAACGGTGCTGATCAAGGATATTGCCAATAGTATTGTCGAGAACCATAAAGAGGTTATCCTGATCGTCCTTTTGATTGATGAACGACCGGAAGAAGTCACAGACATGGCCAGGAGTGTTGACGCCGAAGTCGTTAGTTCGACTTTTGATGAGCCTCCCCAGCGTCACATTCAGGTCGCGGAAATGGTCATTAATAAAGCGAGAAGGCTGGTTGAGCATAAAAAAGATGTGGTTATTCTCCTCGACAGTATCACTCGTCTGGCCAGGGCCTACAATACGGTAGTGCCGCCCAGCGGTAAAATCCTTTCCGGCGGTGTTGATTCAAATGCGTTGCATCGTCCCAAAAGGTTTTTCGGTGCGGCCCGTAATATCGAGGAAGGCGGCAGTCTGACCATTATTGCTTCGGCCTTGGTTGAAACCGGCAGCCGGATGGACGAGGTTATCTTCGAGGAGTTTAAGGGGACCGGTAATATGGAAATTGTTCTGGACCGCAAGCTTGCCGATAAAAGGATTTTCCCGGCAATTGATCTGAACCGTTCCGGAACCAGGAAAGAGGAATTGTTGCTAAAACCGGATGTCCTGAATCGCATGTGGATCCTGCGAAAATTGTTGTCCAGCATGAATCCCATGGACTCAATGGATTTTCTTAAGGACAAAATGAAACGTACCAAGACTAACAATGAGTTTTTCGACTCTATGAACGGTTAAAGTTGATGGTTGTAAATTTTCTTGCTAAACAGAGAAATTAGGGTATATTCCATCGGTTCCCACTTGTAGTGACGGCTCATATTTATATGATAGATACTGGCTCAGGGTCGCAGGCCCGTGCCTTGAATTTGCAACTTGAAGAATTGGAGATCGTAGATAATGAAAGAAGGTATACATCCCGAATACCACCAGATTAAGGCTAGTTGTAGTTGTGGTAATGAAATTGAGATGGGTTCAGTGGAAGCAGAGATCAAAACCGAGATTTGTTCTGCCTGCCATCCTTTTTTTACCGGCAAGCAGAAACTTATCGATACCGCCGGGCGTATTGAGAAATTCAATAAAAAATATGCAAAGCATTTGGAAAAATAAGAAGAGAACCAGGCCAGGCGTTATTCTCGTGTCGTGGCTGTTTTCTTAAATAAGCTGTTAAGAAGGGGCAGTTGCGAGCTGTAAACGGTTCGCTTTGCCCCTTTCTAATTTTCAGTTACACTTTACCCAAACCTATTATATCCTATCATGTTCTCTCGTTTTGAAAATCTTGGCGAAAAGCTTCTTGAGTTGGAGCAAAAACTCGCTGATCCCGCTCAGTTGGCCAACCAGAATGACTTTCGGATCCTGGCCAAAGAGCATGCCCATGTCACCAAATTGCATGAACTCTACACTCTCTATAAGCAGGTCCAACAAGAACTCCTGGATAACAAGGATCTTCTCAAAATAGAAGAGGACGAGGAAATGCAGGAGTTGGTCAAGAGTGAAATAGTCGTGCTCAATGATCGATTGGCAGAGCTTGAGGGTGAACTGCAAATCATGCTGTTACCCAGAGATCCCAAAGACGAAAAGAACATTCTTCTTGAAATCAGAGCTGGGACCGGCGGTGATGAGGCTGCTCTTTTTGTCAGCGACCTTTACCGGATGTATTGCCGTTATGCGGAATCAAAGTCCTGGAAGGTTGAGGTTATGAGTAGTAGCCCTATTGGTATCGGGGGGTTCAAGGAGATAGTCGTTCTGATTAAGGGCGATAAGGTCTACAGCCAGCTCAAGTATGAATCCGGTGTCCACCGGGTGCAGCGGGTGCCGGCAACGGAGACCCAGGGCCGTATTCATACTTCGGCGGTAACGGTCGCGGTTATTCCTGAGGCCGAGGAAGTTGAGTTGAATATTGCGCCCAACGAGTTGCGTTTTGATGTCTTCCGTTCGTCCGGGCCGGGAGGTCAGAGTGTTAACACCACTGATTCCGGGGTCAGGGTCACCCATCTGCCTACCGGTATTATCGCTACCTGTCAGGATGAAAAGTCCCAACATAAAAACAAGGCTGCCGCCATCAAGGTCTTGCAGGCCCGTTTGCTGGATGCGATGGAGCGTGAGCAGCATGATAAAATTTCCGCTGATCGTAAAAGCCAGATTGGTTCCGGAGATCGCAGCGAGCGGATCCGAACTTACAACTTCCCCCAAGGCAGATTAACCGATCATCGCATCAACCTGACTCTCTATAAGCTTGATGATATTATGATCGGCAAGCTCGATGATGTTATCATGCCTTTGATTGCCCATTCTCAAGCTGAAGCCCTCAAGACCCTTCAATAAGATAATCTGCGAATAATCTGGGCCGCCATTACCAATGAAGGTTCGAGAACTATACAACCAGACGGTTAGTCGCCTTCGCCAGGTTAATATCCCAGATGATGCCCTTGAGGCTGAGTTTCTTCTCCGCTTTGCCCTTGGTCTTAGTCGAGTTGAGCTTTTTCTTGATGAGCGGCAGTTGAGTCGCTCTGAGTTAGATAAGTTAGAAAGCCTGTTGCTTCGGCGGCTGGGCCGCGAACCTCTTGCCTATATTATCGGTGAGCAAGAGTTCTGGTCTCTCTCCTTTGAAGTCTCTCCGGCTGTCCTGATTCCCCGTCCCGAAACCGAACTGCTCATTGAAAATGTTCTCTCTCTGGTTGATAATCCCACCACTTTTTCAGGACAAGTACTGGAGTTGGGGGTGGGCAGCGGCATAATTACAGTTGTTTTAGCTCTTGAATTGGCCGGGGCGGAATTGGTCGCGGTAGATCTATCCCCGCAGGCCCTTGAAGTGGCCGCCCGTAATATCGAGCGGCACGGGGTTGCTGAAAGGGTCGTCTTGGTTAATGGAGACTGGTTCTGCCCTTTAGCCCCCGAGTCAAAGTTCGATTTTATCGTGTCCAATCCTCCTTATGTCGCTGGCCAGGCCCGTGATAACTTACAACCTGAGTTGGATTTTGAGCCTGGTTTGGCCCTTTATGCTGACGACAGTGGTATGGCCGCCTACCAGCGGATAATACCTGCCTGTAATCAATATCTTAAACCAGGCGGTTATGTTCTGTGCGAGATCGGTGGTGAGCAGGAGGAAATGATTCACAAGCTATTTATGGCAGCGCCTAACCTTGAGCTACGCGAAATAGTCAAAGATTATGCCGGTCTTCCCAGAGTCGCTTTGGCTCAGGCGGTTGACGGGACGGGCGGGCGAAGGTAAAGTGCAACTTCCTTTGCTTTTAGGCAATCCGGGGTAATTCCCATCCTTAAATCTACGGACAGGTTTTAAATAATGGACAATATATTTATTGAAGGTGGTCGGCCTCTGAAAGGGTCGATCAGGATCAGTGGCGCCAAAAACGCGGCTTTACCACTCATGGCTGCAACCATTTTGGCTCCGGGTCAACATGTTCTGCATAATGTTCCTGATTTGCGCGATACCAGAACGATGCTCGTTCTACTGGAGTCATTCGGCATTACCTGGCAACGTCGGGAAGAAGACGATGCCCTGTTGATTGATGCTACTAAGCTGAATAATATCGAGGCATCCTACGATCTGGTCAAAACTATGCGGGCCTCAGTTTTGGTTCTCGGCCCATTGTTGGCCAGAATGGGGCAGGCCCGGGTGTCGCTACCTGGCGGTTGCGCCATTGGCGCTCGGCCTATTGATTTTCATATGCAGGGTCTTGGCCGCTTGGGTGTGGAATTGAGTCTTGAACAGGGGTATGTGGAAGGTAATATTGACGGCAGGCTGCAAGGCGGTGACGTTAATTTTGATATACCATCGGTTACCGGCACCGAAAATATCCTGATGGCCGCAACTCTGGCCGAGGGCGTTACAACTATCAAGAATGCGGCCCGGGAGCCGGAGATTGGCAATCTGGTCGATATGCTGGTTAATATGGGGGCCAGGATTGAAGGCAGGGGGACTGATCGTCTGGTTATTCATGGTGTCAGTGAACTGCGTGCGGCTGAAGCGAGGGTTATTCCCGATCGGATTGAAACCGGGACCTACCTGATAGCGGTAGGCGCGACCGGCGGAGAGTTGACCTTGACCGATTGTGACCCGACCCACCTGTCTTCACTAATTGATAAACTTCGTGAAGTAGGGCTGGAGATTGAGGAGGGAGTTGATCATATTTGGGTCGCTCGCCATGGCGCCCTTAAAAGTGTCGATATAAAAACCATGCCGTATCCAGGCTTCCCCACCGATCTTCAGGCCCAGATCATGGCCCTTATGTGCCTAGGTCAGGGCTTGAGTGTAATCACCGAGACAATCTTCGAGAATCGTTTCATGCATGTAGCTGAATTGGGCCGAATGGGCGCCGATATAAGGATAGATGGCAAGAGCGCTATAGTGAAGGGGAGGAGCGGCTTGTCCGGGGCCCAGGTTATGGCCACCGATTTGCGGGCCAGTGCTTCCCTGGT
The DNA here is from genome assembly GCA_039714535.1 of Thermodesulfobacteriota bacterium. Classification (GTDB taxonomy): domain Bacteria; phylum Desulfobacterota; class Desulfobulbia; order Desulfobulbales; family JAGXFP01; genus JAGXFP01. Next base: position 25,695 of record JBDLJC010000010.1, on the reverse strand, counting down.
AATAGCAGCCTTGGCTGCAGAGGGTGAAACCGAGATATCACGGGTTTATCATCTGGACCGGGGTTATGATAATCTGGCCGGTAAGCTTAATAACGTCGGGGCTCTTATCCGTCGGGGTGAAGAGTAATCATGATAAAACTCCGAATTGAGCCGCTGGTCTGCGCAAACCGATAGGCGCGTGGGTTTCGGTTCGGATAAATCAGTTGCTGAGGTCACTGTCCGGCCAGCGTTTTCCCCGATCAAGGGCGCCGCTTAGGTCACTAAGCATGTGGTTGCGGATTTCCTCGACTTTTTCGTAAGGTAGATCGAGCAACAGGGCGATATCGTCGATACCGTAACCGCCCCCGAAATGGCGCTCGGCGATAATAACCTTCAGGAAATCTTCCCCGATCTCTTTCTGGAGATATTTTTCGACGTCGGACAGAGACTTGCAAGCCTGTTCGTAGGTTCTGCCCCTGTTTACCTCCGACCGCATCCTGCGGATGGTCTGTTCGTAAAACAGTTCTTCATCGGAAGCTGTTACGTAAAAATCGTCGTCTTCCTCATTGGTTCTTGAAGCCATTAGTTCCTCAAATATATATGGAAAATTTATTATTTTATATTGTTCGCTTTACTTAGCAATTGATGTGGCTTTTGTAAATATTTTCTTGAATTTAAATGGCGGATTCTGGGAACTCTTTTTTTAACCACCACTTAAGAACAATTGTTGAGAATATAGGAAATTATTTCGCTGTCATAGCCCTTTAAGCGCCAGATCTTGGCCAGCGCCAGACTATTTTCGGCTATTTGGGGGATGGCCGATTCTGGGATATCCAACTCCGTCAGGGTGACCGGGCTACCGACATCCCGGAACCATTTGGTTAAAGATGTGATTCCCTGCCGGGCGGCTTTGCTGTCATCACTTTCATTGATATTGAACACCCGCCGGGCAAATTGGGCGAATTTAGCCGGTGCCGCTTCGGCCCGCCATGACATCCAGGCGGGCATAACTACCGAAAGTCCGGCTCCGTGCGGGACATCGTAGAGGGCGCTCAGGGAATGTTCAATCATGTGCATCGGGAAGCCGACCAGGCCTAAACCTGCCGCAGTCAGTCCGTTCAGGGCCAGGGTAGAACACCACATCAGATCCGCTCGGGCCTGGTAGTCATCCGGTTGGGCCAGAACCTGTTGGCAACTCTCCATGGTGTTAATGATAAGCCCTTCCATGAAACGGTCCTGGACCGGGGTGGCAGGGTCGCTGGTGGTGAAATAAAACTCCAGGATATGGGCAATGGCATCAACAGCGCCGTAGGCTGTGTAGCTCGGAGGTACGGTGAAAGTTGCGCTTGGGTCGAGGATGGATACTTCCGGTTTCAGGAGCTGATTGCCGGTGCCGAATTTATGTTTTGTTTCTTCGTTGGTTATCACCATCCCGCCGTTCATTTCCGAGCCGGCAGCGGCCAGGGTCAGGACGCAGGTCAGGGGCAGTTTTGCTTTGACTCCTTTTTTCCCCTTGAAGAACAACCAGACATCGTGCTCTACCATAGCTCCGGCGCAGATGGCCTTGGCGCTGTCGATTACGCTGCCGCCACCCACGGCAACTACCGCCTCTACCCCATGTTCTTTGGCAAGTTTGATCCCTGCACGGACATGGCTTAAAACCGGATTTGATTTTACGCCGGGGTGTTCGATAACGGTCAGACCGGCGCTGGCTAATGAATCCGTAACCTGGTTGTAGATGGTATTCTGTTTTATGCTGCCGGAGCCATAAACCAGTAAAACCTTTTTGCCGAAAGCTGCGGTCTCCGGGCCAATATTGGTGATGGTCTCCTTACCGAAGATTATTTTGGTCGGAAGGTGAAGGACAAAGTTTTGCATGTAATTATTCCTGCTGTAAACCGGTTGTTTATGTGCTTTTAACTCTGGAACATTTAGACAGCTAAGAGCTGTTCCGGTTTTCTATAGCAGTGCCTTTAACAATCCTTTGACCTGCTCCTGGACCGCATCCAACTGCGTAATGACCGGCTGGCCTTTTCTTTCTGCTTTACTGATCATTGGGTTGTCGGGGAAGAAGGCGATGGGCTTGACGCCAAGGCCTTCGGTCAGGAATTCTTCATCTTCTTCATCTACAACCTTGTTGCCGACAAAGTGGATCGATTTTATGCCGACTTCCTCGGCCAGTTTCTTCACCTTGAGGGCCGTTCTGATGCTCGATTTGGCAGGAATAACGACGGTCAGCAGATGATCGACCCCGGCAATGGTACCGCGGCCCAGATGCTCTACTCCGGCCTCCATATCAAGCAGGGCAAACTGGCTGGGGGAGAGGAGTAGTTTTGTCAGCATTCTTTTTAAAACGGTGCTCTCGGCGCAGGCACAGCCCTTGTTGCCGCCCTCAATGGCGCCCAGAACCATGAGTTTCAGGCCGTTATCTTCAACCATGTAACGGCTCAACAGGTCATCGACCTGCGGGTTGATATTATAGAAAGGCGAGCCCTCGGTCTTGCCCGATCTTTCCTGCAACAGGGTTTTCATCTCGGCGATCGGGACGATGGAGCCTGGATCTTTAACGCCGATGGTCTGGGCCATATGGGGGCTGGGGTCGGCGTCGATGATCAACACCTCATTGCCGTCACGCTTCAGTTGTTCTGCTATCAGGGCCATTATGGTGGTCTTGCCGACGCCGCCTTTACCGCTTATCGCTATTTTCATACTGTTTCCTTGGTAATTGTCAGTGGGGATGATTGGGGCACAATAACGAAGTTGTCTGTTACATTCATTAATAAAAGGGCCGGTTTACTTTTTAACTATTTATATGTTTAATGATATCTATTCCGGGCAATGGTAATGGATAGGAATATAAGCACGATTCTTTCTCAAAGATTCATTTAATGAAAAAAGTTTAAAATATGATCAAAACCGGCATCGAACAACTGGCAAGCAATCCTCCCACCTGGCTGAAGGGTAAAAGACTTGGTCTGCTCTGCAACCAGGCATCCACCGACCATAATTTCCGCCACAGCCGGGATATTATCAACTCGGTCCTGCCGGGACAACTCACCTGTATTTTTTCTCCCCAGCACGGTTTTTTTGCCGACAAACAGGACAACATGATCGAGTCCGCCCACATGGAGGACCGGACCACCGGTCTGCCCCTGTTCAGTTTATATGGTCAGACCAGAAAACCGGATGGGGCGATGTTCGATCACCTTGACGTGCTGCTCATCGATTTACAGGATGTCGGCACCAGGGTCTATACCTTTATCTATACCATGGCTTATTGTCTTGAGGCGGCCGCCGAGTTCGGCAAGAAGGTGGTGATTCTTGATCGGCCCAACCCCATCGGCGGTGATCTGATAGAAGGTAATCTGGTGGAAGACGATTACCGGTCTTTTGTCGGCCTCTACCCGATTCCCATGCGGCATGGCCTGACCATGGGCGAATTGGCCCGGCTTTTTAACGAGCATTTCGGCATTAATGCCGATCTGGAGATTATCACCATGGCCGGCTGGCAGCGGGGGATGTATTTCGATGATACCGGCCTGCCGTGGCTGTTCCCTTCGCCAAATATGCCGACCCTGGACACTGCTCTGGTCTACCCGGGGCAGGTTATATGGGAGGGGGCAAGCGTCTCGGAGGGGCGCGGCACCTGCCTGCCTTTTGAGTTATTTGGAGCGCCTTACCTGGAGCATGACCGATTCTTAAGTGCTCTCGACCGCCCGGATCTGGCCGGATGTGTTTTGCGGCCGGTCGCCTTCGAGCCGACCTCAAACAAGCATCGGGGTGAACTATGTAATGGTTTCCAGTTGCAGGTCACCGATCGCCGGGTTTTTCGGCCTTACCGTACTTCGTTGGCCTTGTTGGGTACCACTTTGAATCTTTATGCTGAGCAGTTTGCCTATAAAGAACCGCCCTATGAGTATGAGTATGAAAAATTGCCTATGGACATGATTCTTGGCAGCAGGACTCTGCGGGAGGCCTTGGAGTCGGGCGAAAGGGTGGCTGATCTTGAAGAGGGCTGGCGGGAGGAGCTGGCCGACTTCGACGCCCTCCGTCGTAACTTTTTCCTCTATTGAAAAAAACAGCGGAACTAAGTATTAGTGCCCTACAATTGGAGTCCTGGCACATAAAAAAACAAAAAATCAGGAGAGGCTGTACCTCCTGGTGGCTTGCAAATTCCCGTTGGGGCACTTATACCCGTCAAGCGAGTACCAAACAGAGTCCCGTTTCTGCGGTTCTACCGTATCACAGGGTAAGAGAGTTCCCCTAAATACCTAATTAAAGATTGATGTTGACACCCCTATGATAAAATTCCCCCGTTTCAGGAACCGCAAGAGAAAGCATTCGCAGGCCATTTCCGAGATTGAACAGCATAATATCGAACGGCAGCAGTTCCGGGAAGTGCTGCAATCGATAGATGCGACGCGAATTCCGGACCGGCTTAAGATTCTGGATGAGTTCCTGTCGGTTGAATTACATATCACTTTGCCTGATATGCTCAAATTTATCGAGTCCGGGGGCAATAAGGACTACGATCTGGATTTTTTGGGCGAGACCATGGATATGTTTTGCCAGTGCGGTTTTGCCCAGAAAAATGAGTTTGAAACCCAGGAGGCGACTTACGAGCACCATCATTTAGGTGATCATCACGATCACTTTATCTGCACCTCTTGCGGTCTTATCCGGGAATTTCGCAATAAGCGGTTGGAAGGACTGCAACTGGAGATAGCTGCCGAGTTTAACTTTCACCCGTTGCAGCACAAGATGGAAATATACGGGTTGTGTGATGGTTGTCTGACCAAGCGGGAGGCGAATCCGCCGCTGCAACTTGCCGCTGTCGGTGAAAAGGTCCGGATTGTTGAGATTGTTGGCAGTAGGGAGATGCAGGCCAGGATGGCCGCCATGGGGCTTAGTCCGGGGATCTTGCTGGAAGTGATCAATAATAACCCGGGCGGACCGTTTATCGTTGCGGCCCACGATACCAGACTGGCCCTTGATTTAGCCATGGCCCAGTCTATTCTGGTTGCCCATGCCTGCCGTCATCCGGATAAAGAGGATCATTGATGGCGTCGCGAAAATTCCGATCTACGGCGTCGTAGCGCATTTTTGTTCGTTCGGCATACTAAAGTATGGCCTCACTCTCAAAAACACGCTACTCCTTGTTTATCGAAATTTTCGCTTAGCCATCTTTCGCAGATTCTTTTTGCTAATTTCTCAACTTAATTTTTAAGTTCGTTTGGAGATAATATGGCACCAATCACCTGTAAAAATGCATTTTATGTAAAACTTGGTCGCAATGGTGTTTGGGAAAGTTCTAGCATTGAGAATAATATCTTACGTATTGGATGGTCACAGCAAGACCTAATTGACATTAATACTTGTAATTGGGAGAAAATTCAAAAAGAATTAGAGAGTGAAACAACAAATAAAGGCACTGCAACACGAGATTGCCGAGCTTTAAAAATGCTTTGTGAGTCAACGCTTGATGATATATGGGTTACATTTCACGGTAGTTGTTTGTGGTGGACCAAAGTAGCCGACCAAATAATTTACGAAGATAATATTTCAAAATACAGAAAAGTAGGCAAATGGAATAATCAAGACATCCTTGGCGAAGCATTGTTAAGTAATAGTATTTCAGGGAGAATATCAAAACTTCAAGGTTTTCGTGGGACCATATGCAAGGTTAAAGAGGTTGATGAACTTCAACGGCTAATCAATGGCGAACAAAGTTCAGAGTTTTTAGCAATTTTAAATTCTAAAGAAATCCTTTGTCATAATGTTGCAGCTGCATTAGGTCGGTTACATTGGAAGGACTTTGAAACATTAGTTGATTTAGTTTTCAGAGCAACAGGTTGGAAGAGGATATCTGTTCTCGGTGGAACCATGAAATTTTCGGACATCGAGCTTGAAGATCCTATCAACGAGGAACTTTATCAAGTTCAAGTGAAATCCGCTGCAACCTTCCAGGATTTTAACAACTACTCTCAGAACTTCACGAGTGGAAAATATCGCAAGTTATTTTTTGTTGTCCATACTCCGGATAAACAGCTATCTGCATTTAAGACTAAATTTGGAAGTCAGATTCAATTAATTTTACCAGAAAAACTTTCCAAAATGGTAGTTGAACTAGGTCTGATCAACTGGCTTATGAAGAAAATTAAATAACTGAATTAATGTGCTCAATCAGACCGCGAGAACATTGGCGGCGCTATGCGGCAAGTTCACAGGCGCGGTCTGGTTATACTAGGCATTGCGTGTCATGAAATTCGAAATGACATGAGACCAATAGAAATTATTATTACTTACACCAATATATAAGAAAAAAGGAAGACAATGCAGAAGACTATAGCAATTTTAGAAGGTGATGGAATCGGCCCCGAAATTATGGGTGAAGCGATTAAGGTTTTGCGGGCGGTTGAGACCAAATACGGCCACCAATTTACCCTCAATCATGCCCCGTTTGGAGCCGCCGCCTATTTTTCCGAGGGATCACCGTTTCCGGAGAAGACCAAGAAGGTCTGTGATGAAGCCGATGTGATTATGAAGGGGCCGGTGGGCTTGGCGGTTGAGAAGATGAATGATATCCCCCAGGAGCATCGTCCTGAAGTTGGGGCCATTTTGCCGTTGCGAAAACGCTATGACACCTTTGCCAATTACCGGCCGGTGCGGCTGCCGAAATCACTGGCCGGGTTTTCGCCGCTCAAGGAAGATATGATCGGCGACGGCATTGATATTCTGATGATTCGGGAACTGGTCGGCGGCATCTATTTCGGCAAAAAGACCGAAGGTCCTGCCACGGATTTGAAATATGCGGAAGACGAGTGCATCTATACGGAAGAGCAGGTCAGAAGGGTGGCTGTGGTTGCCTTTGAGGAAGCCCGGAAAGGCAAGACCCAGATGATCAATATCCACAAGGCCAATGTTCTGGCAACGTCCCGTTTCTGGAATATGATCGTTGAAGATGTCGCGAAACAGTATGACGATGTTCCCTACCAATCGGTCCTTGTTGATAACGCCGCCTACCAGTTGGTTATCAATCCTTCGATGTTTAACGGCGTGGTCTTACTTGAGAATATGATGGGCGATATTCTGACCGACCAGGCCGGTGGGGTGATCGGTTCCCTCGGGCTGATGCCTTCCGCCTGTATTGGTCCGCAAAAGGGCTACGTTGAGCCGGCCCATGGTTCGGCCCCGGATATCGCCGGTCAGAACATTGCCAATCCGTACTCGATGATTGGCAGTGTGGCCCTGATGTTCGACAAATGTCTTGAGGCCCCGGAAGAGGCTAAAGCTATCTGGGATGCGCTCTTTACCGTTTTTGAAAGAGGCTACACTACAAGAGAGCTAAGTGCGGGCTATGCGGAAGACAAGGTGCTTTCGACCAGCGCTTTCGGTGATATGGTTGTCGAGATCATTCAGGGCTGATTAATTAGCGATAAAATTATTTAGCGCGGCGTAGCTATTAAAGATTTGGTTGTAATCTTTTTCAATCGGTTATCAGGTCGTGCCAGAGGCAGTAAACTTAGCCTATAAGTACCTCTGTTCATTTTCTTTGCTTGCCCAAAGAAAACGAACCAACAGCGAAGCGGTGAAAGAAAGGGCACCTGTGTCACTTGGTCCTACGGACTTCCTTGCGCTCCTCAAATCTGCCGGGAGGTTTGAAAACTCGCTTCGCTCAAATAGTCGGAGTCTTCGCTACTGCGTAGCTTCGCTTACCTCAAACTCCTATTTCGGCAGCTTTTGCGGTGCTCAGCTGCTTGCCAATGGGAATTTAAACAAGCTGTAACTAAAAGCTAAGCAGACTATGACAGATTGCTGATAGTCTGCTTACCTTGTAGTTCTGAAAACTTTAAACTTCTCGACCATATGATCCGGGTGATAGCTTTCCTTGGCCTGGCGCAGGCCGGGGATGCCCAGGTCCTGCTCACGGTTGAAGAATTCAAACTCCGGCAGACATTTTTTGGCGAACCATTGATTGATCAATTGACCTAAGCCGTTGATTTCCGGCATTGATTTTTCGAAATGACAGACTGCCGTAGTCCGATTAAGTCTCTCGCCGATAGTAAAGGCCTGAATCAGGCCATCGACCCTGATTGCCCCTCCCAGTAGTTTGAAATTGTCAAAGTGATCAAGCGTAGTTTGCAGGGCCTTTGCTTCTCCACAGAGACCGGGATCAAGATCGCATTGCCGGGATTGGCACCAGCGCTGGAGTAAATCCCGGCACTCATCAATGTTATGCCCGGAGATCCATTCGAAAACACAATCATGCTCGTTTAGGCAATGTTTGACGTGACTGCGCTTCTTGGCGTAATTACGCCCGGCCAGTTCAGCCAGATCACTGACCAGATATACATAGTCGGAATTTTCCCGATCAGTCGTTGTTGAAAACGATCCTGGTTCCAGGCCGGCCAGGTCTTTATCGGTAAGACGCACCCCACCTATTACCCGGTCTCCCAGTTCGGTGAGTACCTCCGCCAGGGAGAGCTTGCCAACCGGCGGACCAAAGATCACCAACTCGTCGTCACGACAGATATCGGTTCTGATCAGGAAGACCAGGGTGTCTTTTACCTCAAAGAGCCAGACCGGCCTGGTTCCACTCCAGGCAAATAGATTGGTGAAGGTGTGTTCTGAGATCTGCGGCGGAAAATCAGTCAGGTATTGATTGACAAGAGTGACTTGGGATAGGTCAAGGGTGGTCAATTCTTTCATGGCCTGTTGTTTTCCTTGCTAATTCAGGGCTGCTTTCTTGCATTAAAGACGATAATGGTTAATATGAGAAGTTCTGTTTTTGTAACTATTCAGTAATATGCAAGAAAACAATAAAAAACTGGGGTGCTGCTGGGCAGTTACCTTTTTTAAAGTCTTCCAACAGTTGAAATATGAAAGTAATACTTGCCGAAAATGCCGGTTTTTGCATGGGGGTGAGGCGGGCGGTTGAAACTACCCTTGACATGGTTCGGAAGGGTGATAAAATCGCCACCTTCGGGCCGTTGATCCATAACCCCCAAGTCCTTGGCCTCCTTGAAGAAAGGGGGGTGGAGACCCTTGATGAAATTCCCGATCATCGCGACGGCACCATCATAATCCGGGCTCACGGAGTACCTCCGGCAAGCAAGGACAGGCTGCGCCATACCGGGGCCAATGTCCACGATGCCACCTGCCCCAGGGTCCTCAAAGTCCAGACCATTATCCGTAAGCACCAGAAAGATGGTTTCGCCACCGTCATTATCGGTGATCGGAACCATGCCGAGGTTGATGGCCTTTTGGGTTTCGCGGGCGAAACCGGCCAGGTTGTAAGTAATGAAGAGGAAGCTCGGACCATTTCGCTCACTTCACCCTATATCATAGTCAGTCAGACCACCCAGGATGATAAATCGTTTGAGCTGTTAAGTGGTATTATTCAGGCCCGTTTTCCCGGCGGCAAGGTATTTAATACAATTTGCGATTCAACCCACAAAAGGCAGGCCGCGGTTCTGGCTTTATGTGAAAAGGTCCAGGCCATGGTTGTAGTCGGGGGGCGCAGTAGCGCCAACACCAAAAGGCTGGGGGCACTGGTCGAAGGCAAAGGTTGTCCTGTCTATCTGATTGAGACCGAGGAGGAGCTGGATCTCAAATCATTCAGGCAGTATAAATGCGTTGGGGTAACTGCAGGCGCTTCGACGCCTTCATGGATGATCAATCGGGTTATCCACTCTCTGAAGTCGGTTCCCGGGCCTAATGAAAGTAGGATTGCTAATCTGCTTAGCCGGTTGATTGGTTTCCTGATGGCCTCCAATCTGTATGTGGCTGTTGGCGGCGGGCTCCTGGCCTGTGGTGTTACTTCTTTGCTGGGCGAGGCGTTTACGTTGGCAACTTTTATGATCGTTGCCGCCTATCTGTTCGCCATGCATAACCTTAATCGCTTTAACGGCTCGGAGAGCGGCCGCTTCTCTGATCCGGTCCGGGAAAAATTTCGGCTCAAGTTTCGCGGGCCGGTTCTGGGGTTATCCTGGTTAGCGCTGGCAGTCTCTTTGGGGCTTGCTTACGCTTATAAAGGGTTCTCTTTCCCTATCCTGGCGGTAATGAGTGCTTTGGGTGTTTTTTATAGTTTCAGGTCTATGCCCAAGGGGCTGTTGTCTTTTATCAAAGTCAGGCGTTTGCGGGAGATTCCCGGCTCCAAAACTTTTTTTGTCGCCATGGCCTGGGCCTTTGTGATACTTGTGGTGCCATTGCACGGTAGCAGCCATGGTCTCAATGCGGGGGCGGTCGGGGCCTTTCTGTTTGTGCTTCTCCTGGTCTATGTTCGTAGCGCTTTGTACGATGTCTTTGAGGTTCAGGGGGATCGAATTGCCGGTAAGGAGACGCTGCCGGTCTGTATTGGCCGGGACAAGACCCTGCGGCTTCTCTACGGGATGATTGGGTTGCTGGTCTTGTTGTTGATTGTCGGGCCGCTGTCTGGTTTGTTACCCGTGGTCTGGAGCGGTTTGTTGCCGGTTGTCCTTTATCTTTTTATCGTGACCAGAAGGTATGATAAAGGGGAATTCTCCCATAGCCCCAAGCTGGAGTTCGCGGTAGATTCAATCTTCCCGCTTATCGCGATGCTGGTTTTTCTGGCAAATATTTTCTGATGGCGTGTCGCAGTCTGCGCTTAGCTGTTTAACCATTTTGGTGTTTTTATGCCCTTTGGGTCTCTTTTCGAGGCCTGTTTTTTATAGTGTTTGGAGAGAATAATGTTCGGTTGGTTTAAGAAGAAAAAGAAAGATGAAGCTGCCCCGGTGGCCACAGGACAGACTGGTTCTGCAGTCGAGTCCGACAATAACGAGCCAAAGCGGCTGGTTGACGGCCTGGCCAGGACCAGATCATCTTTTATGGATCGGGTCGAGTCGTTGTTTCTGGGCAAGAAGGAGGTCGATAGCGATCTGCTTGAGGAGTTGGAGGAGATTTTGATCACCGCCGATCTGGGGGTCAGCACCGCCCAGGAATTGCTGGAGTGTGCCAGAACTATGGCTGACCGCGATGAACTGGCTGATGCCGGAGCTCTAAAAATAATTCTTAAAGAAAAAATTATCGGCTATCTGGAGGCTTCTTTCGGAGAAAACGAGCTAAATATGCCCGATTCCGGCCCCTTGGTTATTATGGTTCTCGGGGTCAACGGGGTCGGTAAAACCACCAGTATCGGTAAAATTGCCAATAAATTCACCCGGGCCGGTAAGAAGGTTCTGCTGGTGGCGGCCGACACCTTTCGGGCCGCCGCGACGGAACAGTTGCAGGTCTGGGGGGAACGGATCGGGGTGGATGTGATCGCCCGTGAGGCCGGGGCTGATCCTTCCTCGGTGATCTACGATGCGTTGGACTCGGCCAAGGGCAAGGATTGTGATGTGATAATTGTTGACACCGCCGGGCGCATGCATACCAAGGTTAATCTGGTGGAAGAGCTCAAGAAGATCAAAAGGGTAATGGGCAAGAAAATTGTTGGCGCTCCCCATGAGTTGTGGCTGGTTATTGATGCCACCACCGGCCAGAATGCTATCTCCCAAGCGCGGTTGTTTAATGAAGCGGTTGATGTTACCGGGTTGGTCCTGACCAAGCTTGATGGTACCTCCAAGGGTGGCATCGTGGTTAATATCTGTCGGGAGCTGAATATTCCGATTCGTTACATCGGGGTAGGGGAGCAGATAAACGATCTTCGTGATTTTGAGCCCCATGAATTTGCTGAGGCGCTTTTCGGTAACAAATAATTGGGAATCAAGCAAAACGAACCGCAGAATGTCGAATATAGAACGTCGAATTTAGAAGTGTCTTCTTTTGTATCTGCGGTTAGAAATTCCTTGTTCGGCATTATCTTTTCAGCTTTGTAAAAAGTACAACTGGGGTATAGCAATCTCGGGATGGCTAAGTTAAAACTTCGAGACACAGGTAAGCGTAGACTCCGAGGAGTGGTGGTCTTGTGGAGGTGAAGGCATACTTCAGTATGTCGAGCATCAACAAGAACGCTACGACGCAGGAGATCGGAGTTTTTGCAACGCCATCTAACTGAATCTCTGGAAATATTATATGCAATATCGACAACATAACCAACCGGGTTGTGGCGGCTGTCTGTTTATGGTTATCCTGCTGGTCCTTATCTCCGGCGGGACCCCACTCCTTTTTGACATACTCGGGGCCATTTTTTACCTGGCCCTCTTTGCGGTCTTTTTCATGGTTGCCGCATTCTGGGGATTTTCCTATTTCGTCAAACGCCAGATTGCCAAATATGAAAGTTCCCAGACCGAGAGCCATAATCGTTTTGTCTTTCTCTTGGTCAATATTCTGGTCAACATTGCCGGGATTGATGGCGAGGTCAGTCGCTCCGAGCTAAGCGCCATTAATAACTTTTTCCGGCACCATCTCCATTACAACCAGAGCCAGATGTTCTGGATCAAGGAGCTGACCAAAGAAGCGATGGCGGCTTCGGTCAGCCTTGACGAATTACTGGCTGATTTCAAAGCGAGTTTTGCCTATGAACCACGCCTGATTCTGATTGAACTTATCTATCAGGTCATCTATTCCAAACCAGATGTTATTAACGCCGAGCTGAACGCCGCCGAAAAGATAGCTGCTTATCTGGAAATCAACGCCTATCAGCATCAAACTATCCATAATAAGTATCGGGGTATGTCCCAAGCGGCTGCTGACAGCGAGGAGAGTTATTACGGGGTCTTGGGGCTTCAGCCCGGCGCCGGGTTGGATGAGATAAAGCAGGCATATCGTAAGCTCAGTAAGGAGTACCATCCCGACAAGGTAAGCCATCTGGGTGAGGAATTCAGGCAGGTCGCCGAGGAAAAGATGAAAGAGATCAATGTGGCCTACAATCATCTGCAGAAGAAGTTTGGCGGATAAGTGGCGGGGCTAATCTGATGCCGGGAAAAGTGCTGGCCATGGAGCCTTATTTCGGCGGCTCCCATAAGAGTTTCCTGAACGGTCTGACTGGGGTGCTGGCGGGTGGCATGGATCTGATAACCTTGCCGGCCCGCAAATGGAAATGGCGGATGCGTCTGTCGGGACCGTGGCTGGCCAATGAGTTGGCCCTGCTAGCCAACCCGGAAGATTACTGCTGTCTGCTCTGTTCCACCTTTGTCGATGTTGCCACCCTCAAGGGCTTGATGCCGGAATGGGCCAGGCGACTGCCGGTCGTGACCTATTTCCATGAAAATCAGTTTGCCTATCCGGTCCGCTTTGAAAAAGCGGGCGACGTGCAATTCACCCTGACCAATGTCACTACCGCCCTGGCTTCAGACCGGCTGGCCTTTAATTCCCATTACAATCTCGAGACCTTTCTGGATGGGTATCGCCGGGTGGTGAAGCGGGCCAAGGATATGCGATTGGTGAATGTGGAAGAGGAACTTCGGGCCAAGTCCTGTATTATTCATCCTGGTCAGGATTTCAGTTTAATTGATCAAGATGTCAGCCTGAAGGGGGAAGGTGAATCTCCGGTTATTATCTGGAACCATCGCTGGGAACATGACAAAAATCCAGAGCAATTTTTTACAGCCCTGTTTGAGTTGGATCGGCGACAGATTGATTTTAAGCTGGTGGTTATGGGCGAATCGTTTCGAGATCATCCGGCTGTATTTGATGAGGCCAGAGAAAGGCTTAGCCATAGAATATTAAAAATTGGCTACGCCGAGTCGAGAAAGGAGTATTGCCAGTGGCTGCGGCAGGGGGATGTGGTGCTATCAACCGCCGGTCACGAGTTTTTCGGGATCTCGGTGGTTGAAGCGGTCCGGGCAGGATGCAGGCCGTTGTTGCCTAACCGGTTATCTTATCCTGAACTTTTCCCCAATGAATATCTTTATGAGGATGACGAGCTGGTCGATAAACTTATTGAGACCCTTGGCCAAGGCCGTTTGGCCGCTGAAAAGGCCATACCGCTGACGGAGCGCTTTTCGTGGCAGGTTGTCGGGAACCAGTATCATGATTGGCTGTTTGGTCGATAGGGCTGACTTTACCAGTTGCCACTTGGAATATTATGATTGTCTTTGATCTATCTTGTGAATGCGGCTGCCAGTTTGAAGGCTGGTTTCAGGATAGTGCTGATTTTCGACGGCAGGAAAAGAAAGGACTCCTTGTCTGTCCCAGTTGTGACGGCAATGGGGTCCGGAAAATTCTTTCGCCGGTGGCGGTCAAGTCGATTGTTGATCGGAAAGTTGATTCCACGTCGGCCAAGGTTGGCCGAAGAAACTCTGAAAATTCACTATGGTCTGGAGGAACCTCGGCATATCAGGGGGACAAGCACCGCCGAAGAGGAAAAAGCGCTTAAAAGGGAAGGGATTGAGCTTCTCAAAATCCCTCTGCCTGTAAAGTCTGATAAGAATAAAGCTGCTTTAACTGAAATTACAGTCTAAAAACTCGCACTCAGCCGGCGACAGGTCGAAACGCAATTCGGCCTCTCTAAGGATGTCTTCGCGTTTTTTGCCCGGACACTCCTGGGTGGTCGCACTCATCCACTTCAGTGCTTTTTTTAGCTTGTCACCCGGCGGTTGGATAGTTGCCGTCGTCATATCTTTCCCCAATGGTTGTTTATTTCACGGGTTTAAGGATTATTCCACCCAGAGGGGGAATTGAAACCAGGACGTGGTAGGGGGCATGGCCGCGGGGCTCATCGAAAACAACCTTCTCATCGGGGTTAACCACGCCGCTACCACCGAATTCCTTGCTGTCAGTTGCTAGAACCTCCTGGTAATTAACTTTCTCCGGTACCCCGACTTTGTAGTCATGAATGACGTTGGGCGTGAAGTTCAGCAGGCAGACGACATGATCGGCTGGATCTTTGCCGAATCTGGCAAAGGCGATAATGCTGTTGTCAACGTCATTAAAATCCATCCAGCGAAAACCCTCATTGTCAAAATCAATTTCCCAAAGCGCCTTGGTGTCTCGATAAAATCGGTTTAACGCTCTGACATAATCCTGGAGGTGACGGTGCTTGTCATCCTGTTCGATCAGGTGCCAGTCCAGACTGGTTTTGCATTGCCATTCTGATATTTGCCCGAATTCGTTGCCCATGAATAACAGTTTTTTGCCGGGATGGGTCCAGAGGAAAAAATAGAGGAGGCGCAGGTTGGCGAATTGCTGCCATTTGTCGCCGGGCATTTTGCTCAACAACGATTTTTTGCCGTGCACGACCTCGTCATGGGAGAGGGGCAGAATAAAATTTTCGGTAAAGGCGTAGAGGAGAGAAAAAGTCAGGGTGTTGTGGTGATATTTACGAAAAACCGGATCACGGCTGAAATAATGGAGAACATCGTTCATCCAGCCCATATTCCATTTAAAGCCAAAGCCCAAGCCACCACCATCTAATGGTTTTGATACTCCGAAAAAGCTGGTCGATTCCTCCGCTACCATCAGGACATCGGGGTATTCCTGGTGGACAATACTGTTCAGATGGCGAATGAATTCAATTGCTTCAAGGTCTTCTTTTTCACCGTACTGGTTGGGGAGCCATTCGTCTTCCCCGCGGCCATAGTCCAGGTAAAGCATCGAAGCGACTGCGTCAACCCGGAGACCGTCGACATGGAATTTGTCTAACCAGAAAAGGGCGCTGGCGATCAGGAAGTTGCTCACTTCTTTGCGACCATAGTTGAAGGTGTTAGTCCCCCATTCCGGTTGAAAGCCCTGGCGGGGATCTTCATGTTCGTAGAGGGCGGTGCCGTCGAAAAAATTGAGACTATGTCCGTCGGTGGGAAAGTGGGATGGCACCCAGTCGAGGATGACTCCGATGTCGTTCTGGTGGCAGGTGTCGATCAGATACATTAAATCCTGGGGGGTGCCGAAACGGCTGGTTGCCGAAAAATAGCCGGTACTCTGGTATCCCCACGACTCGTCAAGGGGATGTTCCATGACCGGCAGCATCTCAATATGGGTGAAGCCCATCTCCTGCACGTAAGGGACCAGATAATCGGCCAATTCACGATAGGTAAGGAAGCGGGAGGTGTCGCCCGGATCTTTTCGCCAGGAACCGAGGTGGACTTCGTAGATTGCCATCGGCGCGTCGGATGGGTTGTTTTTTTGTCTTGCTTCGAGCCATTCTGAATCCTGCCACTGGTAGCCATCGAGATTCCAGA
This sequence comes from Thermodesulfobacteriota bacterium, assembly GCA_039714535.1. Lineage (GTDB taxonomy): Bacteria > Desulfobacterota > Desulfobulbia > Desulfobulbales > JAGXFP01 > JAGXFP01. The sequence goes on along the minus strand of JBDLJC010000010.1, from coordinate 9,637 downwards.
CCACCGATGCCGATTTGGGGCGCAATTCCCCGAAAAGTTGGTACGGGTCGGATTTCTCCAGGGTGGAGATGTTCTTGGTCCGCATCTCAAATTTGTAAACCTCGTCCTGCTCAAGGCCGGGAATGAACAGCTCCCATATTCCGGACTGGTCGAGGACCCGCATCTGATGGACCCGGCCGTCCCAGGTGTTGAAGTCGCCGATGACACTGACCCGGCGGGCAGATGGCGCCCAGACCCTGAACATAACGCCGCTAACCCCGTCGATTGTGGTCAGGTGAGCGCCGAGCTTATCGTAAATCTTGTAGTGGGTGCCTTTGTTGAAAAGATAACGGTCATCAGCGCCAAGTTGGGGTAGATGACGGTATGGGTCTTTAAACCGGTGGGTTGTGTTGTTATAGAAGGTTGCTTCCAGAGAGTAGTCGAACGGTTCGCTCCGGGGAACAGAGATCTCGAAAAGGCCTTCCTCCCTCATCTTGTACATATCGCTGAATTCACCGTCGACCACTAGTTGCATTGATTCGGCGTGGGGCTGGAAAGTTCTTATGACTGATTGAGGTGGTTTCGTAGAGATAACGTGGAAGCCGAGGACTTGAAAGGGATCGTGACAATCAGAATCAATAATGTTGTCCAGAATAATTTCTACTTCTTTACCCATTGTCTATCTTCTCCAGAAAAGTTGCTGCCATCAATAAAAGTGGTAAGTGGCAGGCCGGTTTGCTTGGCTTACGATCGTTTGTTGCCACGGTTGCGCAACGGCCAGTTTACGTAAAGCGTTTTAAAGAATATCACAAAGTATAATATGATAGAAATTTTTTCCCGTGAAAATATTTGATATAGTTATTATGTGTCGATGGAGGTTGCTTTAATTCAGCGTGATAAGATTAAGTTTTGTTTTAAAACCAGGGGCATACCGGTACTTTTGTTAGCGAGGAAAAAATAGTATGGAATCACTCCAAGGAAGTTTTTTGATAGCTACGCCCCATATGCCCGACCCCAGATTCCATAAAATGGTGGTGTATCTCTGCGGTCATGCTGCTGATGAAGGGGCTATGGGGTTGATAATAAATCACCCTACATCCCATACCCTGGCAGAGGTCATGGAGGGGGCGGATATTCCGGTGCCGGAGGGGAGGCTCCCTCCTATTTATCTGGGTGGGCCAATGGAGATGGAGGCGGGTTTTTTTCTCTTCAGTAACGATTTTGAGTGCGCCAATTTCATGCAGGTAACCGAGAACATAAGGTTGTCCAGTGATGTTGAGATTCTGCGGGCAATCTCCCAGGGGCGGCGACCGGAGCGCTATCTTTTTGCCCTTGGTTATGCTGGTTGGGCGCCGGGTCAGTTGGAAAATGAGCTCGGCGATGATGGTTGGTTGGCATTACCCGGTGATGAAGAGGTGATCTTTAATACCCCGGATGAAAAAAAATGGGAGAAGGCGGCTTTGCAGCTTGGAATCGATATATCTACCTTCGGTGATGTGGTCGGCTCCGCATGAGATGATCTTGGCAGTCAATTTCCTGGTTTGGGTGGTCTTCCTGTAATTAAGGTGCTATTTTATTTTGGTAACGGGTGGACTTTTTTACGTTGAAGAGGACAGGCATCGGTACTCAGGATAAGCCAGTCTGAAGTCTTCGCTTCGGTGAGCCTGTGGACGAATGGCGAGAAAAGCAATTGCTCTGAATCTTGTCTTTTGACTTCCGGTAACTATGATTTGTGGCGCCAGGTTGAATAGGGCACGTAAATTCAACTAAATGCATCAAATTTGGAAGTTTAGTTGTTAGTCTTCTGCTGGTCCGATCAAGGCACCGCCTGTTTTATTTCAGCAACTTTTGCCATTTTTTTCAGCTATTTTTAATGGCTCCTGAAATTTGCTTCGTTGCAGAAAAAAGTTTGTTAAAGGTCGTGAAATCATTTATATATATCGTCCGATTTTGATCCAGGGGCAATATTGTATCTTGCCGATATCAATATCTGTAACGGATGTACGGATAGTAAAAAATGTTGATAGGCACAACAGGAGCGGTTAGTTGAAAAAGGAAATATTCAAGTGTAAAAGGTGCGGACATTGCTGTCATGGAGAAACCACGGTCTCTCTCGATGAGCATGATGTTGAAAGGATGGTCAAGCACCTGCGATTACCGTTGGCCGAGGTTACTGAAAAATATCTGCGGGTAACCGGCAATGTCGTGCAGATGAAGATTGTTGACGGGCATTGTATATTTTATAGTGACGGTTGCAGGATCCATCCCGGTCGCCCCTGGCGATGCAGGCAATGGCCCTTACATCCAAGCATCTTGCTTGATGAAAACAATCTTTCCGCCATCCGTGATTCTTGCCCTGGTCTTGATAAGAATCTGTCTTTTGCTGAATTTTGTCAGAATTTGTCGGTCTTGTTGAATGATAAAAAAACGAAATAAATATTAAGGTATCGGCCCGATGCGGATAGACCTTCTATTCCTTGGCAAAACCAAGAAAGATTATCTGGCGGCGGGGATAGATGATTTTTGCCGGAGACTCAAGCGCTATGCTGAAATTGATGTCAGGATTTTAAAAGACGTCAAACCGGCCAGTAAACCGGCCTTGAAGATTAAACAGGAAGAGGGCGCGCTGCTCCTTGCGCATCTGGCTGCAAAAAGTTTTCTGGTTGTTCTTGATCCCGGTGGGCGGCCGCTTAGTTCGGAGAAATTGGCTGATTGTCTGGGAGATTGGCGAGACTGCGGCAAGAACCACATAACCATTATTCTGGGGGGGGCCTTGGGGCTGTCCGACGAGGTTCTGGCCCGGGCCGATCTGCTTCTCTCGCTGTCAAAGATGACCTTTACCCATGAAATGGCCCGCTTGATTATCGTTGAGCAACTGTACCGGGCTTTCAATATATTAAATGGCACCGGCTACCATAAATAATCAAGATGGTTAGGAGGCTGGCCTAGCCCGCATATTTCACGAGTATTTTTGAAAAATTAGTGTATGTGTCTGTTTATGCGGTTTTTACTTCATGTTTCTAGCAAGATGTCTAGGTTACAGTTTGTACCAAATGACAGAATAGATTTTTTTCAAAACTACTCACCCTTCGGGCAAGTCGATACATCCGTATATCCTGCAGTATAAGGCGTTTCGCATACTAAAGTATAGCTCAAACGCCTTACATTTTGTCTATCCGGCGTCTCGACTTGTGAAATTTTCGGGCTAGATCGGTTCAACGGCGGTGACCGCCGGTACTTCGCTGCGCAGAAACTTCTCAATACTCCTGGTGGTTGCCTCCGACATCTGGCATTCATGGCAGGCCCCGGTTAATTGGACCTTTACCACCCCTTCCTTGGTAACATCAATCAGTACCACGTCGCCACCGTCCTTTTGCAGGGTCGGTCTTATCCGGCTCAAGGCCTCTTCAACTTTATCTCGCATATTTAATTCTCTCTTTATCAACAAGCCAAGTTCACTAAGTCAGTTGTGTGACACCCGAAAAAACATATCACTCAGCCAAAAGATTTCTAAGGTGTAATTAAGTAACAATTTAATAGCACAGGCAGCAAAAACCGACAAGTATCCAACATTGCTTCTCTGGCCTGATTAGGCGAGAATCCCGCTTTCAGCCAGCAGGCGGCGGGCGGTATTGAGCAGGTCATGTCGACCGCTGGCCGTTCTGGCCTCCACATAGAAACGGACTTTCGGTTCGGTGCCGGATGGCCTGATCAGCAGCCAGCTATCGTCCGCCAGGATTATCTTGCGGCCATCGATATCAATAACCTCGGTGATATCCATTTTTTTATTGCCCACCAGAAGGGTTGATCCTGCCCGGTATTTTTCCAGCTTAGCCAGCCCGTCCAATAGTTCCTTGCCCTTGATGCTTACCTTTATAGCGGCGCGGTCCGGGTGGAAAGCGCCGAATTGCTCTTCGAGTTCCCTGATGTAGACACTAAGGGGTCTGTTGAGTGACATGGTCATATCCAGAGCCAGCAAGAGACCGATGTAGGCATCCTTCTCCGGGGTGTGACCGATGATGGAGATCCCATCCGACTCCTCAAAATAAACGAGCGCTTGGCCAATAACCGGTTTGAATTCCTTGAAACCAACCCTGCTCTCAAAAACCTCTTCGCCAAGACCTGCGGTGATGGCGTTGGCGAAATTACTGGTGGCGACACTTTTAGCCACCAGGCCGGATAACCCCTTGTGCTCATGGAGGTAATGATAGGCGGCAGCTCCGAACTTGTTCATTTCGATATCTGCCAGGCCATCGGTAAATCTGATCCGGTCACCATCCGGATCAATTACCATGCCCAGTTTCAATGGTTCGTGCCTTTCGGCCAGGGCCTCACGAACAAGATTCATGTTGGCTGGAGATGGTTCCGGAGCAATGCCGCCAAAAGTCGGGTCAACATTGTCTCTGATGGTGAGCAAGCGTTCAGAGGATCGATCCTTAAACAGTGGGCCGACATGGATTCGACTGGCCCCGTGGACTGAATCGATGGCGACTGCCAGGGATTCGTTATTGAAGAAATCGTCGATGATCTGGTCGTAATCCAGTTTATGGCAATTGGTTCCTTTACGGACAAAATTCTGCCAGCTGGTCAGGGCCTCGATCTTTTTGATCAATTCGGGGCGGGGTGGGGCGGATGGCAGCAGATTATTCTCGATAATCCGGCCGGCGTTGGCGGTTATCTGATCGGTAATCACCTTGGCGGCGGGACCGCCGTCGGCAGCATTAAATTTAAAGCCGCCGTATTCCAGGGGATTATGGCTGGGGGTCAGGTTGATTGAGAAAGCGCCGTTTGCTTCCAACAGAGCTGCGGACAAAACGCCGGTGGTCGATTCCCCTGCATAATGGACGGTGAAGCCGGTCCCGGTAAGAACATCGGCAACACTGGCGGCCAGTAATTCTCCGCCAAAACGATTGTCAAAACCAAGTACACAGCCACGGCTCTGGGCCTCTGCCAGGGTGTCTACTCCTAGCGCCTGCTGTAATTCTGTAGTGATGTCTCCATGGTAAAGTTCGGTGATGGCCATGGTTACCTGGGCAACCGATTTGACGAACAGGTCCTTGCCGAGCAGGCCCCGCCAGCCGGAGGTGCCGAATTTTACGGAGGTAAGGGGCTGGTCTTTGCTGCTGCGGAGTTCATTATCTAAAAGGGCATAAACCCTGTCGATCCCATCTTGCCATAGTTGCTGGCTACCATTGTCGTCAGAGTTATTTCGGCTGGCTACCAGCTCCCTGAGCAGAGTAAAATAGTCACTGCTTTTATGGCTGTCAGGGATGATGAACTTCTCTAAAAGTGAATTAACGGAACTTTTTGTTGCAGCCATGGAGAAGTCCTTTGGGATTATTGGGTAAGTGGATTTTTCTTGGCAAAAAGAAAAGCGATATTGTCTACCGGTAAATCATATAACAGGCTGTCTTTAATTTAAAATGTTTTTTAATCCTAAGGCAAAAGGCTCTGGTCCATTGGCAATAAAAAAGGTGATTTCCTCAGTTATCCTCCTAAAATAAAAGGTTTATTTTTACGGCCAATGTCGGTTGCTATTGGCAGAAAAGGCTGGCCGCCAAACATGATGTTGATACCTCCAGTTTCTATCATATATCTTTGATTAAGTTTCGGTTGACCCTGCCCGTAAGATTAGCTATAAATCGTTGCATTAAAAAACTTTCAAGTTCAATCTAATTCATTAATCATTTTCAAAATTAAATAATTCTTTCAAAATTTGAGCAGGAGCAAGAAAATGGCAAAGCACGATGAAGAGTTGATTCTATGGTTCGATGATATCGGCATTGACGACGTTCCGTTGGTGGGTGGCAAGAATGCCTCCCTCGGCGAGATGTATCAGCACCTTACCTCCGAGGGTGTCGCCGTTCCCCATGGTTTTGCCATCACGGCATATGCCTATCGCCATTTGCTGAAAGATGCTGGTGTGGAAGATGAGATCAAAGAGGTCCTCGCCGATCTTGATATCGAGGATATGCATAATCTGGCGGAGCGTGGTGAGAAATGTCGTAATATCATCCGCCATGCCGAGTTCCCCGATGACCTGCGTGATGCCATTATCGCGGCTTACCAGAAGATGGAGGATGAATATGGCGAGGGTGTTGCCGTTGCCGTCCGCTCCTCTGCCACTGCCGAGGATCTGCCGGACGCCTCCTTTGCCGGCCAACAGGAGACCTATTTGAACATCCACGGCTATGAGAATATCATCGAGAATTGCCGTAAATGTTTTGCCTCCCTGTTCACTAACCGCGCTATCTCCTATCGTCAGCATCAGGGTTTTGGCCAGTTCGACGTTTATCTGTCAATCACCATCCAGAAGATGGTCCGGAGCGATTCCTCTTCTTCCGGGGTTCTGTTCTCGATTGATACCGAATCAGGTTTTGAAGATGCGGTCTTTATCACCGGCGCCTGGGGCCTTGGTGAGAACGTGGTCCAGGGTGCGGTTAATCCCGATGAGTATTACGTGTTCAAGCCGACTCTCAAAGAGGGCAAACGCCCCATCGTCTCTAAAAAGGTCGGTTCCAAAGAGATCAAGATGATCTACGACAACGACCCCAATACCGAAGAGCCGGTCCAGAATATTGATACCACCCCGGAAGAGCGTAATTCTTACGTGATCAGTGATGACGAGATTCTGCAGCTTGCCAAATGGGCCTGTATCATCGAGGACCATTACGGCAAGGGTATGGACATTGAGTGGGCCAAGGATGGCGACGGAGATAAGGTCGGCACCGGCAAGCTCTTTATCGTCCAGGCCCGGCCTGAGACCGTTCACTCCCAGGCCTCCAAGGGCATGATGGAGACCTATAAGTTAAAAGAAACCGGCAAGGTTATTGCCGAGGGCTTGGCGGTCGGCACTAAGATCGGTCAGGGTGTTGCCCATTGTATTGACGATGTCAAGGATATCCACACCTTCAAGAAGGGCGAGGTGCTGGTCACCGATATGACCGATCCCGACTGGGAGCCGATCATGAAGATCGCGTCCGCCATTGTCACCAACCGTGGCGGCCGGACCTGTCATGCCGCGATCATCTCCCGTGAGCTTGGGATCCCCTGTGTTATCGGCACCGTCAATGGAACCGAGGCGATCAAGACCGGGCAGGAGATCACCGCTTCTTCTGCCGAGGGCGAGACCGGTTTTGTCTATGACGGTCTGCTTGATTTTGAGATTGAAAAGGTTGATCTCGGCGATATGCCGGAAACCAAGACCAAGATCATGATGAATCTGGCTATTCCGGAGAAGGCTTTCACCGAGAGCCAGATCCCTAATGATGGTGTGGGCCTGGCCCGTGAGGAGTTCGTTATCAACTCTCATATCGGCCTTCATCCCCTGGCCCTGGTAAACTATGAAGAGCTGAAAAACTCCGACGACCCTGAAAAGCAGAAAGTTGTCAGTAAAATTGACGAGAAGACCGGCGCTTATGCCGATAAGAAGCAGTTCTTCATTGATAAGGTTGCCGAGGGAGTTGGCCGTATTGCCGCCGGTTTCTATCCCAAGGATGTTATTGTCCGTCTCTCCGACTTCAAGAGTAACGAGTATGCCAACCTGGTCGGCGGTACCTTCTATGAGCCGGAGGAAGAGAACCCAATGATCGGCTGGCGCGGCGCTTCCCGTTATTACGATCCCAAATACCGGCCTGCCTTCGAGCTCGAGTGCCAAGGCCTGCTGAAGGCCCGTAACGAGATGGGGCTCAACAACATCAAGCTGATGGTTCCTTTCTGCCGTACCCCGGAGGAAGGCAAGAAGGTTATCGAGGTCATGAAAGACTGCGGTCTGGTCCAGGGCGAGAATGGCCTGGAACTCTATGTCATGTGCGAGATCCCCAGTAACGTTATTTCGGCCGATGCCTTTGCCGATATCTTTGACGGCTTCTCCATCGGCTCCAATGACCTCACTCAGCTGACCTATGGCCTTGATCGTGATTCCGGCCTGATTGCCGGCATTGCCGATGAGCGTGATCCGGCGGTGAAGGATATGATCCGGATGGTTATTGATACTGCCAAACGGCGCGGTAAGAAGATCGGAATCTGTGGTCAGGGTCCGTCCGACTTCCCTGAGTTCGCCACCTTCCTGGTTGAGCTTGGTATTGACTCCATGAGTCTTATTCCGGATACGGCTATTAAGACCCGGTTGGCCGTCCATGAGAAAGAGAAAGAGATGGGCATCGCTCCCTGATCTTAATCTTACTTATAGCGAGACTGAAAAAGGAGCAGGCCGAAAGGCTTTGCTCCTTTTTTTATTTGGGAAGTTGCGGAGGGCAGAGGGCTGGCTTCTATCCTCAAGACCGTAGGTGCCTTTAGTAAAAAAAGCAACTTTTTGGTGTCCACGAAAAAATGGGATATGCAGCGATTTTTTTGAAAAAACATCTTGACTCCTAACATGGCTTTCTGGTTAGGTTACTAGCGAACTTTTGGGGATCACTGCCTTCTCTTTGGCAAATTAAGGTGGTGGTTAGCTTAGGGACTTTACCCTAAGCTAAATTGAAATGGAAAGGGAGGAAAGAGTATGAAGAAGGGGATTATTTTACTTTGTGCATTAGGGCTGGTGTTGATCGGCCTGACGGGGAACAGCTTCGCCAAGAGTTCTTATGGCACCGCCGTCAACAGTTTCTGTGACTCAAATCCATACACGGGAGACTGTCTCCTCTGTCACACTGCGGACTCAAAGGCAGATCCTACTCCGGCTAAAGATGCCTATAATGCTGGCGATTATTGCTATTTCTGCGCAGCAGACGCAGTCTGCGGAGCCGGCCCGGTTGACGCGGATGGTGACGGTTATGATGAATCTGTTGACTGCAACGACAATGATGCAAGCATTAACCCAGGTGAAGCGGAAGTATGCGACGACGCCAAAGACAATGACTGCAACGGCCTGATCGATCTGCAGGACCCTGTCTGCGGTACCGTTACCTGCACCGATGATGATGCCGATGGCTACTCTGCTGAGGGCGGGGATTGCGGTGCTGTTGACTGCAACGATACTGATCCTAATATCAACCCCGGTGCCTGTGATATTAAAGCAGACGGAATTGACCAGGATTGTAGCGGCAAAGATCGTCTGAAAGGGAAAGCCTGCCCGGGTTCAGAGCCTCCTCCCGTAACCTGTAGTGACTTCATCGATTCAACCAGCTGTAAAGACAATGGTTGTCGCTGGAGCAGAAAAAACGCAATCTGTGTATAAGTTTTAAACTATCCACCACCCCTCTAGTTTAAAGGCAGAGCCAGATATTTGGCTCTGCCTTTTTTTTCTACTCATGATCTAATAATGCCGAAAATCTATCAATGGGGTTTTAGGTAATTTAAGGGGAAAAATGCTAATGCCACGACGTGGTGGGTTGATCACAAGATTAAGTTAAGATTGCTGCCAAACACCATAAGTCTGGCCAGATGATGGTTGCTGGGTATCTTTACTTTTGCTGGTGGCCAATCTCTTAGATTGACAAGCTCTATCCTTTAGTGTTGAAACACCATTAAAGCGATAGTTGTTTCACAGGAAAGTCGGCTTTTTTTCTTTATTCTCTTTGTCTCTATGTTAGTTCTGCCCATGTTGTTCAGGCTTAATCAGAAGTGGCACCGGTTGTTTGGACAGGTTAGCGGCAAAAATAAGGTGGAAAGCCAATGTTGTTATGCCGCCAGCTTGATGACGGTGCCGGGGTAACCG
>JBDLJC010000009.1:0-84390 GCA_039714535.1 Thermodesulfobacteriota bacterium | reverse complement strand
AAGCAATACCCTATTGGATACTGGCTTCAATGACCTTCGGGCTATTTGAACAATGGATTAATTGCGACCGGAACGGTCGCAGTAATCCTTATTGGTTATGTTTAATTCTTGTTAGAAATTTCTTTATTTTCAGGCTGTTCCTCGGAATTAACGTCAGTCCATCCGCCAAAAACAAGCCACGGAATTCCGCCAATAATTAGAGCGCCTGTATTTTGGCATGCCCAAAATGGATAAGTCAAAACTAGTGGTAGCTCAAGTGGCCCTGTTGTAAATTCGGCGATTATTCCTGTGACTGGTAGCAATACAATGGTAGTTGGAGCACCTACTATTGAGCCTGCTGCTAATCCAACATTTGATGGGTAGCGAATAGCTTTATTGGGGTTATCTATAAGGTTTGAGCGAGTCGTAGCACAGCCAGTTAGGCAGAGAATCAATGCTGTAAAAATTATAGATGTTTTTACCATTTGCGTACTGTGTTTTTTGGTTTTTATCAAAGTTCCTCGTCAATTTGCATTATTGAATCGGAAACATAACGCTTGGTGTAACCTGCCAGCCCCGAGATAGTGTGGGATTGACCAAGCCTCTTCTGGTCAGGTTGACACCTTTGTTGTGCCATTACTCCTCGTATTCATATGTGAACTTAAAATATGTTTTGGGAGAAATTCCAAAGGTGAATCCTAACGGAATGTTTTTTATAAAATGATACTCTGTAATTAATTTGTTCTTTTTATAAGATACCGCCAATTCCCATTTTTCACCAAATTGCGATAATGCATTAAAAAAGAAAATCACTAATTCTTCGGTTGATAGCTGTGCTCTTAGTGTTTTCACATAATCATATTTCTCTTCATCATTGAGAAACTTAACCGAATGCACATAATTTACCGTTTGAAAAAGATGTCTGAAATAGTGGCCAAGGCGTGACATATGGCCGCCAAATTTTACATATTTACCATCAACACTTTTTTCCTCTCGACACTTATTAACAATGAAGTCTATTAAGTCCTTTTTATCTTTATACTTCGTCAAAGTATTTCTTAGAATTTCAAGAGACTTGACTCCAACACCAATGAATAAGATTTTATACGATATGTCGATTTGTTCATTTTCGCTAAATTTGTCGCCGGATTCATTTTTTACTATTTTGAAAATTTCTCCGAATTGATCTCTGATTTCGAGGAAAACCCTTCGCCCTGTTACATATTTTTCTTTTTCTTTTGGAACCTTATGGACCATCTCCTGTACATTTTCTCGATGAATTTTAAGGAGTTCAAAAAACCTATTTTCAAACTGCTGCCTTCTTGAAATTTCATGTTGCCGATTTAAAGTTTCAAATATTAACAGTACACTAGCCAGCGCTAATATTGGACCAACTAGGCCACCAATGAAACTACCAAATTCACTAGCTAATTCTGGCGAAAGGTTGAAGCTTAAATCATTGAAAGAAGGATGGAATGTAAAAGAAACTATTACTATGAACCCAACAAAGGATAAGATAGCGGCCAGAACAATTGGAAATGTCCATTTACCTAGCCAGTTGAGATTCGTTAAATTCTTCATATTGATTTGCGGCATAACGTCTGCAGTGAGGGGTTGGAAAACCGCAGGTTTTACAATCCCTCTCCAATGCATGGTTATGGTTTGCTTTCTTTATTTGTTGGCATCTTTACATGATTCTTGAATATGAAGATTTGCTTCAAGCGAAGTTAGTTTGACATTATTACTAAACATAGTTTCGGATGTTGTGATACGAACAATGTCACTAAGGTCTGGTGGGCCAAAACGACCTACACCAGACTCTTCTTCTGCTTCGAGGCTAATACCAGCAAGTAAATTGTGAATTTTTTTTGACGAAATTTCTCTGCAAAAGTTCTTGAATGTTAAGTCTGGTATGTACAAATATAGAGTCAGTGAATCTTTTTCAGAATTTGTATTGTCTTCTCTACTTGTATAAATAAATTCGCCCGAATATTTTTTTTGTCCTTTTTTGATTGGGTTTATACTTACAGAGATTTTACTAAATCGTATATTTTTGCACTCAGAGTCATCAGGTGTTTCTAATATTAATTCAATAGTCCTATTCACCTCTCCTTCCCCTGAAATTGAATACCCCATTTCCTCAGAGTAGGCACCATCTTCAAGCAAATAGCCTTTGCCATCAATTTGAGAAACGAATAATCGATATCTCAATTGTATAACCGGAAGTGCTATCCATAATGGAATTGTTTCTTTCTTCATATTTTTGAACCATAACGCTTGCGGTGAGACGCGGGTAAACGCGCATGCGTTTATCGCGTCGAACTCGACCGCATTGTTATGAAGCGTTTTTTGTTTTTGATTTATTAATAAAATCTATAAAAGCTTTCCTTTGGTTACAGTCCGAACAGTACTTGTCTTTTGTTATTTCTGGCTTGTCAATTTTCTTCAAAAATTGAAGGTCACTAAAGCCAATTTTCTGATGCTTATTAAGACCAAAAACTTCTGGGTCATATGAACCTATATCCAAGGCACATTTGTCACAAAGTACCACTTCAACATTATCGAAGATTTTATAAAGATTATATTCGATTGAATCATGTGCGTAATTTTCGGCAATATCTTGTCTTAATACATCTTTACTTTCTTCCAGTGCTCCACATTCTTGACATGGTGTTACTTCAACAACTTCAAATTCTGATCCGCAATTTGGGCACTGTTCATGTTTCATAATATTTGCTTCATAATGCCGGGGTGACCGGCGAATTTGCTGTGCTAATGGGCGCTTGCGGCTGATTAGCATTGTAAATTTGCCAGTCGACTCCGTTGTTATCGAGGCGCGCAGCGACTCGGTGACTGCGGAGTTGACCGGGTACCGGTCACCTGGTCCGCTGGAGTGTCTGGTTATAAACTAAGTTAATTATTTTTTGCGATCTGATGATTTTTCTTTGTCTTGGTTTGAATAAAAAATATTTTTAAATGTATCTTCTTTTTTGAAAAGTAATGATTTCCATTTTTTAGGATTTTTATCCCCGTAAAGATATACCGACAGTGCATATCCACCGATGAAGCTGATAACTATGAAGAAGACCCAAAATATTATATTCATGGTTTATAACGTTAAGGGTAACTTGACCGCGCCAATGAACTTACCGCGTCAGCGCCGCCAACGTTAACGCGGTCAAGTTGAGCCGCTTGTTATAACCTTTTGATTTTATTGAATTTATCCTAAAATACAAAAACTTTACAAAAGCCTCCAAATATAATTAAAAAGCCTAGGGATAGTGCCCAAAACGCAATTTTTTTGACTACTGATTTCGGTGTCTCTGGGCTAAACCATTTAATATAAATTAGGAGCATTAATCCGATAGTACCCAAAAGCCACGGCACTAGGAATAAGGCCAATTGCCATTTTTCTGGATTTAGGGTGCCAGCATTTTTCAACCACAATAATTCTGCATATGAACTTAGATATGCGAATGTTGAGAATATTAATATCGCCTTTTTTGATTGGAAAATTTTATTCATTTTTGGGTTATAACGCCTAGTATAACCAGACCGCGCCAATGAACTTGCCGCGCAGCGCCGCCAACGTTCCCGCGGTTTACTATGATAAGTGTGGTTTGCAGAAATTTACTTTCATAAAAGACTATCCTGAAATTAAGGGATCAACTTTCTATCAAAAGAAGGAGGTAGTCTTATGAAAAGAACAATACGCAATTACATCCTAACAAAGCAAGAAGTTTTTGTCGGTCTTGAAGATTCAAAAAGGAAATGGGTCCTTTGCGTTCGAAGTGGTGGGGTTGTTGCGCATGAAACAACAATGCCTGCTGACTACGATAATTTACGTAATTATTTCCATAACAAATTCCCAGATTGCCAAATTAATGTGATCTATGAAGCTGGTTTCAGGGGCTTTGGACTCTATGACCAGATTGTCGCTGATGGGTGGAATTGTGTGGTGACCCCTGCTCATAGAGTTATGGAGGAAAAGTGTAACCGCAAAAAAAACGACCGTTTTGATAGTAGACGTTTAGCTAAAAATCTTGAGAACGGAGATTATAAATCATGTGCTATTCCAAGTAAGACCTTACGGGAGGATCGCCAGGTTTCAAGATTGTACGGGCAGATCCAGCGAGATATTGTCCGGTCATGTAATAGAATTCGCAGGATGTTGGAATTTCATGGGATTGATCAGCATTTCCCTCCTGGCAGGTGGACCAGGAGGGAATATCGCCAATTGCCGTTAAGTCTGGAAAAAATAGGTATATCGCCAGCCTTACAAGTGTCATTCAGCTTACTTATAAATGAAATTGAATATCTCTGGTCCTTAAAAAAAGAAGCTCTTCTCAAGCTCAAGGATCTGGCAAAAAGTGAACGTTATAGTGAGTCCGTAAATATTCTCAAAAGTGCGCCTGGCATCGGCATTTTAACCGCCATCCGTTTGACATTGGAGTGGGGTGATCTCCGCCGTTTTAAACGCAAAGAAAATTTCGCAAGTTTTCTCGGCCTGGTGCCTAGTGAATATTCGACCGGAGAAAGCACCAGAAGAGGACGTATTACCAAAGAAGGCAATCCTGCGGTTAGATCATGGCTGATTGAAAGTGCCTGGGTTGCTATTCGTAAAGATGGGGTGCTAAACGAAAAGTATCAGTTAATAAGGCAGCGAACAGGCAGTAAGAAAAAAGCGATTGTGGCTGTTGCCCGAAAATTGGCACTGAAACTACGCGCACTCTTACTTAACAAGGAATTATATCAGATAGGCGTTGTTTCATAGATGTTGCAAGCTCCACAGGCCTTTTTAAGGAACAACAGATAAAGGGAAAATGAATTTGCTCAAGCGGAACAGTCTATCAGAAGAAGCCAAGGTGCATGACGTCAACTTGACTGTAACTTCACCGTTACGCCTCGCGGTTTGTCAGCACCTGTTAAAAACGAACATGTAAACTGTACCTCGAGTACGAATAGCGGTCTGGGTAACTGCTTTGCTGGGTAGCGAATTTGTTTTACCGATAGAATAGGAGTTCGTTCAAAATGAAGTGAAATTTATTGCTAGTTCTTGACTTATACTACATAGCGGTCTGGTTAATACTTTTGTTAAGACTGGTCATATTTTACTCTCATTTCTTCTGGGAAATATTCAATTCTGTCGTCCTGTTTTGGATATATCTTTCTTCCAGAATATCCATTAGTTGTTAATGTCGCGAATAGACCATCTTCAAAAGGACCATTTTTTCGAGTGAAGGGTACATAAAGATGTGGACCTCTAACATATTCATCCCCATCTTCATCAATGGCTAATATGTTTTCGTAGGGGATTCGTCGGTCAACTGTTAGCCACCCTTTGGATATCTCTGGGATTTTATCCCAGAATTCCCAAATTTTATTTCTTATATCGGGATCGGTTTGTTTTCGCCAATGATCCTCTCGTTCGAATGCATCATTGCATATGTGGGCAAAGTCGTGATTAACCCCGTTTTCATCAAGGAAGGCGAAAAATCTACCAATTAATATTTTAATACCATCATAATAGTGACCTGAAATTTGATAAACAAGCCATGGGCGATTGGTCTTAAAATCTTCTATTTCATCAGGATTTGGATAAGAGTATGCTTCCGGATCACGGATCAGAACGGTTTGACCAATGGTAAGATTTTTTAAAGCCTTCCTTTTTATAGCAAGCTTCGACCTGATTTGGGATTTTCTTGATCTCCTGTGAACCTTGAGAGAGATGTTGAAATATGCAAACAGAAGGTGGTCATTTTTTGGCTGAAAGAGTTGATCCTCTAACTCCCCATTGCCCCACAATATACAGTCTTCAATATCGTACTCCCGCATTTTGTCATAGAATGCGTCTCTCGTTTTCTTTGAAAGGTTACATGGTGCAACAAAAAGGACACCAGCTATAGATTCTTTCTTTTCCTGCAAGCACTCATCAATATACTTTTGAATCTTTTTGGGAGTTATAGATTTTTCTCTTTTACATTGAATCAGCCAAATCTTTTCCGACACACCGACCTCTTCTTCATCTTCTACAGGTTCGGTTAATACTCTTTCTATTCCTCTAACGTCATAACCATCATCTCCGCCAGACCTACCAGTTGCTTCTAAAGCGGACCAATCTCTTAGGTCATAAATAAGTTGGCGTGTTAAATCCTCAAATCTATGTGGTTCCAAGTCTTCGAAGTGTAATGGATTCAATGTCCTGCTGGCTTTTGTCATATCAATCTACTGTGTAGTCTTAACGTCGTGATCAGCGGTGGCGCCAGTGAAATTGCCGCGTCTAGCGCCGCCACATTTCTCGCCATCCTCTGGATTACATTGTTATATTATTCCAACTAGTTAGAGTGTTTTCTGTCATCTATTTTTGGTACAAGACTATTTGTTATTTGTTCTGTGTAATTTGCTAAATAGGAATCCTTAAAAGTTCTTCCAGTTTTATCAACAAGGTTATTGATTACTTTATTGAAATCACTACTTTTTATGTCATTAAGAATTGAATAAAGAGTGTTTGTTTCAGAAGTTTGCGGTTGTATGATATCAAGCTGGGATACGGATAATACTAGAGATTTATCAAACCCATCTCTAAATTTGAGAACTTTGTCTTCTCCTATAAAATCTGAAATAAGGATATCAGATAAAATTTCAGAATTAATTCCCCATAAAGGCTCGTAGGTGATAATAAGTCGAATCCACTTTTTAACATTATAAAACGAATTACTTAATGCATGTTTTTCAAAATTGGCAGTTTGGCTAACTGCTTTAAATATTTTGCTCACTGTAGTTTTAAAATCAACCATGCTACCATTTGTATAAACACCTAAAGGCAACACAGCTGCTTTGCATTCGACAATAATCCCATTGTTCTCTTTGAAACATAAAAAGTCCGGGATCTTAACTCCTTCTGGGATTTCATAGTCCCTTTTTATAGCATATTCATCTTTGATTTCTTCTTTATGGCAACAGTTCTTTAATGCTTTACCTACATATCTTTCAAAAATTTCTTTCCCAAAAAATCTTGTGAATTTGGTTTTGTACTTCGATAGAAAATGATGATAAATGCCAATACTTGCTTTATGTGCAATTAAGTCAGGCAATGGAGAAAGATATCGTTTCCCCCTAGAATGCTTTGGTATATGGGACCATGGTTTAATAAGAGGATACATCAGGAGTGGTTGGTATTTAAACGAATCTATAGTGTTTAACCTTTTTCTTTCTCTGCGATAATGGATTGCAGAAGCTGAAATATCAAACAAAATTTTATTCATTATTTCAAAAGAAGGAGATTGAGTAACTGTTTGTGCTTTTTCTAAATAGTCATCTGCAAACTTTCCACTACCGTTAATAGCAGCAAGTGATAAAAAGCAAACCTGTAAATACTCATTAATTGAATATCCCTTATCTTTTATAAATTCTTCTGACAAAGAGTGTTTAAATTTATTGTTTTCAATTTCATTTGGAATGATTTCATACAGAAGTAGTGCTCGAGAGTAATCTCCATGAGAGCGATAGGACACACTCATTTGATTAGCCATTAAATTAAATATTTTGTAAAAAATATCATTTGTTTCTCTTGAGAATTTCTCGTCTGATTCACCATTGTTCAAACAAAAACTAGTTGCCAAGTTAACTAGCTTTAACAAAATTGACTTATCTAAATGTTTGATTATGTCACAATATTGTCCCGGGTTAGAAAACTCAATTGCAATGGATGTAGTGTAGGCAATTTCAATTGAATTCAACTCGTCTTTTAATTGCCAGAACCCCCAAAGAATAGATTCAAGTGGATACTGTTTGAATACTGACTTTATATATGATCTCTTACTTCTATTTAGGCGAAGATTGGACATATGGATTTATTCATTATTCAAATTGAAAAATATAACGTTTCGGGTGAGACGCGCAAAAAGCGGTTAGCTTTTTTGCGTCGAACTCGACCCGATTGTTGGGCATAATTATTTCAATAATTTAAAATCTATTTCGAACGGTATTTTTCTTCTTTGTCTGGATAAAAAGTTCCCGTCTCTGGGTCGATATCATTCATGTCTATTGTGATTGAACCTGGTAACGGACGATCACCCACCACTACCAATAATGTAGTGAATGAAAAACTCAGTGCGAAAAATACGGCTACAGATATTAACAACCGTTTTATTGGTTTGATTTTCTTAAAAAATAGAAAGAGAACAAGATAGACAACAAAACTAAATATTAGGAAATATGACATCATCATTATCATTTTGGTGTCTATGCCTTGTTTGTATTTTTAGGTGCCCAACCATTGATTAACAGGCACTTTTGCCTCGATAAGTTGATATTGAAGGTGTTTTTGGGCATTATTGCCCCTTGTGTGATATCACATCTACGACTTCAAATATATGGCAGGGCGGGAGAATGTCAATGCAAAAGAATCTTAGGCTTTTGGATGAGGTGCGGAACGTAATGAGATTTCTTTTCACTACTCAATCCATACAGAACATTCTTATTGCGACTGGATTAAGCTCAGAGACAGTACTAAACGTGCAACACCAACAAAGTTCTTTAAAAATCTGACCTATTTAAATGTCAAATTTCTCCAGCCGGTAGATCAGGACATGGCGGGGTATTTTCAAAAGCCGGGCGGCTTCTGAGCGATTACCGCCACTTTTCTCCAGCGCCTTTCGGATCAGGGTTTTCTCCACTTCCTCAAGGGAAATGCCTTCATCGGGGATATTCAACCCGAGAACCCCGGCCTGATCTTCGCCCCCGGCCACCCCCCTATCACCTGTCAAACCCAGGGCCTCTGGGCCAATCTCCTCGCCGCGCCGCAGAATAAAGCCGCGCTCCACGGCATTCTGTAATTCCCGGATATTCCCCGGCCATTTATAAGCCTTGAGACGGGCCAGGGCCGCGGAGCTGAATCCGACACCATCGGGTGCGCCAAGTTTTGTAAGAAAATGGACGGTCAGGGTCTCGATATCTTCAGGACGTTCGCGCAGGGCCGGGATATGAAGAGGGATAACACTCAAGCGGTAATAAAGATCCTCACGAAATTCCCCGGCGGAGGCCAGCTCTTTTAAATCCCGATTGGTGGCGGCGACTATCCTGACATCGACCTTCTCGATCTTGTCGGATCCGACCGGCTCCACTTCCCTCTCCTGGATGGCCCGCAACAGTTTGGCCTGCATATCGACTTTAAGCTCACCGATCTCATCGAGAAAAAGGGTACCGCCGGCGGCGGATTGAAAGCGCCCCTTACGGTTGGCCACCGCTCCGGTAAAGGCCCCTTTAACATGGCCGAACAACTCGCTTTCGATAAGGGTATCGGGAATAGCGGCACAGTTAACGGCCACCATCGGGCCATTATGCCTGGCGCTGCGCCGGTGGATCAACCGGGCCAATAGCTCTTTGCCGGTTCCAGATTCACCGGAGATCAGAACCGTGGCCTCACTCTCCGCCACCCGCATGGCCGTATCCAGCAATTCGGCCATGGCCGAATTAGCGGTCTCCATGCCCTCGACCCCGCTCAACCGCTCAACCTCTTCGACCAGTTGCCGATTGCGGGATTTGAGGACCGTCAGCTCCAGACCCTTCCGGCAGGACATCCGCAGAGACTCGCGATCAAAAGGTTTGGTGATGAAATTAAAGGCCCCCTTGCTCATGGCCTTGACCGCCATATCGATAGTGCCGTAGGCCGTTATCACTATCACCGGCGTATCCGGGTTCTTCTCCTTGAATTCGGCCAGGAGCTCCAGACCATTCATATCGCCCAGCTCAACATCGGTGACGACCAGATCCGGCTCATATTCGCTGAACCCCGCCAGCCCCTCCTTACCGGAAGCGGCGGTCATTACCTCAAAGCCGGCCGCAACCAGATTGTACTCGGTCACCCGCCGCAGGCTATCGTCATCATCAATCAAAAGTATTCTGCCAGACATTTCCTACCTCTTTATCAACTTATAATGTCAAACTACAGCCCTGTAACCGTGCAAGCCAAACAACTTTAGGCGCTTCAAAACAGCCTCACTCCCTGGGTAAAGAGACCGCGAAACAGGCGCCTCCCTCTCCACTTTCGGAGACATTGATCTGACCGTTCATGCTTTCAACAATCTTGGCGCTGATCGACAGCCCCAGTCCGGTGCCATGTTCCTTGCCGGAAACAAATGGCTCAAATATATCCTGCCGCATGTTTTCAGGAATACCGGGCCCGTTATCGGAGACCGCCACAATCATCTCCTGTTCTTCGGCCCTGATTTGCAGGTTGATCTCCCCATTCTCAGGCAGAGCGTCAATCCCATTCAGGATGATATTCAGCAAAACCTGGGACATTTTACTGCCGTCAACCATAAAGGTATCGGCTTCGGGACAGGAATTTATCCGCAAATGAACTGCTTTTTTGCGCAGGTGGGATTCCAGCAGCCTTACCACCCGGCGAATCACCTCTGCCAGGGACTCGAACGGTTTATCATTTGCCAAAGCGGGCTGGCCTTTTGAAAACTGGAGAATTTCATCGACTGTAACATTAAGGCGGTCCACCTCCTTAAGGAGTATTTCGCCAAATTCTCGTTTGGGGTGTCCCTCCGGGAACTCATCAAGAATAATCTCAGCCGTACCCCTGAGCGAGCTCAGGGGATTTTTGATCTCATGGGCCAATGAGGCGGAAAGCTCGCCAAGGGCGGAGAGTTTCTGGTTTGCCCCCAGTTGCTCCTCCACCTCAAGCAGAACAGCACTCTCATGATGCAACTTCTCATAGGCCTCTTCCAGCTCTTCGGAGAGGACCCGGTACTTGTCGCGAAGTTTTGCCTCCCGACTGGCGATAAAACCGGTCAGGGTACCTGCGGCCAGATACAAGACGACCTCGATCAGTTCATTGAGATAGATCCGGGGATCTTCGCTGATATAAAGAAAGAGATGGGGGATGAAGGCCAGTGAGGAAAGGACGGCAAAGAATATCCCACCCCGCAGGCCAAACCAGATGGCCCCGAGGAAGATTGGAAAATAACTGAACCGTCGATAGGCGGCATGATAAACCCCAAAATCGCCCGGCGTGTAAAAATGAAGCAGGCCGATCCCGGTTACGATCAACAGTAGAAAAACAAAGAGAATCTTTTTGCGCATGGGGTTCCTTCACAGGACAACTTTCAGTCCTATTTCTCGACCAATAACCCGCCTGATCTCCAGCCCGCCATATCTCCCCGCAGGTGGAGAACATCTTTAAATCCCGCCAGTCTGAGAATGAAACCAGCCAGCCCAGCCCTTGGCCCGTGGCTGCAGTATACCACAACCGGATCGCCCTTGCCCTTGACCAAGACCTTCGCCAGCTGGAAAGGCAAAACCAGTAACTAAATATTGACCGCCCCCGGCAGATGGCCTCTATTAAACTCGAATCCGGTCCGGCCATCAACGACCGCAGGAGCATCCTTTTCATGGCCAAGCCGGGAGAGCAGCACGGAACTGCTAATCGGAGAGGCACATACTCCCAGGAATACCAGCAGAAACATCAGTGAAAACGCATATCTTGCCTGAAATAAACCCATTGATCTCGCCATAGCTGTACGATCGCATCTCAGTAGTAAAACACACAAAACAGGAGATTATAAAGGAAGAAAATGGGGCCGAAAGATCCGGGCCAGACTGGCATCAAGTCCGGTAATCGGCATTGATCCTGACGTAGTCCAGGGAGAAATCGCAGGTGTAATACTCACAGAATCCAGCCCCAGCCTTGAGGTCAATATTGACGTTGAACTCTTTCTTCTTGAGCACCTCGGTGGCCGCCGCCTCAACTTCACGACCCAGGCCGAGACCGTTCTCCACCATCAACACTTCATCGAAGGAAATATCAACCTGCTGCTGATCGAATGCGGCCCCGGACCGACCCAGAGCGCCGATGATCCGACCCCAATTGGCATCCTCGCCGAAGAAGGCGGTCTTGACCAGATTGGATTCGGCCACCGTCTCCGCCGCCTGCTTGGCCTCCTGATCGTTCCGCGCCCCTTTTACCCGGACCGTGACAAGTTTGGTCGCACCCTCGCCGTCCCGGACAATCTGCAGGGCCAGATCCTTGGTCAGATCATGCAAGGCCGCCATGAACGGTGCAGAATCGGGACTGTTTTCGGTCAGTGGTTGATTAGCGGCCAGACCATTAGCCAGGATGAGCACCGAGTCGTTGGTGCTGGTATCACCGTCAATGGTGATCCGATTGAATGAGCGATCACAGGCCTGCCGCAGCATATGCTGCAGGCAACCATGTTCAATAGCCACATCGGTCATGACAAAGGCAAGCATGGTGGCCATATTGGGCTTGATCATCCCGGCCCCCTTGGCCATCCCGACAAGCTTTACCGGCTTGCCAGCCACCTCAACCACCCGCACCGCCGTTTTGGCGACGGTATCGGTGGTCATAATCGCCTGGGACACCTCGGCCAGACCGTCGGTCGACAATGATTCGATCAGGGCGGGAATACCTTTTTCGAAACAGGCCAGATCAAGCTGCTCACCGATTACCCCGGTCGACGCGACCAGCACATCGTCCTCGGAAATCTCCAGCCCGTCACCAACCAGCTTGCTGCTGCTGATGGCCGCCGCCATCCCGGCCGCGCCGGAACAGGCATTGGCAATGCCGGAATTAACCAGCAGAGCCCGGGCCTTGCCGTCGGCCAGTCTTTCCATGTCGAGCAGCACCGGGGCAGCCTTGACCTGACTGGTCGTAAACACTCCGGCCGCGACAGCAGGCCGATCACAGACAATAAGCCCCATATCCAGCCGGTCCTTACCCCGGATACCGGACCTTACCGCTGCTGCCCTAAAGCCATTTATCTTGAAGTCGTTCATAATAATTGTTCAAATTTGAGGTTATAGAAATATATCGGAATGCTAAGCGAATCAATCAAGAGATTTGGTGTTTTCGGAGGTGTGTTTTTCAACAGTCTTAGTTAAGCGATGGCTAAGCAGAAATTTCGAGGTACAAGGAGTAGTACATTTTTGAGAGAGAGGCCATACAACAGTATGCCGAACGAACAAAAATGTGCTACGACGCAGTAGATCGGAATTTCTGCGACGCCATCAGGAAGCCCGCCCGCAACATTTCTTATATTTCTTGCCGCTGCCGCAGGGACAGGGCGAATTACGCCCGATCTTTTCTCCTTCACGCCGAACCGGCTTGCGCTCCCCGGCTGATTCGCCGTGGCGCAGCTCCATTTCCTGCTTGCGCTCCCGCTGCTCACGGGCCAGCCGCTCAATCTCGTCTTCCTCGACCAATCGAATCAGGAAAAGCTGTCTGATGGTCTGATGCTTGATGGTATCCATCAGCTCCATGAACATCTCGAAGCCTTCACGCTTGTACTCGTTAAGGGGGTTTTTCTGCCCGTAGCCACGCAGACTGATCCCCTCTTTGAGATGGTCCATATTCAGCAGATGCTCTTTCCAGTGCTGATCGATAACCTGGAGGAGGACCAGTTTCTCGAGGTTACGCATGTTTTCGGAACCATTTTCCTTTTCCCGCAGCCCATAGGCATCGTTCAGGAAAACAGTCAGTTTCTCGATCAGTTTATCGGCGCTAATGTCCTCTTTTTCTTCATCACTCAGCCCAAATTCCAAACCAAAGCTCGAATGCAGCTGCTCATGGAGACTATCCCAAGCCCATTCGAGGGAAGCCAACCGGGGATCGGCCACCCCACCAGCAATCATGTCGGCCAGGTCTGCAATCATCTCCATGATATCATCTTGAACATTGTCGTTGAGCATGATCTCCCGGCGCTGTCGATAGATCACTTCCCGCTGTTTGTTCATGACGTCATCGTATTCGAGAAGATGTTTACGAATCTCGAAGTTATGCCCTTCAACCTTACGCTGGGCGTTCTCGATGGCCTTACTGATCATCTGATGCTCGACCGGTTCGTCCTCTTCCATCCCCAGCTTGTCCATAATCCCGGAAATACGATCAGAACCGAAAATGCGCAACAGATCATCTTCCAGCGACAGAAAGAAACGGGAAGAACCATTATCGCCCTGGCGCCCAGCCCGGCCCCGCAGCTGATTGTCGATCCGGCGGGATTCATGCCTGCTGGTGCCCAGAATATGCAGCCCACCCAACTCGGCGACCCCCTCACCAAGCTTGATGTCGGTACCCCGACCAGCCATATTGGTGGCAATGGTCACCCGGCCCCGCTCACCCGCCTCAGCGATGATCTTGGCTTCATTTTCATGGTGCTTGGCATTCAAGACCGCATGTTTAACCCCGGCCTTTTTGAGCATTGAGGAGATCTGCTCCGATATGTCAATACTGATCGTACCGACCAATACCGGCCGCCCATCCTTATGCAGGGCCTGGATCTCCTTGACCACGGCCCGAAACTTGGCCTTCTTGTTTTTGTAAATTGAATCGGCATAATCGGCACGGACCATGGTGTGATTAGTCGGAATCGTCACCACATCAAGGTTGTAGATCTTTTTGAACTCAACCGCCTCGGTATCGGCGGTACCGGTCATGCCGGCCAGCTTGTCGTACATGCGGAAATAGTTCTGGAAGGTGATCGAGGCCAGGGTCTGGTTTTCCTTTTCGACCTTGACCTTTTCCTTGGCTTCTAGGGCCTGATGCAGGCCATCACTATAGCGACGCCCCGGCAGAGCCCGACCGGTGAATTCATCAACGATCAGGACATCACCGTCCCGAACCAAATAGTCAACATCGCGGCTGAAAACAAAATTGGCCCTCAGGGCCTGATTGAGATGATGCAACCACTCGATATTCTCGGGATCATAGAGATTGTCAATCTCCAAAAGCTTTTCACCCAGGGCCACACCCTCATCGGTAAGTGACAAGGCCCGGGATTTTTCATCGATGGTAAAATGGATTTCTTGCTTAAAGTTGGACGCCAGCCGGTCCACCCGCTGATAAAGCTCGGTCGACATATCCGACGGCCCGGAGATAATCAGCGGCGTCCGCGCCTCATCGATCAAGATAGAATCAACTTCATCGACAATGGCGAAGTTCAAGGGCCGCTGGCAAAAATCTTCCTCGGCAAACTTCATATTATCGCGCAGATAATCAAAACCGAACTCGTTATTAGTGCCATAGGTAATATCACTGGCATAGGCCGCCCGCCGGTCCTGATCCTCCATATCATGGACAATCACTCCGGTGCTCATGCCCAGAAAGCTATAGACCTTGCTCATCCATTCGGCATCACGACTGGCCAAATAATCATTAACGGTCACCACGTGGGAGCCATGACCGCTCAAGGCATTAAGATAAACCGGCATGGTAGCGACCAGGGTCTTACCCTCACCGGTTTTCATCTCGGCAATCTTGCCCTGATGCAGAACAATGCCGCCGATCAACTGGACATCGAAGGGCCGCATTTCCACGGTCCGCCAGGCGGCTTCCCGCACCACGGCAAAGGCTTCAACCAGAAGATCATCAACGGTCTCACCCTTGGCAAGCCGCTCTCTAAACTCAACGGTCTTGGCCGCCAGGGCCTGATCATCCAGTTTCTTGATCTCGGGTTCCAGATCATTAATGGCATCCACTATGGGTTGGATCTCTTTCAGGACCCTTTCGTTCTTGCTGCCGAAAATCTTGGTTAGTAAACTTCCGATCATTTATTTCAAGCTCCTTGGCTTATATTTGTCGGTCTCACAGATAGGGAACGAAGTGATACTTCGAAAAACCGCGAGACGAACGGACGGTGCCATCTAACTTATTGATTTAACGTTGACCAAGTTGATATATTTAGATTGATATGCCCCCCTCAAGGGGGAATTGAACAGAACCCTTTGGGTCCTTTTCGCAGTCTTCGCTTAGCTACTAAGCCATCATATTTCCCGGATCATCGCCTCTTCATTGCAATCCGGAAATTTGGGGCACTGGATACAATCGCTCCAGACCTTGTGTGGTAATTCGCTCTTATCAACCTTCCTGAATCCCAACTTGTCGAAAAATCCCGGCTGATAGGTTAGGGTAAAGACCCTACTCAAGCCAAGCTCTTTCATATCCTCAAGACAGACCTGGACCAACTCCCGGCCCACCCCTTTGCCATGTTCGCCTTCAACAACCGCCAGCGAACGAATCTCGGCCAGATTCTCCCAACAGACATGGAGGGCGCAAACCCCGATTATCCCCTTCTCTTTATCTTGCGGATCCTCATAGACCACAAAATCACGTAACTGGTCATATAAAGAACTCAAAGAGCGACCAAGCAGCAACTCCTTGACGGAAAAATACTGGAGGATGG
The DNA here is from genome assembly GCA_039714535.1 of Thermodesulfobacteriota bacterium. Classification (GTDB taxonomy): domain Bacteria; phylum Desulfobacterota; class Desulfobulbia; order Desulfobulbales; family JAGXFP01; genus JAGXFP01. The sequence continues at coordinate 68,203 of JBDLJC010000009.1, read as the reverse complement.
CGTAGATTTTTTTAACATCATCAATGCAAGCCCTGCGGATCATCTCGGAAACCAATTACCCATTAAATGACATTGGCCGAGACGACCGCCGTCCGGACCAAGACAAATTCCAAAACATTTCAATAGCTTAACCGGTCAAACCTGAGGTCCCATAAAAAACAGCCAAGGGCCGTAGCAATCAAGGAATGGCTAAGCCATTAAACCTGACAACCATACTGCAGGATCCCTGCCCGGTCAAGCTCCGCCCGGTTATTCTATCCTGCCGGCACCAGCACAATAAACGGCTTGATCTTTTCCTTACTGGCCAGGGCCGCAGCCTTCTTTTTGGCAGCTTCCATACTGTCAAAATGACCGATATAAACCCGGGTAAACTTATCATCCGCCCCTTCCGGCGGTCTGGAAAAAGATTTATATCCCTTATCCTGCCAAGATTTAACTTCCTTAACGGCCAGGGCGGCATCCTTAAAAGCGGCCACCTGGACGGCAAAAAAAGCAGGATCTTCTTCGGGCTCAGCAACCTGTTTAGTTTTTCGGGTAACCACCTTTTTGTTAGCACCCGGAACTTTTTTCTTTTTAACAACAGGGGCGGGCACAGCTTTGACCACCGGCGCAACAACCGCCTGTTCCACTGGCATCACTGGCTTTTTCGCTACGGTTTGCAGGGTTTTAATCTGCGGTTTCTTTACCCCGGCTAGCCGGTTCTGACCTGGAGACAAAACGGTTTGCCCGGACCAGATACCCAGCAGAAACATCCAGAGGAAAATACAGAAAAAGACCACCCCAACCCCAAACAGACCGGTGAGGGAAAGATCAAATTTTATCGAAAAGCCCTTCTTACGCTTACCAGAAGCCATAGCCGGTGCTCACATGGTCTCCGGGGCATCAACCCCGATGAGATTCAAGCCATTGCGCAGAATAACCCGGATACCTTCTGCCAACCAGAGCCGGGCCTGCGAGAGTTTCAGATCATCGGAGATAACCCGATGCTTATTGTAATAACTATGAAACTGCGCGGCCAGATCCTGCATAAAGAAAACAACCCGATGGGGCTCAAGTCCCAAAGCGGCGCTCTCGACCAGCTCGGGCCAGGCGGCCAGAGCCTTGAGCAGATGTAGCTCCTCCGGTTCTACCAGGCGATGCAAGGGGATATCGGCCAGGGCTCCTCGCTCTACCCCCTTCTCGATGGCCTTACGGTTGATGCTGGCCAGACGGGCATGACCATATTGCATGTAGTAGACCGGATTTTCCTGACTCTGCTGGGTGGCCAAATCAAGATCAAACTCCAGTTGACTGTCTGCTTTACGCATCAGAAAGAAGAACCGGACCACATCAACCCCGACCTCTTCGACCAGTTCATCGATGGTAATAAAGGTGGCTTTGCGGGTCGACATCTTGACCTGTTTGCCCTCCCGCATCAAGGTGACAAACTGATGCAGGACCACCGTAACCTTGTCCGGGTCATAGCCCAAGGCCTGGACCCCGGCCATAACATCCGGTACGGTGGCGATATGGTCGGAACCAAAGATATCGACCATCCAGTCAAAGCCCCGTTTAAATTTTTCCCGATGGTAGGCGATATCCGGCAACCGGTAGGTCGGCTCCCCGGTACTCTTGATAATGACCCGATCTTTTTCCTGGCCAAACTCGGTGGTCTTGAACCAGACCGCGCCATCCTGCTCGTACACCAGACCCTTGTCTCGGAGGGTATCGACGACATCATCGATCAGGCCTTCATCATAGAGGGAATGCTCATTGTAATAATTATCGAATTTGATCCCCAGCCTGTTCAGGGTGGCATTGATATCGACAAAAATGGATTTTTCGGCTGCCTCTTTGAAAGGGGTAACATCGGCAACATCTTTGAGACTGTCACCTTGAGAATCTCTCAACTCAGCGGCAATCTCGCGGATGTATTCTCCCTGGTAACCGTCTTCCGGGAACTGATGTTCAAGCTCAAGCAGTTCCAAATATCGGGCCCGGGTAGATTCGCCCAGGACCCGCATCTGCCGTCCGGCATCGTTGTAATAGTATTCCCTGGTCACCTGATGACCGGTGGCAGTCAACAACCGGGCAATGGCATCGCCGAGCACCGCCTGACGGCCATGGCCGATACTCAAAGGCCCAGTGGGATTGGCACTGACAAATTCAACCAGCACCTTGCGGCCGGCACCAATATCGCTCAGACCAAATTTTTCATCCTGGGTACAGACCTCAGGTAAAACCGAATGCCAGACCTCTGGTTTGATAAAAAAATTGACGAAACCCGGCCCGGCAATCTCCACCTTATCGACCAGGGCGGTTTCTTCGGCCATCATCCCGACCAGAAGACCGGCAATTTCCCGAGGGTTCTTTTTCTCGCGGCCACCGACGATCATCGCCATATTGGTTGAATAATCCCCGTGGGCAACCTGTTTGGGCTCTTCAACGGCATAAGCCCCACCAGATTTTTCCGACCATAACCCTTCGACCACCCCCCGGTTGAAACACCGGTCCAGACTTTCCTGCAAACGTTTTTTGATCATATCCTTAACTTGCTTCTCAATATGTTAAAGCCATTCAATAGCGGCAAATTATCATCAAAGTAAATTAATCCGGCAGATATAGCCGCCGGTTACTACCTCCGAACAGGCAGAGTATTTCATAACTTATCGTGTCCGACCAAGCCGCTATGTCGTCGGCAGTTATCTCCGCACCACCCTGACACCCCATCAGTACCACCTCATCACCTGCACTGACCTGGTCAAGATCCGTGATATCAGCCAGACAGGCATTCATACAGATCCGGCCCAGGATCGGCACCTTTTGCCCACCAATAATTACATGGGCCCGGCCGCTAAGTCGTCGGAGATAACCATCAGCATAGCCAACCGGCAACACCGCCAATCTGGTCGGTCGCTTTGTTGTATAAGTATGGCCGTAACTGATGCCATATCCAGTCGGGACCTCCTTGACCTGAATCACCCTGGTCTTGAAGCTCATAACCGGCCTAAGTTGCAGATTTGCGCTTATCTTCTCTTCCGGCAAAGGATAACAACCATACAGGGTAATCCCCGGCCTGACCAGATCATAATGACTGTCCGACACATTAAGAATTGCGGCCGAATTGGCAATATGGGCAGGCCCACTGCCGCAACATTGCCGGACCTTGGCCAATATTTCGGCAAATCGTTGATTTTGCTCGATAGCCTGGGTCCGATCCTCTCGATCATCGGCCCGGGGGAAATGACTCAAGATCCCAGCCAGCCTAACTCCGGATAATTCTTTCAGCAACTCAAGGTAACGGTCAAGCTGGTCGGGCATTATTCCCAGTCGTCCCATGCCGGTATCAATTTTCAAGTGAACGCCAACCTGTCGCTCTTGCTGCTCGGCATATGCGGCCAAGGCCGCAAGCCCCTCCAGATCATAAACGACGGGCTGCAGAGCAAACTCAACGATCACCGAAAAAGCATCCGGCCTGACCCCGAGCAAGATAACAATCTCGCCTTTAATCCCGGCCTGCCGTAATCTCACCCCTTCGTCAACCTCAGCGACCCCGAAAGTCGTAGCCCCTTCCCTGGCAAGGGCCTTGGCCACGGGAATCAAACCGTGGCCGTAAGCATCAGACTTGACAATGGCCATAACCTGAACTCCATCGCCAACCTGGGCTAGGATGCTCCGATAGTTGCCCCGCAAAGCTGCCAGGTCTATCTCGACCAGATTATTAGGGGTTGAAATCTTACTACTTTCCATCACTCTGCTCACCGTCTGATTCGGAAACCGGCCGACCGGACAAACTACGCCAACTGACCCAGACCTTACGACTCGACCAGAACAAACTCCAGCCCACGGTAACATATATAAGGCCGACCAACCAGGCCTGCAATGACGACGCCCTCAGTAACCTGCCAGAAACAATCATGACCACGACCAGCAGCCAAGTCTTCCATGAATAAACACCGCCCAGGCAACTGTATTCACCCTTCTCAAAAATGCGGATCATATTTTTAACGGCCACCCGATCAAGCACGGCCCAGGATTTGAAGGTACCGACCAGCAGAGAAATCAAGAGCAACCATTCCCGCCCTGTGCCGACAACAGCATTACTGCCCCGCCACAGTAACAGCAGACCGATACAACTCCACAGCAAGGCGGCCAGAAAGATCCTTGTTTTAACGGAAACATTGGGCTTAAATCCGGCAATCTTCATTATACCGCTCTCCCTGCAAACAACCTGGTTGGTCCTAAACAGCACCGGCCAAAAACAGAAACACCGTTAATTTTGACTTGAAAAACAAAATAGTGCACCGGGGTCTATAGGCCTTGGTAAACTCAAGGCTGTAAGATTTCACCAATGCCTTAGATCGGAGTTTCTCTCCGTTCACTTACCTTGTTCGTTTAGGGCTTCGAGCTATAGTCCCTCTATGCGAGAAAGCCCGGCAAGCGAGGCACGAAACTCCGAGACGGGCAAAGATGAGGTGTTGGTGAGATCTTACGAAAAAACAATAAAAAAAATGGGCCCATCTCAAACCAAAGCAGAGACAAGCCCATTTTTAAAAATCTGGAAAATACCAGCAACCGGTTTTACGACTCGGTTACAGTAATAGCGCCCTCGGGGCAAACTTCAACGCAGGTCTCACAGCCAAGACATTCGTCAACATTTACAGGATCAGCCTTACCATCTACCATCTCAAAAACCTGGGCCGGACAAGCGTTTACACATTCTTCATCACCGGAACATTTGTCTGTATCGACTTCTACTACCCACATAACTATACCTCCACAAAAAGTTTAATGATTCCAACAACTTATTTAAAAATTTAGTTTCCTGTCACCCAGCGACACTACCATGTCACAAACGACTATCATCCCTGTAATTCACCACTGTTTTTTTGTCAATAAAAAACCCGGCCGCAAAAGCATAATGCGGTCAATTAAATTTGATGATCAGGTTGACCTGCCCGGACCGATATCTTAGAGTGCACCACATTGAACAAATGCAACGTAAGAATTATTGACCTTTGACGCAAGTTTTCAGGAATCATTACATATGAAAGTGAAAAAGAACAAAAAAGGCCCAAGCAACAAATTGACCTCAGAAAAGAACGAAAAGGCCATGATCGCCGGAATTATCGAGGGCAGTCCTGATGCTATCGGGGTGGCGGTGGTCAGACTTGACTGCGGCTGCCGGAAGATGGCTGCTCTGGATAAGGAAGGGGAAGCTGCCAGTAAAGTTATCGCCTACCGGGATTCGGCCATGAGCATCTGCGATAAATGCAAGAAAGACCATGGTGATTTCAGCCGGGTCACCGAGTCTTTTATCGACTGGATAGAACCGCAGCCGGACGCCGCCACCAGGGAAAAAATCGAAGTAAAGGTCCTGGGGAATTACCCGCAGGCCTGATCCCGACGGTATCTTTTCGCGGCAGCAATCAGCCCCGGCGCCCATTGCGGGGTGCCAAGGGCATGGATGTGGCTGTACATAGCCAGGACGTTTCTATAGACCAGACCATCCCGCCCACCAGCAAAGCCGACACCCCGGTCCATGCTCAAGGCCAATATCCCAGGATCATTCGGCCAGGCATCAACCTGACTGTACCGGAACTCGTGGCCACTGATCTTGGTCCCGACCGGATAAAAAGGATTGTCAGCCGTAACCTGCAAATTTGTGTAGCCATGGGCCTGCGGTTTACGTTGCAGACTGAAACTTACCGGAAAAACATCCGCCAGCCGAAATTCCTGGCCGTCAACCTTCATGTCCCGACCAAGATAAATAAGCCCGCCGCATTCGGCATAGATCGGCAGATCCCTATCGGCCTTTTCTCTGACAGAGGCCAGAAATGATTTATTGGCCGCCAATTCCCGACCGCTGGTTTCCGGAAACCCCCCACCTATGTAAAGGGCGTCAATCTCGGGAAGTTCTGCCGCAGTCAGGGCGTTGATTTCGACAATCTCACCGCCCAACTCCATCAGTGCCTCAAGGTTTTCCTGATAATAGAACTGGAAGGCCGCGTCCCGGATCACCCCAATTCTGACCTTGTTTTGGCCGCTCTTCAACACCTCTTTTGGCGAACAACTCAGGTCAACCATTATTTCTTGCAGCCTTTCCAGGTCAAGGTACTTCTCAGCCCTGGCCGCAAGGGTGGCCAAAGCCTGCCCCGCTTGATCATGTTCGGGTCCGGGGGTCACCCCGAGATGCCTCTGGGGAAATACATCTTTTGATGCTCTGGGCATTGCCCCGATCACCGGAATATCGGTATAATGCTCAACAGCCCGGCGAACGATACTCTCATGGCGACTGCCACCAATCCTGTTCAGCACTACCCCCCGGATCTCAAGGCGGGGATCAAATGCCTGGCAGCCTGCAACCAGGGCGGCCACCGTCCGGGTTGACTTGGTACAATCCACCACCAGCAAGACCGGCATCTGCAAGGTAACTGCCAGTTCGGCCGTGCTGAACGAACCTTCCAGATCCACCCCGTCAAACAATCCCCTGTTGCCTTCGAGTATCACATAATCGGCACCACAGATCCTGCTGCGAAAAGAATCAATCAAAATCTCTCTTTCCATCAGGTATGGATCAAGATTGCAACAGGGAGTACCGGCCGCCAACCCCAGCCAACCGGCATCAATGTAATCCGGGCCCTTTTTAAACGGCACAACGTTATAGCCCTGGCCGGCCAGGGCCGCACTAATTCCCACGGAGACGACACTCTTGCCGGAACCACCGCTCAAGCCAGCGATCACGATCCCCTGGCAGCCCCGCCCCGCGCTATTTACTCTACTTATGGTTTTTGTCATCGCCTGAAAATATAGGTATAGATTTTTTTGTTTTCGGTTTGGAAAAACTCCGAATCTACCCCAGATTTCACGCTAATTCAAAGTTTTTGACTATATATTTGCATTATGTTAATTCCCCCCCTTGTCGTTAGCCACTCCAGTGCTTAAAGTGCTTCTGATTAGTAGTCATAGGCTCGAAAGACAGGCCCTGAACCAGAACTAATACGGATGATATTAATCTTCTAGTTCTATTAGCGGCATGCCATAGGACCTCCGACAAATCTGTTGGCGAAACACCATAAATTCATTCCAGCAAAGCAAATTAAAATATTGAGGAATTATCATGTCTGAAAACGTCCAGGCGGAAGACCTGCCCAAGGTTATCGCAGAACTTGAAAAAAAATGTGAAGAGTTACCGGACAATGTTGTCGCCCACCATCATCTGGCCGTGGTTTACAGAATGGCAGGCCGAGCCGATGACGCCCTGCGCATGCTGGAAAGATGTCTGGAAATCGACCCCCATTCCGTCCAGGCCCAAGTCAACATTGGCGCAATTCATTTTGAAACCGGCGATTTTGACAAGGCCATAGCCGCAAATGAGCAGGCCTTAAAGATTTTTCCGCAGTCCGCCGAGGCCCATGCCAACCTCGGCATGATCTGGTGGCAAAAGGAAGATGCCGAAAAATCCATAGCTTCCTATAAAGAAGCACTCCGCCATGACCCCAAAATGGTTACCGCCTGGGCAGGACTAACTTCAGCCCATATTATGGCCGGTAATTTCAGCGATGCACTGGCCGCAGCCGAGGAAGGGGTTGAAGTTGAACCTGATTTCCCAATGGGTCAAAACAATCTGGCCGTGGCCCTCTTCTACAACAAGGACTTCGCCGGCGCCAAAGCTGCTGCCGAAAAGGCCAAAGAACTTGGTTTCCCGGTCGATCCTCGTTTTTTTGAGGCCATCAACAAAGAAATCTAATCATGGTAAAAAACGCAAGTATTAAGGTCCTGCCGTGGTGCCCCTTCTGTGGTCAGGATGTCGAAAAGCCCCAGCAACCAGTCCAGCGCAAGATGGACGAGTTTACCACCGGCACCTGCCAGTGCGGGGCCGTATACACCTGTGATCCAACCGGTTTCAATGTCGGCGCCGCCATGGTCGAGTGTATGATCCATGCCTGTAACGACAATTGGGACCTGGCCTGGGAGCTGATGCCCGACGAAGATTATATTTCCGGCCGCCTCGACAAGTATGACGAGCAGACCCATCAGATCGTTGAACTTGGCAACCTGGACGGCAGGAAGATCAAAGGTGTCCTTTATTTTATCCGTCTGAGCAAGGATTTCACAGAACTCTCCACCCGACTGGATGATCATAAGCAGAAGCAGGATGAGGCCCAGACGCCTTCCACCTCTAGTGACATCCCGGAGATGGAACCGGCGCGTGACCCTAAACGCCGGAAGAAAAAGGCCAAAAAGAGGGAAGTTGTCAAGATGGCGGAAGCCTCTGACATTGACGGCCTTGTGGACCTCGCCTTTGATGATCTCAAGACCCTGCGCTTTATGCAAAGGTTGCTCTATGCTCCGGATGAGGGCAAACGCTGGCAATACGCCCACCTGATGGGCCAGGTCTGCCGACGCTTATCCACCCGTAAGCCCGGAGCTGTCAGCGACCTCCTCCATCGGATGTACGAGGCATGCTCGGATTCGGCTGCGACCCACTGGGGACTGCTTGAATCGATCGGCTCGATAATCGCGGCCAGACCGGACATCTATGGAGCATTTGCCAAGCACCTGTTGATGTTCCGTAATACGGATTCATCAAGGAATCATATATTATGGGCCCTGGGAACCATTGCGGCCAAACGTCCCGATCTGGTTCGCAGCACCCCATTCTACAGCCTTTTTCCTTTTGTCAATCACGGGGAAGCAACAACCCGTGGTCTGGCTGTAAGGTTATTCGGCTTAATCAACGCCCAGGAGGTCAGAAGCTTGGTCGGTGAATTGATCGATGACCAGGAAGAATTGATTTACTATGACGAAGGGCAACCGGTCACCACCACAGTTGGCAAATTGGCCCGCGAGGCCATAACAAAAATGGAAACAAACAAAGATGAAAGAAAATAATACACAGCCAGACCAGAAGCAGGAAGATAAAAGCCAGGCCCAGCAGGACTATGAGGCCGGTCAGGAATTCCTTAAGGATAAAGATAGCGCCCAAGCCGCAAATGCCTTCCACAACGCCTTAATTGGCTTTGAACAGATAGGAAATGAAAACGGCGTCGCCAACGCCTCAGACAAACTTGCCGACATCTGCATCGAACGTGACGAGACAGAAATGGCCCTGGAACATCTTGAGCGCGCCTACGCCATTTGCACCAAAAACTTCGACCGCTTCAGCCTCTTTGTCCTGGAAAGAAAAAAAGCCGGACTCGTCTATAAAAGCGGCGACCTGGCAAAGGCTTTGGAACTATACCTTGATGTTCTGGATGAATACGGAGCCCTGCGCAACCCGGAAGGATCGGTGGAAACCCTGGAGATCCTGGCTGAGATCTATCTTAAACAAGAGGAAAAGGCCAAAGCGGCCGACGCCTACCGGATGGCGGCCTCAATTCACAAGGATTTTAAGCACGACAAACACGCAGAAGAATTCCTGGCCAAAGCAGCTGCCGCCGAACAGTAAGCCTGTCTATTTTAAAACTGCAAATATTTCATCGGGGGCGAGGAGGACCTTGGCCACCGGCCAGCGTCTGCCGCCCTCTTTTTGCCCAGCCAAGCGAACTGACAAATCCAACAAGATATCCTGGAGCTGTTGCAGATTTACAGTTGGATAATCTATACCTGACTCAAAGCCGGAGAAGCCACAGGCGTGCCCAGCACCACCGATAACGGTGGGAATGCCATAGGTCCGGCAATTTACCGGCCGGGCATCGTAACAGATGCAAAGCCCATCTTCGCCCAGGAGCGGACAACGGATTCTCCCCTTGGCCAGATCGTCGGTCGAATCACCTGTATCAAGCTTATCCCATGCCGCAGCTGCCTCAGCGGCCCTGATCAGGGCCAGTTCTCTTACATCTTCAGCCAAGCTCCCCATTACACTGGCAAGAGCAACGGCCTCTACCAGGGAGACATCAAAAACCGCCCGGCAACAGTCATCACAACCCCGGCCACATTTTACAGCCTCGGGAAACTGGGACTGTACTTCGACAAAGGCTTGATCAATAGCGGTAAAAAGACTTATCAGTTCTTCCTGAACAGTTGCCATTTCTTAACCCGGTTATCCGGACTTGACTCAGCACCCGCAAAGTTCCAAGCAAGACACCTTATCAATCCAGAATCAGTCAATAATTAAACAAAAAAAACGCAGGAGCAAACAAACTTGCTCCTGCGTTTATGTAACTACTCAAGTAGAACGACTACTGCTAAGAATTTTTCTACTCTTCGTTCTTAGCACGTCCTTTTGCTGCGTACATCGTGGTGCTACCACTTGACCAGAACTCCAGTTTGCCTTCCTTGACCAAATCATTGGCTGCATTCTTGACAGCGCGAGGTTTGGTGTCGGGATCACAAGCATAGAAATCCTTCACATAGAGCTGGGCCTTGGGACCATTCGTTGCTTTCTCAAGGATAGCTGCTTTTAGATCATCTTTACTTAAAGCCATAATGTTTACTCCTTTGTTTAGAGTTTATTTAATATGGCTGGTGAATTTAAACTGGGTGCTGGTTCTCCAGGTATCATAAGCCAGACGATAATCATCGATAGACTTGATGGTAAAAGGAATGCCAGTCTTCTCAAAGAAGCTCTCCCAGCCAATTCTCTCGGCCCACTCACCAACACGCTCATACTTACGGGCGTCTTTAGCATAGACTTCAAGGATGTTCCTAATCGCATCAACGGTCTCAGGCCAACGCGGCGGAGTGTTGGGCAGAAAAGGAATAACCAGTTTGGAGAATTTAGGCATTGACTTAGAGTTGGAAACCTTACCACCAACCAGAATAGCAATACCGTCACCATCCGGATCAGCCAGAGGCAAGGCAGGACACATGGTGTAACAGTTACCACAGAACATGCAGCGCTCTTGCTTGATCGCTACTGCCTTAATTTCCTCACCAGCAGAGTTCTCGGCCTTGGCAGGTCGGATCGCGCCCAGCGGACAGGAAGCAACTGCCAGGGGAATCTCGCACAGAGAAGAGATTGCGTCATAATCAATCATCGGCGGCTTGCGATGAATACCGAGGATGGCGATATCAGAAGCATGAACAGCGCCACACATGTTCAGACAGCAAGCCAGGGCGATACGAACCTGGGCCGGCAGTGTCATGCTACCGAAGTAATCGAACAAATCGTCCATAACAGCCTTAACGACACCGGAAGCATCGGTAGCAGGGGTATGGCAATGCATCCAGCCCTGGGTATGAACGATGTTGGTAACACCAGCACCGGTACCACCGATCGGGAACTTATTGCCCCGGCTTTTAAGATCGTCCATCAGCGGCTGAACCTTATCTTTGGAGTCAACCATGAACTCAACGTTGTTCCTGGTGGTCCAGCGCACATGACCATCGCAATGGGCATCAGCAATATCACAGATCTCACGAATGTGCTCAACACTGATCAGCCTGGCAGCAGCGACACGAACGGTGTAACACTCATCGCCGGTTTCGCTCTTATGCATCAGGACACCTGGCTCCAGAATGTCATGGTAAAGCCATTTGCCGTAATTTGCCTTTACTACCGGCGGAAACATCTGCTCGAAATGTGGGGGACCGATATCAGTAATCCTATCGGCCATCGGATTTTCCGGATCGTAACCCATAATAAAACCTCCTTATATGTATAGCATCAAAACTTAGATTTAATTTACTGAAACAAATTGCCTTACAACCGGCAAATCATTGGGCATGACGTTTACGGAATTCCTTAACATCACGATCCCAGCCACCTTCAACTTCATCCGGTCCCCAAAATACGTAAGGATTGGAGCGAGGCTCTTTAACATGCTGCGGAGCGATATCTACTTCCATTACCTTCAGGAAGGTCGGCAGGCCGATACGCATAATGGTCTCACCAACACGCTCGCGGTTTTTACCTACTTCCATCCACCAATCCCAGATCTTCTCGATAACATCGATAACTTCCTCGAAGTCATTCTCGGGATCAATCTTGATAAAAGGAATGGTCATGGTTGCAAACTGAGCACCATCAAGGATCGGAGCCTTAGCACCGACACAGATGGTGGCACCCTGCTCTTTACCCACACGGAGGGCCCGAGGCATAACATTGATGCAGTGCATACAACGGGTGCAGTTTGAGTTGTCAATCTGCAGTTCGTCGCCTTTCATCCGCATGCATTCGGTCGGACAGAGAGCAAGAACCTCGGCATCGATGTCGAACTTGCCCCAATCACGACCAGCGTGAGCACCAGCATTCGGAGCGAAATCACCGTTGATGTACCCCTTGACGGCATCCTGATCGATCCGGATATCATCTTTCCAGGTTCCAAGAACAGCAAAGTCGGAACGGGCAATGGCGGCTACACAGTCATTCGGGCAACCGGAAAATTTAAACTTGAATTTGTAAGGGAAAGCCGGGCGATGAATCTCATCCTGATAATGCATGGTCAGATGATGACACAGGGCCTGGGTATCAATACAGGAGTACTCACAGCGTGCCTTGCCCAGACAACAGGCAGGAGTACGCAGGTTGGAGCCGGAACCACCGAGATCCCAGTTGAGATCATGGGTCAGATCGTAGAACAGGGGCTCGAGCTGGTCGGTGGTGGTACCAAGCAGAACCAGGTCACCGGTGGAACCGTGCATGTTGGTCATACCGGAACCACGTTTCTCCCACAGATCACAGACCTGGCGAAGTTTTTCAGTGGTATAGAACTTACTGGAAGGCTGGTTCAGACGAACGGTGTGAAAGTGAGCAACACCAGGATACTGCTCCGGAACGTCTGAGTAACGACCAACAATACCACCACCGTATCCGAAAACACCAACGATACCGCCGTGTTTCCAGTGGGTGATTCTATCCTTAAAGGATAGTTCCATCTTGCCAAGAATGTCCCAGCACTGGGGGCTCTTCTCGGCCTGCCTCTTCAGATCAGTGACAAAACTCGGCCAAGGGCCACTCTCGAGTTCGTCCATCATGGGAGTGTCATGCTTCGGCATTTCAATTCCTCCTTAATATAATTTTGCCTTAAAAATCTTTCTCCATAAGGATCCCGGGGCCGCCTTGTAAGCGCATGACCATCGTCCATATGGAAAAAACAATTGTGAATGAGTATTCAGAAAGGGTTGAATCTATTCGCCAGCAAACCCTTTGTCAATAAAAAAACATCTTCGGACAACCGATAATAAAAAAAGACAAATCCTTGCTTACTTTCACCCGGTTTTCTATATTTTTTATGTCATGGCTAATAAGTTTTTTTTGTCATCGCAACTCCTTTTTTACTGTGATTATTATGCCGATTACCATCAACCAATCCCGCTGCTCATATCATTGACAGCAACCTCTTTTAGCGATACTGTCTGAATCTAATTCCAAATCAAGCAAACAACTAACAACTTAACCACCAGAGAAATATATTATGAAAGCCAATCACGTTGTAATTATCGGCGGCGTAGCCGCCGGACCCAAGACCGCTTGCCGCCTTAAAAGACTGGCCCCGGATACTAAGGTTACGATCATTGACCAGGACAACCTGATTTCCTATGGTGGTTGCGGCATCCCCTATTATGTCTCGGGGGATGTATCCGACGAAAAAGAACTGCGCAACACCAGTTTCCATATGACCCGCGACGAACCCTTCTTCCTCAATGCCAAAGGAGTTGAGGTCATGACCAGGACCCAGGCCCTGGCCATTGATCGACAGGCAAAATCAGTCCAGGTTAAAAATCTTGATTCAGGCCAGGAAGAGTCGATAGCCTACGACAAACTGGTGATTAGCACCGGCAGTGAGCCCTTTGTTTTGCCCATACCCGGCGCTGACCTGGAGGGGGTTTACACGATCAGCGACCTGCATAAGGCCATCGCCATCAAAGAGCAATTGGCCAAGGGCAAGGTCGGTAAAGCGGTAGTGATCGGCGGCGGCGCTATCGGAATCGAGATGGCCGAGGCCTTTGCCGACCTGTGGGGGGCAGAAACATCCCTAGTGGAATTTATGCCGCAGCTGCTGCCCAACATCCTTGACTCCACCTTTGCCGCCATGCTTACCAATCACCTGGGAGAGCACGGCGTCGACGTCTACCTTGGCGAGGCGGCTAAATCAATTGAAGCCGGTAGCGATGGCAGGGCCTGCAAGGTCATTACCGCTAACCGGGAAATTGCAGCAGACATCGTCATCATGGCCGCCGGAGTGCGCCCCCGTAGTCAGTTGGCCCAGGAGGCCGGTCTGCTGGTCTCCAAATTCGGCATTGTGGTCAACAATCGGTTGCAGACCTCGGACCCCGACATCTATGCGGCCGGAGACTGTATCGAGGTCACTAATCTAGTCTCGGGCAAAAAGAGTCTTGCCCCCATGGGCTCCCTGGCCAACCGGGAGGGAAGAATTGTCGCCGACAACCTGACCGGCATTGCCAGCACCTTCGAGGGCTGGATCGGCAGTTTCATCATGAAGGCCTTCGATATCTGTGTAGGCGGCACCGGCTTGAGCTATCAGGCCGCCAAAGCGGAAGGTTTTGATGCCGATTACGTTATCTCCGCCCAGTCCGACCGGGCTCATTTTTTCCCGGAGCAGTCCGTCATCCCCCTGCAGATGGTCTTTGACCGGAAAAGCCGGCTGGTTTTGGGCGTGCAAGGCTTCGGCCCCATGGGTGACGGAATTCTGGCCAGGATTGACGCGGCGGCCGGACTCATTGCCAAAGGCGGTAGCATTGATGATTTCTCCAAGCTGGAGATGGCCTACGCCCCGCCCTTCGCCACGGCCCTGGACGCCCTGAACGCCACCGCCAACGTGGCAGACAATAAGGCAGCTGATCGGCTCCGCACGGTAAGCATTGACGATTATATGACCTGGATGACAGAACCGACCGACAAACCCGACTGGCTGGCCCTTGACATCAGACATCCGGCCGAAGCCGAGGTCTTCAGCAAAAAATTTGGCGAGATATGGCTCTCAATTCCGTATGCGGAAATCCGGGATCGTCTGCAGGAAATCCCCAAGGACAAGACCATGATCATCATCTGTGACGCCGGCACCCGCTCGTATGAGATCCAGTGTTTCCTCGATCACCACGAGTTCCAGAGCCTGGTCCTAGGGGGCGGCTTCAACTGCATCAGAAGAATAGGTCCAACATGGTGGCCGGCTTGAGAATTACCCGCTATTTCGCCTAAAAGAAAATTTTATTGAGAGGAGATCAATTTTGGCAAAGATCAAATATACTGTTCTGCTGTTGGTTTTTTCCTGCCTGATGTTCACCACTCTGCCCAGATTGGCCAAGGCGGAAAACCTAAACATCAACACAGCGACCGAGACAGAGCTAACCTCTCTACCATATATAGGTACGATTCGGGCTCGCACCATAATTGCCTGCCGCGACACCCATGGCCCATTCAAGGCTTTCAAGGAACTTCTGATCTGCGATGGAATTGGTCCCGACACGGTGAAGATCATGAGGGCGGACCTGGCGATCACCGCCAATCCTGAACAGCCTTCTCCCTCCTCTCAACAAGACGAGCAAGGAAAAGATCCGGCCAGGATAAAAACCAGTCAGGGGGATGTTGTGGTGCTGACAAATGCAGATTACTTCCCGGCCCTGCTAAACAAAATCCGCGGAGCCCAAGCAAATATTGACTTGGCAATGTTTGTCTTCAAGACCACAAAATCATCTAAGAACAGGCCGAGCCTGATCATTAAAGAACTGATAGCCGCCGCCCAGTGGGGAGTTCAGGTCAGGGTCTTTCTGGAGAAATCCGGCTACGACGAAAAGCTCAACGCAACAAACCAGCTAACCGCAAGGCGGTTGCGGGATAACGGCATAAAAGTCATATTTGACTCACCAAACATCACCACCCATACCAAATTAGTCATTATTGATCGCCGCTATTCTTTCGTCGGCAGTCACAATTTCACCAATGCCGCCCTGAAATACAATAACGAAGTATCATTACTCGTCGACGACCAAAACCTGGCCCAGAAATTAACCGTTTACATGGAAGGCATCATCAGCCCGTAAGCCAGCAGCAAGGCAGCCCACCGCTGATCGACAGTTTGCTTGATGGTTTCGTAAAAAAACATTCAAGGAGCATAACAATATCGGACTTTTCGAAGTCTCACAGGCTCACGTGTCTGCGACACCATCTTATTCAATGCCAATAACCTGATCAACCAGACCGTCGGCAACATCATCGGTGACGACCACCCTGCCGATCTCCGTCGGTAACACGAAAAAGGGTCGGCCACCGATGGTCTTCTTGTCGGTCTTCAGGTAATCCTTGATCTGCCGCCGATCATATGCAGATGGGATATCCACCGGCAAGCCATATGCGGCTATCAATTCCCGCACCTGGTCCGCCGTTTCCCTGGAGATCAGCCCCTTGCCAACCGCCAACTCATTGACCGCCACCATACCGATAGCCACCGCCAGACCGTGGTCCAGACTGTATCCGGACGCCGCCTCCACCGCGTGGCCGATGGTATGCCCATAATTAAGAATGCGGCGCAGGTCCGACTCCCGCTCATCGGCCGCCACCACCTCCGCCTTAATAGAACAGCAGCGGGCAATCACCTTCTCCAGCACCGGCAAATCCAAAGCCAGAATCGCCGCCCGGTTTTCACTCAGATAGGCAAAAAAATCACCGTCCCAGATTACGCCATACTTGATGACCTCAGCCAAGCCATTCAGCAATTCCTTGGCAGGCAATGATTTTAAAATCAAAGAGTCAATATAAACACATTTGGGCTGATAAAAGGCGCCGATCAGGTTTTTCCCTTCAGGGATATCCACCCCGGTTTTGCCCCCCACCGAACTATCCACTTGGGCCAACAGGGTGGTCGGCACCTGGATAAAGGGAATCCCGCGCATGTAGGAGGCTGCCAGAAATCCGGTTATGTCGCCGGTCACCCCGCCCCCCAAGGCAATAAGGGCATCCTTGCGATCAACCCCCAGCTGGGCAAGACGACTGGCCAGTTCCGCAACCGTGCCAAGATGCTTACTGGCCTCACCACGGGGAAAGGTAATCAACTCACAATCAAGTCCAGTAACGACCAGTGAATCTTGGATCAAGGCCCCGTACAAACCGGCCACATGATCATCAGCGACAATGATGTAACGTTTGGCAATATTCCGCTTGGCCAGATCCGCACCAATCAGACCAAGTTGCCCCTCTTGAATTAATATCGGATATGATCGATTATCCAGACCTACTGTAATCTCTTGCATCAAGTCACCTTCAAATATGGAAATAGGAAAGGGGGTAATTATGCTCCTTATCGACGGTTTGTGCAAGATACTTGACAAACATGGTCCATCATCAACCGGGACGACTGCAGATACAAAGAGCAAAGAAAGTTGCCAATCCGGGGGTGACCTTAAAAAGGTTGCCGACGCCGTAGGTAGCGCCCGCAGATAAACTCTGAAATGGCATCAACGCTTGCTCCGCAGAGCCATAACTGCGAATTCACCGATACATTCAGCCAACTTGTCAAGCTATTTGGCAGCACCGAATGCCATCTTCTTGAGGGCAAACATTTTTGGCGGTGGATTCTAGTTGACATCTAGGCCCTCCTGACGCACAATACAACTACAAACAATGTTCACCGCTTTACAGGAGGAATAAAGCTATGACGACACCCCAGAAAAAAGGGCTGAAAAATTTCGATGAGAGTTTAAAAAAAGCGGGATCGGCACTAGGTAAGCTCTTCGCTCGTTCCCAGAAAAAGCTTGAAGAGGGCGGGCGCCAGGCAGTCAAAACTGCCAGCGAATTGGTTGACACAGCGACCAAGACCGCGGAGAAGACAGTCGAGTCCACCGTTGAAAAGATCCACGAGGCGACGGCTACTGGGGAGGCGACTAAAAAAGCAGCGCCACCTGCCCTCAAATCAATAAAGAGCAAACCTATTGCTGATTCTGTGCGGTTGCTGGCCGATGACATTTCAGCCTATCTTACAGATAACGGTAAAACCACCGTTGCCGACCTGGTCGCCGCCATGGAAAAACAACGGCGCAACCAGGGGATGATCTTTGCCGCCATGGGCTGGCTGGCTGGAGAAGGCAAGGTCAAGGTAACCAAGGACGGCAAGAACATCTCCGTCAAATAACCACCTTCCTCCCCGCGTATTATCACCAAAACAAAAAAAGGGATGCCGACAAGTCGGCATCCCTTTTTTTTAGTTCAGAATGAAAATTTTGCCAATGGCAAATTATTTCATGTCCTCACCGGAAGCAGCACCCTGCATCTTGACCTCAACCTTCTCGGTCAGACCGGCATAGTACTCTTTCAGGTGATCAAGGACTTCGTCACGACCGAAGTGGTCAACGATCTCGGCACCTTCGGAAAGGGCCTTACGAAGCTTGGTTCCGGAAAGGATAACCCGGGACTCTTTGTCGTGCGGACAGGTACGCAGGGAAGCCATACCGTCACATTCCTTGCAGTAGAAGGTCCAGTCGATTTTCATCGGCTTGCACAGCAGGTCCTTACCGGCATCACCAGTGGTCGGGATGCGGTCAAAGATCTCCTGGGCCTCGAACAGACCGTAGAAATCACCAACACCAGCGTGGTCACGACCGATCAGCATGTTGTTGATGCCGTAGTTCTGACGGAAGGTGGCATGCAGCAGGCCTTCACGGGGACCGGCATAACGCATATCCAGGGGATAACCAGCGTTGATGACGTTATCTTTAACGAAGTAGTTCTCGATAAGAATATCGATGGCCTTAACCCGGACATCAGCAGGAATATCGCCCGCTTTCAGGTTACCGATCAGGGAGTGGATCAGAACACCGTCACAAACCTCAACGGCGATCTTGGCCAGGAACTCGTGGGAGCGATGCATGGGGTTACGAAGCTGCAGGGCAGCAACGTTTTTCCAGTTGCGCTCTTCAAACATTGCACGGGTCTCGGCAGGGGTCAGGTAAACGCCTTTGTACTCGGCGGGATACTCGCCCTCGGAAAGGACTTTAACGGTACCGGCAAGGTTGAACTCTTTCTGAGCCATAACCATGATGACGCCGGGATGATCTTCAGGAGCGATCTTCCAGAAGCTATCACCCTCGGACTCTTCGCCTTCACCCTTGAAAACTTTCTCACATTCCCATTTTTTGTCAGCGTCGGTCATCTCGTATTTTTCGCTGACCTTCATGGTGGCATAGGTCTCACCATCTTTAACAAGGGCGATCTCGTCACCTTCGCTGATATCACCAGCATCGGCAGCAGATACATCGAGGGTTACGGGGACAGGCCAGAAAGTGCCATCTGCCATCTGGAAGTTTTCGCAAACGCCTTTCCAGTCAGCTTTTTTCATAAAACCATCGAGAGGGCTGAAACCACCAATACCCATCATGATCAGATCGCCTTTGGCGCGGGCAGTAATCTCAACCTGCTTCAGACCAGCAGCTTTCTCTTTCTCAGCCTCCAGCTCATTGCCGTGCAGCAGGCAGCAAACCAGACCTTTGCCTCCATGGGGAGCAACTAATTTCGACATGTTAACGTCTCCTTGTTGAATTTATATAAAAAAATGAATAGAGCTTCAGAACTATGAAAGAATAACCTTATATTGAGGGAGAGATGAATTGTCAAGTAAAAACTATCCCGGTTTTCAAGCCATAAGTTGCTGGTTTAAGCAGTTTATTGTGAGGTGACCAGACAACCTTGAAAAACCTCATGTTTCGAGAATTACAAAGCCAGCAACCTATGGCTCCGCCCCCTCGACCTGGGGTTTTACCCGACGGCCAAACAACCTGACCGCGATGATACTGATCTCGTAAAGAACCACCAGGGGGCCGCCCATCAGAACCTGATTAACCACGTCGGGAGTCGGGGTAAGAATAGCGGCGATTATAAAAGAGATCAGGACCGCGTACTTGCGGTTGCGACAGAGAAACTCCACATCAACTACGCCAAGCCTGGCCAAAAAGACCATGAAGACCGGCAACTCAAAGATAACCCCGAAGGAAATCAACAACCTGAGACTAAGGGAAAAGTATTCATTGACCGCCGGCATGGCGCTTAGATATTCGTTGGAGTACCCGACCAAGAACCGAAAAGCCGGGGGGAACACCAGCGCATAACCAAAGAAAGCTCCCCCCAGAAAACAGATGGTCGAGAGCAGGACAAAGGGCACCAGAGCTTTCTTCTCGTGGTGGTAAAGACCGGGAGCAACAAAACGCCAGATCTGGGCGAAAATTACCGGACTACCAAGGAGGGTGCCGCAGACCAGGGCTAATTTCAGATAAAAAAAAAGGCTTCCTGATAGGAGGTAAAGATCAGCGAGGACTTATCGGGCAAGACATCGAAAAGCGGCTTAAAAAACCAATAGCCGATATCCTGAATAAAATAATAGGCAACACAAAATCCGAGCCCTACCGCAACTAACGAGGCAATAAGACAGCCACGTAATTCGGCCAGATGTTCAGTCAAGGGCTGCTGGTCTAAATCTTCAATTGCCAACTTGGTTCAAGCTCTCTTACGTAAGTTTAAAAGATAAATCAGAGATAAAAAGGACCGCAGACATGGTACAGGCAACTTGCCCTTTCAGCAACTGGAATGATAATTTGTCCTGGCAAGATCAGCTTATTTCCCGCTCGCAAGGAGACGCCGCAGAGGAGATATGCGCTTAATCCGTTCCGGTGGAATATCATCCCAAAAAATCTCCGGAACCGACGAAGAGTCGAAAAGTTCTTCGATCCCATCCGGGGCGAGGATTTCGCCACATTTGACATCCCATGGATCTTGGGGAATCTTCTCGACAACCCTGGCTGGATCATCAATAGCGGCTACAGCCTGACAACCATCTGCCAGCCCATTCATCTCGCCAAGCAGGGCGATGGCAAGATCAAAAAAACCCTGGCCGCCCCCTAAACGGTGGCCCTGTCGATCAACAGCGAATGACTCGCCCACCAGCAGGGAAATATGCAGGGATGAAATATCCGCTGCGGCAAGACGGCGACCATAACGCTCCAGCCCCACATAGGTAACTGCCATGACCAGGTTTTTGAATGGGACTTGAAAGGGCTTAAGCAGGTAAAAACCTTCCTTGAGGCCGGCCCCCGGCATAATCAACTCTTTGCCATCCAGCAGGGCATTGACCCGCGCCTGGCGAAGCAGCAGCGAAGGATCAATAAAAATTTGCCGACACTGGCGATAACTCTCTGAACGCCGCAGAATTTCTGCCAATTTCCCCTGGACGGCGAAAATCCGCTCCTCCGCCATTGGTAGACAAACAGCCCTGAGCTCGTTTTTACTTAAGAGGTTTACCATTGGCTTGATATAAACGATCAACAGTGAAAATATGAAGCTGAATTAACCAGCTTGTCTGGTTCAATGAAACTTATGCCCCCTAGGAGGGGGATTGAACAGAACCCTGTGGGTATAAGGACTAAAAAGAAAGGAAAGAAACCAGGAGATACTTCATCCGCAAAAAACACCGGGGAGCGCTTATGCCACTGCCCTCCAAACGCGCATCATATGCGCCAAACACCATACGGCAGTAGCCCAACCATGACTGGGAACTATTTTACCGCCGCAGTTGTTATCCCCATGCTCTTCTTCTTGGCGAAACCATATTCAACCAAACATTTAACATCGTCCCACATAGTTTCACTGCCCATAACCGCCACGGTCAACTCATCATCACCGCGCTTGAATTTACCAACATAGGTCTGGCGGGCAGCCTTGGTGTAACCGGTCTTACCCCCTTCTGCCCCAGCAATCTGCCATAAAGCCCGATTGTGATTTTTCAACACCTTACCGTAGCCGGTTTTAATCTTTCTTCGGACAACCCTGTCCGCAAATTCCTCGTTCTCCATGGCCCGGTTGAAAAGTACCGCCAAATCACGAACCGTCGATTGTTGCCCCCGGGAGGTGAGACCGGTGGAGGTTTTACAGACGGTATTCTCCGCCCCCCAGGCCTTTGCTTTATGGGTCATCAATTTCGCAAAGACCCGCTCGGAACCGGCAATTTTTTCCGCGAGGGCGACACTGGCATCATTGGCCGAAGAAAGCAACACGGCATTAATCATATCATCCGCCCGATAGGACTTGCCCCGCCGCAGATAGATCTTGGATCTTGGCATCCCGGCCGCCCGACGGCTGGCCAACACCTTTTCCTCGTCCTCCAAAGACTGGATCGCAATCAAACCGGTCAGGATTTTTATAGTACTGGCCGGCTGGGCGGTTTTATCCGGCAAATGGGCGTAAATCACCTTACCACTATCACCATCCATGATAATTGCACTTTTAGAGGTCAGACGCTTGCGTAATTGCCCTGCTGTCTCAAGCAGCGGCAGACCATCCTCAGGACGCCGCTTAGTCTGTTGAGTGGAAGAGAGATCAACTACGGGAGGACGATAGTTATCACCACCGGTTTTGGGATTTACCGTGCCAGGTTGGAATTTATGGATGGAGACAATATTGGAAACCGGCTTCTTGCTACTCCGGGCCTCACCATCTGTTATAAAACCAGATACGGATAACAGCATTACCGCCAGGACAAATGAGGTGATAAATATTTTTTCAACAAGCTTCATAGTGGGGTATCCCGCCCAGCCACTTCATCTTAAAAACAAACCTTTACAGTCTCTCAGCGCAGACAACATTACCGTCTTTCAGGCAGTAAACATCAAGCCTCTAACAGTTAGATAAACGGCCCCACAACAAAAAGCAAGGAAATCCTCAAAAAGTTTCACACGTAACTACCCGAAGATATTATGTTAACCAGATAATGATCGAGAAGATCTTGGCCATTGTTGTATAATCAATTCTCCTTAAAGACAAGATAACGATAAAAAGATAACAGCCAGACAGGCAAGAATGGACCATAAAATGCACCCGACAAACCCTGCACATAGCGCCACAACGAGCCTGGCTGACGACTCTTATTACTCGGCATTATGCAGGTACAAGTTCCTGGAATTCTTGGTAATCATTAACAATGACACCATTATCCACCTGTCTTTTTCCAGAGAAGTTCACCACCAGGCACTCAAGACAATAAGACAATTCATGGCAAAAGCTGAGTTGGCCAGAGCAAACAATGAAATCATCCATATCAAGAAACTGGTACATCGAATGCTTGGCGGTGGCCCAGAAAAACCGGCCCCGGATTTCGACCATAATCCCTTCCTGAAGAACGGCACCGAATTCCAGCAGAAGATATGGCGCCTGATAAGTCTGATCAAACCGGGAGAGACAATAACCTATGGCGAACTGGCCACCACCGCCGGATCACCGGGAGGAGCCCGAGCTGTCGGCCGAGCCTGCAATCAAAACCCTCTGGCCTTGATCATCCCCTGTCATAGAGTAGTAGCGGCCAATGGCCCGGGCGGCTTTGCCGGAGAGCTGGCGATCAAGCTGAAACTTCTGGAGATCGAGAAAAACTTGAGAAACCCACCGGGAGTCCAGTTGAGCGACATTAAATGTGCCATCATTAACTTCTAACTTCCCGCAAATCAGAAAGTTTATTTAATCGTCTCGAGACAGGTCGAGAATGAGATAAGACCAATGATGCAGACAGGAGATCATTAGCCTCTTACTGATTCAAGACAGACGTTTCTTCAGTTTTGAATCAGACTGGATTTCGCAGGACAAATAACCAACATAACGACCTCCCTATAAAAACAGATCCAGGCCAGGAAAACTTCGGATAGTAGCAGAAACAAGTTATTCAATGATAACGATGTGTGCCGGATAAAGTAAAGCAGTAAGTCGTTGATATCTTATTGGTTTCTTTTTGTCTTGGGCAGGGTTACAGCTGCCGTTTCACAACAGTTTGACTAACATTGAAAGCACACTAAACTTGCTACAACCTGGCAAGGTAGCGCATATGGCAAATTGCCGCAGAATAATTGGTTGTTTGAAAGAAGGAGATGAGAGTTGCTGACGGGAACGTTAATAGAGGGCGGTTTAAGATAACCGCCCTCTTGAATTCAGGCTACGGACAAGGTCGTGCATAAAACCACCGCTCTGAAAAGTCGGGCGGGGAAAATCACTGCAACCTTCTCGGAATACCTCAGTACAGGTATTCCTCAGGAAGATCCTCTTGGGCTGCGCCCGCAACCGGCCTCAACTCCTGAAGCATCAACGGGTCAAAACCATCGATATGTTTTTCGATTATAAGCAGATTTTGTCTGACCTTGCCGATCAACTTAACTTCGGGGTATTTGACCGTTATATCATGAAGGAGTTGCCACGATTCACGAAGAAGTTCCTTTTTCAGCTCATACTCCATTTCTCTACGGGCCTTAACAAAGATATTGGCCGACTTACGCCTCATCCCGACAGATGCGACCTCAGCCGCTTTCTGGATATTCGCCCGGGCCGGGATATCATATTCCGTGTTAAACAACATCCCAAAGGCATCAATAGCGTCATCATATTGCCCCGACTCCAATAACAATACCGCCTTATCCCATTGTCCGGATCGATCTGCCGCCGAGAGAAGCTTCTGCTTAGGTTGGGAATCCCCTTTCCGGGGGGCGGCTATGGTCTTCTTGGAAAGCCCACCACCAGGGTGCTGAGTTGCAACGGCCGTGCCTTCCTCGAACTCAGTATTGGCTCCGTGCTTCTCTTGAGCACCGCCCAGAACAACAGCACCATCTGTAAAGACCTGTTGGCACTCCCCTTCCAGAAAGACAATATCATTCTGATAAATCAGCCACGGATCCACCCCAAGCTGCCCGGCCATAACAGCCTGGGTGTCTTGGGCCAATAGCGCCTCCATCAAGACGCTATAACCACGAAACACTTCCGCGATACCAGCCAGACATTGGTCCCACTGGGGTGGCAGCCTGTCACTCAAGTCAAGCGCCGCAACCTGTAAAGAAAGGGTCTCCCAACTTGTAAACTTATCGGCATAAACCATCATCCGCTGATCAACAAAAGGAACACTTGGCAACACCTGGGTTTGCTCGGCTTTGGTTGCCGACAATTCAGCTTGCGGAGATTCATACTGAAATTCCATATCGGTCAGAGGGACCTGATCTTCAACGGCATCCAAAACAACCGGTTCTATTGTCCTGGGAACCAACTGGACCTTTTGCGGGGCGCAACCACTCCCCGTAAAAGCCACAACAGCAAAAAACATAAAACAAAACGACCAAACCTTGATATTCATCCTAGTTATCTCCCACCAGCCAATAAGGCTTAAAAAATCTGGTCGGTTTGATCCGACCACTACTAATCTTTTCACCGAAAGTAATCAAAGAAGCCCCCGTATCGTCGCCGTTACCGGCAATTCCACCACGACCAGGATCAACCGGAATCTCTACCTGACCGACATCGGGATAGTGCAGAGGGAACTCGATTTGGTCAGAGAAAGAAATATCAACCAGCTCCAGTCGGGAGGCATAATCATTCTCGAATAATATCTTACTGGCAATCCTGGACCAGAGCGGCAGAGATCCACTCGCACCGGTTAGGTGCGTTGTATTTCTAACCATCGGGGTATTATCATCGAAACCGACATAGGATGTCAAAACATATCCCTCCGCCAAGGAAAAAATACCGTTCGGGCCTACCCCCGGCACACCGCCGGCAAAACTGGCATTCATGAAGCTGTTGGCCGTACCGGTTTTCCCGGCCAACGGCACATGGGCGCCAAGATTAACCAGTTGCCTGTCTTTCTGGGAATCGCTGCTCCGCAACCGCACATTCCGGTCGGCAAAGCGCCCGGTTCCGAATTTAATAACTCTCCTCAGGATATCACTTATAGCAATCTTTGTTTCAGGGGAAACCACCTGGGTTTCAACCAGCGAAGGCTCATAGATAACTTCGCCGTCAAGATTCTCGATACTTTCAATAATTGCCAATCCTACCCCGCTCCCGGGCTGACCATAGCGCTTGCTGACCCCGCTCAACATGCTCTCATAGGCCCGAGCCACATCAAGAAGACTCATAACGTTGGATCCTAACGGAAAGGAAAGAACCGGAGCCAAATCACTCTCAATGCCAATAGCCCGGCACAGACCGATCATATATTGCAGGGCGACCATCGTCTTGAAATCACGGACATTATAAAGGAACTCAGCCCCATAGGGATCGAGCTTCTGCAACTGCTTGTACTCGCGACTTAACGCTTCACTGATAATATCCACGGTCCCGGCAGCTAAAGAATTATCTATCAGCACAGAACCCCAGAATTCATTCTCCTTCTCCGTACCCCGAGCAGCATTCATAGAGAACGGCTGGGCGCCAAAGAACAAAGAAAACGACTGCTCAGCATAGAACGAATCAAGCAGGTTTGCCAACTCACCTCTGCCGACCATTTCCCAATCTTCAGGAACAGGATTGACAACCTCTTCCGGGTCGAGGGTCAGTTCTGCATCTTCACCCAACTCCTCCTGGTCACCGGGCAACTCTTGCTCTTCATCCAGCTCCTGGTCACCGAAGACCTCGTCCTTGTCAAAATAGATATAGTTGCCGGTAACCAGATCACGGTACAGGGAGGTCTCATCTGTCAGCTCACCATTATCCCGATTGACAGTAACCTCATGAAAGTAACTGCGCAATTGCTTGAGATCATCCGCTTGTTTTTTAAATCTCAGAAAATTCCGTTTCAGAATCGTCTTTCTGAGCTTGGCCTCTTTCTTCTTTTTCTTAATTTCCTTCTTTTTCTCCGCTTTCTCCCGGCGGCTGAGCTCTTTCTCTTCTTCTACCTCTTCCTCTCCGGCAGATTCATCCTTTTCGACCAAGCCTAAATCCACATCAACTTCAGAAAAGAACCTGTTAAAATATCTGCCGTAATGAAGCTTGCTGATAGTCTCATACTCATCCAGTCGCCCCGCAAAGATGAGATCCGGTTCAAGTTCGGCAATGGCCCGCTCAAAAGCAGCCTCATAATAGGCGCCATCATCAACAACCACTCCATATTTATCTCGAACCCGCCGCTGATAATCACGGTCAGACTCTTCAGGTAATTGACTGAGCCCCAGATAATCGACAACATTCCGAAATTGGATGGGAGTAAGGCGATCACAAAGATGGGATAACAGCCAGATTGTCGCAATATTTTCCGAATGGACCCCGGCCCAGCTCATCGAGACCCCCTTATAAGGACTTTGGTGATCAGGCCGCGGAAAATACGACTTCTTTTGATAAACGAAAACATCCCTCTCGTTATTAAGAACGTCAATGCTGTTCCAGCCCAACTGCAGCGCCGCATTGTAGACCAAGGGCTTAACCACTGAACCCATGGATCTTTTGGCCGTAATGGCCCTGTTGAAGTAGCGGTTATCCATGCCGCCGACCATCGCTTTTATCATCCCGTTACGCATGGCCAACACCCCCCCCTGGAGAAGCGGGTATTTCTCCAGGTCCATGACCATCTCACCGCTTTCAGCATCAACCCGGCGGACGCTGGTGTAGACAAGATCACCGACACTAAGCTTGGCCATGAATTTTGGCAGGTCCTTCTTTTGGGCCTCCGTCCAACGGTTTTTCTCATATTTGACCAACGGCACGACCAGATTCATCAACCCTTTCTTATCAATATACCCATCGGGAGGGTACTCATCAGAGTCCGACAAAGACACCCAAACCTTGGGCGGAGAACCATCTGCGGCTTCGATACTGACAATTCGCCCAAAATGAAAACTGCCCGGGTCCCTGTCCCGATTTTTCCTGCGGGTCAACTCCAGGTACTCATCCTGAACCACGTCGTGTTCATAGCCCCGCAATCTGACATCAAGGCGGGAAAGTTCTTGGCGTAAAGAGGCAAAACTTTCCGTCTGGATATTCTTCTCGATACTGGTAACGATCTTAATTCCCGAGGTCGCAACATTATCAATCCCGTGTTCATGTAGAGCCGCAACAATCTCCGGCTCGGCCATTGCCTCCTTAACCATGTCCATTATCGTATTGAGGGAAAAATACATCTTGCCTTGCTCAAAAGGAACTTCCCGGTCGACGATGTCATCATAAACATCCAAGGTAAGCAGGTCGTTCTTAAGCATCTGTCCCAGGACATATTTGACCCTCTCCTTCGATCTCTCCCGGGCCAGGGCCTTAGCTGTTTCGCCTCTTTTAATAAAAGGATTGTAGTAGTTGGGTCTTTTAACACTCCCGGCAATAAAGGCGCATTCCAAAAGATCCAGATCAGCGGCGTCTTTATTGAAATAATAACGGGCCGCAACCCCAAAACCACGGCCATTACCACTCACATAGAACTGGTTGGCATAAAATTCCAGAATCTTTTCCTTGGGATAATGATATTCCAGGCGCAGGGCAAAAAGCAGTTCTTTAAGCTTGGAAAGAATGGAGCGATCTTTACGTTTGAACAGATTTTTGGCAGTCTGCTGGGTAATAGTGCTGCCACCCTGCACCACCCTGCCGGCCCGGATGTTTGCCACCAAGGCCCTGAGAACCCCGAATAAATCGAAGCCGTGGTGCTCAAAAAACTTATTATCTTCAGAGGAGACGATCCCGTTAATGAAATCCCTGGGAATCTGGTCGTAGGAGACGTACTGCCGATGAGAAGTCTCGAAAAAGACCCCGATCTTGTCCTTGCCACCACTGTACATAATAGGACTTTCCACGGCCAGAATCTTGTCGATGCTGGCTTGGCGGATGTCACCCCCCGGCGAGAAAACTACCTGCCAGTAAAAAAGGCAAAATCCAACCACGCCGGCAAATACACCTATTGCCAGCATTAGAAAAGAGAATCTTTTTAACATAATATATCAGTTCAATACGAATGCCGAATACGGCATTGATGATTTTGTAAAACTAACCATGACAGTCTCTTAAACAGCACCCAAAGGGGATCCAATAGCAATATCAGGATGGTCAGGCAAGCTCAAATTCCATAGTTATCCTATCGACATTTTGTCGATTTGCAATCGCACATTGTCCACGATTTTTCACACAAAATCAAGTCACAACCTTTTTCGTTGCATATTTAGTCGCACTAAATTAAAAACGCCTTTTATCAGTAACGATTACTTCAATGAGGCAAACAGCATCGGGGCGGAGCATCTTGATGGTTGGCTGATAATTACCCAAAGTGCCCACCTGAAACACCCAATCAACAAAACCAGCCCCGCTTATTTAAGCCCGCGCCAGCAAAGAGTTCTGGAAATGAGTTCCACTTATTGGTATATAAGAGACCATGAATTTTTCTGACACTGCAAATAAATCCTTTTACAATAAAGCCGTCCACCGGTTATGGAATATCGCATTTGTTGTTTTCGTTGCTCTGCTCTGGGGTTGCAGCCCGGTCTTGCAAAAAGCATCCACCGCGCCAACACCCCCTGCAGCCGATACCGATACTGGTTCCACTTATAGGCTTGCCGATTTTCTGGAAGAGACCAGCGGAATCACTCTGAGCAAAATCGTAGCAGAAGATCTTGAGCAGATAACCGATAACGAACTTGAACCCCTGGCCAGTGAAGAGATCCCCCTGCCAAGCCCGGCGGAGGCCCTCTCCCTTGAAAACGATGTCGGCGCCATCAGTGATAAAGTCATTCAGGCAAGTAGGCCCGAGATTAAATATGACTTCCCAATCACGATCAATAGCCATGTAGAATTCTTCCTCGACAAATTCCAGAACTCCCTGCACAAAACTTTCAGAAAATGGCTGGAACGCTCAGGGCGCTACCTGCCTATGATCCAGGAAGAACTGGGCAAAGCCGGCTTGCCCCTTGACCTGGCCTACCTGCCCATGATCGAAAGCGGCTACCGGCTCACCGCCTATTCAAGAGCCAAAGCCGTCGGCCCCTGGCAATTCATGCGCAGAACCGGTCGGGCTTACAAGTTAAGTATTAATAATTATGTTGATGAAAGGCGTGACCCGATAAAATCAACCAAAGCGGCCATTAATTTTCTGGCCGATCTGCATCGCGAATTCGACTCATGGCAACTGGCCGTGGCCGCGTACAATGCCGGCGGCGGCAGGATCCGGCGGGCCATCAGAAAAACAGGCTCCAGGGATTTCTGGCAGCTGATCAAGGGCTCGCACCTCCACAAAGAGACCAAATATTATGTCCCCAAGCTGATCGCCGCCATCATTATTGCCAAAGATCCGGAAAGCTACGGTTTCACTGATATTGCCTATGATGAGCCACTGACCTTTGCAACTCTGAAGGTTCCCCGTTGGACCTCCATGCAGGCTGTCGCCCTGGCCGGAGACGAACCCCTTGAAGATATTCGCAATTTGAACCGGCAATTGCGGCGCTCTATCACCCCGCCGGGCAAGAACCTCTACTCGATCAAGGTCCCAGTCGATAAAAAAGAGCTGATCGCCAGAAATCTGCCAAGGGTAAAAGCGACCGTCAGCACCAAGTACAAAACCCATGTGATCAAAAGGGGCGACTCCGTCTCCCGGATCTGCAACAAATACAACATCAACAAAAAGACCCTGCTCAAGGCCAACAACCTGAGAAGCAGTGTGCTGATAGCTGGGAAAAGGTTAAGAATTCCCTTCCGGACCACAAGCTACAAACTTCTCGATGAAAGCATGATAACCGCCGGTCTCGCCCCGGCCGAAATGTTGCCGGAGAACCTCGTCATCCATAAAATACGGCCAGGGGAAACCATTTCGGAGCTGGCCAGGAGATACAACGTCCCCTCTCATATGATCGCGGCCTGGAACGGCCTGGAAGATCTGAGCCGGATCCGGGCAGGCCAACAGCTCGCTTTTTACCTCCAGAACACTGCTGCAAACGTCATCACAACCGGCAAAAAGTCAAGGCCTGCAACTGAACGGAACTCAAGCGCCGAAAACCCACGTCTCACCTATTACCATGTCATCAACGGCGACACCCTGTGGGAGATTGCGAAAAGATTCCAGACCACTCCAGCAAAGATCAGGCGCTGGAACAATATAGAAGGCAACAAGATTTACCCGGGCCGCCGCCTGCTGCTCAAGAACCACGACGATCTAGACGCTTAACCTCCCGGACTAAGATGGCCAGGTCAACCTTGATTCTTTCCGGATATCACCAGCCAGCAACCAAAATTCAGCAGCAATCAATATGAACCTCAAAAACAAATGCGCCTTGGTTCTGGGGGCCACCAAAGGCCTCGGCAAAGAGATCGCTTTTTACCTGGCAGGCCGGGGCGTCACCGTTGCAATCACCTACTTTGACTGGCCCAAAGAGTCAGCGGCAACCTGCCGGGAACTGGCGGAACTGGGCAGTGATCATCTGGCCATCAAGACCGACCTGCGCAGCCCGGCCGAGGTGGAAAATCTGGTTACGGAGATAAACAGTAAATTCGAGCGCCTCGATATCCTTATAAATAACATCGAACGCGGCGGCATGCCGATAGTGCACGGGGAATACACCTCCGACCAGTGGGATCTGGAGCTTGAGACAACGCTCAAGGCCAAGCGCTGGATATTCAAACAGACCCTGCCCTTATTGAAAGACTCCGGCGCCGGGGCGGTCATCAATATCTCATCGATTGCCGGTCTGGTAGGACGCTCCGGCCCGGCTGCCTTGATTTTCAACGACGGGTACAGCGCCGCCAACCGGGCCATCTCCCTGCTGACCGAAACCTGGGCCAGGGAAGCAGCCCCAACAGTCCGGGTGAATGAACTAATGCTTGGTTTTTTCGAAACGAGACACGCCGAGACCACCAGAGGCTGGGGTCTCCTGTCACCGGCAGAGCAGCAGGCCATCATCAACCACACCCTGGTCGGTCGCTCAGGCCAGCACCAGGATGTAATCAAGGCGGTCAGATATCTCCTTGAAGACGGCGACTATATGACCGGCGCCACCCTCAGGCTTGACGGGGGCTATGTGCTGGGCGGCAGTAAAGTACCGCCCATGCCGAAAGGAGTTGAATAGTTATTTTCCCTCAAGACTCCTAAGAACTTCCTCAACCGCCCAGACCGGGATATGATTCAAGGCATACTCAACCGCCGCCGCCTTGGCTTCGTCGGTCTCAGTCTTCGTGATACCAAGATCAGACATAATCTCGGTCGTATCAAACCAGCAAAGCTCCCGGCCATCAACATCATAAACCGTCATAACCCGCCGATCTGATTCGTGAAGATGTTCCTCGTCAACAATCTCCCCGACTATTTTTTTGGCAACTGCATACGGCACAAACTTTATCTCTTCCGACACCCTGAAAACCTCCTGCGCTAAGATAGACTTTTTCCGAGACCATCAATTATTTATCTTCAAACAGCCATTAGGAAATGGCAGCCACTTTTATCAACTATGTTTCCGGCACAAACAGCCGGTGATACAGGTTCTGGGCATGCCGATCCGACATGCTGGCAATAAAATCACAAACCCGCCTTTCCGGAGAAGAGCAAGCCGCTCCCCCCGCCGTCTCCTCTTCGAGAAAGTCCTGATTTTCCAAGCAGTACTGAAAAAGATCCCGAAGAATCTTGCGGGATTTGACAAACTCGTTATGAACCTGGGGGGAGCGGTATACCCGGTGAAAAAGAAAGCTCCGCAAGGTATGCATCGCCTCACCAACTTGGGGATCAACCCCAAACTCCAACCGAGGACCTGCGCCTCCTTCACTGGGCAGGGTATGGGAAATCACCCCTTCAACCATGGTCATAATCCGACTTGAATGGGTGAGGCCCATAACCTTGTGGCACTCATCCGGCACATCATCCTCACCGATTATATTACTATGAATCGCATCATCGAGATCGTGGCTAAGATAGGCAATAATATCCGCATAGCGGACCAGACACCCCTCGGCCGTCTCAGGCAAACCATGACTATCGGCCGGGATTACCTCACCATAGCCCTTGGAATGTTTGGCGATGCCATCCCGCACCTCAGCGGTTAGATTCAAGCCATTACCACCATTCTCCAATACATCAACCACCCGCAAAGACTGCCGATAATGGGAGAAGCCGCCGGAAACCAGTTCATTCAGCACTGTTTCCCCGGCATGACCAAACGGGGTATGGCCAAGATCATGGCCAAGAGAGATAGCCTCAACCAGGTCTTCATTAAGATCCATGGCCCGAGCCATAGTCCTGCCAATCTCGGAAACCTCCAGGGTATGGGTCAATCTGGTTCGGCAATGATCGCCGGAAGGAGCCAGAAAAACCTGGGTTTTATGCTTCAAACGCCTGAAGGCCTGGGAATAAACGATCCGGTCCCGGTCATGCTGAAAAGCGGTTCGCAACGGACATTCGGCCTCTTCCCGCATGCGCCCCTTGCTTGTAGCGCTAAGACAGGCGAAGGACGACAGGGTGTCTCCTTCTCTTTGCTCAATCTTTTCTCTGACATTCACCGCGCTCAACCATCCTCGATATTTATTCCGAGACCAACCAACTTCCGACCCAATAGTAAATCACCTCTAGTAACCGATTTTCCAAGGCTTTTCAAGCAAGGCTTCTCCAAACATGCCTCCGGGGACGACCTTGAAGCAACTGACCCATCAATCCTGATGCGAAATTGGCCGGATAATGATATTATTCCCATTTCAGGCCTGAAGGTATAAAGCTGAGTTGGGCCGCTCGTCGGCCCAAACCGATAAGCGAGTTCGCGAGAAATCGAGACTTATGCCCCCCGCAAGGGGGGATTGAACAGAACCCTGGCGGTATAAGTTAAATATTCGGAGACCACCCCCCATGGATTTCGGCAGTTTGCTGGACAGCTTCCAGATCGTCAAAGAAAACATCTATATCAAGCGATTTATCGTTATCGCCATTTACCTGATCCTGGCTAAAATTGTTGACCTGCTGATCGATAAGCTGGTGCGCAAGGCCGCGGGCTGGACCAAGATAACCATTGACGATTATCTGGTAAATTTTGTCCACAAACCAATATGCTGGTCCGTTTTTTGGCTCGGAATCCTGCACGCCTTAAACATAGAACCCTTTGCTGAGCCTTGGCAAACCATCCTGTCCGCCATGGCCCGAAGCATAATTCTACTGGTCTGGACAATAGCCCTGATCAGGGTATTTAACTGGGCCTTCCAGGAGAGGATCAACCGCTCGCCCCGACAGGACGAGATCGGCAAGGACGTGTTGCTGCTCCTCAAAAATGTGACCCGGGTGGTTCTCCTCGTTTCGGGATTCCTCTGGTTTTTGACCATCTGGCATATCAGCCTTACCCCACTCTTCGCTTCCGCCGGGATTGTCGGAATTGCCATCGCCTTGGCGGCCAAAGACACCCTGGCCAATTTTTTTGGCGGCATCAGTATCTTCCTGGACAGGACGTACAAGATTGGCGACTACATTATTGTCGATACCGGTGAACGGGGCGAAGTCGTCGAGATCGGCATTCGCTCCACCCGAATCAAGACCCGCGATGACGTTATGATCACCATCCCCAATGCCATCCTGGCCAACTCCAAAATCATCAATGAAAGCGCCCCGGTCCCAAGATTCCGGATCAGGGTGCCATTCGGGGTTGCCTACGGCAGCGACCTGGAACAAGTCGAGAAAATAGTCCTGGAGGCAGCCCTGGCCAACCCCAACGTCGAAAAGGAACCGGCCCCCAGAGTGCGTCTACGTTCCTTTGCGGATTCATCGGTAAATTTCCAACTGCTTTGTTGGGTTGGGCAGCCGTCCAGCAAAGGTCTGGAAATTCACAACCTCCTGAAAGCCATCTACAAGGTTTTTGACGACAGGGGCATTGTGATCCCCTTCCCGCAAAGGGATATCCATATTCTGCAAAACCAGGAACTCGATAAATAGCCTACCGATTACGCAAAACAGAGGGGACGAAGAAAATTGAACCGCGACCAAGAATATATGCAAAAGGCCCTGGCTGAAGCGCGCCGCGCCATGGCTGGCGGCGAATTCCCGGTTGGCTGCATAATAGTTTACGGAGATAGAGTTGTGAGCCGGGGCCGACGTTTCAACAGCCGGGGGGAAACAGCCAACGAGATGGATCATGCCGAAATCTCGGCCCTGAGCCGACTCCTGACCGATCACCCGGAGATCGCGCCGGGGGATGTGACCGTCTACGCCACCATGGAACCGTGCCTGATGTGCTACACGACCATGCTGCTCAACGGGATCAGGCGTGTCGTCTACGCCTATGAGGATGCCATGGGCGGCGGTACCGACCTGGACCTCTCCAGCCTGAAGCCGCTTTACCAGCAGATGAAGGTGGAGATAATCCCCCAGGTCTGCCGCAGCGAAAGCCTGGAACTGTTCCGTGCATTCTTCAATAACCCAGACAATGACTACTGGCAGGAGAGCCTGCTGGCCGAGTACACCTTGCGACAATCATGAAAAAACCTACCGTCAAAACCATCGGTTTCCGGCCCGAAGAACGAAACATTTTCTTCCATATCCTTACCGGCTGCAACCTTGCCTGCCGTCACTGCTATATCAATCGGGAGCAGCACGGTTCTGAAATGGTCAGCCGACAAACCATGGTCGACTGGCTCAAACTGTTCCACGCCCCAGACAAAGAATCAAACGTCATCTTTCTGGGCGGCGAACCGACCATGCATCCGGACCTCGCCTTCGGCATCAAAAAGGCCCGGGAGATCGGCTACTCTTCGGTTACGGTCGACACCAACGGCTACCTCTTCCACAACCTGCTCGACCATATTTCACCAACAGATGCGGTTCTCAGTTTCAGTCTGGACGGCCCGGACGCTGAGATAAATGACCCGATTCGCGGCGAGGGGGTTTTTGCAACCTGCACCGCCAACCTGAAAAAGGCGGTGGCCCGAGGCTTCAAGACCAGCCTGATCTACACGGTAAGCCAAATGAACCTGAAACATCTGCAGCGAATGCCGGAGCTGCTGGCCGAACTTGGCGTCAACCGGTTCTTTATCCAGGTCATAGGGTTGCGGGGAAAATCAGCAGAAGACGGTCAAAATCTGCAACTAACTCCGGACGAATGGTTCAAGGAAGTACCGCCGGTGGCAGCAAGAGCCGCAGCCCTGGGGATACCAACCATTTACCCTAAGGTTTTTCTGAATGAGAGTGAAAAGTTTGAATGCGCTGGCCAGGTGGCGGAGAACTTTTTCATTTTCCCCAATGGCCGGGTCTACCGCTGCCCGCTATGCGAAGACCATCCCATCCATTCTCTGGAGATCAAAGATGGTAAACTGCTAAAAAGGGCAGGCCTTAATGAAGACCGGTTCTTTGAGCTGCAGATTCCAGAAGGATGCGTAATGAACAGGATGTTGCAGCCCGGCAACATCTCCTACGGCCCCGATGGCAAGCCCCTGCACCGCATCTCCTGCTGCCTGCTCAAACAGGAAATTGAGCGCAAGCTCAGC
The DNA here is from genome assembly GCA_039714535.1 of Thermodesulfobacteriota bacterium. Taxonomy (GTDB): domain Bacteria; phylum Desulfobacterota; class Desulfobulbia; order Desulfobulbales; family JAGXFP01; genus JAGXFP01. The sequence goes on along the minus strand of JBDLJC010000009.1, from coordinate 32,133 downwards.
TGAGAAGGCTCCAGTCTAACAAGACAAAATCACAAATTTCATGAATTCATGGTTTTTTTGTGAGTTTTAATTCAGCTGTTATCTAACCCAATCCTGACAGGAAAGACAACCCGTTCCAGAGCGGAACCCATCAGGGTGCCCATGGCGGAACCGCCAAAATGGTACAACAGACCGCTACGTTAAGCTCGTCGACCCGGCCACCGACCAATACCATAGCCAGGGTCCCGTGCTGAAGTTTCACTCAGGATCCATCTTTTTTATATGCTTGGTGGAAAGCCGCATCAAGGTTCTGGTAGTAAAATCCACCGCATCCATATCAAGATTCTTGAGAGGGACTTCGGCCCTGGCGGCCTCACGATGGCCACCGGCGGAGCCGAGCTTGGAGAAGATATTAGCCGCCAGTTTCCCCGCGTTTTTCTTGTATCCGTCACTGCGGAAGATGACCACCAACCGCTCCCCGTGGATCCCGGAGACCAGCACCCACGAGATATCATGAACCCGGTTGAAGAAGTCGGCGATTATCACCAGAATATCCGGACTCCGAACTCGCCCCATGTGGATGTATAACTTTTTTTTGTTGATTCGGTATTCATTGAAGGCGGTCTTGAAATAATTGAGCTCAGATTTCCTGAGCTCCGAGAGTTCGATCTTGCGGACCAGGTTATGGTTGGCGATGTTGTAAAGGTATCGAAAGGAGATGGCATCGGCGGCGACGGTCTTCTTCTCAAAATTATGGGTATCCACCTTAATGGCGTAGAACAAGGCCGTCGCCATTGCGACAGAGGGCTTCATCGCCGCAGCCCGCAGATATTCGACCATCATCGAAGCCGTGGCGCCAAAATCCTTTCTGATATCCACATAGGTTGCGACCCAACCCTTGGTGGCAGGGTGATGATCGATAACCGCATCAAACTCCATCTCTTCAAAAACAGGGAGATGGTTCGGTTGGGAGTCGAGCATCACCTTTTTGGAGAAATCATCCGGCCGACAATTTTGCAAGCGCTCGGCCCGGATCTTGAGGAGATCGACCATGGCGATATTACTTAAGCGACGAATCTCATTGGGATAGGCAACAGTGACGCTCTTGACTCGGTAGCGCAGAAGACGCCGGACGGCCAAGGCGCTGGCCAGGGCATCAGGATCGGCATTGATAACCACCAGGACCTCATCCTCTTTATCAAAGACATCCCAGAATTCCTGGAGACGCTCTTTAGCCGTGCGCTTGGAAAGACTTCGCACGTTATTGCCGTTACAACTGCCGTTATTCTTCAAACAACGCCCCCGAAACACCTGTTCATCATACCCGGTCGAACCTACTCGACATTGGAGCCTAAGCAAACCGGACTCGCAAAGAGGGTGAATTTAACACAGATGGCTATGATGATGCAAGAAAGTCGAACAGGACGCAAGCATAGATAACAGTTAGGGATAAGGCAAACCGGGACTTTGCGAGCGAAAAACAGTGGAAGAAAATAACCGCCGCCCTCCTTAGTTGTCGCTAAAAAAAGGCACCGAGGGAAACAGGGTATGATCGGTATGGGGGATAAAACGTGATCCGGAAAATCTGATCATAAATTCCTGGTTAACATTTAGTTCGAGGTAGGTGATTTTTTTGACCAGTTGCCGACAATCCCGCCGGGCTTGTTCGTCAAGCAATACCAGCTCCGCCCCGGCCAGAGAGCTATTGCCGATCGGCTTAAAGGTCTCAAGGGGCAGATCAGGGAGCATACCCAGGGTAATAGCTTGGCGGGGAGAGATATGCCGGCCAAAGGCCCCGGCCACATAGATGTGCTCAAGCTCAGTGAAGCTGGTCCCCACCTGATTGGCCAGGGTGGTAAGAATCGAGTACATCGCCGCCTTGGAACGCATCACCGCATCCAGATCAACCTGACCGAAGAGCACCGGCTGACCGTCTGCTGATTCATCAGCAGCAGCCACCACATAGGCCAGGCCTTCGTCGGTCTCAACTAAACGATCCGTGTCGTGGGCGAGGCGGAATTTCCCCCGGATATCAATAATTCTGGCCAGGTAAAGGGCCGCCACCAGATCGATAATCCCCGAACCGCAAATCCCCTTCGGCTTGCCGCCATCGATTGTCGTGTAATTGAGCTTTCCTGTCTCCGGGTCAATTTCGACATGCTCGACAGCGCCGGGGGCGGCCCGCATCCCCATCTTGGCCACTCCCCCCTCCAGAGCCGGCCCGGCGGCCCCGGCACAGGCGATCAGCCACTCGTTATTGCCGACTATCACCTCGGCATTGGTGCCAACATCAATCAGCATGCCGACCTTGTCACCACGAGCCAAGCCGCTGGCAACCACGCCCGAGACCAGATCACCGCCGAAATAACTGCCGACACTGGGCATAACCCACACCACACCACGCGGATTAATCGCCAGCCCCAGTTCTTCAGCATGGCACGGGTCAGGGACATTAACCAGAGGGATGTAGGGCTCCCTGATCAGATAATAGGGATCGAGGTTCAGAAAAAAATGGACCATAGTCGTATTGCCGGAAACACTCAGGGCCCTGATCTCTGCCGCCGCCAACCCCACCTGCTCGGCCATGCTTCTCGCCAGTTCATTAACATCGGCGATTATGGTGCGGTGCAGGGCCGTAAGCCCCCCCGGTTCGGCGCCATGATGAATCCTGCTTAAAATATCAGCCCCGAATTGTATCTGGGAATTTTCGCGATTGGCCTCGGCTAGCCGTCTGCCGGAATCCAATTCCACCAAGGCCGCCTCAAGATGGGTGGTGCCGAGATCCAGCGCCATACCGACCAGGGGGTTTGTGGATTTTTTAAGAAAATCGACAAGTTCCGGGCCAGACGCCAGATTATTAACCACCGCCCCGCCGGAAAATCCTCCCCGCCGAAAATTAGCGGCAACCTGGGCCAGACAGCTGTAAGGCACCACCGGTTCGCGACCGGAAAGTCGTGCGGCAACAGCCCGCTTCAGCCGATCGAGATCTCCAGTGTTGTCTGTGAGGCTTGGCCCTTCAACCTCTATTTCATATAATTCGACCAACGGCTGCATGATTAAAAGATTCCGTTTTGTTAATGAGGCATTTTTTTTGTATGGTTGCGGGGAAATATCCTTTTGAATAAATATCCCTAAGATAGTAAGTTACACCACTTGTTTATCATTTTGACCAGCAGCAGCTGCTACTCTCGCAACAAAGCGGAAAGTACCGGGACCACCTATGCTTAAACTTCTGGCAGTCATGACCGGCGGCTCCATCGGCGCCGCTTGTCGATATCTCCTGTTCCTGACGGTACAGCGATTGACCGGACCCTCTTTCCCGACCGGCACCCTGGCGGCAAACCTGCTGGGTTCATTCCTGATCGGCCTGCTCTGGAGCCTGTTTGAAGGGTCACGGCTGACCAACGAGTGGCGACTCTTTATCTTCACCGGCTTCCTGGGCGGCTTTACAACTTTTTCAACCTTCACCAGGGAAACAGCCCAGTTATTCAAGCTTGGCGATTGGAAGGCAGCCCTTATTTATACGGGAATCAGCAATATTATAGGCGTAACCCTGGTGCTGGCCGGCTACTATGTCTCCCGCCGCTACCTGATCTCAGCCTGAAACTAACGACTGCCAGACAAATTAACAAAGAAATCTGATGCCCATCCTACTTTACGCATATCTGACCGCAGAAATTCTCGGCCCCTTCTTTGCCAGCCTGCTGATAATAAACGCGATCCTCTTTCTGGGCAAGCTGTCTTCGTTACTGGACATCATCTTCAGTTTCGGCATCGGTTTTGCTGATTTTAGCAGGATCAGCATCTATCTGTTGCCCAGCCTGCTGCTCTTCTCCATCCCCATGGCCAGTACTCTCGGGGTGATCATCGCTTTTACCCGCATGACCGGCGACAATGAGATCCTGGCCTTAAAAGCCGCCGGAATCGGTATTTACCGCCTGCTTATCCCGGTTGTCATCGTCGCCCTTTTCACCACAGGTCTCACCGCCCTCGCCTCAACCATGCTAATCCCCAAAAGCAGCGTGGCCCTGAAACAGACTTTCTACCAATTGGCCAGAGAGAAGATTGAGCAAGGTGTCCAGGCCAAGGAATTCAGCGACAGCATCAAGGATGTGGTCGTTTATGTGGACCGAATCGACAAGCAGACCGGCCAATGGCAGGGGGTCTTTATCTCCGACCAAAGGGACCGGCAAACCCCTTTAACCATCATAGCCCAAAGCGGCAGTCTTGACGCCGATCTCGACAAGATGACGGTTAATCTGGTCCTTAGGGATGGCACCATCCACCGCAACGGTTCCGATGTCAGCCAGACTATCCGTTTCGGCGGCTATAATTTACAACTACCCCTTACTCCCGGTGCGCCGATGCAAGAGGGGCATAAGAAGGAGCTCTCACCGGCCGAACTTCTTGCCTGGGCCGCAGAACTTAAAACCACTGCCGGCTCCGCAAAAGACCCTCGCCGCAAAAGCCATTTATTGGGCGTCAGCATCAGTTTGATCATTGAATTCCACAAACGCTTCGCCCTGCCGGTGGGGTGCTTGATCCTGACCATCCTGGCCCTGCCCCTGGCCCTCCAGTCCAAACCGGGCCGAAGCAAAGCGGGGCTACCTTTGGGGCTTTTCTTCTTTTTCATCTACTACATTATGCTTTCTTTTGCCAAATCGATAGCCGAAACTTCGGGAATGGTGATTGGCCCGGTGATGTGGGGGCCCAACCTTATTTTCGGAATTTTGACCTTGCTCATTATCCGCACCGCCGCCCGGGAAAATTCCGTTAAAATCTTTGATAAACTGACGGATCATATTTCAGCATTTATCAGTTTGGCCAAAGAGGCCACGGGGAAACTTAAAAGATGAGTCTGCTCTATCGCTACATATTTTCCCAGTTCACCAGAAACCTGGCCATGGTAATCAGTTCTTTGATCACCATCTATCTGCTGGTCGATTTTTTTGAGAAAATTGATAATTTTATCGAGGCTGGCAAATCTGCGACGCTGACAGCCAAATACCTACTCCTCAAAATACCGCTGATCGTCGACCAGCTACTGCCGGTCTGTCTGTTATTAGCTGGGGTCATTACCCTCGGGGTCATGAACCAGAACCGGGAATTCATGGCCCTTGAGGCCGGCGGTTTGAGCGCGAGAAGAATCCTCACTCCGATCTTGATCGCCACCTTCTTTTTTACAATCCTGGCCCTGCTGGCCGGAGAATGGCTAGTACCCAGCACCACCAAGGAAACCAATCGGATCTGGTATGAAGAGGTAAAAAAGAGCAAATCTCAGGGAATCGTCCGGAATGGCAAGGTTTTCTTTAAAGGCAAAGAGGGCATATATTCTTTCGAGACAGCAGCAAAAAGTGAAGAAACCTTTGCCAGCTTCAATTATCTGGCTTGGGATGCAACAACCTACGGGCTAAGGCTGCAAATCACCGCCAAGACGGCCTCATGCCAAAACGGGGTCTGGTCCTTCCACAACGGGCAGCTCAAAACCATTGGCCAGGACGGCCGCTATAATCTCCAGAGTTTTGCCGAATATAAAATGCCTCTGCCGGACCAACCGAATGATTTTTTTATTCCTGAATATCAGGGTGAAGAGGCGTCTATTTCAGACCACCTGGAGGCCGTCCTGCAGAATCGGGATCCCGACCGGACCGCCTGGCAGAATCTGCATCGCCGCCTGTCCTATATTTTTCTAGGTATCCCTCTGGTTCTGCTGGGGCTCCCGATATTGATGACCGCCAACCGGCGCTGGCAGCATGATCTTTCTCTGGCCATCCCGATCAGCTGTATTATGGCCTTCATTGCCTGGGGTTGGTGGAGCACGGCCCAGGCAATGATCCATGCCTACAACCTCAGCCCCCCCATTGCCTCATGGTCTGTTCATCTCTTGACCGGCAGCCTCGGTTTTCTGATGATCAACCGCCAGAGCAATAAACCCATTTGATTGAATAGAGAGCACAACTCCCCGAATTGCAGTATGCAGATAAACGTAGGATCCCAAGTCGCTATCCTAACTCCTTATTTTAGAGGGATTGGCTTGTTTTAAAATTTAAATAATCTCGTAATTAGCTGACGACAAATTAACTTATAAAGCTAAGCAATGAACATTATAACGCCAGATAAAAAAGCCGGTAAAATACTGAATAATCCGAAGCTGTCCAAGGTCGGGATCGTCGGGGTCCCGCCGCTCGGGACCATCCGCATCCTGCACCAGCGTCGCCTGGAAATTCTCGATCTGGATGCCATGCTGGTGGTCAAGGATATGGAAACTACCGTAGCCATGCTGCCGAGGGTTTACTGTGCGATCCTGCGGACCGTGGTCCTGAATGCCATGCATCTGAAACTTGACGCAATCATCATTGATGTAGGCCCGGGCAAGTGCGACGGCGCCCTGCATGTAGCGACCGTTTTGGAAGATGGCCTGGACATCCCGATCATCCGTACCAACAACACCGATCATGAACCATTCGGCAATCCGCTCTGCCGGGCCGAAATGGACATGACTGAAAAATTTCTGGCCATTACCGAGCGGGTGAAATCACCGGTAATTCAGGAAAACCCGCCCCCGCCTTGCCGGCCGACCGTCGGCTTCTGGGGCGTGCCGCCCCGTGATTTCTCAATCCTCTCCCTGTTTCCGGACACCACCCATGTTTACGGCTGGACCCGATGTATGGAGAACAAGACCCCGGCCGACAGCATCATGGAGGTCCACGTCAATAACGACATCCCGACCGTGTTCTTCGCCCAGTCATTCTGTGCCAAGACGGCCCTGGCCCGACTGCTGGCCAGAAAGCACCCCCATGCCCTCTACCTTGATATCGATGTCAATACCGGCAGCAGCGCCAAAGCCAAGATCCAGGCCTTTCTGGAACTTTCCGGGGTGGCCTTATGATTCTGGCGGACTTCGGCACTTCCTATTCCAAATTTCTCGATCTGGCCAACCCGGATCCCCAGCCCTATATAAAGGCCACCAAAGATCTTGAGCGTAACTTCAAGGTGGATATCGCCACCGGCCATAACGGCAAACGCTTCAGCAATATTTACGTAAACGAGCTTATCGCCCTGGCCCGGGGCGGTGAAACGCTGATCGAAGAAGATCGCTACCTGCTCCTTGATTGCGGCAGTCGTGACATCAAGTACATCCGCTATCAGGACGGCAAAATGCAGGATATGGGCTGGAACGCTGAATGCGGCGCCTCAATGGGATTTACCATCGAGCTGCTGGAGAACTACTACAACCTCGATTTCAACAAACTTCCGACCCCGAGCAAAACCTTTTCCGTAACCTGCGGAGTCCTGGGCATCAGCAATATTTTTGACGCCATTACCTCCGGCACCGACGAAGCAGAAGCCGTAGCCAGCTTCGTTAAAGGCATTGCCATCAACGCTTACCGCTTTGCCGGCTCCCCCGACAAGATCTATCTTTCCGGCGGACTTTGCGACAACCGGCTGTTTATGGAAAGTATGCCTTGCGAAGTTGTGCCATTGGGACGATTTGTCCTGCTGGCCGGCTTGGAAAAAAGCCACCAGCTATCCTCTGCAAAATGAAATCACCAACCTGACCATTTGCTTGGCCAGCAAACAGCGCGCCTTCGTTTTAAGCTTTCCCCAAACTCCCAGCAATTTCCCCAGCAAGGGCATTTAAACAATTCCCGGTTCTTATAGGGAATTATTTAAGCACTGCGAAATATAACTTGACACTCCTTTTCGCAAACACATAAAATTAACGAATTAAAGAGTTACCTTTTGGTGAAAATCGTTTTCGGGAAAGGGGCAGTGACCCTAAACCATCGCCAATTACAGGGGGAGATTGGAAATGGTCGAAAAACCGACCTACAACGATCTGGAACGGACTATCGCGAGACTTGAAGAGGAAGTCAACGGGCAACGCCGGAACGTAGCACTCCTTGAAGTGGACCACGCCCGCTTTAAAACAATCCTCGAATCAGCCATCCACGCCATAGTTGTAGTCAACGACCGCGGCTTGATAGTCGAATGGCCCAGCCAGGCCGAACTGCTCTGCGGCTGGAGTCATGATGACATTGTCGGCAAACCGATATATTCCATCATGCCGCCGAGACACAGGAAGAAACACCAGGGTTTTCTGCAAAAGGTTCTGGGTGGAGAGCGCGGTCATCATTTCGGCAAAAGAATAGAGACCACCATCCTGTACAGGAATGAATTCGAGGTGCCGGTCGAACTGGCGGTATCCCTGACCAGAATGGGCGACCGTCAGGAATTCAACCTGTTCATGCATGATATAACCGAGCGAAAAAACTACGAGGCCCAGCTTCGCCATCTGTCTATCACCGACGAACTGACCGGTCTCTTCAACCGCCGGGGTTTCATGGCGATAGCAGACAGGCAACTAAAGCTTGCTCACCGCAATAAAAATGATATATTCCTGCTTTACGTTGATTTTGACAATATGAAATGGATCAACGACACCCATGGTCACCAAGTGGGCGACAGCGCCTTGATAGAGACGGCAACAATTCTCAAACGCACCTTCCGTCAGGTTGAACTCATCGGCCGGGTCGGTGGCGATGAGTTCATTGTCCTGATGACGGATCATGACAATAGAAAGACCGAGGAAAAGGTAATGGCACGGCTGGCAAAGAAAATCGCCAAGGCCAATAGCCGGAAAAACCGGAAATTCAAGGTCCTGCTTAGTATCGGCACCGTCCACTACGACCACAGCGAAGCCTGTTCCATAGACGATTTGATGCTCAAAGCCGACAGTCTTATGTACGAGAACAAACGTGAGAAGAAAACATCCGGCCAATACAGCCACATTTGATCATCCCACCCCGCCTAACTGCCATCCCGCAAGAACAAGATGAACTTTCTCCGTCAGGAATAACAGCCCATAATGGATAATAATTTTTTACCAACCAACCGGAAAGAGATGCTTGCCAGGGGCTGGGACCGTCCCGATGTGGTGCTGGTCACCGGCGATGCCTATGTCGACCATCCGTCTTTCGGTATCTCTCTCATTGGCCGATGGCTGGAGGCCCACGGCTTCAAGGTGGCGGTCCTGGCCCAACCCCGCCATCAGGACAGCCGGGATTTCAAGGAATTTGGCGCCCCACGCCTGTTCTTCGGGATCACCGGTGGCAACCTTGACTCGATAGTCGCCAATTACACCGGCAATGCCAAGGTCCGCGACCAGGATACATACTCACCAGATGGCAATCCCTATTGGGCCAAGATTAAGACTAAGCAGGAAAGACGGCGACCGGACCGGGCCGCCATCCGTTACACTATTCTGGCCAAGGAGGCCTGCCCGGGAGTGCCGATAATCCTCGGCGGCCTGGAGGCGTCCCTGCGCCGTTTTGTTCATTACGATTACCAGCAGAACCGGCTCCGGGCCTCGGTGCTGACCGATGCCAAAGCGGACCTGCTGGTCTTCGGCATGGGCGAAAGAGCCATATTGACCGTCGCTGAGCGGTTGGGCGATAACGAATCCCTATCGGGCATCGCCGGCACCTGCGAAAGATTAACCGAGAAGGAATTCCAGGAACGATCGACAAGAGAGGATTCACTGGTTTTGCCATCATGGCAGGATATCGCTGGAAATTCCGCCAACTTCATGGACGCAGAGTTAACCATCGATAAACATGCCCGGGCCCTGTCCACTCAGCCGCTCAGCCAGAAACAGCAGGCCATGTATATCTGGCAGAACCGGCCCGCCCCCACTCTGGAGGCAGAAGAGCTGGATCGGTTGTACCGCTTACCTTTTCAGCGCGCTCCCCATCCAGATTCCGGCGATGTTCCGGCCTGGCGGATGGTTAAAGATTCGGTGACCATCGTCCGCGGCTGCTCAGGGAACTGTTCCTTCTGTGCCATCACCCGCCATCAGGGGCCGGTGGTAACCAGTCGTTCCCTGAAGTCGATTACCGCAGAAGTAAAAGAACTTGCCGAAAGCAGCCACTTCAAAGGCACGATCAGTGACCTGGGCGGCCCTACGGCTAACTTGTTTGCCACCTCCTGCCGAATCAAAGATTGCCGCAAACATGATTGTTTTTCCCCGAACCTATGCAAGAACCTGGAAATTGATGAAGATCGTTTTCTGGATTTACTCACCAGCTGCGAACAGATTGGTGGGGTCAAGCATCTCCATATTTCATCCGGCCTGCGAATGGAACTATTGCTGAAAACCCCGAAGCTGTTAAAAAGGCTGATCGACAAACATCTGCCGGGCGCCATGAAGATTGCCCCGGAACATACCGAGGATAAGGTCCTGCGGCTGATGCATAAACCTGGCGGCAGGCTGCTGGGAAAATTCCTTGACCGGTGCCGACAGCTGGCCGGTGCTCGAAAACCGCATTTTGTCTCGTACTTTATTGCCTCTCATCCGGGGTGCTCCGAGGCCGATATGAAGAGTCTAGCAGTAAAGGTGAAAAAACTAGGGCTGGAGGTCAGGCAGTTCCAGGATTTCACCCCAACCCCTGGTACTATCTCCACCGCCATGTTTGTAACCGGGCTGGACCGGGACGGCCGCAAGATCAAGGTAGCCAAAGGGGCAACCGCTCGCCGCCAACAAAGAAAAGCTCTGGAGAGTATCACCGTCAAAAGCGGACGGGATAAGCAACCTCGGCAGGCCCAAAAAAAACCGGCCAGGAAAAATCCCGGCCGGCGCAAATAGAAGTATAATTGTTTTTTCGGACTAGGCGTTATCCAAGACCTTGTTCCACTCGGCAACCTTGTCCGCACATTTTTCCAGCAAGGCCGTGGCATCACCCTCAATACTTACCGAAGTAAGGGCATCGCCCTGGGCAATGGCGTTAACCACATCCATATCGCTATCAGACTCGACCTCACCAAACACCGAATGCTTACCGTCCAGCCAGGCAGTCGGAACATGGGTAATGAAAAACTGACTGCCGTTGGTATTGGGGCCGGCGTTGGCCATGGAAAGAATTCCGGGTTTATCGTGCCGTAATTCGGAGTCAAACTCATCGGCAAATGTGTAGCCGGGGCCACCCATGCCATTACCGTTGGGACAGCCGCCCTGGATCATGAAATCGGCGATGACCCGATGGAAATTGCGGTCATTATAAAAACCCCGGTTGGCCAGATTAACAAAGTTGGCGATGGTATAGGGAACCCGATCGGCAAACAATTTAACCCTGATCTTACCTTTGCCGGTGTCAAAAACAGCTATTAATTCATTCTGGTCACTCATCTATATCTCCTTGAGAATTAAGTTTTTTACGATTTTTTCAGAGGGGAAGAACATAATACCAGTTTCATTGAAAATCAAGCCGTCAAACCATCTAACTAATTCGTGTGCTCAGCTGAAATTCAGCTTATAATCCTGCTTTTTAATCTGAGTACTGATATCTTAACTCTGAAACTGACTTCATATTCGTGCTTGATGGCGGGCTATCTACAATACGGGACAGCCAAGATGTTTTGGAAATATGTTGACTGTGGTTGCATGTCAGTAAACTTATTTTAAGCCAGCTTTATTTAGGCTTATGCCGTACATCTTTAATCCAGTTTTTCTTTGACCTATCCTGTCCCTAGTCTGGTAGTCTATTCGGAAACCATAATGAGTAGTGGGTAGATTCTGTAAACTAGGGAGTCTATAAAGGGGATTAATTTTGGCGAATGAACACATCCTGATTATTGAAGATGAGGAGGATATACTAGAACTTATCTCATACAATCTCCAGTATAACGGCTTCAGTACAACCGGTATCAACTCAGGAGAAAAAGCTGCTGCTGCGGTCAGAGCAAAAAGGCCGGACCTGATCATCCTTGATCTGATGCTTCCCGGGATAGATGGCTTTGAAGTCTGCAGACTGCTAAAACAGGATGAATCTTCCCGAGACATTCCCTTGGTGATGCTTACCGCCAAAGGTGAGGATTCAGATATTATCGCCGGGCTTGAACTAGGAGCGGATGACTATATAACAAAACCTTTCAGTCCACAGGTCCTGATCGCCCGGCTGCGGGCCATACTTCGCAGAAAGGGACGACATGAACAGTTAAACCAAGGCCAGATCAAACAAGGCGATCTACTTATTGATACAAAACGGCACGAAATCAGTCTCGGTGGTCAACTGTTAAATCTGACTAAAACAGAATTTCTTGTTCTTCATTATCTGGCCAACCGTCCTGGCTGGGTCTTTACCAGAAAGCAAATAGTCGCAGAGATTCATCAGGATGATTTCTCGATAACTGAAAGGGCTATTGATGTCCAGATCGCTGGCTTAAGAAAGAAACTGGGGATTAACAACGACCTTATAGAAACCATTCGCGGTGTGGGATACCGATTCAGGGACATAGGGAAGTGAAAACCAAAAGACTTTTATGGCATATTTACCCTCCGTTGGTTCTGATCATCATCGTTTCCCTAGCTGCGACCGCTTGGTATGCCTCAAATTCTCTTCGTAACTTTTTCCTTGAGCAGACGGAGGATAACCTTAAAACACGGGCCGGGTTCATTCTCAATGAGATAGAAGAACCATTTGCCCAAGGCCAGTTGGACCTTCTGAATGAACTTTGCCGATCGATCGATAATGAATCCACGACCAGGATCACCGTTATCCTGCCATCGGGGAAAGTTGTCGCAGACTCCGAGGAATTGGCCGAAAAGATGGATAACCATGCCGATCGGGTTGAGATAGGCCAGGCTCTCACTGGCCAAACTGGTTCTTCAATAAGGTACAGTCATACCCTCCAGAAAAATATGCTGTATGTGGCAATCCCTATTTATGGCCGGAGATCGGTTGACACTGAGATTGCTGACCCGACCGGAGTTCTTCGTTTATCCATCCCAGTCACCGCCATCGACAACATTTTGCGCCAAGTCTATTTAAGGATAATGCTCGGTTCAATTTTTCTAATCATCGTTGCCGCCCTGATAACCCTTGGAGTTTCAAGAAGGATCAGCAGACCAATTGAAAGGATCAGGCAAAGTGCCGAGCGCTTTGCACAGGGAGACCTGACTAGGAAAATTATTTTTTCACGCGACAAGAACATCTCCTCCGAGTTGGTCGAACTGGCCGAGGCTATGAACAAGATGTCCTCGCAGTTGGATAGTAGAATAAAAATGATCACCGAGCAGAGAAACAAACTGGAAGCCATATTTGCCGGGATGATCGAAGCTGTTCTGCTGATTGATGTAGATGAAAAGTTCCTGGGAGCTAATAAAGCGGCAATTGCCCTGCTAGGTCTTGAAGCTATTGTCCCTGAGGGTCGGCCAGTTGTTGAGTTAGTTCGCCATCCCGACCTCCTGCAATTTATCCGGAAAGCTCTTTCCGTTTCAACCACGATTGAGGGTGAACTTAATTTTAATGAACCGGACAGGGAGCTTTTTTTTCAAGCCTATGGAAGTTCTTTGCTGGGTTCAAATGAAAAGCGGATCGGCTGCCTTGTGGTCTTGCACGATGTGACCAAGCTTCGACGTCTAGAAAGGGTAAGAAGTGATTTTGTCGCCAATGTCTCTCACGAACTTAAGACCCCGATCACGACGATAAAAGGTTTTGCCGAAACCCTTAAAGACGGGGCACTGCAAGATCCAGAGGCGACTGAGAAATTTGTCGATATTATCCTGAAAAACTCAAATCGACTGAACTCAATAGTTGACGACCTTCTAGCTTTATCCAGGATCGAACAGGAGGATGAGAACCAACTGATCGAGCTGGCAAAAAGTTCGGTCTGCAAGATAATTGACGATTCGGTAGAGGACTGCAGCCCCAGAGCTGAAGAAAAAAATATGTTGATCCAGGTCGATTGCCCGACCAATCTCACCGCAGAGATCAACAGCCCTCTCCTGCAGCAGGCTATAGTCAATCTTCTGGTCAATGCTATCAAGTACAGCAACCCTGGGAGCGAGATCAAAATAACCGGCAGTAAAGATGTCAGCACAGTATTAATAAGAGTGGAAGATTTCGGAACGGGCATTGCCAACAAGCATCTTCCCCGCTTGTTTGAAAGATTCTACCGGAGCGACAAGGCCAGAAGCCGTAAGCTGGGCGGGACCGGCCTGGGTTTGGCGATCGTCAAACATATTGTCCAGGCCCACCATGGCGAAGTTAAAGTCACCAGTATACTTGGCAAGGGCACGGTCTTTACCATTAAGCTGCCCGCCGCATGAAACACTCTCATGTTTTTTATTTTTCTTTCCCGCTAACCAATTTTTTACGGAATCTTAACAAAAATCTAACATTCATCATTCATACTCCCATACAATAAAAATTAATCGGGCGTTTGCCATACCTGCATATTATTGGGAGAGAACTGCAATGAATTACTTCAAAAAATTTCTTTTTGTGATCAGTCTATTGGGATTTGCTTTTTCCACCGGTTGTTCAGATGGTGGCGACCAGACATCTGAAGGCAAAAAGACTTCGGCTGAGGCCCGTTATCTGACCATTAAAGGCTCTGATACTATGGTGCATCTGGTCAGCAGTTGGGCAGAGCAATTCATGACTGACCACCCAGATGCCGACCTTTCAGTGACAGGTGGCGGTTCGGGTACCGGAATCGCCGCCCTGCTGAACGGAACCACCGATATCTGTGCCGCCTCACGAAAGATTAAAAAGAAGGAAATGGATCTCGCGGCTAGCAAGGGGATATCCCCTGTTGAATACGAGGTAGCCCTTGACGGCATCGCGGTGGTTGTAAATCCGGCAAATCCGATCAATGAGTTAACCCTTGAGGAACTGCGGAAAATATTTACTGGCGCAGTCAGCAATTGGGCGCAACTGGGCGGTCCGGACAAGCAGATCCTTGTGATGTCCAGGGAGTCAAGTTCCGGCACTTTCGTCTTTTTCCAGAAGCTGGTCCTTGAAAAGCGAGATTATACCGACAAGGCCCTCTTTATGCCGGGGACTTCGGCGATCATCAATAATATAGTTAATGACCAATGGTCTATCGGGTATGTCGGGCTGGGCTACACCAAGGACGCCAAAGATAAGATCAAGGTTGTAAACGTCGCAGCCAAGAAGGGTTCTCCAGCTATAATCCCTTCGGAAATTAGCGTAAAGGATGGTTCTTACCCGATCGCCCGTCCGCTGTTCCTCTATACCGCCGGGCCTGCTTCCGGGATCAAGAAGGATTTTATTGATTTTGCCCTGAACAACAGCGGGCAGAAGATCGTCCGTGAAACCGGATATGTAGCTATAAGATAAGGCGCTGTCGATCATGTGGAAAGACAAGGCAATCAAACTGAGCTTCCTCGGGGTAGCCTCGACCAGTATTCTGATAATGCTGCTCATTTTTATCTTCCTTTTCAAGGAGGCTCTGCCTTTTATCAAGCATCCCGGTCTCGCTTCGTTGCTCGATTCGAAATGGTTGCCGGTTTCTTTCCAGGAAGAACGATACGGTCTTCTGCCATTATTGACAGGAACCGGTCTTATCACCCTGCTGGCAATGGCCTTTGCAGTCCCTGCTTCAGTCCTTTCCTCAATCTACATTGCTGAAGTGGCAAATCCGTCCGAGAAGGAAATACTCAAACCATTTATCGAACTGCTGGCCAGTATCCCCTCGGTCGTCCTGGGTTTTTTCGGCCTGATCGTTCTTGCACCCCTGGTCAAGAGTGTTTTTGGTTTGAACAGCGGGCTTAATGCGCTTTCAGGCGCTATTCTCC
Organism: Thermodesulfobacteriota bacterium; assembly: GCA_039714535.1. Taxonomy (GTDB): domain Bacteria; phylum Desulfobacterota; class Desulfobulbia; order Desulfobulbales; family JAGXFP01; genus JAGXFP01. Next base: position 16,553 of record JBDLJC010000009.1, on the reverse strand, counting down.
TGGCCCTGATGGCCACTCCGACCATAATTTCTGTTTCGGAAGATGCCATAAACAGTGTGCCTTCAGCCTATAAGAATGCTTCTCTCGCTCTCGGCGCCAGCCGGATGCAGACGGTTTTCAAGGTTGTCGTACCGGCGGCGCTGCCCGGTATTGTTGCCGCTGTAATGCTGGGAGCGGGCCGTGTGATAGGTGAAACCATGGCCGTTCTGATGGTCACCGGCAATGCCGCCAGAATAACAGGGAACCCACTGGAATCGGTCAGGACAATGACCGCTACTATTGCTGCGGAAATGGGGGAAGTGCCATTCGGCAGCACTCATTATCAGTCGCTCTTCTGGATCGGGATTCTTCTCCTCATCATGACCTTTTCCCTCAATGTCGTGGCCCAGCGCGTCCTGAAAAAATACGGGATGTTCAGATGAGCTATAAGTTAAAGGAAATACTGATCACCAGCGGGCTGCGTTTGACAACCTATGCCATCGTTTTTGTCATAGGTTACATACTGGTTGATATTATTTGGCACGGCTTGCCTGTCATCAACTGGCAGTTTCTGACTGAAATGCCACGACGCGGTGGAGCAGAGGGGGGAATCTTCCCGGCCATAGTCGGTACGGCTTATCTCGTAGCCGGGACCATCCTTATTGCGCTGCCCTTCGGAGTTGGCAGTGCCATCTATCTTTCTGAGTACGCACGGAGGAACAGGGTCACAGAGCTGATCCGCCTGGCGATCATCACCCTGGCAGGGGTACCCTCAATAGTGTTTGGTCTTTTCGGCCTGGGTCTTTTTGTAATATTTTTCGGTTTTGGTGCTTCGATCCTGGCAGGCAGCATCACCCTAGCCTGCATGGTCCTGCCGACTATAATCGTTACGAGCGAGGAAGCGTTGCGGGCTGTCCCCCGTTCATTCCGGGAAGGAAGCCTAGCCCTGGGCGCTAGCAAATGGCAGGCGGTAAGGACCAATGTGCTTCCCTATTCATTTTCCGGGATAATTACCGGGGCTATTCTCGGGATTGGCCGGGCCGCCGGAGAAACTGCCCCAATCTTGTTGACAGTGGCGGCATTCTTTTTGCCTAGACTCCCCCAGTCTATCTTTGATCAGGTAATGGCTTTGCCATATCACCTGTACATTCTGGCGACCCAACATCCTGATGCCAGCAAGGTCCTCCCTTTGCAATACGGGACCGCGCTGGTTCTACTGATCCTGGTTCTTGGCTTAAGCCTGGGCGCGATCATCATCAGGTCACATTTCAGGAGAAAATATAGATGGTAGTTAAAGTAAAACCGACCGATACAGCCATTGAAGTGGCGGAATTGAACTTTTATTACGGTGACACTCAGGCCCTGTTTAATATCAACCTGTCTATCCCCAGCAAGATGGTTACGGCCCTGATCGGTCCGTCCGGTTGCGGGAAATCAACATTTCTGCGGACCTTGAACCGGATGAACGACATCATTGATGATACCCGTCTGGCTGGTACGATAAAGATAGATGGTACCGATATTTATGAATCGGGAATGGATATCGTTTCATTACGAAAAAGTGTCGGGATGGTTTTCCAGAAATCAAATCCTTTCCCCAAATCGATCTTTGACAATGTTGCATATGGGCCAAGAATCCACGGGATAAAGAGCAGCGAACTGTTGACCGAGATCGTTGAAAAGAGCTTGGAGCGCTCCGGGTTGTGGGATGAGGTTAAAGACCGCCTCGATGACAATGCTTTAGGTCTTTCCGGTGGCCAGCAGCAGCGGCTTTGTATTGCCAGGGCTCTGGCCGTACAACCTGAAATCCTTTTGATGGATGAACCTGCCTCTGCTCTTGATCCGCGATCAACCGCCAAGGTTGAAGATCTCATCGGTGAACTGAAAGAAGACTATACGATCATCATCGTTACCCATAATATGCAGCAGGCGGCCAGAGTTTCAGATTATACCGCCTTTTTTTATGAAGGCAGTCTTGTGGAGTACGGTGTGACCAGTAATCTATTTACCAACCCTAAGGCAAAGCAGACCGAAGATTATATTACCGGCAGGTTTGGCTGAAAAAAGGAGCGTGTAATGCCAAGACACTTACAACGAGAGATCGATAATCTGAAGAAAAAGTTGCTGGTCATGAGCTCCATCGTTGAAGACATGGTGTACCTTGCCACCAAGTCGGTTTTGAATCGTGACGGGCGGATGGCCGAAGAAATCATCACCAGGGACCCGGAGATTGATGAACTGGAGGTCGAGATCGAAGAAGAATGTCTGAAGATCCTCGCTTTGCACCAGCCGGTAGCCATCGACCTGCGCTTCATCATTGCAGTGCTGAAGATAAACAGTGACCTGGAAAGGGTCGGCGATTTGGCGGTAAACATCGCGGAGCGGTCGATATATTTGGCCGACCAGAAGAGTGTCTTTTTCGCTGAAATTATTTCAGAGATGGCAACGAAGGTTGAAAAGATGCTGAGTCAAAGCATAGATTCATTGGTCAATATGGATGTTTCCTTGGCCCATAAAGTCCGGGCTGCCGATGATAATATAGATGAGCTGAACCGCAATATGTACGCCATGGTAAAAGAAGAGCTGGTGGCCCATCCTGAAGATATCAATAGTCTGCTGCACACATTGTCGGTTGGCAGGCATCTGGAGAGAATGGCTGATCACGCAACCAATATTGCAGAAGATGTAGTCTATCTGGTAGATGCCGAAATAGTTCGGCACACACCGGAAGTTTATAACGAATAACTGGATATAGGTTCAGCTAGATCAATAACCAATGGTTTAATGAGGAGTATAAGGTTTGCCAGTTATTAAAAATTGCATCCCAATATCTAAAATAATCAGCCCTCCTCAAACTGAAAATTTCTACTGAGTATAAGGATGGGAAGTCATGATATCTCCTATGTGCAAAGCCACCATTTATCTTTTTATTACAAATAGATAAAAACATAACAGCAATAAATGCGCACTGGGGTCGGACCAAGCTAACTATTCAAACTTATTAACTATATATTTAAAATATAGGCGTTTTTCGGGCTTAAAGCACCCTTTTTACCATGAAAAAGAGCAGTCTAAGACGACTAATTATCTAAAAAGCTCGTCAAGACTATTCAATATATCTGTCTCCAATGAAGAAGGCCAACATCACTCAACCAAATAAAACAAAGAGGTCATTTCTTAAACTTAGTTCCCGGCACATTAACATAGTGCAAATTTCTTGTCTAACAAGACTATCTTAGCAACTTAGGCAACTTAGGGTCGGACCAAGCCAACACGTTGAAATCATGATAAAAGAACCTAGAAACAGGGGCGTTTTTGAGCTTAGAAGGCTCTTTCTGACCCCCAAAAGTGGCTTCTAAGAAAGGCCAAGTGGTACGCTAACCAACTGATATCATGGCAGAACACTGGGCTGAGCGCTCTACAACTAGTTGATATTACTAGGCCGCATAGTCAATTGTAATGCCAAAATGGGCAATATTCTAATCAATCGTCAAAAGCTCCGAGCCAGTCAGTAGACTGAATGCGAAGAACAACGTCTACCTCTCGCGCGGGGTTTTTAGCCGCGCCGCTCACTTCAATGGCAAACCCGTCTTTTTAATAAGAAAAACCCCACCTCATTAAATCTGATTGGTAATTTATCTGGTATTTGAATATATTACCAGTCCAACAATGACATTCAGCAAGAGACTTTCAGAACGACACCAATAATGGCCCAAGTTTAGAGAATAAGATGCGCAAAGAAGAAGTCCCGCAGGATCAAGGTCTTGCCGATGGCCTGAAAGAAGTCACCTACGCGGTTGATGACAACGGTGCTTACGTCATGGTGCCCAGCGCCGGCTGGGAGCCGAAAAACATCTCCAACTATCAGGCCTGGGAAGTGATCGCAGAGCAGATCGAGAAGGCCCGCCTCCAGGTCCTTAATAACGAGGCATCCCCTCTGGTCTACCATATGGCCCGGAACCAGATGGATGTTGCCCTGCTGGCCCAGTATATGGGAATCATGCGCTGGCGAGTCAAACGGCACCTCAAACCACGGATATTTAAAAAATTGAATAACAATCTGCTCAACCGCTATGCGAGTCTGCTTAAAGTGACGGTGGAGCAACTGCAAGATGTATTGCTGGTAAAAAGATTGAAAATTCCAGGTCAGGACCAGAAATAGCATGAAAATAGATTATAAGCACCGCCAATCCGCCCACTGCGAAAACGGCGCCACCGCCGGTCTGATCTCCCACTACGGAGTCGAGATAAGCGAGGCCATGACCTTTGGCATCGGGGCCGGGCTGTTCTTCGGCTATATCCCTTTTATCAGGTTGAACCATCTACCGCTGACCACTTTCCGGGTCGCCGCCGGCTCTATCTTTAAAAGGGTCACCAGGGAACTGGGCATCAAGATTGAGACCAGAAAGTTCCGTGACCAGCAGCTCGCCATGGCCGTTTTGGATGAATCCCTCGCCAAGGGCACACCGGTGGGCCTGCAGACCGGGGCCTGGTGGCTTCCCTATTTCCCGGATGCCTACCGCTTTCACTTCAACATGCATAATCTGGTGGTATTCGGCAAGAAGGGAGACAGCTACCTGATCAGCGATCCGGTCTTTCCGGAACCGGTGGTCTGCGGGGCCGCTGATCTGCGGAAGGCCCGTTTCGCCAAAGGAGCCCTGGCCCCCAAAGGTAAAATGTACTGCCTGAGTAAGGTTCCGGATCAGCTTGATTTCCCGAAAGCGATAAAAAACGGGATCAAAACCGCCACCAAGGCCATGCTCAAGTACCCTCTGCCGATCATCGGTATTTCCGGCATCCGCTTTTTGGCCAAACGACTGGAGAGATGGCCCGCCAAATTGGGTGAGGAAAATGCCCTGCTCCATCTGGGGCAATTACTCAGAATGCAGGAGGAGATCGGCACCGGTGGGGCCGGCTTTCGCTTCATCTACGCAGCCTTCCTCCAGGAAGCAGCCGCCCATCTCAATGATGACCGCTTTATTGCCTTCTCGGCAAGAATGACCGCCATCGGTGACCGCTGGCGGGAGTTAGCCGTCCGGGCGGCGCGAAACTGTAAGGGCCGCGCCGGAACCGAGGACAGCTTTCCGGTCATGGCCAAAATCCTGATGGAGATCGCCACGCTGGAAGAAGAACTATATCGAGATCTGGCCAAGGCCATTGCTTAACAGGAGACTTGACATGAAAAAAATATTACTAATCAGCCCGGCCTATCGCACCAAACTCCTCGAAAATGTCCGGGTTCTGGCCTTGCCACCCCTCAACTTGGGGCTGATCGCCAGCCACACCCCCGCCGAATATGAGGTGCAGATCATTGACGAGGCCTTTGACGATATCGATTACAACACCGATGCCGATCTGGTCGGCATTACCTGCATGACCCCTCTGGCCCCCAGGGCCTACGAGATCAGTAGCGAATTCCGTAAACGGGGGGTGACGGTGGTGCTGGGTGGTATTCATCCCTCAATGATGCCGGAAGAAGCCAGCCGATACGCCGATGCGGTCGTGGTCGGCGAGGGCGAGGAATTATGGCCTCAATTGCTGCAGGATTTTTCGGCAAGCCGAATGCAAAAATTTTACCGGGTCGAAAAACGACCGGACATCACTAATCTGCCTGCTCCCCGCCGCGACCTCCTGACCAACAAGTATTTCGTCCAGACCGTTCAGACCTCGCGGGGATGTCCCCATAACTGCAAGTTCTGTTCGGTAACCCAGTTCAACGGCGGCCAGTACCGGATGCGGAAAATCGACAATGTCATAGCCGAAATCAACTCCATCCCCGACAAGCGCCTCTTTATAATCGACGACAACATCATCGGTTCCGGTCAGAACTGTATCGACCGGGCCTTTCGTCTTTTTGAACGGCTGCAGGACACCGGCAAGGAATGGGGCGGCCAGACCTGTCTGAACATCGTCGAGCACGACGGCCTACTGAAGGCGGCCGCTGATAGCGGCGCCAAGGCTTTTTTGATCGGTTTCGAATCGATCGAGCAGGAGGTGCTCGGGGGCATGGGCAAAAAAATAAATATGCGCCCCACCACCCGGAACTTTAAAGACGCCATCAAAAAGATCCACGACCACGGCATCGCCATTGTCGGCGGTTTCATTTTCGGCACCGATAATGACGATGCGGATACCTTCAAGCGGACCCTCGATTTTATTATGGAAGCCGAGGTCGATGCCGTCCAGCTCAGTATCCAGACCCCGCTGCCCGGCACCGCCCTTTACCAACAACTGACCGAGGAAAAACGCCTGCTCCTCAACAACTACCCGCAGGATTGGGAGGCCTATAACATCTTCGAACCGGTCTACCAGCCCAATCACATGGGACCGGAAGAACTGTATCAGGGACTGATCGACGCCTACCAGGCCGTATCTTCCCCCTTGACCTCACTTAAACGAGGCCTCAAGACCTTTGTCAAAACCCGCAGCCTTTTTGCAACCGGCATCTCCTTCTTCTGGAATTACGACAGCTACAAGACCATCAGCAAAATCACCAAACCCAGGATCTATTCCTAACTACAGTCCAGGCACAAAAAAAGGAGCCATCCGAAGATGACTCCCTATATAAATAACATGGCCGAATAAGCGGCCATGGAAGGGCGTGCAGTTAAGGCCCGCACGCCGCCCGAACCTATAACACAGCCCCAACCATCATGCAATGGCTGCCGACCAGGAAATCAACCGGCAGCCTGTTTTTCGTCGAGGTTGTTTTTTGCTTCCTTGGCCTTTTCCTCTTCAATCAGTTCTTTCATATCCAGGGCCCGGTCAAAATCGTTGATCTGTTCGGGAGATAAGAGCAAATCTTTCATGGCGAAGACCTGCAGTCGGCAGCCTTGGGTGAACAAACGGTTAACCAGCAGGAGCGAGGCTATCTCCATTTCCCGAACTTTATTGTCGGAAACCGCATCCATGGTCTCCCTGATAAAAGTTTTATCCGCCTCTTCGATATGGAGGAAAAGCTTCAATAATTCCCGGTACTGCTCCTCCCGGCTGTCCAGATTGCGAAGAAAATTCATGCCCTGGTATAACTCCAGCAATCTCTTACGAAACAACTTGTATTGCCCGTTCAGATATTTATTCTCCGAAGCATCGAACTCATCCAGATCAGCCCTGATCCCCTTGAAATTTTTGATCGAGTTCATGATGTTTCTGGAGGCAAAGATCACCCTTTCCAGGTTATGGACCTCGGGTTCTTCTAGTTTCTGGGCCTGAAGTTTAGCGTAATAGGCAAAAATTTCCGCATGGAGAAGTTTGATATTCGCATACAGATCAGCAAGACCGAATTTCTTTCCACCACTCTTTTCGAAGGGCAAATCGTGAGCAAAGACAAGTTTCTCCTCGATTTCCAGCACCCGCAGGTTATAGAGTTGGCATTCCTCAAGCAGGTGACTGATCTCTTTGGCCAGGGCGGCAGCAGCCGCATCGGCCACCTCGACCGGAGTCCGATCCAGATAAACGGTCAGCACCCTCTGCCGTTGCGGATAAATTCCGTCCAGCGTCCGGGCCAGCAGGACGATGAACGGGTAGAAAAGAAGCACACCTAGGATATTGAATAAGGTATGGAAGAGGGCCAGCCCCATCACGCTGTTGGAATTTATGTCGACCGAAATCCCAACCAGCCAGACCAACCCATTGATCCCGAGAAAAGCGATAAAACCGGTAACCAGATTAAAGACGAGATGGCTCATGCCCACTATCTTTTTGGCCCGCACCCCTCTACCGAGCGAACCCAGCATAACAGTGACGGTGGTGCCGACATTGGCGCCAATAACCATCGCCACCCCCATATTAAAACTGATCAGTTGACTATTCATCGCCGTCAGCACGATAGCAATGGTGGCCGAACTCGACTGCATCAGAGCGGTAAGAGCGACGCCAGCCACCAGATACAGCCAAAGACCGTAATCGTGGAACTGGCTCAGATCGAAGAGCAGGGAAAGACCTTCCACACTGACCTTCATATAATTGAGGCCAAGGAACAGGAAGCCGAAACCAAGCAAAAATCTGCTTAGACTGAAGAGCCTGGAGGTGACTTCGGAAAATATCAGGCCAATACCGGCAATGGCAATGAACGGGAAGGCAAAGCTGTCGATCTCCAGTTTGAAACCGAGAAATGCAACGACCCAGGCGGTGAAAGTGGTGCCGATATTGGCGCCCATCATCACCGCTATGGCATTCTCCATGTTCACTACCCCGGCCCCGACAAAGGCCAGGACCATAAGGGAGACCGCCGAACTGCTCTGCAACACCCCGGTCACCATGGCGCCACTGCCGATTGCCCGCAGCCGTCCCCTGGTATAATTGGAGATCATCCGCCGAAACGCCCTGCCGGACAAAGATTTCACGGAGTCCTCGAGGAGATGCATCCCGAAAATAAAAATGCCGAGCCCCGCCAACAACTGCCATAGATCAAAAGTTTCGTTCATAATCCTCTTTTTCCGTCTTTACGCACCTGCCAGCCATACAATTATATTATCAATATTAATCGGTTACGACTAGAAACAAACCATTTGCCGACGACACTCAGCCGCCAAATCGGGCCAGCTGGCCCCTAAACAGATTTCCTTTATATTCAGAACCGGTTAGTGTGTGAGAACATACTTAATCTCTATTTCCCCAAGTTATAATGAGAAGGGCATAAATAATGACACAGCAGGAAGATGGTAATAAAAAAGAAGGTTCTTTCAAGACCAAAATAATTATCGGCTTAATTGTAATTGCCTGTATCCAGATAGCGATATACGCATTTCTGCGGATGAACGGATAATATTTTCCCCCGGCAGTTCTAACCTCTTAGCATCTCGGAGGAATCAGGAACGGCTGCCAGTTCCGGGCTACTCTTTTCGAAAGGTATAAATCGTATTTTCAGATCGCACTCTGATGGCAGTTGCGTTCCCCCGCACCTCCCATTGCCACCCTCCTTTTCTCACCTGACTTCCACCCCCGACAAGAGGACCACACATAGTCATTACTGACAAATATTTCAAATCGCTTCCCCTAAGCCAAGTCCTCAACCACGACCACTATCCATCTTCAACTCCAGTTGCAATAACAGCGAGCCAGGTGCACTGACCTACGGGCCGCACAGCTTCTCTTAAATAGAGATAGGATTCACTTTGCATGTTCATGGGAGTTTACAGAAAGAGGCAAAAAAACCAGGGGTGCCTTGGGGGGGGAGACACCCCTGGTCGGGGATAGGAGGAAAGAAAGATGTATTATCTCTCCCTCTGCTGCATAAACAGAGCAAAGTGCGTGCCAACAAAGAAAGTCCCTTAATTTTCAACTTATTAATCAAATACCCCGCCTCAGCTACTACCGGATGGTAACACCTGATTCAACCTTCTGTTACCATAAGGGAACTCTGGGGCAACCGACGAAAATGCCTAATTTGCCTCGCACCGGCTTCTTTGCTAAGATGAATTTCATATATGAAAAACAGGGGCCGGGGTTAGTAGCCAATTTATTACTAATGCCAGCCAACTCACACTAGAGATAAAGGGGAGGCAATCATGGCGGAACCAGCAAGGAGAAAACTAACCATATTTACACCGGGAAAAATATACACAGGCGAGATCGATGTGCCCAATCCCTTGCTGCGGACAACGGACCTGCTCAACAGTGCCAGTCTATACTGGAAGGACCCCGCCCAAAAAAGCTTCAGCGATGGGTTGTTGATGTCTGATGTAGTTCTCTCTATCGATGGCATTGAGAAATACCAAACATTTGAGACTATCCAGATAAGGCAGCCAAATATCATATTTTTCCATGATGGTTTCGCGGAACTCGGTAACTCTGAGGAAAAAGAACGGGCTGAAAAACTCACCGAGAAAGCCCACGAAGAGAAAAAAACCATCCACCTGCTCACCAAGGTACGGGTAAACTCGTTTTTTGATATGCAAGGCACCTTCCACGGCCTGTTCAAGAGCAAATCAAACCAGAATTATATCCCCATTAGCGATGTAGTTATGCATGAAATCATCCGGCTGCAGGATAAATGGGTAAAAAGAAAGGTAAAGCTGGCAAATAATTTTATCGGGGTAAATTCAAATTATATCGAATCGAGCTCTCTGGTCTGAGGGATGATCTTTGCTTATTCCAGCGACCTCTCTGCTCCAGCCAATTTTGAGTGATTATATTCCTCAGCTTAACCTTCCTCCTTGTTGGTTTATCTCGAACGCGAATGTGAGAAATTAGGCCATCTCTCCCCTGGCTCAAAATGTCGAAGCGGCTTGCTAATCACTAAAAGTGAAAATCCGCTCCATCGGCACACATATCTTTTATCTTTTCGCCTGATTTTTAATCCAGCCCTGCCACTTCCAGCCAGCAGGATGACAAATTACCACCTGATTTTCCCCCATGCTAATCTCCAGCCCCTGGACGCCATCACCTCGCCCTGCAGTCCACCCGATAAATTAATTTGACAAGTCTTAATTTTTCGTAATAGCGTTATTATAGGTATCGATTCTTTCTTGGGAAAGGCGGTAAATACAGGAGCTATCATGAAAAAATTTCTAGTTGCTACCTTGGTGTTGGCCCTAGCCGGTTGGGATGTCGTACAGATTGGTGCAAAACCAGCCATGACCCCGCTCAGTTATGACGATGGCCAGCCCCAGGTGATGATTGATGAGCAGACACTCGACGCCTACCATGACGAGATGGCGAGATTTTATAGTAATAGCGCTGATCTCCGCCATGAGATCTGGGGAAAGGTCCACTTATTCGCCACCCTGTTAACCAATCCTGAGACTAGCAAGGCAGAAATTCTAGCTATCCAGCAAGAAATTCAGGTTATGACCAATGAGCTGCAGAGTAAGGAACTCTCCTTTCGTTGGGATCTCAACAGCCAGTTTCCAGGACTGGCCACGGACAAGTACCGTGGCTGCCTAGGCGCTGCCACCGGCACCAGAGGGCCTGGGCGCTGATAGCAAAAACAGCCTTCGCCGCTTTCACACTTCCAACTGAACTGAGGCAACTGCTCATGAAAAGATATTTTATGGATTGTCGTGACTACCCAAGTAATGTGCCCTGTACTGTCTCTCTCTTTGCCGCCACCAAAGACGAACTTCTGGAAGCCGTCATTATGCACCGGCTGAATGTTCATGGCAACCGGGATACCCCTCAATTCAGAGAAACAATTGCCAAACAACTTAAGGAGGCCCCGCCTCTGCTCAGATGCCATCGCCTTTGATTCAAAGGGATATCCACCGAAACTGTTTCACAAACTCTTAATTGCCGATTTACTGCCGAGATTCCAGCAAACGACTCTAACCACTATTCCTACTATGCAAAATTTCACCTCGCTGGCGGATCGTTCGATAATTCAATTTCTGCTTATCAGCAGACTTCAGCCGTTCTGTAGAGCGGTGGCAATTTCGTCTGTCCGCTTAAAAGGCTGCAAGGAAAAAGTTAAGTTCGGCTACAGCGGCAACACGATGAAAAAGAAAAGATCCCGCCGGCTTTGCCGTTCGAGATAGCAGATAGAGGAACCGTAAAGTTAAAACCCACCTGGCAAACTGGCTTCAAAACAGTGGCTAGCAGAATTTAATTTGACAATCTTTACCCTTTGATAATAGCGTTAAAGTAGAGATGACTGTAATAGTTACTGGGCCAAGGCCCTAAACTTCGAGACGGATCAGATAAATTAGTGCTGGTGGCGACAATGTTAAAAAAAATTCACAACTACAATTCTCATCACCCAAACCTGCCTTTGATCCTGCTGGTTCTGGTAGCGAATTTATTTCTGTATGGGTGTATGGCGTCACCACCACGATATTCGACCGTAGCCGCCGAGACGATCCAACCGGCCCCTCCACCAGTCAAGGTTTATTTTTATCCCAACAGAGGCCAAAGCCAAGAACAACAAGGCCGTGACAGTTACGAATGCTACCTGTGGGCAGTAAACCAGACCGGTTTTGATCCAAGCGCACCCTATCTCGCCCCCCATCATAAATTGGCCGTCGTGCCCGACCAGCCCCCCGGCACCGACACTGCAGTAGGCGCTATCACCGGTGCCATGTTGGGAGCGGCCGTGTCATCGCGGGGCAATAGGCCCGAAGGAGCATTGGTTGGGGCAGTGGCTGGCGCCCTTGTCGGCTCAGCTTCGGATGCGGCCCGTCAGGAGCAAACTTACCGGCTCCAGCAACATTATGACCGGCAGGCGGGTAAACACATGGGAAATATCGAGCGACAGGCTGCCAATTATCGCCGCGCCATGGCAGCGTGCCTGGAAGGACGGGGTTACAGCGTTCAATGAGTTCGTGCCACCTGAAAACTGCACCGAGGATCTGCTTATGAAAACAAATCCCCTGATTATTGGCACCATGATCTTGATTGTAATATTGTCCGGTGTGATCACTCCCGCATGGGCGCAATTAGTACGCCGGGGCGATATTCGCCGTAGCAGCGATAACTACCAGAAACGCGGTTACGTTCTCGATAAGCGCTACAATCACAACCGCCATTATCCAAAACGGGGGTTAATGGTCAAAGAGTTACCCCGTGGCTCCCGTTTTTCACCATACCGCCGACACAAATACTATTTCAACGACGGTGCCTGGTATCTTCCCTCCAGAAGCGGCTTCTCCGTGGTAATGCCGCCGATTGGGCTCACGGTCATGCTCTTACCACCTTTTTATACGACGATCTGGGCCGGAGGCATACCCTACTACTATGCCGATGGCGTTTATTACCGTTGGCGATCTGAAGACAGGGTATATGTCGTAAGCGAGCCACCACCGGAAACCGAGGTCGTCGAACAGTCAGCAATACCGGAACAATTGTTCATCTATCCCAAAGAGGGGCAGAGTGAAGAGCAGCAGGCAACCGATCGCTATGAATGCCACCGCTGGTCAGCGGAACAAACCGGATTCGACCCATCCCAGCCCGGCGGCAATGTCCAAGAAGAACAGCACCAGAGCAAACGCCTTGATTATCAGCGGGCCATGAAAGCCTGCCTTGAGGCACGGAATTACAGTGTGCGATAGAACCGTTTGAATAAAACAGGAACCGGCCACAGGGCCAACACCCTGCCTTGGCCAAAAACATCAAGTCATGGGATGAATCAGTGCTCCTTCTAAGCATCCACCCGGCAGCCCAATTTACCGCGATCTTGCTGGCCTATTATGCGGCCTACCTGGGACTGCAACGTACGCAAAGTCTGCATTTCGGTAAAACAGCCAAGTTCCAACGGGAGCATCATTTTATTGCCGGCGCCATTGCGCTTATAGCCATGCTTGGCGGTATTGGCGCCGGATTCATTATGGTGGCCCGTTTCATGCAACACCCGGACATCGGTCTGCATGAGATTATCGCCAAGACACTCCTGCCTCTCCTGCTGTTCGGCCTCCTCTCCGGCCTTTATCTGTACTTCAAACCAGAGAAACGGAAAATCATCCCAGCCATTCATGCCTTGAACAATCTGGTTATTCTCCTCCTTGTCCTCGTGCAGATCTTTACCGGCTGGCAAGTTTATCAAAGATATGTCATAGGAGGGTAGGTTCCCCCGTTAAGCTTTCCTGCGATTGAGTCAAAATAAAGATATTACCCGAAACCAGATCATGCTAATCTGCTAACTGTCCAGAAACCAATCTCGGGGTCCCATGATCATGACTGGAAACAAACAGGCAGATTGTCGTAACCGCCAGGGTAACCAGAGCGAGGATCTCCGCCTGGAGATGATGCGCACCTATCTTGTTGCCTTGATGGATGAAGAAAATAGGGCTAAGTTACAGCTCTGCAGTCCCGAGGTTCTTGAACCAATCTACAATGGGGCCATCCGCATGAGTCCCTCGGCAATTTTTATTAATACCGGCTCCAACGAAGATATTGATTATATTCGTCATCAGGCCCTGGCCCGGGGAGAGGAAAAGTCTCTGGCCGTCAAAAATCACACCTATCACCTCGATGGCCCCAACGACCAGGGCCGGGATACCGCCAACACCAAATATCTGGCCTATGGTGGCACGGAAATCAGCTCACTCCAGAAAAAAGAGGAGCATCGCACCGGCCTGCTGGAAGTCCGTAATATCATCAGCGACATTATGCAGAACCGGGAGATGCTCGTCTCCTTTATCTCCCGGGGCCCCATCGGCAGCAGAGTAGCCGACCCCACCTTGCAGCTGACCGATTCATATTACGTTATCCACAGTGAATTCCTTTTGTACCGGATGATGGGTCCGGCTGAATTCTCGAAGGATGTGGCTGCGAAAGGTTATCTGTTCGTTAACTACCACAGCGCTGGCGAATTAACCGGGACCAATGTTTCCGCCAACCTGCACGACCGCCGGATCTACATGGATGTGGAATGTTTCTGTTCGTACAGTGTCAATAACCAGTATGCCGGTAATTCCATTGCGCCCAAGAAGATCAACCACCGTTTCGGCAATATGAACAACCTACGTAATCATTTCGGCCGGAGATTGGACGAGCATATGTTCATTACCGGTTTTGAACTGGAGGACGAAGTGATTTATTTTGGTGGAGCCTATCCCAGTGGCTGCGGCAAAACCGGGACGGCAATGACCGGCAGCCACCTGATCGGCGACGATCTGGCCAAGATCTTTATTGATCGCGAATCAGGCGAGGTCCGCGCCGTCAATCCGGAAAAGGGGATGTTTGGCATCATTGAAGGAGTCAACCGGCAAGACGATCCGGAAACCATGGCGATCCTGGAAGGTGACCAGGACGAGGTAATATTTTCTAACCTGCTGATCAGCAACCGGAAACCCTTCTGGGAGGGGATGGGGCAGCAATTACCGGACAGCGGCGAAAATTTCGCCGGAGATTGGATGCTGGAATCAGGCAAACCAGCATCCCATAAAAACGCCCGGTTTACCGTGTCCCTCGCTGCTCTGAAAAATTATGACCCCGCAACAGAAGATCCAAACGGCGTCAAATTGAGTGTTCTGCTGTACGGTGGCCGTGATTACACAACTATGCCCACCATTGTCATGGCCCATGACTGGATGAATACGGTGGTGCATGGCGCGATTATTCGCTCGGCAACCACGGCCACCGAGATCGGCGCCGACGGCAGCGAGAAGAGATCCCCGTTTGCAAATGAGGCATTTTTCCCCGGCCCCTTAGGACAATATATCCAGCATTACCAGGCATTTGGCGAAAACCAGGATATCGCGAAAAACAATTTACCCAGCGGCTTCCAAGTCAATTACTGGTTACACAAGAGCGCCCGCACCACCCTGGCTGCCGGAGAACAAGACGGCCTGATCGGCACAAAGAACAACACCAAAGTGTGGATGCGGATTATGGCCCTGATGCATCTAGGCAAGGTAGAGACAATCTGGACCCCCATTGGCCGCATTCCCAAATACCGCGATCTGAAGAAGTTATTTACCGAGATCATCGGCAAAAAATATGACAAAGCGACCTATACCAAGCAGTTCTCGTTATATATCGACAACCTTATCAAGCGGGTTGATCTGTCGACCGCAGAATTTGCCAAAGAGCAGGATATGCCGAATGAGTTTTTCCACACCCTCGACAGCTGGCGGCGTGATCTGATCGCCTTAAAATCAGCAGTCGGGCCAATAGTTACCCCCGATCAGCTAATCGACTATGTTGCGGCAATCCGCAAAAAACAACGCGAAGAGTAGATGAAAGCAACACATAAAAAATGATCTGCCAGACCTATAACACCTGAAATACAAATCAGCAGAGCCCCTGATTTTCTGATAAATCAGGGGATTTTCAAATGATGTCATCTGTTGCCTGTGATATTAAATATAATTACTCCTATTAAAATCTGAGTATTTTTTGTATTAACTAGATCTGTTTTCTATCTTTTTACGGGAGGGGAAATGACCGGCGCCAATCGAGACGACGACTCGCTGAAAAAGCTTATCTCTGATATCAAGACTTTTATAAAACTATCGCTTAATTCAGACGAACAATCAATCCATCATTGGATAGAAGAGGTTTCAGAACCGGTTGAAAGTTTCTGCTACCAAAGGACGAATTGCCAAGAAAAAGATTGCCTTGCCTATAAAAGTGAGTGCGGGCGATGCTGGCTTCAAGCTGGAACCATGTGTGGCGGGAAGGTCCAGGGTAAATTTGCCGATAAATACGAATTATGCACTGAATGCAAGGTATATAAAGAATACGTAGGCGATGACCCCGTCCGAAACTTGCGGGAGTTGGTCATTACTTTGGTCCACAGTCTCAATCTGCGGCAAACAAAGCTTAAAGAGGCATTGGCTGAAGTAAAAACCTTAAGGGGCCTTATCCCGATCTGTTCATCCTGCAAAAAGATCCGTGACGACAAAGGCACCTGGAACAGGATTGAGTCATATATTGCCACGCATTCAGAGGCCGAATTTACCCACAGTTACTGCAATGACTGTATCCGAAAACTATACCCCGACGATGCTGACGAAATAATCGCCGAACTGGCAGCAAAGGATGCATAAATCAGATTTACCTAAACGGTTCAATGGCCAACTCAGCAAATAAACAACAAACGAGCCTTTTGCAAAATGTTCCACTGAGGAGGAACAACATAGTTGCCTTCTTGAAGTTTAATCCGCGCAACAGGACAAGCTGGCCCTCTCAATACTCAT
>JBDLJC010000008.1:0-84458 GCA_039714535.1 Thermodesulfobacteriota bacterium | reverse complement strand
TGAATATCGTTTTCGTTTCATTTTGCTCATGGTAATCTCCTTCGTCAGTGTGCGGCTTCCCACCTTAACTCACTGTCCGAATTTTGGGGACCACCTCTTCTTTAGGTCTAGAAATTACTATAGACCTTATACCGCGAGATGCAGGTTGAATAAAATCCATCGCCCAAACACTAGCAGTGTACATAAATTTCTACTTTTGCCAAGCACTTCTGTTGACAACATATCCAACCTAAACCAACTAACAATCCTACAAAACACATCCTGCAGCCCCAATCTTCTTGGCCGAATTTTGGGGCTGCAAGCAAATGCTAACCATAGCTCCCCCCCAAGACTGCGCAGCTCAACCCAGCGCCAGCAACAGATTATCATCTTGATCTCACGTATATTTATACAATGACAAGAGAAGCAACACAAACGTCTTTACTTTGGATAAAATCAAATGATATTCTTAAACTAAAGAGAGGGTCTTAACTCAAAAGTAAAAACGGCGGGCGCAACGCAACGTAAGCTTACACAAGAGACACCTCCGAACGAAAAGAGCAGCTCCAGATTAATGGATCTGCTCTTTTTGGTTTAAAACAAGAAGCTCATCTTTCCCGATTTGGCTTTCATTTTCTCTATCAGACAAATCCAAGGCTTTTCAACAATAATCCATAGTTTATATCGCAAATATCTTACAACTCGTTGAAGATAAAGTACGTCAGCGCCTCCTGCTCTTCTATGGTCCCGGCAAAGGGCGGCATATATGCCCGGCCTTTGTCCATGCCCATACTCTTATAGATGTATTTCATCGATTTCGGCTTAAACTTAGCGGTCAGCTTCTTGATATCGTTAAAGGGGCCGCCCACGGAGTGACAGGATAGGCAGAGAATATTAAAAATTTCCCGGCCGGCCGCAGCCTTATTGTCTTCGTTGATCTCCCGCACCTTGACCCACTTTGCTTTCGGCAAAAGCCCGCTCTGCACAATCTCCGGCAGCTCACTCTTGGTAATCGCGGTTGAATACATATAATCGTGGATAATATAAGGACGACGCCCTCCTTCACGGATAAATTCAAAGGCCCCAAGATAAACAAGACCGACAATCAGCATAAATCCGGCCACCGGCCGAGAAACCTTGGCCGGTAAGCGAATCGCCATAAACAACCCCCCAAAAAGAAGCACTGGTGAGCTGACCAAAAAGGCCTTGATGAATAGCTTCATCTCAGGCATTTTTTGAAAGATCAATTCCTGTAGATGTGGCGGCAAAGAATTCTTATACCACCAGGCCGAGCCGAGAAAGAGGAGAAACGGAAACAACAGCCATTTGGCACAGTAGCGCACCATATTGGTCCGCAGCTTTTCTTCCTTTATCCAGGTGGCGGTGAGAAACCCGAACAGGCCGGCAATCATCAGGGCGAGAAATGACCTGAAAAAGAGCGCCGGCCAGAAGGTGGGGTTGAAAAACCCGTCCCAGAAATCAGCCGTTTCCAACCAGGCCCCGGGAGTCAGCATAAAATCGATGATCCCGTTAATAACAAATAAGGACAACCAGGCCGAGATGAAATATATCCAGCCAATGATCAAATGAGTTCGATCACTGATCCGGCCGAAGGTTTTGTAATATAAGAACAGCGAAACAATTTCGGTCAGAAAAAAAACCCACTCAACTGCCCAGGCAAAAACAAAGATATGGACAAGTTTGGAAACAGCCGCCGGATTAAGCAGGGAGATGGTGAACCAGATCCCCACCCCGGTTAAGGCGCCCAATACCATGGTAAGCAACAGGAAGAAGCGGGTGTGTTTTTTGACATACTCGAGGATCTCTCGACTGTTCTCCCTCAAGCCCTTGTGCTCGGTAATTACCAAAAAAAGGCCGCCGCCAATGGCAAAATGGGTTATGTAAACGTGGATAATTGCGATTACGGCGATCAATAAACCACCACCGGCAAAATCAAGCTGCCAAATCGGATAATTCATGACTTCACCTCTAGCTCAGACCAGACCTGCTTCAGCATCCAGTAGATAAGCCATATTGCCCCCGCCAGCAAAACCAGAAAAATAAACAGCGGCGAGTATTGGCTGGCAACCGGCAATTCTGTCAGATTCACATAATCCCGCAAATAGGTGTTTCGGAGAATTTCCCTGGCCATGGTCATCAAGAAGATAGTGGCCATAACCCAAGCGGCTGCTCGATAAACCTTTTGGACCTGGGCGCTGACCACCGCAATTGTGATGGAAAGGATGGCGCCGATCACAAAGGTAAAAAACACCTTGCCTGCCATATCATCTGGAGTGATGACCGTGCCATATAATTTGCTCAAGAACCAGAAGCCAACCATAAAGTTGACCAGACTGGAGACCGAGAACCAGTTACAGCCGTAAGTTATCCATCGCTCAACACCTTCGGCGCCACGCCGTTGCTTGAATTCGTAATAAACAGCAATGGCCAGTCCGCCCACGGACAAGGACGCCAACATAAAATGGAGATAACGAGGAAGCAGGACAATATCGTCTAAAGCCAGAATCGTACCGCTGCGGTTTTGAAAATAGGCCACCCAACTGTCCGGTCTCTGCATCAGGCTGATGTTGTTGGTGAAAATAAAGCCTACCAAAAGCAACAAGATTACCGGCAAGGCCAGCAAGATTGGATTATGACCAGTCTTGTCGTAACGGATATTGAACAGGTATACCGAATAATAACTGACGATCAGCAATAAAAAAATTGCCAGCCAGAAAACAGCCATCAACACAGTGCTGGTATAAAAAAACTGCCCGTAGAGAGTCTGGATGAACAACAGAGGCGCCACCCCGAAATTAATGGCAAACGCGATAGAATAAGGCATCGTGCCGGCAACAGTCCGGGATAGGGGCTGCATCTGCTCACCACCGGCGAGCGGGGCAACAAAAGCGATAAAACCGGAGCCAAGCATGATGTTCATCGCCACCAGATGCAGAAAGGTGGTGCTGGTAAGAAGTACTTGAAACCAAAGCCAATTAACAGGAATGGCATCAGCTGTCGGTAGTAGTGTTGCTGGATCCATAAGCATCTCCTCTTTATTGATGTCTATCCAGAAAAGGGACTAGGTTAATCTGCCAATTGCAGCGTTACACTACCGGCTGTAAATACCCACAGACCAAGTGCGTAAATTTTATGACCTTTTTAATAGTCTTGTTTCCACATCGCACCGGGCCATGCTTACAGGCAAAACGGGCCGGCGAAACTAAAAATCATCTCATTTTTAAGGACAAATTTAATTATTGGCCATCAGACCTAACTATGTATTTAACTCTACAACCATCATTTACCCCTTTGCAATTATAATATTCATAATCTATGATAAGATTCAAACTCCCAAAGAGAGGCAAACTAAAATTTTAATCCCGATAGCCATATCAATTGAATCCACCCTGGTCCGGAGTTGTTGTTTCAATCTGCTTATCAAGCTCAAGCCATTTTATAATTTATGAATCAATCAATTCATTCTAAGACCTTCACCCTGGCATCTTTTTTTCTTCTATATCTGGTCTTATCGACAAGCACTCCAGCCGAAGCCTTGGAAGCCGATAAGAAAAAAATTTATGATACACTTACAATCTACTGGGAAAATGATGCTTTTGCGGGCACTGACCGAGACTACTCAAACGGTTTCAAAATAACCTGGAGTACTCCCTTTTCAATAGATAAAGCAGAATCTCATCTGCCTGGCTGGGGCCACTATTTTATAAACAAACTGCCATTCGTTAATGATCCGGAAACCAGTCGGGCCGTCTCGATATCCATAGGCCAGGATACCTACACCCCTGAGGATGTATTAGAGACAACCCTGATCGTCAATGACCGCCCCTATGCGGGTTACCTTTATTCTTCAACCGCTTTCCATAACCGAACCAGCACCCGCAAAAACAGTTGGGAATTTCAGCTTGGAGTTGTCGGGCCGCTTTCCTTTGCCGAGGAAACCCAAAATTTTATCCATGATCTGGTAAATTCAAAACGCTCTGAAGGGTGGGACCATCAACTCAGCAACGAAATCGCCCTTGAAGCTATCTGCGAATCACAATGGCTATTCTTTAACTCAGGTAAGGGCCGAGGATACGACTATGATCTGATCCCGCACATGGGGTTTAGAATTGGTAATGTCACCACCTATATCAACGCCGGAGCGGAAGTGCGATTCGGCTTGAACCTGCCGGGTAATTTCGGGAGTTGCCCGATCCGGGCCGGCTGTGCAACAAACAGCGCTTTCAACGATGCGCCTCCAAGCAATCGCGGCGCCGGTTTTAGCGGTTGGCACCTATTTTTTGCGGTCGACGGCAGGGCGGTTTTCCATGATATCTTTCTGGACGGCAACACCTTCAAAGACAGCCACAGTGTCAAACGAGAAGTTTGGGTAGCCGACCTGATGGCAGGTATTGCTTTCGATTTCGGCAACGTCAGGACGACCTATTCCTATGTCCTGCGCACCAAACAATTCGAAACAGATGAAAACAAGCACATATTTGGATCTTTAAGTCTTTCCTGGTCCTACTAAGCATTACCCGAATACCTTCAAGCCATGCGGAGTTCCCCGGGATCGGTGAGACTCTCACCGGCCATTTTTATTGCTTTAGCAATAGCGACGCGAGTAGGATATAACAGGTACAATTAAGACTAAAAATCTTGATTATTCTTTGACAACAACTCAAGAGTGAATTTTGTTAATGATAATGAAAACAGCAACTCTGGAAAACATTGCTTCATGGATATGGGCAATCCCCACCGAGGCAGATCGTGGTCTCAGGAATTTCTTTCGCGGCCTGCTAAGGGTCCACGTTATCGTCTGCAAAGAGTTTCTTAAGGATAATATCCCACTGAGAGCCAGCGCCCTGACTTTTATCGTGGCTCTGTCAATGGTTCCGGTCCTGGCACTCGGCACTGCGGTCTTAAAAGGGTTGGGAAAAGGCGATGAACTTCGGCAATCCGCTCATTCATTTATCGTCCAGCTGGAATCAACCACCAACAGTCAGTTTACCAAAACCCTCATCCCCCTTAAAACATGGGATAAACAAAACGATATCGCCTTGCCCCCCCAACCCGGAAGACAACTAGAGGATTCCCTAAGCAGTCACTTGAAAAAGGCTGTTGATTTTGTCTTCGACTATGTTGACCAAACTAATTTTGCGGCCCTCGGCGCCGCCGGTATTTTATTTTTGCTGTTCGCAGTCTTTTTGGTTCTGCACAGCATAGAGCAGACCATGAACGGCATTTGGCAAACCAGCACCGGGCGCTCCCCAGGCCGGAAGATTTTGGACTATTTGGCCATGATGATAATCCTGCCCTTGACCATTAACTTTGGCGTGGCCGCCTCTGCCGCCTTGCATAGCGACAAACTGCTTAGCAAACTTCAGCTGTGGCTGCCATGGATCGGTCTCCATCTTCTAAACCTGCTGCCGGTTTTCGCTTTAGTAGCAGCCTTCACCTTCTTCTACAGCTTTTTACCTCACACCAAAGTCAGGTTTTCAGCAGCTTTAACCGGCGGAATCGTCGGCGGAATTAGCTGGCTGCTGATCCAAGCCCTTTACTTCAAACTGCAGATCATCGCAGTTAACTACAACGCAATATATGGTTCATTTGCAACCCTGCCCCTTTTTCTGCTCTGGATCCACGTCAGCTGGATGGTTTTCCTAACCGGGGCAGAAGTTTCCTTCGCAGTCCAAATCTGGCGGCGATATCAACGGCAGAAAGTGACCTTGACCCCAATCGGTCGCCTGAGCCTGACTTTTGAGATCATCTCAACCATCGCGGCTAACTACCAGCAGAAGAAAATTACGACCAGAGACAGTCTGGTCTGGACTTTGAAGCAGCCGGATGCTTATATCGCAGAATTGCTTGACACCCTGATCGCAGCCAAGTTTTTGCACTACGTTGGAGACAGTGGCGGCGGTTATGTTCCGTCTGCCCCGCCTTCAGAGTTAAATACCCGGGAAATAGGGGATTTGATTATGGGTGAACTACCATCCCCAATTACAGAGGATAACCCAGCTATAAAAGCTCTTGCATCTGTCCGTAAAAGCCTCTCAGGACAAAAGATACAATCAATAAACTTGAAAACTCACTCCTGATTATGACTATCATCGCTCCCGGATGAATCATCATTCTCACCAAGCTTCCAACTCGACCGATCAAACAGTTTTTGTAGAATAAAAACCAGCCAGGCGCTCATCCACATTACAGCCCCTAATCGCCAATCCAAAAAGGGAACAACAATCAATAAAAACAACAGAATTCCGGCCCCTATCCTTCTTTTCATATTAATCACCCAACTTAATTAAGAGAGAGTAGCGGCGAATTGAAGTGAATACCAAGGTTCTGAGTTCCCTGATAAATTGGCCATAAGCACATTAAATGTGCTCATAGATGTATCGATTGCTCAAGAGTATATTTATCAAAAAAAATCAACCAAACAAAGTTAATTTCTCAGCCACCAATCTTCCTACCAAATGCATTGCGTTCTTTGGATTTTTTTATTCCTCCAAAGGAGATTAAACATGCACAACAAATCAGCCTTTTCATTAATTATATCGCCGAGATATAATTTTTTCGTAAGAAAAACCGCTTGTTCGTTTTTATTTCCTACAAATTTTCGAGATAATTTATTTGCAATAGTTTGCAATAATTTGTTATCCTAATTGTGGTATCGTAGAGATATTTGCAAGATATTATTTTTAGAGCAAGTGCTTAAATATTGGCAATTTATGCCAGTTATGAGCAGGTTAAACAAAAAAAGGGGGTTTCATGATGAAGAAAATTTTGTTAGCAACTATTACGGTGTTCCTATCCGTAATGGTTGCAAATGTGCAGGCTGCCGATGTTCGCTTTAATCCTGGTTCAGTTGACCTGACCGTCGAGCCGGGAGAGTCTACTGTAGCAGACCTAGTTGTGAAGGGTAATTCTCGCAATAATTTTCGAATGATTTTAAGGCTCGGAAATTTACTAACGCGTGACAGCACAGTACCTCGTGGCTGGATAAGCCCTGTGGAAGTCAGTTTGGTTGCAGCCACAAGAGGAGTCACCTCTACATCATCTGCCGTTAGTCTTGATGTAAATGTCCCGGCCGACACTCCTGCCGGTATATATCGTGCCGTGGTAAAGCCACAGGTTCTAAGAGCCACAGAACCAGTAGTCAGCAGCGGAGTTCCCGTTATTATTGAGGTTCTGTCCCAGGAAGCATGCGTTGGCAAACCCAAAATTGAGAATGTCCTTTTTGGACCCGAGGATATCTGGGCTCCCAAAGGCACTGCCGCCAAAATCAAAATAACCGGAACCGTGATTGTAGCCCCAGGCTGTGAATTTACGGGATCGTATTCCATGGCAAGTGACGATGGATTAGCAACCGGCGACTTTACTACGGATGAAAACGGTAATTTTGCCTTAGAAATTGACGGCAAATTTTCCAAAAACGCTAAAGACAAGGAAGGTACGATCTACGACGGTAAGCTCACCGTGGTAGATGATAACAGTGAAAGTGCCGAGCATGAATTCTTTGTCACAGTTGGGCACGACCGAGGCAAGAAAAAAGGTCAAAAATAAGATTTAAAAAAAGGGCCGACCAAGATGACTTTGGCGGCCCTTTTTTTTCTCAATATAGTTGCTTGGGCTTGCCCAATCACTATGACTGCTTTGTTGATAGTATCAAAAACAAGAAACAACCGGCACCTTGTGTGCTTGCCAACAAACCAGTTTAAAATAACACCCACATCTAACACTCCCAGCAATAATTAAATACCTACAGCATGCTGGTTTTCAATGAGGCTTGCCTATAAGCGGCGGAATATTAACTGCAATATTTCCCCTCTTATATCTACTGTTATCCTCTCGGCAAAAAAATTAATCGCGTCGAAGTTTTAACCTTGCACGAATTGACGCATCAATAATCGTCATCAGAGAACTTATTCCCTACAGAGGAGATCTTCTTCAGGTCGCCTTCACCTACCCGCCGGGCTGTTATTGCCAATTACCAACCAAACCCACACGAGTCCCGTACTTGACCGAGCAGAGCCGAGTATCATGCTGTCTGGAGATGTAATCTCTGGATCAACGGGAAATAAAGATTAAGACAAGCAAGAGCCTAAACTCTAACGCAACGAAGAGTACTGCCACGAACAAGTAATATGGAATATAACATCAACTGCAAAATGGTAGTATGTCTGGAGCAGGTGCAAGATAAAGATGGACTTGTTGGACACAGATATAAACTTGGGTAAGCTAAACCCATTCCTCAAAAAATTGAGCGTTAAATCTTAATTTTAACCGGTACTTCAAATAATGGTTTTTTGTGCTTCTTAACCTATTTTTTCTTACCCACTTTGTTCCGTGATAAATAAAAAAAGCCCCGCATAAAGCGGGGCTTCTAGCAACAACAGTTATGTTAGTTGCTTATAGCTGACGAACATTAGCGGCAGCCGGGCCTTTAGGACCGTCAACAACTTCAAAGCTGACGCGAGCGCCCTCAGTAAGTGACTTGAAACCGTCGGCTTGAATAGCGGTGTGGTGAACAAAAACATCACTGCCACCATCTTGCTCGATAAAGCCAAATCCCTTAGCATCATTAAACCATTTTACTGTACCTTCTAACATCTTTACAACTCCTCTAATTTGAGTTCCTCGCAAGGAACCACTAAATAATATCGCCGAACTGTCGATTTACAGCCGGCAGGCAGTCTGTTTGCAAAAAAAAACGCACTCCTAAAGTAGGTATGTGCGATCAGCGTTTTTTGCATTTTCAAACAGATACTGCACAACTTAGAGAGACAGTAGCCTATTACTTTCCAAAAAACAACATTTTTTAAACCTTTAAATAAAAAGATATCCAATCTTTTGGATAACCCTGATAGAGTTGGGAAAAAAATCACCTGCCGAAATCCAGCAAAAAACATATAAGCCAATGCTTTAATGGAACCTTTTCCCGGGATGCGTTACACCCACTGAGCAACTTTAAAGCTGGCCGGACAAAGGTAAAAAGAGTCATTATAATGAAGAGAGCTACTCGAAACTCTAATACCACCACGTCTAGAAAGTCGGCAAAACCGTCAAGACAACTTAAAAAGCCGGAACTTCTTGCTCCAGCCGGAGGACTTGCCGCCTTCTTTGCCGCTCTGGAGGCAGGGGCTGATGCAGTTTACTGCGGTTTAGAAAACTTCTCGGCCAGGGCCAAAGCGAAGAATTTTTCGCTATCCGACCTTACCGCAATGGCAAGCTATGCCCATCAGCATGGCAAAAAAATATACGTTGCCCTCAACACCTTAATCAAAGAAGCGGAAATCCCCCTGCTGATCGAGACCCTTGGCCAACTTCAATACGCCGGGATAGATGGCATCATCGTCCAGGACCTTTCCTTATGGCGGCTGGTAAGGAACCACTTTCCCGACCTTTACCTGCACGCCTCTACCCAGATGACGGTCCACAATGCTGCCGGAGTCAATATGCTGGCCGGGATGGGCTTTAAGCGGGTGGTCTTGGCCCGGGAGCTTTCCCTGGCGGAAATCAGCCTCATCAACCGACAGACCAACATTGAGCTAGAGCATTTTGTCCACGGCGCCCTCTGTTTCTCGATATCCGGTCAATGCCTTTTTTCTTCCTCCATCACCGGCAAAAGCGGCAATCGAGGCCGCTGCGCCCAGCCCTGTCGCCGTCGTTACAATTATCGGGACAAACCAGGCTATTACTTTTCCACCAGTGACCTTTGCGCCATTGACCATCTCCCCCAATTGATCGAAGCAGGGATAACAACTTTCAAGATCGAAGGAAGGATGAAGAGCGCGGAATACGTGGGCCGGGTGGTCACCGCCTACCGGATGGTTCTGGATGGACCGGCCAGAGAGCGGCGTCAGGTGTTGACCCGAGCCAAGCAACAACTGGAACTCTCCTTCGGGCGCAAAT
This sequence comes from Thermodesulfobacteriota bacterium, assembly GCA_039714535.1. Classification (GTDB taxonomy): domain Bacteria; phylum Desulfobacterota; class Desulfobulbia; order Desulfobulbales; family JAGXFP01; genus JAGXFP01. Next base: position 74,561 of record JBDLJC010000008.1, on the reverse strand, counting down.
CAACCACCGGCTTTCTCACCGGCCAGCTGCCAACGGCAATTGCCGCTCCGGCCCGACAAGGGACCATCGGCCAATATCTCGGCCTGATCAAGACAATTCGCGGCAAAACAATCTTCGTCACACTTGAAGGCAAACTACACATCGGCGACCGCCTGAAAGTTATGCCGCAAAACGACCAGACCGGGGCCGGTCTTACCGTGATCAGCATGAAGATTAACCAGAAAAAAGTCAAAGCAGCTGTTGCCGGAGCCACAGTCACCATCGAAACCCAGGCGGCGGAAAAGATCAGCCCCGGAGACGCTGTTTACAAAGTGGCAGCCGAACAGTCATTTTCAGCAAGCGAAGCCGCCTGCCGCCAGAAATTAGCCAGAGTGCAACTACCCCACCCAGCCCTTTATCTGAAAATTGCCCTCAGCCCGGATCGGCTGACCATTTACGGCGAGGTAAGCGGAATAAAGCTTGAAAGAAGTTACACCCCGAAAACCTCCCCGGCCAAAGACCGGCCTCTTGATGAGACCCTCCTTTCCCGGATTTTTGCGAAAACCAGCACCTACCCTTTTATTCTCAAGAAGCTGACGGCGCCCAACCTGCCGGATATCTTCATCCCAACCAGCAAGCTTAATGAGATTCGCCGGGATTTTTTCCAACAGCTGGCAACAGAGATTGTCAAGACAGAAAAACGCAAGCGGCACCAGCAACATCAGGAGGTCATGGCCACCCTGCTGCCAAAAACAACCTGTCAAGCTGTCGCCGACCGCCATCTTACGGCAACGGTGGCCGCTATCCGAGATATCAAGGTGCTGGACACCCCCCTGGTCAACCGGGTTGCCGTACCACTAACTCCAGAGAACGTCCGCAACCAGAGCAAATTATCCAGGACTACCGCCAGCCACCGGCAAGAAATCATCTGGGACATCCCGGCAATTATCTTCCCGGACGACTGGCCGCAATTTAAAAGTGCGGTAAAGCAACTGCTCAGTCAGGGCTTCAGCTCATTCCGGCTCAACAATATCGGCCACTTCCTTCTGTTTGACAAGGCAACGGCTGCCAAACTTATAGCCGGCAGCCAACTTTACAGCATGAACAGCGAAACAATCCGAGCTTGGCAGGAACTGGGCATTAACGAGATAACCCTGCCAATCGAAAATGACCGACAGAACCTTGGGGAATTAATGGCCCGAAAAACCACAATACCGATCTGCCAGACCATTTACACACCTATCCCGTTAATGACCTCCAGAATTCCGCTCCGGGGCATCAAATCCGGCAGCCGTCTTTTTTCAGACAAGGGCGACAGCCTCCAGCTCACCACCGACCACGGGCTCACCGTCCTGACCGGCTCCGCAGATTTTTCCCTATTGGAGCACCTGACTGAGCTACAGGCATCGGGTTGCAACAGGCTGCATATTGATCTTGCCCATTGCGGACCATTTTCAGTAAAGGGACGGGCAGTCCTAAACGCTCTGGCCAATGGAGAAAATCTTCAGGGGACCACTGCCTTCAATTTCGAGCGGGGATTGGAATAACCGGTTGCAAGGGCACAAAAGAGCAGTCACACACATCATAAAGATGACCATACCGATGATGTATCCGGCAATCGGCAATCCCTGCTTGACACACTTGCATCTTTTTCGTTAAGCGACAAAATATCTTTGCATCATAGTTATACGAGATTCCGTACAACAGTACCTATGTATCATATTATGCAAGATCATCGGTTAAGACTTGCCGGGAAGATCAGAAATGGTATCTTGCTATCAATAAATTGCAGTAATTTTCGAGCAATTGTGAAATTCCATACAATTACATTGTGATGCGCGAAAACATATCCTACCAATACAATAAACAAAACTGAGTTTAACAATGATCGAGTCGTTAGATATTCAAAATTTTGGAAATATTTATGTACCCGATCCTCTTATCGCTCTACCTCCACAAAACCAATGAGACTAAAATCGTATTATCAAATCAATCAATCTGACCCGCGAGCACGCTCGCTCCTTGGGTGCTGGTGCGATTTCTCTATCTATCTCCCAAGTTTGGGGTTAGAGGGTCGGCAGACAGGTTATCTCGGTCATTCTGCATAAAATATCAAAATGAAACTTCACGTTAACTTTAGAGTTGGAGACCAGCTTTCCACAGGTACTGATACCCATTGACAGACGTCCCTGACAGGGGCAACTGCCATTGCTTATGGGCTGCCACTGCTGACCGGAGGCAATATTTTTTACAGCCAGACAATGATTTCATGCTTATGTTAGATTCACAACAAACGTAAGCCGCATTTAATAATTAATCAAAGATTTAAACTTGGAGGTTAAATCGTGAAAAACAATGCTTGCTTGGCTGAAAGAATTATCAGAATCGTTGTTGGGGCCGGCATCCTCTCCCTGGCTTTTATTGGTCCCCAGAGCCCATGGGCATATCTGGGACTAATTCCATTGCTTACCGGCCTGATCGGCTGGTGCCCTGCTTACGCTATCCTGGGAATCTCGACCTGCAAAGATGATAAATGCGACAAACCAGGGGGTGGTTGCTGCGGTTGCAGCTGATCTCAAGAATTAAGCTAAGCCTTGGGGGGGCATTTATACCCTGGTTAACAGTTGAACAAGGATGCCCTGAGCCAATTATTGCGAGGGGCATTCTTGTTTTTCATTCCCCTGCCAACCAGAACCGCAGTATCAGCCCTACCCTTCTTAAAATAAGGCTGACGTTAAAATTCCCGCAGCGGAATACCGTTACTCTTGAGAAGAGCCGCCGTCACGCCAAGCACCTCACCAGCACCGCAGGAGGGACTACCGCTTTTCAGAAAAGCCCCGGCAACCTGCTGTTCCAAGGCTATCTTCAAAACCTGCCGAGCACCCCTAATAAACTGTTCGGCAACATCCTCTCCGCTTCTGGTTATAACCCTGGCCTTACCAGCCAATACCTCGCCCCCCTGGCCGCCAACCAGATCGGCCGGAGTTCGCGGGGTCGGCAAGCCGCCAAGTTGTTCTGGGCAAACCGGGATCCAGATTGCCCCTTGCAGTGCATTTTTGCAGACCGTGGAAGGTTTTGTCAGACCGTCATAACGGGTTGTTAAACCAAGGAGGCAGGCACTGACCAGATAGACCGGGCGCTGGTCTTTTCCACTGTTTGCAACTGCCATAATTCCGTCCCCATGATTGCAGGAAACAACTCGTTATGCTATGAGAATAACGGTAAAACAAGCTCACTCGTAATGCTCAACCGTTTTTCTTCCACCTCTAAAAACCGGACAGACAATGCCAGCCAGACATATTGACCGTAAGACAAGACAACTACTCAGGGCCGGCTGGCTGGCCGCCCTTCTGCTCTCAGCCTGGGCCCTCTTTTCACCGTGGGGCGCCATCAGACATTCCCGGTTATCAAACGAGGTGGAACAACTCGAAGCAACCAATCGGGATCTGCGGGAGGACAATCGGAAATTAAGGGAAGAAGTCGATCATTTAACCAATGACCCCGCCTATATCGAGAAAATTGTCAGAGAGCAACATGGCCTGCTGAAAACTAACGAGTTTATTTACCTGTTCCAAAGCAAAAAGAAGGGCAAACACTAACCGGATCAGGATTTTTTCATTTATAGTGAAGATATTATCCAGCTAACCGCCTCAACAAGATCCTCGGCCACATGGGCGGGCTGGATCTCCTGGGATGGCCCGATATAATCGCGGTCCCCCCGGCCATAACCACTCAGCACCAAAATTCCGGTCGCCCCACAGACATCAGCAGCCTTAAGATCCGACCAACGGTCACCAACGACATAGGAAGCACCCAGATCAATATTATGCTCAAGGGCCGCCCTGGTAAACAGTCCCGGCTTGGGCTTGCGGCAGTCGCAATCCTCACGATACTTTTCCTCCTTGGCCTCCGGATGATGAGGACAGATATAGATCCCGTCTACGTGGGCGCCCTCTGCTGCGAGCAGGTCAGTCATTTTCGTATGTACTTTATCAAGCAATGAAGGGGGGAAATAGCCGCGGGCCAAGCCGGACTGGTTAGTCACGACAAATACCGGGATATCACGCTCATTCAGCAAACGGATGGCCGCCGCGATCCCAGGTAGCAAAACAAAACGGCTGAGATGGTTTATATAACCCATCTGTTCGTTGATTGTTCCATCCCGGTCAAGGAACACCGCCGGTTTTTTCACGTTCTTGCTCATGCCTTTCCCTCCGCCTTTCCCGCAAGCAGACCTCTGACCGTCCCGGCCACTTCCTCAACCTCGATATTTTTCATGCAGCGAAAGTCAGATTTACAATGGGTCTTGAAACAGGGCTGACAGTCGAGCTTTTTTTGGATGATAACGGTCCGGTCAGAAAAAGGTCCGGTGGCAACCGGGTCGGTGGAACCGAATATCGCCACCAACGGCGTCCGCTGGGCTGCTGCCACATGCATCAAGCCGGAATCATTGGTAACGAAACAATCGCAAACTCCAATCAGGGCCATGGCTTCGGCCAGAGAGGTATTTCCGGCCAGATCAATAACATTTTCCGGGGCAAAGCTCTGGATGGCCGCCGCCGTGGTCGAATCGGCTGCAGTCCCGAACACCGGAATCACCGCGTTCAGTTCTTTGGCCAGGACAGCGGCAAGCTTACCGTAGCGCTCTACCGGCCAGCACTTGGCTGGTCCGTAAGCGGCGCCTGGATTAAAGCCAATAATCGGTCGCCCCGTGAAATCCGCCACAAACTCCCGGGCCCAGCTATCAACCTCAGGGGCCAATTGCAAAAAAAGCTGGTCAGATCCGGTCGTCAGCCCCAACTCACGGCAAAGCCCCTGATAATAATGGACCTGATGCAATTTCCGCACTTCCGAACTGATCTTTACAGGATGGGTGAGCAATAAGCGCCGGCCATCTCTTATATATCCGGCCCGCACTGGAATACCGGCCACGGCCGCGATCAAGGCGGCGGCAAAGGCATTCTGCAAGAGAATCGCCGCATCAAACTTAGCGGCAGCCAACTCCCGACCCAGACGCCAGAGTCCCCTCACCCCCCGATGTTCGCTTTTCTTATTGTAGAGTATTACCTCGTCAACATGGGGGCAGTTTTGAAATATGTCAGCCACCCAGGGATAGGCAAGGATTGCAATATGGGCATCGGGAAAATTTTGCCGAATAGTCCGGACCGCCGGAGTCGTCATGATGGCATCTCCGATCCAGTTGGTCGAACGAATCAGGAGTTTTTGGGGGTTAACATCAAGCAAAAACATACAGTTATATTCCATTATTTGCTAAGTGAAATAGTTACGACAAAGCCAACGAAAAAAGGGCATTCTATTGATTTGTCCTGTCCAGTCAAGTTTTTTTATCTCCCCCTCACCATGTTCCTTGCAAAAGATCAGACATAATGTTAAAAGGTCTTGTTTTTCAAGGTATGAAAGAGCGGCCTTGAAGCAAGGTCGTAAAACGCACATCCCACTATTTCCCATCTGGTGCCTGTAAAAACAGGTCGGGGCAAAGGGATGGAGGATTAACCAGAAAAGGAGAGTAAAATGTCACATGTTGAAATGAAGGAAATGTTGGAGTCAGGCATGCATTTCGGTCACCAGACCCAACGCTGGAACCCCAAAATGAAACCCTATATCTACGGGGCCCGCAGCAAGATTTACATTATTAACCTCGACAAGACCCTGCCCCTCTTCAACGCGGCCTGCGATTACATGGTCAAATCCGTTGCCAAGGGCGGCACCGTTATGTTCGTCGGCACCAAGAGACAGGCCCAGGAAATCATCAAGGAAGAAGCCGAGCGCTGTGGTATGTTTTACGTTACCAACCGCTGGTTGGGCGGCATGTTGACCAACTTCCAGACCATACGCAAATCTATTGATCGGCTCAAAAAAATCAAAGCCATGCAGGAAGATGGTTCCATTGACCAGTACAAGAAAAAAGAAAAACTGCTGATGGAAAAAGAGGTCGTAAAACTCGAGCGCAACCTTGGCGGCATCGAAAAGATGAAGGATCTGCCCAGTGTAATGTTCATTGTTGACCCCAAGCGCGAAAATATTGCCATTGTCGAAGCAAACCGCCTTGGCATTCCAGTAGTTGCCATCGCAGACACCAATTGCGATCCTGACGGAATCGCCTACCCGATCCCCGGTAACGATGACGCCATCAAGGCCATCAAACTGGTTACATCGAGATTGGCCGATGCCGTTCTGGCTGGGAAAGAACAACAGCACACCAAAAAAGATTCAGGTGAGGACGAAGTTGTCCCCGTGGCAGTTGCCGCCGCTGAGTCAGCAGCTGAAGCTGCCGATACCGGCAAAAAAGAGGCCAAACCAGTAGCCAAAGCTAAAGCCAAGCCAGCAGCCAAGGCCAAACCAGTTGCCAAAGCCAAGGCCAAACCAGCTGCAAAAGCTAAAGCCAAACCGGCAGCCGAGGCCAAACCGGCAGCCGAGGCCAAGCCAGCAGCCAAAGCTAAAGCTAAACCAGCAGCCAAAGCTAAAGCTAAACCAGCAGCAAAAGCTAAAGCCAAACCGGCAGCCGAGGCCAAGGACGAAAAAGCAGCAGAAAAAGAGTAGGGTAAGACAAGAACCTGTACCGATACCGGTCGCCTATCTCTTTGTTAATCCGAACAGGCAGACGGCTGGTAATTTCATTTAAAACTGTTACAAAATTCCAGGAGTACGGTTGTGGATATAACAAGCAAAATGGTAAAAGAGCTCCGTGACAAAACCAGTGCGGGCATGATGGATTGCAAAAAAGCCTTGGTCGACAACAATGGCGACATGGAAAAATCCGTGGACTTTCTACGCCAGAAAGGACTGGCCGTGGCCTTGAAACGAGCCGACCGGGCCACCAGCGAAGGTGTAATTGAGACTTATATCCATGGCGCCGGCAAATTGGGTGTTATGGTTGAAATTGGCTGTGAAACAGACTTCGTGGCCAAGTCAGATATGTTCGTGGAATTCGCCAAAGACATCGCCATGCACATTGCGGCCAGCAGCCCAATTGCCACCAAACGTGAGGAGATTCCCGCCGATCTCATCGCCCGTGAAACCGAGATTTTCAAAAACCAGGCCCTTGAATCCGGCAAGCCGGAAAACATCGTCGATAAGATTGTCGGCGGCAAGATTGACAAATATTTCTCAGAAGTATCCCTCATGGAGCAGAAATTCGTCAAGAATCCTGATCTCACAATTCAAGACCTCTTAAACGAAATTATCGCTAAAATCGGCGAGAACATCTCCATTAAGAGATTTGCCCGTTTTCAAGTGGGCACCTGAGCAAATTAGCTGCTTAGCCTTTCTGATATTGCTGTGCCCTTTGGGTACTTTTTAAGAGATCATCGAAATATTAAATGGTAACGAATTGACTGACAGCGCATACAAAAGAGTTCTTCTGAAAATAAGCGGTGAGGCCCTGATGGGCAAAGCCGATTACGGCATCCACCCGGAAATGCTGGACTATGTGGCCGACGAGATCAAGGATTTGCTTAGTCTCGGAGTCCAAATCAGCCTGGTAATCGGCGCCGGCAATATTTTCCGTGGAGTAGCCGGGGCCTCTGCTGGGATGGACAGGGCCGCCGCCGACAACATGGGCATGCTGGCCACGGTCATCAACAGCCTGGCCATGAAGGACGCTCTGGAGAAGAATGACGTCTCCTGCCGGGTGCTGTCAGCCATCCCCATGCTGACCGTCTGTGAACCCTATGCAAAACTTACCGCCGTCAGCCATCTTGAAAAGGGCCGGGCGGTGATTTTCGCAGCCGGAACCGGCAATCCTTATTTCACCACCGACACCGCCGCCGTGCTGCGGGGCCTTGAAATCGAAGCAGATGTAATCTGTAAGGCAACCCGGGTTGACGGCGTCTATGACAAAGACCCACTGGTTCATAAAGATGCGGTCAAGTTTGATGAGCTTACTTACACCGAAGTTCTTAAACGAAGACTGCGAGTCATGGATTCAGCCGCTATTTCTCTGGCCCGGGATAATAATAAAACCATTCTGGTCTTCGATATGAATAAACCCGGCAATATCAGTAAGGCGATCTGCGGAGAGAATAGCGGAACAATCATCAGGGGAGAAGAGAATGAGTGAAATAATCACTGCAATGACCGAAAAGATGGAAAGCAGCACCGATGCTTACAAACGGGAACTGTCTAAAGTTCGGACCGGCCGGGCCTCTGTTTCCCTAGTGGACGGCATCAGGGTTGATGCCTATGGCTCACCGATGCCGATCAATCAAGTCGCCACTCTCACCATCCCGGAAAGTCGTTTGATCCAGATTCAGGCCTGGGACACCCAATTACTTGGCGCCATTGAAAAGGCCATCCAGAAATCGGACCTCGGCCTTAATCCCGTTAATGACGGCAAGCTTCTCCGCATCTCCATCCCGCAGCTGACCGAAGAGCGTCGCAAAGAACTGGTCAAAAAGGTCAAGAAGATCACCGAGGACTACCGGGTTGCTATCCGGAATTCCCGACGAGAAGCCATTGACACCTTTAAGAAGCAGAAAAACGATAAAGAGATCTCCGAGGATGACTTATTCCGTCTTCAGGATGATGCCCAGAAAGAAACCGACAAGTTCATCAAAACACTCGATGAACTGATGGCCGCAAAAGAGAAAGAGGTTATGGAAGTCTGATCCCGGCCTTCTCTGCGGTGCTTGAATATTATCATTACTCAACCAAAGGCTCAACATCCGCCCCGCTGACCAGCCTATGACAGAGACAACAGAACTGGACCCCGATAACATCCCGACCCATGTGGCGATCATCATGGATGGCAACGGCAGATGGGCTCAGAACCGCAGCCTGCCCAGGCCGGTCGGTCACAAGCACGGGGTTGAATCTGTGCAGGACATTGTCCGCACCGCTGCCGAACTAGGCGTTAAATTCCTTACCCTGTACGCCTTCTCAACCGAGAACTGGAACCGCCCCCCCCTTGAAGTTCAAGCCCTGATGGCACTCCTCAAGACCTTTCTCCAAAGCGAACTTAAAACCATAACCGCCAACAATGTCTCCCTGAAATGTTTGGGCCAGAAGGACCGATTGCCCAATGAGGTTCGCGAGGTTCTGGACAACGCCATTGCCCAAACCATCAATAACGACGGCCTTACTCTCAATCTGGCCCTCAGTTACGGCGGCAGGGACGAGATCGTCCGGGCCGTCCGGCAAATTGGTGATGACTGTCGCCAGGGACTAATTAAGCCGGAAGAGATTGACGATGCCCTGGTCTCCGCCCATCTGGACACAGCCGGTCAACCTGATCCCGACTTACTGATCAGAACCGGCGGCGAATCAAGACTAAGCAATTTTTTGCTCTGGCAGTTATCATACGCAGAGATCTATATCACCGACACCCTATGGCCGGATTTTCGTGAAAAAGACTTCATTTCAGCCCTTACCGATTTTCAACAGCGGCAGAGACGTTTTGGCAGAACCTCAAAACAGGTAACCGAATCTTGAATCTAACGAGAATAGCAACCGGGCTGGTTATAACCGCTGGCTGGCTGGCCCTTTTGTTCTACGGACCCTTCTGGCTTTTCTGGCTTACCTTTCTGGCCCTGGGCGCCTTGGCCCTTAATGAATATTTCAACATGACCCTGGCCAATTGCAGCTCCCAGGATAAATCAATCGGCATCATCCTCGGCCTGCTACCGCTGCTGGCCGCCTATGCCGGTAAGGCCGAAGTGGTTGCGGCGGGTCTCTTTCTGGCTCTTTTCCTGTTGATTGTCTACAGCCTGAGCCGCTATGGTTCCCTGGATAACAAAGCCTCGGGGTTTAACGCCTTTGCTTTGATGTTACGGATCGGTTTCGGCATCTTCTATGTGGGCTTTTGCTTCTCCCATTTCCATCTCCTGCTCACGCTTAACGAAGGCCAACATCTGTTGATCCTGTTGACGGTCATTACCGTCTTTTCCGATTCTTTCGCGTACTATACCGGCAAAATGCTGGGCCGTCATAAACTGGCTCCGGCCATCAGCCCCGGCAAAACCATCGAAGGCCTGCTCGGCGGTCTGTGCGGCAGCATTCTCGGGGCAATCATCGTCGGCATCTGGTTCTTTCCCGGTTATTCACTGGTTAAGATCTCTATCCTGACCGTTTTTCTTAGTATGATCGGGGTACTGGGCGATCTTACCGAATCAATGATCAAACGCACCATGAGAGTGAAGGATTCCGGCCACATCCTGCCCGGCCACGGCGGCGTACTGGACCGCCTCGATTCTTTGATGATCGCGGCCCCGATTCTTTTCTATATGCTGCACTTCGGCATAATCAGCCTCTGATCTCCGACCAACTGGTAGCTAAAAATGACTAAAAACATTTCCCTGCTTGGCTCAACCGGCTCTATCGGCCGTAACGTCCTTGAGGTAGTACGGCAATATCCCGGCCGCTTCAAGGTAGTTGGCCTGGCAGCCGGTCATAATATCGAGCTCCTCAAAAATCAGCTGGAGGAATTTGCACCGGAGCTGGTTTCAGTCGGAGATCCGGCCCTGGCCGGAGAGCTGATCCAGAGCCTGCCCCCTGCCTGGAATGACCGGGTACTATCCGGCCCGGAAGGCAACGAACGAGTGGCCACTATTCCATCGGCCAAGATGGTCGTTTCCGCAATCGTCGGAGCCGCCGGCCTGACCCCGACTCTGGCCGCCATCAGGGCCGACAAGGACATCGGTCTGGCCAACAAGGAAACCCTGGTCATGGCTGGCGATCTGGTCATGGAGGAGGTCCGTCGCCACAAGGTAAACTTGCACCCCATCGACAGTGAGCACAGCGCCATCGATCAGGGCCTCGATGCCGGCCGCCGCGAAGACGTATCCCGACTGATCCTGACCGCCTCGGGCGGACCGTTTTTCTCCTTCAGCCAGGAAGAGATCGGCAGGGTTACCCCGGAACAGGCCCTTAACCACCCCAACTGGGACATGGGCGCCAAGATATCCATCGACTCCGCCACCCTGATTAACAAAGGTCTGGAAGTTATCGAGGCCAGATATCTCTTCGACATCGAAGTGGACAGGATCGAAGTTCTGATCCACCCCCAGTCGATAGTTCACTCCATGGTCGAGTATCGGGACGGCTCATTTATTGCCCATCTCGGCATCCCGGACATGAAGATCCCTATCGCCTACGCCCTGACCTTTCCGGAACGGTTAAAACTGGAACTACCGCGACTCGATCTGGCAAACTCACCAAATCTGGAATTTCACTCCCCTGATCTGGAAAAATTCCCAGCCCTGAAACTGGCCTACAAGGTCTGCGCCGCAGGCGGCACCATGCCGGCCATTTTTAATGCTGCCAATGAAGTAGCTGTGGCGGCTTTTCTCAGGGGCGACATCAGTTTCCCCGGCATCTCACAGATCGTCACCGATACCGTAACCAAGCTGCCCCTTAACAAAGCCACCAATCTTGATGCCATCCTGGCCGCAGACCAAGAGGCCCGGGGCCAAGCCGGGTTGTTTATTGACTCACAAAATTATGGGTCCCAAAACAAAAGGAAAAAACCATGAATTCAATAATATCCTTTATCATCGTCCTTGGTCTGCTGATCATCGTCCACGAATTCGGCCATTTCATTCTGGCCAAACTATTCAACATCAAGGTCCTAAAATTCTCCGTCGGTTTCGGCCCGAAACTGATCGGCCGCCAATACGGAGAGACTGAATATAAAATTTGTGCCTTTCCCCTTGGCGGCTTCGTCAAGATGCTCGGCGAACAGGGTGATGATGAGGTCCCGGATGAAGAGGCCGGCCGCTCCTTCGCCAAGAAACCGGTCTGGCAGCGTTTCTTAATCGTTGCCGCCGGGCCAATAGCCAATCTGCTGTTCGCAGTCTTTCTGTTCTTTATGATCTTCGCCATCGCCGGACTCCCCACCCCGGTTGACAACACAGTTATTGGCGCCGTCACCGCCGATTCGCCGGCCCAGCAGGCCGGGCTTAAGGCGGGCGACATGATTCTGTCGATCAATGGCCAGGAAACGGTCAAATGGCTGGAGGTAGCCGATCTCATCTCCCACAGCGGCGGAGAACCAGTAGTGCTGGTGATTGACCGAGAGGGGGAGCGACTGGAGATTACCGGCCAGCCGGAAATAACCCCCAGCCGTAATATCTTCGGCGAGGAGGTCGAAAAGCGTTATATGTTGGGCATCAGCCTCAGCGAGAAAGTCGCCTATGAGAGAGTGTCGCTCTGGCGGGCGATCAAGGCCGGATTTTCCCAGACCTGGACCTTTATCTATCTGACCATCATGGGCATCGTCAAGATGATCCAGGCGGTCATCCCAGCCAGTGAACTTGGCGGGCCAATCATGATCGCCCAGCTGGCCGGTAAACAGATGGAGGCCGGCTGGATAAATCTGGTCTATTTTATGGGATTGATCAGTGTCAATCTGGGTATTTTAAACCTGCTGCCGATCCCGATCCTCGATGGCGGCCACCTGATGTTCTTTTCATACGAGGCCCTGCGCCGCCGGCCCATGTCCCAAAAAGCCATGGAGATCTGCCAGCAGATCGGCCTGGTTATCCTGGTTACCCTGATGGTCTTTGTCTTCTACAACGATATTGTCAGGTTGTTCACTTAATCCAGACAAACTGGAATTTTAAAAGATCCTGGACTCTCTTCAGTGTTCGCTTGACGGGCATGAAAAACACGAAAATTACTGCTAAGACATTAAAGCTTTGCTCCTGAGACCGGCTGATGAAAAAAAGCAAACCAGAACTGGTCCCCCCCCTGATCCTGGCCATCGAAACCGCAACCATGTGCGGCAGCGTCGCCCTATTGTCGGGCAATCGTTGTCTGGCCGAAAACTCAGTCGATACCGCCACCACCCATTCCCGCCGCCTTATCCAGCAGATCAATCGGGTTATGCAGGATACTGAGCTAGACTGGGAACAAATTGACGGCATCGCCGTCAGTCTCGGGCCCGGCAGTTTCACCGGCCTGCGCATCGGTCTCAGCACCGCCAAGGGTCTGGCCATGGCCGCTGACCGCTCTCTGCTGGGAGTGCCAACGTTAGATGGCATGGCTCAACAGATCATTGCCCCGCCGGGCACTCTGGTCTGCGCCCTGCTGGATGCCCGCAAAAAGGAAGTTTACGCGGCCTTTTTCAAATGCAACAGTTATGGCATACCGGAAAAAGTCAGTGAAGATCTAGTCATGAAGCCGGAAAAGCTGGCCGCCCTTATCGACCGACCGACTCTGCTGGTCGGCGATGGCGCGGTGATCTATCAGGAATTTTTTAGGAAAGTTCTCAATGAGTCGGCAATCTTCGCCTCCCCCCGCTCCTTCTTCCCCAGGGCCGCGAGCATTGGCCGTCTGGCGACAAAGATGTTTACCAACCAGAATTTTGTTGACCCTGCCAATGCTGTGCCGATCTACGTGCGCCCCTCCGAAGCGGAAATAATGATCAAAAAAAAACTTGATATGGAAAACTAGTGCCCAGAAAGCAAAGAAAGCCAGACAATTCCAAGCCAAAGCCAAGGAACCCCAAAGCAGTTAGAAGGGGAATTCCTCCGGCAAAATCAGTTACGGATGCAAATTTTACCGGAATTTTACGCGATTTGGCACCAGAGCCGTCAAGACCTGTCAACCGAATCACCCTGCAGGCAGCTCCCCTGGCCCATTTACCATATAAGGAAGAACTGCAACTAAAAGACTCCGCCCTGGCTCTATTCTGGAAAAAACAGCGGTTGCCCCTCGCCCCCGAGCCCGTTATTGCCTCACCGCGGCCCCGTGGTTACCGAACAACCTCCAAGAGACGGGCCATTCTTAACGGCCCCCACTTATATCTGGTCTTTGGCGATCATCTCCTGAAGACTCAAAAGAAACCATTCCTGGAATCACCATTGGAACCGCCCGAACATACCAGGACCTACAACTTCCTCCAAAAGAAACTGAGCGAGCCGGCCTATAAGCTGGTGGCATCCCATCTGAATCACCTGATCATTCGCGGCAATTATAAAGAGATCGCGGTAATCTTCAATGTCCGGAAGATGAACGGCCCCCTGGTCAGGAAGCTGAAGATGGTGGCGGAACACCTACAGAAGATGCCCGCCCCGGTAACGGCGACCTTCGCCTATCTGGACCCGACCGGCTCCGATTATTATTTTGAAAGACGCCGACCGGATGACAAGATGCAATTCAAGAAGCTATTTGGCCCGGCCCATCTGGAAGTAAAATATGGCGATTGTCGTTTTCATTTTCACCCAACTTCCTTTTCCCAGGTAAACGAGTCAATTGTCGGAAAAATGCTGGATAAGGCCAGGGAATTGCTTGAACCGGACCGGGAAGAACGGTTAATTGACCTATACTGCGGTTATGGTTTGTTCAGTCATTTCCTGGCAGCGGATTACCGGCAGGTGACGGGGATCGACGCGGAAGGGCCATCAATCAGGGCGGCACAGACTAATACCCGGCTGAACAAGATCGGCGGTAAAATCAGGTTCCTGGCCCGCCGCATCACCCCGAAAGCGGTTAGCGATCTGCTGCCCCTATCCACCGAACCGTTGGCACTGATCCTCGATCCTCCCAAGCAGGGAACCCAGAGAGGGGTTATTGACGCAATCTGTGAACGCCAGCCCGGCAAGGTCCTGCATATTTTCTGCGGAGTTGACGAGATCCCTGAGTCCCTGAAGGAATGGCAGGCGAACGGCTACCAGGTGGAAAAGATAGTGCCACTGGATATGTTCCCCGGCACAGCAAATCTGGAAGTTATGATCTTAATGGAAATAAAATCCCGACCGAATGCCAGGCCGTCAAGAAAAAGTCAAACGCAGCCCTGACACCTAACCACCACATAGCCACTGACAAGGAGCCTGGGCTGTCTTACTGATGTCAAACAATCTTCATGGCTTCGCACCTGTTCAGCCCCGATCGACATGAATAGATCCATTCAATTCTTATCTAAAGAACCTTAGGGAAACGGAGGCAGTTGCACAGACACGGGCTATCAAAAATTATTAAAAATCGTCCAACAAAAACAATTAATATTGTTATCATTAACCACACAGGTTAGACCAGCCCCTATTTTAATCTGATCCTGAAGCTCACTTCACCCTGCTGACCGGCCGGAATCTCCTTAACGGTCCAGCGAATGTTGGTGTACTGTTCTGGAGATGCTGTCATCTGGATCTGTTCCCCACTCGGATTATTAACTTCATAGGTTAACAGGCTTGGTAGATTAAAGGTCTTGCCGTCATCGATGGAAAATTCAATCTCGCTACCAATCCCGCTGGCGCTGCCGACGACGTAGATACTGTCTTTGGGAATCGGGTTGCCAATAACTACGTTGATGGCCCTCTCATCACCTTTATTGGCATACTTCATCGTGAAGATCAGGGTTTCGCCAGGTTCAATTTCGGAGGTGACAATCCGACTTTTCACTTCCCTACCATCAATGATTTCCTCCACTTCTTTTTCCGAGATCGTCATGATTGTGACTGCCGGCTTGGCAATTGCGCTCACCGGAGCAATCAGCCAGACTACAAGAGCGGTCAACACCATTAATTTTTTCGACATACCAAACCTCCGTTTTTGTAAAAACAGTGAAATCAACCTGTCATCTAGAAATGATTCCAAGTAAACAGTGGATACCAAATTAGCACATTTAAAATGTGTATCATTAACTAACCGATAATACAAAGTTTTTAAAGATAATGAATATTTAGTAAGATAGTTGAAAAAGTGTGATTGAATCACGTTGTTAAAACTTCATTCAATATTAAGTAATACAGACACACTTGACCTTGAATTACAAGAAGGGAGTAAACTTAGGGTACAGAAATCCTGGTAAACACCGCATTTCAGTGCCAAATCTACTGCGGTTTTTCAATTTCCTGATAGTCAGGTAGAATATAATTCTTCTTACCACCTGTAGAGTAACCGCTAAAAATCCGGATAAAACTTTGGCGAGGATTGAACTTTGCCGCCCATCGATCTAGCCCCTTGTACTTGTTACGCGAATAACTTCACATCTCCTGACTAACCATCTAAGGGCTCAACCCAACCCGGTTAACTTTCGCCACTTCTTGTCGAGACGTTTTGCCGAAATCGGGAAAGCGGTTTTAAGTTCCTGGGCAAAGACCGAAATCCGGAATTCATCGATCATCTCTCGATATTCCCCCAGAACCAGTTCATAATTCTTGGCAAAGGTCTGATGTTCCCCGGCAGTAAGCAAACGCTCTTCATGAATCAGGATTTGCTCAGCCCGCAACGCATCGCGGCTTGGGTCGGCATGGGCCCGCTCAATCCTGACCAGCAAGGCCTTAAGGTAACGTTGGCAATTTCGCAACCGCCTGGTGTCAAAGACCCTTAAAAAATTAACAGGAATGACCGTATCCAGATGGCGCCGGAAATCATCAAACTGTTTTTTCCTCTCCCCCGGAGTGGCAATCCCTTCATAACGGTTAATCTGATCGAGCACCGCCCGTCTTTCCCGCAACACCAATGTCACCTGGTTGAGTAACTTACGGCCCAAAACAAAAAGCCCCTCTTTCCTGACCATATCAATCTGGTTAGCAAAGGCCTCGCGGTCGGGAATCACCCCAGCCCGGCAGGAAAAGACCTCCGTCAAGATAAAGGCCAGCAGATCGCGGTTGACTTCATCCTTACTGCCTATCCCCTCATAAAGCGCCCAGTTCTCAGTGCCTAAAGTGAAGTCTTTTTTAAGGTTTTTCAGTTTCTGGAATTTTGTCAGATAAAGGGCCAGCAACCCATATCTGGTTGCCGCAACGGAATCTTCCCGACTCGCAAACAGGCGCAAACTCACCCCATCTTTACCACCATCTTCAAGCCCCGGCCAGGCAAAGCCAAGCAACCGGCCTTGGCGGTCTTTGACCGGAATCCTCTCCGGCAGGTCAGCGAAATCCCAGTCGGCAATTTTCTGTCTCTCCCATTTTTTCTGCAAAACGGCAAGCAGATCGCCGGTCGGGCGATTCGGTGCCGGCACAGCTAGATCAGCGAAATTACGGCTGGCCTTCAGGATTTTGCCATGACCATCGATCAAACAGAATCGGACCTTGAGATGATCACTCAGGGAGTCCAGTGGCCAGTCATGACGCTCGATCCTGACCTGTTTTCTGGCCATGACCAGGTCCTGCAGGGTCCCGTAGAAAGAACCATGGCCGAACTGCAACTCATTAAAAATGGTCCTGGCGGTGTCCGGTACCGGGATCAACTGGCGGCGCAGGGACTTGGGCAACCCCTTCAACAGAAAAATAATTTTTTCAAGCAGCATCCCCGGCACCAGCCAGTCAAAACGGATCGGCTCAACCTGGGAGATAACATCCACCGGGATATGGACCGAGATGCCATCATCTTCGGTACCCGGCTGAAAACGGTAGGTGGCCTTACAGGAAAAGCCGCCGACATCAAGCTCATCGGGAAATTCAGCCAATTGCCCTGAATCCGGCTCCTGGCTGACGATATCATCCTCGACCATCCGCAAAAAATCGTCCGAACCGTTCTTTTTTATAAATCGCACCAAGCTGGTCCGGTCATAGACATCTTTGGGTAGCCGCTCTTCATAGAAACGATTGATGGTCCAGTCATCGACCATGATATCCCGCTGCCGGACCCGGTCTTCCAACTCCTGGAGTCGTTCGATCATAGCCATGTTCTGGCTCAGAAACGGGAAGTTCCCTCCCAGATCCGCCTCGACCAGGGCCTGCTGGATGAAAATCTCCCGGGCCTCATCCGGTTGGTGTGGCCCAAAATTGATCCGGCGCCGGGCCTCGATTAACAGGCCGAAAAGGGAAACATTCTCAAAGGCCACCACCTGGCCCCTCTTCTTCTCCCAATGGGGTTCAACCCAGGAATATTTGCAGAGATGACTGGCCAGCGGCTCGATCCATTCAACCTTGATATTGGCCACACAGCGGGCAAAAAGCCGGGAAGTTTCGACCAGCTCGGCGGCCATCACCCATTTGCCGGCCTTGTTGAACAGGACCGAACCGGGAAAGATCATCACTTCTTTGTCCTGGGCTCCCTGGTAAATATTTTTGGCCTTGCACAGGCCAAGATTGCGAAGGTTACCGCTAAGAATAGACTTATGGATATTCTCGGTCTTGGCCGAAAACCCATGAAATTTAAAACCTTTTTGGGAGTCAAGGATTGAACGAATCTGTTCATGGATATCACGCCATTCCCGAATACGCATGAAGGAGAGGAAATTCTGCTTGCAGAATTTACGCAACCGGCCCTGGCTGGGCAGTTTCGCGCACTCTGTCCAGATATTAAGAAAAGAGAGAAAATCAGAGCCGCCGCCACCAAATTTCCCATGGGCCTGGTCCGCCTCCTTTTCGCGATCCGCCGGTCTGACCCGGGGGTCGGCGATACTCAGGGCGGCGGCAATGACGGTCACCTCGGCCACGGCATTACGGTCCCGGGCCTCAATAATCATTCTGGTTATCCGAGGGTCGAGGGGCAAATGGGCCATGATCTTGCCCCGGCCGGTCAGACGCGCGGAGGCGCGATTGCCATCCTTCATCTTGATCGCGCCCAGTTCCCAAAGCAGATTATAACCATCTTTGACCGCCCGGGGCGCAGGAGGGTCAATGAAGGGGAAGCTGCCGGGCTCGCCGAGATGGAGGAAGAGCATCCGCAGAATGACATCGGCCAGATCGGCCCGCTGGATCTCGGGTCGGGTGAACTCTTCCCTGTTCAGGTAGTCATCTTCGGAGTATAGCCGCAGGCAGATACCGGGGCCGGTCCGGCCGCAGCGCCCCTGCCGCTGATCGGCGCTGGCCCGGGAGATTTTCCGGATCGGCAATTTACTGGTTCTGGCCCTGGGATTATAGATGGAGATCCGGGCCATGCCGGTATCGACTACATATCGAATACCGGGCACGGTGATCGAGGTCTCGGCCACATTGGTCGCCACCACAATCTTGCGGCCTCGGGCGGGTCTGAATATCCGGTTTTGGTCCCCACCCGACAGCCGCCCGAAGAGAGGCAGGACCGTCGCCCCCCCCTTGATGCCCTCGCCATTAGCAATAGCTTTTTCCAGACCGTCAACCGTCTCCCTGATGTCTCGCTCGGTGGGCATAAAGACCAGGATATCACCGCTGCCGCCCTCTTTATGCAACGCAACTACCGCCGCAACCGCCTGCTCGACATAGCTGGCTTCCTCTTCTTCATCACTCGGCAGATAGCGAAGCTCAACCGGGTAGGTTCGCCCAGAAACCTTAATCACCGGTGCGTCATTAAAGGCCTTGGCGAATTTACCGGTATCAATGGTGGCCGAGGTGATAATCAACTTGAGATCCCGACGCCGGCTAATAAGCCGCCGCAGAATACCGAGCAAAAAATCTATATTGAGACTGCGTTCGTGGGCCTCATCAACGATGATCGTATCGTAGCCGTTCAGGTGATTGTCCCGCCGGGTCTCGGCCAAAAGGATCCCATCGGTCATGAACTTGATCCGAGTCGCGCTACTGGTCCGATCGGCGAATCTGATCTTGCAGCCAACCAGGTTAACCGCCGCTGGCCCCAGTTCCTCCGCCACCCGACTGGCTACCGAGGTGGCGGCCAGCCGCCGAGGCTGGGTGCAGCCGATCATCTTACTCTGCCCCCTACCCGCCTCCAGACACATCTTGGGCAATTGGGTGGACTTGCCCGAACCGGTATCACCGGCAATTATCACCACCTGATTATCGCGAATCGCCTCTATTATTTCCCGACGGGCCGCCGAAATAGGCAGTTCTTCTGGATAATTGATCTGCAAATCCATATCTTTCTGTTTTGCTCCGGATTAAGTGAAGATGATCTTTCGTTGGCTGCAAGCCCGGTCATAATAGCAATTTTTGTCGACTTGTACAGATTCAGGCGGGAAATTCTGTAAAATTACGCCCATCGCCAAAAGGACTAATGATACTAACGGCCACACTAAAAAACTCACAAGGACAATCTCATTATTTAACCAATAATTCAGAAGGTTACAGACCAGCCCCACGGTGAAACGAGAAAACAGCGAGGATACTTTACAAAAAGCGGTGAAATGAATACTTTAGGAGAAGATTAAATGTTTTAACACCATCAAATCTCAAGAATCCAGTGAGGAGATATTATGCCCATCTACGAATATAAATGCAGCGACTGCAAGGCAAATTTTGAAGTGCTGACCAGTTCATCAGCCAACGACAAAGATATTGAGTGCAGTAAATGCGGCAGCCGTAAGGTCAAAAAGACCATTTCCGCCGCAAGCTTCCGGATCTCATCGGGAAGCTCTTCAATCCCGGCAGGCGCCTTATCCGGTTGTTCTACCAAGTCAGGTTTCTCCTGAGCCTGATCAACAGCCGACCCGTGCGGTCGGCCAGCACATACATTTTTATTATTCCGGGTTGACCCCGTTAGCACTTGAGAGCTATCCTCATATCATCTCAAGGTCGCAAAAACTACTCTCAGGCGTTTAAGATGCGATACAGCGACGTGACCGGAAGTTCATAGGGCGGGTATTCCTGATGCATATTTTTTTTCTTGGCCAATCTCAGATCAACCCGCCTTTGCAACTGCTGGGGCCAAGGATCACTGGGGTTAGTCCGGATGAATAAATTCCGCCACATCACCACTATCGCCCCCTGGCTTGCAATTATCGCAGTTCTGATCCTATGCCTGGCGGGCTGTTCAAAACCACCAGTCCGCCTCCAACCATCAGGTCAGAACAACTCATTCGACTTAGAACAGGCCCAGCCCTTTGCCGAGTATGTAGAACATTATCGTAAGATCATCGAACAGACCCGAGACGATTTACACGGGCGGAATGCCCAAACGATAATCAACGCCAACACCCCCTTTGAACTTGGCCCGAACGAGGAGCATCTCGGCAAAGATAAAAATGGTCATTTTAGCCGTGGCATTGTCCTGATCCACGGGCTGTCGGACTCACCATATCATATGAGATCTCTGGCCGAGCATTTCAGAGACCAGGGCTTTCTCACCAGAGCGATCCTGCTGCCCGGCCACGGCACTAAACCCGGCGACCTCACCAAGATCACCATCGAGGCTTGGTTAGAAGCTACTGAATACGCCATCAAGGGCATGCAATCCGAGGTCGATCAACTCTTCATCGGCGGCTATTCACTGGGAGGAGCCTTGGCAGTTCACTATGCCCTGCTCAACCAGCAAGATCTGAGCGGACTGTTTCTGTTTAATCCCTGCCTGAAAGTAAGGACCAAGCTGGCCTGGCTGGCCGGTCCGTTAAGTGCCTTCAAAACCTGGCTGGTGGTTCAGCAGGACCAGGATTTTGCCCGGTATGAGTCATTTGCCACAAACAGCGGTAAACAGATCGATCGGCTGGTTAACAGGATTACGGAACTGACCCGTGAAGAGGGGCAGCGGCTGACCATTCCCGTCTTTACCGCTGTCAGTCTCGAAGATGCCACCATTGACCCTTGGCATACCCTGGAATTCTTCAGAGAGAACATTACCAGCCCCAATAGCCGTCTCCTGCTTTACGCTGCGGATGAACCAAGCACACCGCTATCTGACCAGCGAATCACAGTCTCCTCCAGCAGCCTGCCCGCGCAAAGGATTATCGGTTTTTCCCACCAGTCAATCACTATCGCCCCCGATGATCCCCATTACGGCAACAACGGGGAGTATCGCAACTGTCTGCATTATGGGCGAAACTCGGCCGAATTCAAAAAATGCCAGGAAGGGGAAAATGTTTGGCTAGGCGAACATACCAGAGTAAATAAAGGCAAAGGGGTGCTGCAACGCCTTACCTGGAATCCGAAGTTCCAGGAAATGCTTGGAGAAATCGATAACTTTCTGAGAAGCATACCCTGATCTCTAACCATAAATGCATGGTTACTCGAAGAGGAAGCCGGGAAAATACCGGGCCTAACTAAACAAAAAAGCCCTCGACAAAAAGCCGGGGGCTTGGGGAACCACCACTTTTCCAGAAGCGGTTACTTCTTCTGGACGTTAGCTGCAGCTGGGCCTTTCGGTCCGTCGACTATTTCAAATTCGACACTATCACCCTCACCAAGGGTCTTGAAACCTTCGCCACTAATGGCAGTGTAATGGACGAAGACATCGTCGCCGTTATCCTGCTCAATGAAACCAAACCCCTTAGACTCATTAAACCACTTCACTTTTCCCTGTAACATTTCAACTCCTGTCGTACTGATTGACGGGCGTTTTCAGGTCTGAACTTTCATAACCGGAAGCAAGCCCAAAAAAACAAGAAACAGATTTTTACGCGGCTAACTCAAATAATACGTCTGGTCGACACAAGCAGTCTAAGCCAATCGCTAAACAGCTTATAATCCGATACCAAATAAATTCCTTTTTTACCACAAAAAATAACCTGACCCGGATATTCATCATAAAACTGATGAAGTTTTCCAGCAATAACTTCCTCCTGTAGGGCTGCAAACCATCAATAAACATCCACCACCAGAGGTGGCGGTATTGGGTTAACCCCTGAAAGGGGGTAAGAATGCCCTGGCCCCAAAGGGGGCCGGGACTGGTTGTCCCCTTTGGTAATTTAAAATAACTTTGACTGGCCAGACTCTGCCTTTCGTTCTTGTTCCTCTTGATATTTTACATACTTACGTATCATTTCGGCATCTAGGCCGACTGTATCTACGCAATAGCCTCGTGCCCAAAAATGATTGCCAAAGTATGGCTTATTCTCCAATTTTCGGAACTTATTAAAAACTCTTATTGTTGTCCGGCCCTTTATAATTCCGAAGTAGTCAGATAGTGACAGCTTCGGTGGCACAAAGACAATTATATGAATTTGATCTGGCTGGACATTAAGTTCAACTATCTCACACTCTTTTTGAGAGCTAAACAATCTGACACAATTCGTTACTTCAGTAGCTATGCCTCTTCAAGTATCCTAAATCGATACTTTGGCACAATCACTGCGTGATACTGGCAATGCCATAGGGAATGTGATAATTTCCTGAATCGACTCATATATTACTCCTATGCTTTTAGTTGTGGGGACAACTTTGCATGGTTGTAGCATATGAGCGTTCAACTGGCAGAGCCGCTGAACTCTGACCACGCCCAAAGGACGTGGTTTTCTTCATTAGAATAAAGAAAAATCCCAGCGGACGTTTTATTCGATGCGAATAAAACGATTCACACCTACGTTAAACATGCGAAATTATATGGCAAGAGGGGCTAAAAGTCAGGCCCAGCCGTTCGGGAAAGGAGAGAGGGTTCCTCAAGGGGGCAGCCGCGACCCATCGGAAAACCCAAAACCCGAACAGCGGAGCCGATACATCAGAAGATTTTCTCTTCTGCTTAAAAGGTAATTATTCAATCAAAAGAGTCAAGGGTGATTCGACCGGGACCGAGCAAAAAAAGACCTACAAAATTAATCTTAAGTCCTTGCACTTATAGGCCATTAGAAAAACCAGAAAATTTACCAGCATCGAAAATAAATCTGTTGTTTTTTACTTGTCCCGGTTTTGTTTTTTCTTGGTGAGAAATGCGGGTTAGTCGGAAACGATCTTGAAAGAGAGTTTCACACGTGCCCGAAAGGTAGATCCTTTGCCATTCTCATCAATCTTCATATCCAGGGTAACAACTTCTGCAATGCGCAGGTCGCGTAGGCTCAGTCCGGCGGCCTTGACGGCATTCTGGGTAGCTTCTTCCCATGAAATTGGGCTTGCTCCGACCATTTCGATGATTTTGTAAACACTCTCAGACATAGGTATTCTCCTCGGAAAAGGTTAATTGAGCAGATACAGCCAGCCATTAATAAAAACATTGTATCGCGTAGACTGGGAAAACTGAAAGTGAAATATATGAGACCTGACTTCATAGTTTAGATGGGGGGCATGGGCCATTGTCGATTTCAATCGATCAGGTGGGATTTAAGGGACATAATTGGGAATAAGCTGAAGTCCTTCCTTGTACTTATAATCAAGCAATAATCAAGTATTGTGTTCCCGAAATTCAGGAATTCTTGGAATTATTAATTGAACCAACCAGACATTTTCCGGGCCGCTTTCTGTTTAACATCCTCGGTAACGTACATGGAGACTGTCGCAATTGCGGCCGCAAGCGCCCCCAAATCGTCGGTGTAACCGGCGGCAGGTATGGCGTCGGGAATGGCGTCAACAGGCAAGATAAAATAAGCCAAAGCCCCATAGATAACGGTTTTGGCCCATCTGGGCGTTTCAGCTTCCTGGGCGGCATAGTACAGCCACAAAGCCTTCTCAATTACTTCCCTTCCTGCTTGCTGGGCGAATCTTTTGACTTTTTCCCAAAATCCGCCTTCATCAAAATTATCGGTCATAAAACACATCCCGTAGAGTTGTTTATCCCCGATTATCAGGGCTGGGGACCATACTTAGAGAAGGTAAGAATGGCCCACGTTTCTGTCAAATTCGCCGCATGACGATCAGAACGTGACCAGCGCAAAGAGACTTGCCTTGTTTCGCCTTTAGCCCCTTGATATTTCACCAAGGTATTCTTTTTAAGAATCGTTTTAAAACTACATCTAACCTCTTGCCGACAATAAAGAACAATGCTGTACCGATTAATACCCCCATGGTATTGGCAATCTGGTCAAACATTGAGCCAGCCCGGCCCGGAATAAAAGACTGGCAGATTTCCATTAATGCGCCGAGGGCTATTCCTGACAATAAGGCAACAGCCCTTTGTCTTGCTTTGAAAAAATTCAGGCAGATAATAAACGACAAAGAAGAATACATGAAAAGATGACCAGCTTTATCCCAGTCGCCAACCACCTGATCGCTGCCAGGCAAAAGGGACGCGATGACGATGCCCAATAAATTGGTAGTTAACAATGCGCGATAAAAAACATTAACTGCCATAGGAGATTTTCTTCACTGGCCTTTTGCGGGCCCCTATTAAGGAGCTTCGACCTGCCCTGCGTCGCCCACATTGAGGGATTTGTAGTTAATCCTGAGTCCTTGCACTTATCATCAAGCAATAATTAAGTTATAGTGCCCCCGGAATTAGATTATGGTTTTCATCCGGCGTTGTTGGCAACAGTTACAACATACCGATCTGTCCCGGTTTATTTTTCTCTACTCATTGACGAAATGAAAAGCCGATACCATAGCGGGTGAACGAGTGGTTGTAATCAATCAGGCTTTCTCCATAACCTGTCCATAGTTGACCAAAAACGTAGAAATCTTTTATCTTGGTCGGTATGCTGAAGTCGAGCTGCAGACCTCCTTTTTCAGTTGCAAAATTTTGTCTAGCCATAAGTGCCACCTGCCAGGGATTGGTAAATTTGGCAGCGGTAAAGGAGTAAGAGAGATGCAGTTCGCCGTAGCCGTAAAAGTCTTCGATATCGGGATTCTCATCGCCATTTGTGTCGTATGGGTCTTTCTTGACCTCCTCTTCTAACCTGTACCAAAGCTTGAGTTTGGCTTCCAGACCTTTGTACAGAAGGGTCGGAGCAACGTAAACGCGGTTCCAGCTGCGCGAGGTTGGCTCACGGGCGCCATTCGATTCGTGTTCGGCCCCAATGTCACCCCCCCAGCGCAACCCCGTACCTTTCGTAAATCCACGATAGAATATTTCCGGGTTGTAGTTGGTCTCTCGGAATGGACGTGAATCATTTCCGTCCAGCACACGCCAGAATGATTTCTGCGTGTAGGCAAAGTAAAAGCCGTTCCAGATTTGTTGCTTGAAACTGAATTGAAACTTTAACTCCACATCTTCTGTTCCCTTGGCTCGGTTCCCCCATGTGCCCGGAAGTAGATAATTATCTTTGTGCAGGCTAAAGCCCTTGCTGAGACGCTTGAAAACGTTGCCGCCGTCACGCGATTCTGCTTTCTGGTTGTTTGTATCTGCTGTCTCGCAAGTTTTTTGAGGTTCGCTGCCTATTGCGGCGACAGGCATTAACAACAGAAAAACAACAACAAGCAGCAACTTGATTTTTGCGTTTCTGCTTGAGAGGGTTATCATGATTTTGGTCTCTTATTACCCCATTTGATCTTTAATAAATTTCGCGAAAGGAAGAATGTTTTCTTTTGTAGATGCTTCATCCAAGGCAGCCATATACTGCACCCTTAAGTCGACCTTTATTATCGTCCAGCTATAGCCTACTGAGATCAACATCAAGTTCATCAGAAAGCGGCCGATCCGCCCATTGCCGTCCATATACGGGTGGATGAAGGCAAAGATAAAATGTCCCAGGACTGCTCTGACTGCAGGATTCTCTTCGCCTAGCCAAATCTTTTGTCCCCCCCCTTAAAAATGAACAATCAAAAGCACTCTGAATCAATCTAACAGAGAGACACTTTTTCGCAAACAATTTGTCAGGCACAAGCAAAGAGGGAACTCCAAGGCTGAAATCAGACAGCTCATTGGACAAATTGAACGGGTTATTAACAACTTGACTTGATCCGACCCAAGTTTACCGATCACCAACTTGCCGATCCTTTGCCCGGAGGTATGGGAGACTCCGATTGCTCCAGAAATACCTTCTTTCTTCGGGATCGGGGATTTCATACATCGTTATATCAATTCCCTTAAGGGTCCCCCTTTCTTGCCGGTAACCACCTCGCCACCGGCAAAAACCGTCGGGACGACTCCTGCACTTGGGGGACTGCCACCGTAAATTCCGACATAATTTCCAGGCCTGGGACGTCCGACGTTTACCAAGTCTTCGCGAACCACCAGGTAATATGGCACCCTTTCGGGCAATTTAAGTTCATATTTGCCGGCAGCGCTGGTCCTTTCCGATATAAAAAGAGGCCGGGGCACGTTAAGCTCGCGGCGCACCAGGATAAAGGCTCTGGGAAACGGCTGGCCTTTTTCATTAAAAATTGTGCCGTTGACCGTAAAATAATCTTCAATTTCAGGAAAAGCCTCCGGCATTATCCCGCTTAATGTTCCCACATCGTTAATTTGCCCCCCGACAATCTCAAACTGCCGTAATTTCCCGTCATCTTTTCTGGCGAAAAAGAAATCCTCATTCGCGCTTGGCGGTCCCATCCTCCTCCGATCATCGGAGCGAGAGACCGCGCCAAGGTAGTATTTACCGGGGAACAGTTCCACTGAGAATTTCCCGGCCTCATCCACCTTCACAAGACCATCCGGAACCCGCCGGGTGCTGCCCAGGTCCGGCGGATTGTCGCTGCTAACGCTGAACAGAGCAATGATGGCCCGAGGCATCGGCTTGTTCTTCTGAAAAACCTTACCTTTGAGGATACCTTTATCAGAAGAAGCATCCCGGCTCTGCTCGGCAACAGCAACATTTACCATCAGCAGACCAATTAAAATAGCTTTAATCAATATTCCCATGCCAAACCTCCCGCTTTATCGTCATGGTATTTTAAAGATTCCAGGTTTTACCTCTGGTTCTGCGCCTAAAGACAAGGCCGAGTGGTGAAAGTCATAACCCTTCGGGTAAGATGGATCTTTATCCTACAAATACAACAGCCCAATAAATGATATGCAGATTCAGATGGATCCGGCAATAATTTTATAAACACCTTTACATCAGACGAAACAAATTCCGAAAAAAGGACCCCCGATCAATGCTCGGGGCAGGCTTGACATTGTGACACTCTCACTGATAATTTGAACGTATATCCAGTGCGATAAAAGACAAGTTCGGAATAATGGCTGTAAATCCAAGCAGAATCGGACGGAAAGACTTAACTACCCTGCAAAGCACTCACAACTTCCGTCTTGCAAATTAAGACAAAAACCATACTTGCTATTATGACCAGGTTATTTGTTGCCATCGACCCGCCACCGAGCCACCGACTACAGATAAAATCAATCTGCCGTGGCCTGCCTGGCGCCCGCTGGATCAAACCGGAACAGATCCACTTGACTCTGCGTTTCATCGGCGAGGTTGACGGCAATCTCTTTCGGCAAATTATCGATGAGCTGGCCGCAATCAAGACCGAGCCACTGACCTTGAAAATTAAGGGCATCGGCCATTTTCCACCCAGACGCTCACCCCGGGTGATCTGGCTTGGTCTGGAACAAAACGACAGCTTAGTGCAACTGCGAAACCGTATTGAAAGATCCTTGACTCTCATAGGACTAAAAGCGGAAGGCCGCAAATTCGCCGCCCATATAACTATTGCCAGATTAAAAAATACACCAATCAATAAGATCAAGGATTTTCTGGCGGCCAACTACCATTACGAACTGCCGCCATTCAAGGTAAAAGAATTTAATCTATTCTCCAGCACCTTAAATTCATCCGGCGCAACCCATCAAATAGAAGCGTCATACCCCCTCAAAATTTAACCGAAAACCTCCCTTCTACTGCCATCGGAAACGACAAGAGTTCCCTGACCGTTTGGGCACCTGCCCCTACCTTCACCACCATAATTACTGCCCCGACCCTGCCGGTCCGGAGCCGGCAGCGCTATCTACTTGATATCTCCTGGCCAAAACATATACAATAAAAATGGCAGGCTGGTCATTACCGTCCATCTCCGCTATTAAAAACCGGACTGACTGGAGAAAAGCAACGAATGGAGCGAATCCTGATCACCGGGGCCACCGGCCAGATCGGTACGGAGCTGACCCCAGCCTTGCGCCAATGTTACGGGGCCGAGCAGGTCGTTGCCGTCGGCCATACAAAAGAGCCGGCAGCGCAGTTCCGTAGCGACGGGCCATATGTAAGTTGTGATGTCAGGGATAAAACCGCTTTGGCAGAACTCGTCCGCCACCACCAGATCGACACCATCTACCATCTGGCCGCCCTGCTGTCGGCGACAGCGGAAAAAGAGCCGCAACTGGCCTGGGAGGTGAACATCACCGGCCTGCTCAACGTGCTGGAAGTAGCCCGGCTCCACGGCTGCGCGATATTCCACCCCAGCTCCATCGGTGCCTTCGGGCCCGACACCCCCCGTGACCACACCCCCCAGATGACGATCCAGCGGCCCGAGACCATGTATGGGGTGAGCAAAGTCACTGGCGAACTCCTCTGCGATTATTATTATCGCCGCTATGGGCTGGATGCCCGCGGCGTTCGCTATCCGGGCCTGATATCCCATACCGCTCTGCCCGGCGGCGGCACCACCGACTATGCGGTCGAAATCTTCTACGCAGCCCTGCGTGACCGGCAATACACCTGCTATCTCGAACCAACGACCAGACTCGACATGATGTACATGCCAGATGCCATCCGGGCGGCAATTGCGATCATGGCGGCAGACCCAACCAGGCTCCGACACCGCAACGCCTATAACATCACAGCCATGAGCTTGACCCCGGCAGAGCTGGCCGCGGCCATCAGAAAGCATCTTGCTGACTTTGAGATCAGCTACGAGGTGGACCCAATCCGCCAGACCATTGCCGATTCCTGGCCCGACCAGCTCGATGACAGTGCGGCCCGCAGCCAATGGGACTGGGCGCCCCGTTACGACCTGGACGGGATGACCGAAGATATGCTGGCCCGACTTAGCGAAAAACTTAAGAGCATAGGCCAGAAAAGCGTAGGGAGATAGGGATGAATCAGGACAAACTTGCCACCATTTTGAACGAAAGTCTGAGCGAACTCGACCGCAAAGGCCTCCGCAAGGGGGCGGAAAAAGTGATCTGCGGTATTAAACCGGCTGGAGAAGGCCTGGGGCCGCGCTACCATCTGGCCGGCTACGGAAGGCGGGAGTTTCTCCGGATGAATTCCAATTCCTACCTCGGCCTCTCGTTACATCCCCAGGTCATCAAGGCCGAAGAGGAGGCCGTCCGGGCCTACGGCACCGGCCCGGGTGCGGTCCGCTTCATCAGCGGCACCCATGCCCCCCATCTCCGTCTCGAAAAGCAACTGGCCAAATTCCATGGCCGACAGGCGGCCATGATCTTCAGTGCTGCCTACGCGGCGGTCATGGGCATAATTCCCCAGCTGATCAGCGAGGAAACCATCGTCCTCAGTGACGCCCTCAACCACAACTCGATCATCAACAGTTTCCGCCTGGCCAGACCGACCCGAAAGCTTATCTACAACCACCTGGACATGACTGACCTGGAGCAAAAGCTGCAAGGCTGCGCCGGCCGGGGCCAGCGGCTGCTGGTAGTAACCGACGGCATTTTCAGTATGCGGGGCGATGCCGCACCGCTGGCTAAACTGACCGCGCTGTGCAAAAAACACCAGGGCCTTTTTGGTGAGGAAATCATCACCATCGTCGATGACTCCCACGGGGTCGGCGCCTTCGGCCCGACTGGCCGCGGGGTAGAGGAATATGAGGGGGTCCAGGCCGATATCCTGGTGGCCACCCTTGGCAAGGCCCTGGGGGTGAACGGCGGCTATGTGGTTGCTGCCGCTCCGGTAATCGCCTACCTGCGGGAAACCTCACCATTTTATATCTATTCGAACCC
This sequence comes from Thermodesulfobacteriota bacterium, assembly GCA_039714535.1. Taxonomy (GTDB): domain Bacteria; phylum Desulfobacterota; class Desulfobulbia; order Desulfobulbales; family JAGXFP01; genus JAGXFP01. The sequence continues at coordinate 44,324 of JBDLJC010000008.1, read as the reverse complement.
GATCACCGCACCGGAAGCAGCTGCCGCTGAGGCGGCGCTCGCCGTGCTCGACAGTTATGAAGGGCACGAGATGCTGGCCAGGATGCGGGGCCTGACTGGCCGGTTTCGCACCGGTTTGAGACACTTAGAGTACGAGGTGCTTGGCCGTGACCACCCGATCACCCCCTTGCTAGTCAGAGACACCGCAAAAACTGCGGCCCTGGTCGACTACCTCTTTGCCCATAACATCCTGGCTACCGGCCTTAATTATCCGATAGTTCCCAAAGGTGATGAGGAGATCAGGTTCCAGATCACCGCCAGCCACACGGAACAGGACATTGATTACGTGCTCCAGGTACTTGGCGAATTTGCCGGCTGATCTTTCAGCAATTGCAGATGTTCCGTGCCCCGGTCTGACTGGCTGGGAACGACGTGGCCAGCTCGGTTTCTTCACATTGACCCATGAAGATCCCCAAAGTTAAAGTTTTGGCTTCCTTTTTGCTCGGATTTGATCCAGGATAATTCTATTAAGAAAAAATGGAGCTGGGACCTGGCCAACATTCTTCTTGGAGCCATAATTGCAGGAATCTGGGCAATATTGCTGCAGAGCTAACCGCCTGGTAGGAAAAGGAGAAGGACCTGAATATGCCGCCCTCAGACCGGAAGGGGCGCAATCATCCTGACCGCCCCGACACATGCTGACTCTCTTTTTGTGCGGCGATGTGATGCCCAACCGGGGGATCGATCAGGTAAGAGGCCGGAGGGAGACTCCGATACTTTAGTATCCGAAATGTTTTACACTGCAGGTTCCGTATTACCCCCTTGAGTGGTGCTGTCCGGATGCATCAACAATATGGGAAAAAACCAATGCACCTAATTTTGACTCAAAAATTACCTGTCCTGACTGTGGCTGGGTCGAGAAAGTAAAGATGCCGGAAGATGCATAACAGTTCTATTATGAGTGCAAAGGCTGCGGCAAGCTATTAAAACCAAAGGCTGGCGACTGTTGCGTATTCTGCTCATATGGAGATGCGCCCTGTCCACCTATCCAACAAAAAAATCCTGCGGCTAGACGAAAACAGGGGGCTTAGATGAACAAGAAACTAGTAAAATTGGGGGTCGGTGGCACCATCATTACAGCTATTTGCTGTTTTACGCCGGTGTTGGTCTGGATCTTTGGGGCAATAGGCCTGGTTGCGGTTGTTGCATACCTTGATTACGTGCTATTCCCTCTGTTGGCAATATTTTTCGTCGTGGTGGTTATCGGCTTGCTCCAGGAGAAACCAACTAATAGAAAGCAAATGCACAACTTGAAAGGAAAGCCCGCCGTCTCCTTCAAACTTCACGACAGCAATGGCCAAACAAGACATCTCGACCACTACAAAGGCAGCTGGCTTTTAATGGTTTTCCATCGCCATCTTGGCTGACTACCCTGCCGCGCCCATCTCACGCAGTTGCGTGAGCACGAAGAGGAATTCAGAAAAAGGCGGGTCAAGATCGTGGTCGTTACCTTTGAAGGTTATCTTGCCCCCCAAAGGTATGCCGAAGAAACATCCTTAACCTGGCCGCTGCTTATCGATCAGAGCCGTGAATTGTACCGAAGTTATGGAATGCTCCTCGCCTCATTCTGGGATGTTTGGGGGCCGAAAACTTGGTGGGTTTACCTGAAGGAGATCATTAAAGGGAAGAGGCCCAAGAAACCAGGCGCCGATATCAGGCAACGCGGCGGTGATATCTTGATCGATCCTGATGGTATTGTCCAGCTACATCACGTCGGTGCAGGCCCGGCAGATCGGCCCAGTGTTAAAATGATTATGCAAATAATTGCTGAGTGGCGCCCTGAAGAGAAACCGCCAAATAATAACGTCGGAGACATCTAAAGAGACTCTACTCAGACTTAATGGCCCGAAAATCAGACGAAGCCACCAGTTAACATGACCGACTGGGGACTTGCTATGTAGGCATAGTTAATTAGTAAAACACGACATCCAGACCTTTTATTCGATCCACATAAAACTCTTCACACCTGCGTTAAACATGCAAAGACCTATAACCCCCAAAAGATTCAAGAGATTCGCCAAAGACATTCTGGTTCATACCCCGTTCATAAGAATGATCATGTTGCTGCTGGGGTTATGGCTATGTTTTTCCGCAGGGCTCTATTGGTCCGAGCGTTCCATGGAGGGAGCGACCATCAACTCTTATGGCAACGCCCTCTATTGGGGAGTCGCCGCCTTCTCCACGGCAGGAATCGCCGATACACCAAAATCCAACCTGGCCCAATTATTAGGCGGACTTTGGATCGTGGTGGGCTCCACGCTTTTTTTCGGAACCATCGTGGCAACCGTCACAACATATTTCATGCGGCCCCTGCAGCGTCCGGGCAAGAGAATAATCGACACGATAGAATATAATCTGGAACAACTGAATGAATTGGATGTGGAGGAACTGGAACTACTGAAAGAGACGGTTGACACCCTGATAATTCACGTCGAGAAATTGAAGGTCCGCCAAACTAAAAAACCAGCTAAACCCCTAAAATCTCCATAACTTTCAAGCCACCAGCGACCGGCCTGATCGGCGGCGCAAACAGCACAAACCCTAAAAATTGCCATCAATACACGGTATCTCCAGACGCCTTGGCCTTACCGCTACAACTCCTCCGGGCCGAACCCCACCACCTCATCAATACTCTCAGCACCGGTCAGGACCATAATCAGACGATCAAGGCCCAGAGCAATACCGGCCGCTTCCGGCATATCTTTTAAGGCAGTCAAAAACTTCTCCGGCATCGAGCCGGGCTCGCGGCCAGCAGCCAGGATCAACTTACGGTCATGCTCAAAACGCTGCCGCTGTTCGACCGGATCGACCAGTTCGGAGAAACCATTGGCCAGCTCAATACCATCGACATATAACTCAAAACGTTCGGCCACGGTTGGCTCATCTTTCTTGAGACGAGCCAGCGAGGCCAGTGGGGCGGGATAATCGTAAAGGAAGGTCGGCCGCCCGACACCAAGACTAGGCTCAACCTGCTCGACCAATACCTCTTCATAGCGGTCAGCAGCCAGGGCCTTTGCAACACTGACCTGCGCATAGCGGCCAAAGGCCGCAGTCACGGTCAGCCGCTCAAAGGGGCCCGCAAGCGAAAAACGATCGGCAAGACCGGCAAAGAACGGCCCAGAGTCGCACTCTGCAATCACGTCCTTGACCAGGTCCTCGCACTCAGCCATCAGATCCTGGTAGTCAATCCCGGTGCGATACCACTCCAGCATCGCGAACTCCGGCAGATGGAATCTGCCGCGCTCACCTTTGCGAAAGCAATGGCAGATCTGGAAAAGCCGGGAGTGGCCGGCAGCCAACAACCTTTTCATACATAGTTCAGGGGAGGTCTGCAGAAAATGATCGGTGGCAGTTTCCGGTTCGATCCAGACCTCCGGCGCCAGAACGGGCAGCCGGAGCGGCGTATTGATCTCCAGATAATCGCGGTCCTCAAAGAAACCACGAACCGCCCGGATGATGGCGGCCCGCTGTTTAAGACGCTGAATGGAGATCATTTAGAGATAGCGTAAAAGGAGAATTATGCGCCGCTGTCGTTGGCGGCCCAACGGTGTGAGAATAACAGGAAAAATCGGGAGACAAACAACAATCCCGCAAAAGATCTATTCCTTGACCCGGGTCATATAGTCGCCGGTTCGGGTGTCGATCTGAATCTTTTCACCCTCTTCAATAAAGGGTGGCACCTGCAGGACATAGCCGGTCTCAACGGTCACCGGCTTGGTATCGGTGCCGCTGGTGTCGCCCTTGGCCCAGGGATCGGCCTTGGTGACCGTGAGATTAACAAAAATCGGCAGGGTGATATCGATGGGGGTCTCGTTAAAAAACAGGACCGCGACATCCATATTATCGACCATATAATTAACATTATCGCCGATCTGCTCACGGGTCAGGAATAATTGATCGTAGGTGGTATTATCCATGAAATGGAATTCATCACCCTGGGAATAGAGATACTGCATGGCCCGCTCTTCCAGAGGCGCTTTTTCGAACTTATCATTGGATCGAAAGGTGCGATCGGTGGAATTGCCGTTGATCATATTCTGCAACCGGCACTTATAGAGGGACTGGCCCTTACCAGGCTTTGAGAAATCAAACTTGGTGATGATATAGGGGGCGCCGTCCATTAATATCTTGAGGCCTTTACGCAGATCAGATGCACTTAACATTTGAAAACTCCATTGAAAAATATTCTAAATACTTGAAAGAGAACGAGCCTGCTCTTTTACCCCGAAGCGGTCCCAATGGCAAGAAGATCCGCTTAACAGCTCGAGTTGTTGCTCAGGCCATGATCTCCTGCTTGGCCACAGGACCTGCTTTGACCCGATCGAGAACTTCAGCCAGCACCGGTTTAACATTTTCCCGCACATCACCAGCGACAACTATATAAAGAAGATCATCACCGGGGACAAAACGACCCGCCAAGGCCTCAATAACTATGGCGAAGATACCGGGCCGCGCCAGGAACTCCTGGCGAATCTTTTCGATCGCCTGGAGATCCGGAGTGACCTCCAGGGCAACAACTTCCCGGCCATCCTTTCTCGACCAGGACCGTACCACGCCATTATGAACCAGAACCATACCCACATTGTCAACAAAACCAGGTTGCTCCTTAAGTTCAGCAATACTTTTGGAAATATCCATTATTTGCTTGCTCCTCAAACCACTCATTTTTAGGACAATGGTTGATTATCAGTAAATATTATCGTACAAATGCATGTTAACTAAATTTTATTGAGACCAACTTAGCTGAAATTCAACATATAGATTTTGCTAAAGATATCATGTCAGAATTTATCCGCAACAACCATTCTCCAGCCCGGGGGCCACGCCGATGATCAACGATTCCAACCGGGTTGCCATAACCGGCCTGGGCATAATCTCCTGCCTGGGTCTGAGCAGAACCGAAGTAAGACAATCTCTGGCCGAGGGGTGTTGCGGTATCGAGTTTCTGCCGGAAAGAAAAGAACTTGGTTTTCAAAGCGGCCTGAGCGGGGTGATCCGTGGGTTTAATAATTTAAAGGTATTAGACCGCAAAAAACGTAAAACCCTGCCGGAATTCGGCCTCTGGGCCTGGGCAGCCATCGAGCAGGCCCTCGATCAGGCTAATATCCCGCCGACGACCCTCCACGGCGATCCCGATACCGGCATGATCTTCGGTAATGATTCCTCAGCGGTTACCGCCGTTGAGCAGGTTGAAATCCTGCGCCAAACCGGTGAAACCAGATCCATAGGCAGCGGCCATATCTTCCGGTTGCTCAACAGCACTGTCACCTTGAACATCAGCACCATTCTCGGACTGCATGGCCAGGTCTGGACGGTCAGCGGCGCCTGCGCCAGTGGCGCCATGGCAATCGGTCAAGGGGCCGAGCTTATCGCTAGCGGCCGCCAGAAGCGGATGATCTGCGGCGGCGCCCAGGAGATATCATGGCAATCGATGTGCAGCTTTGACACCCTGGCCGCCTTCTCCCGCCGTGAAGACAAGCCAGCCGCCGCCTCCCGCCCCTTTGACCGCGATAGAGACGGCCTGGTACCCAGCGGTGGCGCTGCGGCAGTTATCCTTGAATCTTATGAAGAAGCCAAGGCCAGAGGGGCAAATATTCTGGGCGAGGTTTTGGGCTACGGCAATACCAGCGACGGTCACCACATTGTGGTTCCCAGCGGCGAAGGACTTGAAAGGGCGATGCGCCAAGCCATTACCGATGCAGACCTGAAACAATCTGACATCGATCTGGTAATGGCCCATGCCACCTCGACCCCGGCCGGTGACGAGGCAGAGGCCAAGGCCCTCGCAAATGTTTTCTCATCCCGAGAAGACAGCCCAGGGCCACTGATCACCGCAACCAAGGCCCTGACCGGCCATGAATTCTGGATGGCCGGCGCTTCGCAAGTCGTCTACGGGATGCTGATGGCCGAGGGCGGTTTTGTCACCGGCAACTTGAATCTGCAAGCCCCTGACGACTCGGCAAAAAACTTGCATTTGCCCACTAAAAATGTTTACAGTAACAGTCATTTTTTGCTCTGCAATGCAGCCGGTTTTGGCGGCACCAATGCGTGTCTGGTGATTAAAAACAACCAGTGAATCATATAACAACTCCACCGATTTCTGGCTGACACTTTCCCCTGAGGTTTGACATTTGTCCCAAATAAAGACAGATGCAATTGTTATAGGCAGTGGCATAAGCGGCTTAACGGCGGCGGCGTTGCTGGCCAAGAATGGCCGCAAAGTTGTAATTGTCGAGCAGCACAAGAAACCAGGCGGCGCCCTCCGGCGCTTTACCAGAGGTGGCATCCCCTTTGATATCGGCTTCCATTACACCGGTGGCCTGGGTCAGGGGCAGATCCTCAAGGTTCTCTGGGAGTACTTAGGCGTCTGGCCGGGCATCACCCCGCAACCAATCCACCCCGACGGCTACGATTTTTTCAAATTCCCTGAATCGAAAACGGAGGTCAAGGGTTTCTATTCGTACGAAAAGGCCAAGGCAGAACTTCACTCCGTATTCCCCCACGAAGTTACCGGGATAAATCAATATCTGGACACGATTAACAATCTGGCCATGAAAATCCCTTTTTTCAATCTCGACCTGCCCTTCTCACCTTTTCTGCGTGATTTTTTCAGCGCCAGTGATCAACCCCTGATCAAAGCAATCTCGTCCATGATCAATAACCCGGAACTACAGGCGGTCTTGTCAGCTCCAACTCTACTTTACGGAGTACCGCCGGACCAGGCCGGGCTAACTATGCACGCCTCAGTTGCCCATAGCTACTACACAGGCGCGTGGGGTGTTCAGGGCGGCGGTCAGGCAATAGTAGACAGTTTCTTAAGGGTTTTGGCCGAAAATGGCGTAGAGATCATCACCGGCCAACTGGTTGAACAGATTGATGTCAGTGCTGGTCAGGTGACCGGGATTACCATCGATGACCGAAAAATCCCGGCCAAACAGGTGATATATACCGGCCACCCCGTCCATTTTCCGGGCCTAGTCACCCCGGGCAGTTTCCGCCCGGCCTTCTCTAACCGGATCAAAAATCTTGAAGATACATCGTCAATGTTTGTTGTTTTTGGTAAATTAGCTGAACCTGCGGCAATACCGGCCTTGAACCACGCCAATCTATACAGTATAACTTCGGGATTTAGCTTAATGGATAATCCGCCAGAGGCAAACGGAAGTGGCACCATGCTGATGACCGCACCGGGCCGCCGGGATCAGAATTCGTCGACTGGCAACAATGCCGCAGCCAGGGGTGTGATCTTAATGCGCCCGGCAAGTTGGGCTGAAACCGCCCGCTTCAGCCAAGGTTTTAAAAAACGCAGCGACGATTACCAGCAATGGAAAACCGGCGCCACCAAGGACCTGATCAATCAGGCCGCAGGCAATTTCGGCGAGGCCTGTCATAATATCAAACCACTGGCCGCCGGTTCACCTCTAACCTTCAGAGATGAACTTGGTTCTCCGGCCGGCGGCGTGTATGGAGTGCAACACAATTTGCAACAGTACGTGGCCCGGGCCAGGACCAAAGTCCAAGGCTTGTATCTAAGCGGCCAGGGATCATTAATGGCCGGACTCCTCGGCGCATCAATGTCGGGACTGGTCACGGCCAGTGAAATCATGGGACTTGACGAGACATGGGACAGGGTTAAACAGTGTCATTGAACAGGGTTGTCATAACCGGTCGCGGGGCGGTTTCGCCCTTCGGAATCGGGACCGAACAGTTGGCCAATGAAGTCTGGCAAGGGCAATCCGGGGTCAGAACCATGGCTGACTGGGACCAGATAAATGGGTTAAAGTCATTTATTGCCGCGCCGGTTCCCGAGATAGACGCAAAGTCCCTCCTGCCTCGCTCGACGAGAAGAACGATGGGAGATATGGCAATTCATGCTGCCATAGCGGCCCGGGAAGCCGCCAATGACGCCGGTCTTTCTGATGATTTTCTGAAATCGGGCCGGGTCGGAGTCGCCATCGGCTCCACAACCGGCAGCCCGGTCGCCTACGAAACTTTTTACCAGAAATTCCTCCCCAAAAGATCTGTCGAGCAGATGAAATCAGGATTTTTCTTCAAGATCATGAGCCACAGCTGTGCCGCCAACGTCTGCCTCTACCTTGGCATCAAAGGTGAACAATGGTCTCCTTCCAGTGCGTGCAGTTCCTCGGCCCAGGCAATGGGCTTAGGCTACATGCTGGTAAAAAGCGGCCGCCAGGACGCCGTGCTCTGCGGCGGGGCCGATGAGGTTCATCATACGGTAACGATGGTCTTCGATGTACTTAAAGCCGCTTCCCGTAAAAACGACCAGCCATCATCCACCCCGAGTCCTTTCGATAGCAACCGGGACGGAGTGGTCTGTGGAGGAGGCAGCGGCGTTCTGGTGGTGGAAAGCCTTGATAGCGCTTTAGCCAGGGGGGCCGACATCTATTGTGAGATTTTGGGCTTTGGTCATGTTAATGACAGTGTTCATATAGCCAATCCCCACCAAGAGGCGATGTCGGCAGCGATGGTAGCCGCATTAAAAGAAGGCGAAGTTTCCGCTAATGAAATAGATTATGTTAACGCCCATGCCACCGCCACCGACCAGGGCGATATTGCCGAAGCAGCTGCGATCAAGAATACGGTCGGCACGTCCGTGCCTGTGAGTTCTTTTAAGGGACACATTGGTCACACCCTCGGCGCTGCCGGGGCCTTGGAGACAATAATTTTGTTGGAGATGCTACGCAGGCAGGAGGTAGTCCCAACCCTGAACCTGAGCAATCCAGACCCGCTTTGTAGTGACATAAATCTTTCTCGTGAGATCGAATCACTAAAAATAGATATTGTAATTAAAAACAATTTTGCCATGGGCGGCGTTAACACCTCCCTGGTATTCAGGAGGTGGTAAGTAATGATTAGCGACGAAGAAATTCGCCAACAGATAATAGAGGTTATCTCTGAAGAATTTGAACTTGATCCAGGCCAACTGATTCCCACCGCAACCCTGTATGACGATCTCGGCCTTGATAGCCTTGACGCAGTCGACATGGTGGTTGCCATGGAAAAATCATTCGGGGTAAAACTGGCCAACGAAGAGGCCATCAAGGCCGTCAGAACTATGGCCGATCTTTGCGAACTGATCATTAATCTGAAAAAAGAGATCGAAAACAGTTGATTGTGATCCTGAAGAAGATTGTTTTGAACATGTACTTCTGGCCAATGTTTCTGCTGGTCACCACTATTGGCTTGGGCTTGACCCCTTTCATCCTGCTCACCATCCAGTTTCTGCCAGGGGTATCGCTGGACCGAACAACTCGCCAAGCCATCAGGATCTACGGCTGGATCCTGATCAGGGTGGTTCCCTTTATGGCCCCGGTGGTTCTGGATGATCGCTCTGGCGGTTTTACCAAACCGGTCATTTTTACCCCCAACCACAACTCATCTATAGACCCTTTCCTTTTCGCCATGCTGCCCCTGGAAAATGCCTTCGTTACCTCATGGCCCTTCAAGATACCATTGTACAATTTCTTCATGCATCTGGCCGGCTACATTAATTCTACAAGGGGCTGGCAACACGTCCAGAAAAGGGGCCAGGAATTACTCAAAGCAGGATGCTCACTGATAATCTGGCCGGAGGGGCACCGTTCCCGGACTGGCCAGATGGGACGATTCAAAAAAGGCGCCTTCAAACTTGCCCTGGCAACCGGCCGACAGATAGTACCGGTATGCATCATCGGTTCCCAGCAAGTACTACCCCCCGGCGATATATTTCTTAGCCCAGGCAGGATTAAAATCATCCTGCTGCCGGCAATAACTCCTGTCGGCACCATTGACAACCAAGATGACATAAAAGCCCTGCAAGATAAGACCAAAACCTGTATTGCAGAAGAACTGCTTAAGCACACGACAATTAAAGACAGAGCCGCAAACGCTCTACCTACGGAATTATCTTTCCACGCAAATAACAAAAATCTGTCCAACCGGCCTTGACCCTGAACTAATGAAAAACAATTTCGCCATAAACGAGGCTATCGCCTTCAGAGAGGCAACACCGGTCGAGATCTCTGCCCGGCAAGTACCCCTGCTGCAAGCCCATCTCCGCCAGGCAGTCAAAGCCCCTTTTTACCGAGACCTGTTTGCCGAAATCGATTGCCGCCCGGAAGATATCACCCCCAGTACCTTGGCTTCACTGCCTCTAACCTCACGTCATGATATGGAGGCAGCACCAGAGGATTTCTTTGCCACCCCACCCGAAAGCCATGTGGATCTCGCCCTTACCTCCGGCTCAACCGGCGCTCCGGTCCTGGTACCATACACCGCTTACGACTTGGAGAGGTTGGCTTTTAACGAACAATTAAGTTTTCATGGCGCCGGAGTCACCAAGAATGACCGCTTGCTTCTTTGCGTGACTCTTGACCGCTGCTTTATCGCTGGCCTAGCCTATTATACCGGGCTGGTTAAACTGGGCGCCGCCTGCATTCGCAGTGGCCCAGGTCAACCAGCCAGGCAATGGGAATTGCTTAGCCGCTTAAAGCCCTCCGGTCTGATCGGAGTCCCATCATTTCTTTTAAAAATGGCCACTTGGGGTAAATCCCACGGGTATAATCCGCAAAAAAGTGGTATAGAAAAACTGATAACCATAGGAGAACCGATCCGCCGCCCAGACAGCTCGCTGACCCCTCTGGGCCAGGAACTTGCGGAGGCCTGGCAGGGCCGGATTTTCTCTTCGTACGGTGCGACCGAACTGGAGACTGCCTTTTGCGAATGCAAGGCTGGTTGCGGCGGTCATGTGCACCCGGAATTAATGATCACAGAGATTATTGACGACCAAGGCATGCCGGTCCCTACCGGTGATCCCGGGGAGGTGGTAGTTACCCCCCTTGGCGTAGAAGGATTTCCTTTGATCCGGTTCCGGACCGGAGATATCGCCCGACTCCATACGGCACCATGCGCATGCGGTTGGCAGACCCCGAGACTTGGCCCCATTGAGGGACGGCTGGCTCAACGCCTCAAGGTTAAAGGCACGACTCTTTACCCCGAGATGATCTTCCAGGCCCTGCAGGAATTGCCGGAGGTAAAATCATCTTATCTGGAAGTCAGGGCCGCCTATGATCTCTCCGACGATGTTCGGGTGGTAATCGGCGTAGACAATCCGGCTGACGTTGAAGTTAACAGAATCTCCGATCATCTCCAGGCCCATTTACGGGTCAGACCTGAGATATCGATTAAGCATAGAGGAATGGTCCAGGAGACCCTGGAAAAGGCCGGTGGCCGTAAATTAAAACGTTTTTTTGATTTTCGTGGTGAATAAATAATATGAAATGTTTTGGTGAACACTGGGGACTTGAGTTTTCCCAAGAGGAAATAGCCGCAGCACGGGCCAGAGATGGATTGCTTTCCATGGAACTGGAACTTTCCAGGGCCTGTAATCTGCGCTGCGTATACTGTTATGCCGCATCCGGCTTACCGATGGCAAACGAACTTACCCTTGATGAAATATACGGCGCCATTGATCAAGCGGTGGAACTGGGCGCCCGGAAGATCATTGTCCTTGGCGGCGGAGAACCCACTCTCTACAAAGACCTGTTCAAGGTAATCGATTATATCCTGGCCCAAAAAGTCAATGTGGATGTCTTCACCAACGGCATGCTCATCGACCAGGAAAAAGCCAAGGCCTTGTATGATCGCCAGGTTTCCGTGGTAATCAAAATGAACAGCCGCAATCCAGAGACCCAGGATATGCTGGCTGGCCACGAAGGCGCTTTTGATGCCATCCAAAAAGGGTTACGAGCCCTGAGAGACGCCGGTTATCCAGACAAAGACCATACCCTGGGTATTGAAACCATAATCTGCAAGCAAAACTACGACGAACTTGCCGACCTGTGGATTTGGGCGCGTCAGCGGGATATCATCCCTTATATCGAAATGATGACCCTTCAGGGCCGGGCCACTGACCACCCCGATCTAGAGGTTTCCATCGACAAGGTAAAGACTCTATTTGAAGAACTGGCCAAAATTGACCAGGAACAGTTCAATAGCCACTGGACTCCCCATCCTCCCCTGGCCGCCTCCCAATGTGCCCGCCACGAATATTCCTGTACGGTAACCGCCAACGGTGATGTCCAACCATGTCCAGGCGTAAGTGTCCCGGCCGGCAATATTCGGGAACAACCATTAGCTGAAATTCTCAAGACAAGCACCCCGATCCAGGAACTTCGTAACATCCGCAAAATAATCAAGGGCCGCTGCCGAGATTGTCAGTTCAGTGAGTACTGTTACGGCTGTCGCGGTCATGCCTACCAAGTGACGGGCGATTATCTGGCCGAGGATCCTCTTTGCTGGCTTGACCATAAATAGTCATGCATGATCAAATATACGCTAATTAGATGAAAATTCTTTTGGTCAACCCACCGAATAGTGGCAAGAGCATCCCTGAAGAAAAATACGGGATCGACTCGATCAAACAGATCTTCCGCGGCGAACCACTGGCCCTGGAAGTACTGGCTGGTAACCTGCATGATTTCGAGGTCAGAATCGTTGACCTGAAAGCTGCCCCCGATTCCTTGTCCCAGGTCTTAGCCGAATTTCACCCTGATATTGCCGGGATCACCGGGGTAACCTGTGAGGCCAATTCGGTACTTAAAATAGCCGAAGAAATAAAAGAAAGCAGTGGGGCCCAGGTAGTGGTTGGCGGCATCCATGCCTCAAATGATCCGGAATTTTTTAATCAGCCACAAATCGATTATGTCGTCATCGGCCTGGGCAAGGCAAGTTTTCGGGAACTTGTCATTGCTTTAAAAGAAGAACAGAAGAATATCTGTATCAACGGGATTGCGGTCACCTCTCCCGGTCGCCCCTTGCAATATATCCCCCGGCAATTCTCTAATTCTGATCTGGCCAATGACATCCCACCCGCTTACCAGCTGGTCGAGCAATATCGTTCGTCTTATTATCTTTCCAGCCTGCAACTGGATATGGGCTTCGTCGTCACAGCCTTCGGTTGCCCATTTAATTGCTCCTTCTGTTGCATCAGCGGCCTCACCGATGGCCGCTATCTTACCCACAACACCGATGCAGTTATCCGGGACATCAAAATGCTGGGGGATATCCCGGTGATCAGGTTGCTCGATGCCAACACCTTCGGCGACCTCGAACATGCCAGACGGCTGTGCACCGCCATCCAGGATGCCGGGATCAAGAAACACTTTCTGGCCGACGTTCGCTCAGACACCGTGGTAAAACATCCTGACCTGATGCGACAATGGAAAGAGGCCGGGCTGCGGGCCGTCATCATCGGCTTCGAAGAGATCAGCGATGAGGGTCTTAAGAAAATGAATAAGGCCAATTTGGCAACCATTAACACCGAAGCTATCTCGATCCTGCACGATATCGGCATCACCATCATCGGCGATTTCATTGTTTCGCCCGATTACACCGAAGCGGATTTCGACCGTCTTGGTCTTTATATCAGTGAAAACTCCGTTGATTTACCAATGATTACGGTAATGACGCCTCTACCAGGCACCAAACTGCATAATGAGATGGGCGGTGAAATAATTATTAATGATTTGGATTACTATACCCTGACCAACGCCGTGGTGCCGACTCGGCTGGAAGAAAAAGTATTTTACCAGAAGTACGCAACCTTGCTCCGGGAAGGCCATTCCGGGGCAAAATTATAACCAAAAGATTATTTTATGAATGCATATATTACCGACATTGCCATTTCCCTGCCCAACGAAGCGGTTAGCAATGAGGAGATGGAAAGTGTCCTGGGCATGGTCCACGAACTGCCCTCAAGGACTAAAAAAATTATTCTTCGTAATAATGGAATCAAACAACGTTTCTACGCCATTGCCCCCGCCACCGGCCAGACTACCCACACAAATGCGCAACTGGCGGCAGAGGCCGTTAAAAATTTAAAACCGTATGATAATTTCAGGGTTGAGGATATTGAACTGTTAAGCTGCGGCACTTCGGCCCCGGATCAGTTCATGCCGGGCCATGCCTCAATGGTGCATGGTGAAGTTGGCGGCAATAAGTGCGAGATAATCAGTACCGCCGGGATCTGCCTTTCCGGCATAAGCTGTCTGAAATATGCCTGGATGAGCGTGGCTTTAGGCTTAACCAATAATGCCATCGCCACCGGCTCGGAGCAATCTTCTTCTTTCATGCGCTCAAGGATGTGCGACACGGTTGATCCAGAACGTGCTGAAAAGCTGGGAACACAGCCAACCCTGGCCTTTGAGGCGGATTTTCTGCGCTGGATGCTCTCCGATGGTGGTGGCGCCGTATTTATCGCCCCGGAGCCGGCAAAGGATCACCTTAGTTTGAAGATCGAGTGGATTGAGATCCTATCCCACGCCAATGAGATGGAAACCTGCATGTATGCCGGAGCAATCAAAGAAGCGGATGGCAGTTTGAGAGGATGGCGAGAATTTGATTCGTTACAGGAGTCGGTGGCAACAAATTCTCTCCTGGTCAAACAGGATGCCAAACTACTCAACAATGACATTATTCCGGTGGTAATCAACCGCTCCCTCCCCAAATATATAGAAAAGTATAACCTTAAACCAGATGAGATCGACTGGTTCCTGCCCCATTACTCATCGGAATATTTCCGCCAAATAATCTATGACCATCTGCAAGAGATCGATTTTGAAATTCCCGAAGATCGCTGGTTTTCGAATTTGAGTGAAAAGGGCAATACCGGTTCAGCCTCTATTTACATTATTTTAGAAGAGATCTTTAAGTCAGGAAGACTCAAGAGAGGCGACAAAATCCTCTGTTTTATTCCTGAAAGCGGGAGATTTTCGGTGGGCTATATGATGCTGACCGTTGTTTAACCTTTATCTCACCAGCAAAGATCTTACTCCAAGCAAATAACCTTGGCATCTCATCCACCTCGGCAGGCCAGAGGCCTGTACCTCTGCTATAGATCATCCTATTACAGCATCTATTCACCATGACATGTTGAGACAGATACCACATGATGTACAGATCATGGCGCTCTCCCCTCCTATTGCATCTCACTGGCGGCTCCGAATTTTCCCATTATGAAGGGGGAACAGGTGGTGTTGAAATAAGCATAACCACATTATTTCACAAAACCATCTTGGCCAACAAAAACCCAATAGCAATGAAACCGATAGCTCGCAGAAAACAGGTGGATTTTGCCAAAAAAAAGGCCGGTCAACAATCTATTAAATGTTGACCGGCTCCCGTAGGGTTTAGAACTTAAAAGGGGGGGGGAAGCCCCAAACCCTACAGTAAGAGATTATCATTGCTTATCGGCTAACTGTCAATCTTTTTTTTATCTCTATCTTCTCTATCTAGGGGGAACCGGGCAGATATTTTCCAAGAGCGCCAGCCAGAACAAGGGGCAGACAACAGGACGCCAAGACGGGACAATCCTCGTTTAACAGGGAATAATCACTGGTTCCCAGCCACAGAGAGATTGTTTTACAGATCTACAAAGCACCCCAGAACCTGCGCAATAAGTTTAAAACAACTTTTTTATTTTCTATTGGTTCTGACAAAGTCGGCTAGGCTTCCCAAGGTAGCAAGAACCTTCCGGCTGGTATCTTCCGACTCGATCCTGACCTTGTAACGGTTCTGCACCGTAAAAACAATTTCTACGGCATCAAGGGAATCGATATCTAAAGGTGATTCCGGGCCGATCAACGGTGCTTCCGGGGAGATTTCATCCGGGACGGGAGTTTTAATCTTGCATACCTCACAGATCATTTCCACCAATTCTTTCTCTAGCGCATCCATTTATAACCCCAATCAGACAACAATAATATTAGGAACATATGGTAGCCCGTCTGGCAAAAATTAACCAAGCCACAAAAACGGTGCCAAAAGCAAACAGGAGCAGCAAGGACAATTCACCGGCCACTGCCGCTACATCACCACCCCGAACAAATATATCAAGAAAAGCTTTAAGCCCCCAGCCAAGGGGAGAGATTACGCTGATTTTTTGCATTATTTCCGGCATGGCGTAGACCGGCACCATAACCCCGCCGATGGCAGAGGCGGCCACCACCGAAATTGAGCCGAACATGGAGGCCTGTTCGTAGGTTCGGCAGATGGTTCCCAACATAATCCCGTAACAGGTCGCAGCAAGAGAGGCCGCCACAACCACCAGCAAAATCGCGCCCCACTCTGTGCCCAACCGAAATGATTCGACTCCCAGAAGTGGCAGCAAAAATCTACCGATCAGAAAGATCAGGGTAAACTGGGCGCAACAGACCAGGACAAAGGCTGCAATCTTACCAGCCAGAATGACCCCGTAGGCCACAGGCATTGCCATCAACCGCGCCAGTGTCTCTTCCTGGCGCTCCTTGATCAGTGATCCGGCCATTGGCACCACAATGAAAAACATGCCAAACAAGGCCCAGGCCGGCACGTTATGCTGGGTCGGCGTCGGCATAACCGCCAGCCCCCCCTTTGAGGCCGAACCGGCCTGCACCAGCAGAATCGGCTCAGTCGACATCGTTATCTCAAGGGGCGGCACCTTAATATAATCGGCAAAATCACCGGCCGATTTCTTCATTTTTGCTTCAACAAATTCCGGTAAAAACCCGGACAGGGCCGCCATCTTCGTCCTGATCTCAAATTCCAAGAGGACCATCGCCAGGGAATTCTGCATGGCCGACCTGAACCCCCCCATGACGGTCGGATCAAAAAGGATCTCCAGTTCCGGCGCTGGTAATTTCATAACCGAATCATATGCCAGGGCAGAACGGACCTCCGCCTCCGCCTTGGCAATCAACCGCGCCGTTGTCCCGGTTTGCAGGATTATACAGGCCTGGTAATCCCCCCCTGCGACCAGTTCCACAGCCCTGTCTTTACTAACTTTCTCGCCACCAATGGTAGTCACCAGTTCTACCCTGGACATCCCCTCGACTATCCGCTGTCCCAATTCGCCCCGATCTTGATCGACCAGGATTACCGTAGCTGTGGTCTCACCCATTAACTTGTAAACATTGTTCTGCACCAGGGTTATTATTACCACCAGTACAGCCGGCATGACAAAAAGGACCAACAGACCAGTCCGATCCCGCCAGAGCAGGAGAATATCCTTATTTAAGGTCGCAAAAAATTTGCCAAGCATTATCGATTCCTAGTCTCGCAGTTTTCGGCCGGTTAAAGAAAAGAACAGATCCTGCAGTGTGGCATGGTCGCCATTTTTCATAAGTTCCCCCGGCTTACCCTGGGAAAGGACCCGACCACCGTCCATTATTGCCACTTCCGAACAGAGCCTCGCGGCCTCTTCCATGTAATGGGTGGTATAAACCATGGTTGTTCCGGATTTATTAAGTGCGGCCAGACGGGCCAGGATCATATCACGGGACTGGGCATCGATTCCAACCGTCGGTTCATCGAGAAAGAGAAGTTTCGGCCTATGCAGGATGCCAATCGCCAGATTGACCCGCCGCTTCATTCCACCGGAATAAGCTTCGACCCGTTGGTCAGCCTTCGCCAGCAGCCCGACAAAATCGAGACATTCATCGATCCTTGCGCTTAGCGCCCGGCCCTTTAAGCCATAAAGACTACCGAAGTAACGAAGATTCTCCCGACCGGTGAGCTGCCGATAGAGAGCAATCTCCTGGGGGACCAGACCGATCATCTCCGTTACCTTACCGGCCTGCCGCCGGGTATCGGCGCCAAAGATCGTCACCGAGCCGTCACTGGGCCGCAGCAGGGTGCTCATAATGGAGATGGCGGTGGTCTTACCGGCTCCATTCGGACCCAGTAGGCCAAAGATATCCCCCACCCCGATCTTAATATTAAAGCCATCCAGGGCGGGACGGTCACTGCCTTTATATGATTTAATCAGCCCGGTGGCCTGCAGGGCAATGGCCTGATCTTTATTCCCCTGCATCCCCAAGCCTCTTGTTACTCCTGGCAAATCTGATAAAATCAAAGAAGTTGACGATAAAACGGCGCCAGCTGTCCGGCGATTGCCACAACATGGCAACATAACCTAGCAAAACCTTGGGCCGCTTATAGTGGTTCTTGTAGTACTGGATAAAGAGTTCTTCCAGCCGTTCCCGATTCATGCCACTGGGCACAAACTGGAAGCCCATGCAATCCATCTTTTCCCAGTCTTCTTCAAACTCACCAAGTTCATGGATATTCCGGTAGATGGGTGAGCCCGGAAACGGGGTGAATTTGGCCAGATTGAAATCATCAATCGGCAGAGAGAATACATAGTCCATACTCTTCTGGATACTGCTCTCTGATTCCCCAGGCAACCCCATCATGAGCAGCCCTTTGGTCCTGATCCCGGCCTTCTTGATCAAGCGGATCTTCTCGGCCAACATGTTCAGATCGGCATTCTGGCGATGCTGGGCCAGTAAGTCTTCATCACCGGTCTCAATCCCCAGACTGATCATCCAGCACCCCGCCTTTTTCATCAACTTCAGGAGATCAAAATCAATATGTTCGGCCCGAACCGCGCAGTTAAAGGTCATGCCCAGAGGCTGCTCGATCATCATGGCGGCAAAATCCTCGACCCGCTGGCGGTTAAAGGTAAACTGATCATCATAGAAGTTTATATGACTAATACCGAATTTATCCTTCAGGTAGCGCAGATGTTTGTACAGATACTCAGCCGAATTATAGCGAAAATTACGCCGGAACACCGACCGATCGCAATAGCTGCAGGCATAAGGGCAGCCCCGGCTGGAGATACAGGAGGTGTTGGGAGCCGTGGGATAATTGAAGATGGGCAACATATAGGCATCCGGGTAACCTGCCAGTTTTTCATAGGCCGGAAAAGGCAGGGTATCGAGCTCCAGTCGTGATTCCCGGTAGCCATTATAGATAACCGCCCCACTGCTATCTCGAAAAATAACACCCTCGATGCCCAGCGGTTCCCGGCTGCCGGACTGGAGCAATTCGGTCAGAGTCTGTTCTCCTTCACCCACTACCACAAAATCGACAACCGGAAAATCCGCCAGCACCTTCTCCCGGAGAGCCGAAACGTGGACCCCGCCAAAGATGGCCCTGATGCCAGGCTGTTCGGCCTTGACCAGCTCTGCAATCCTGGTCCCATCGATAAAGCTTGAGGTCGTGCAGCTAAGACCGATAAAAGCCGGTTTCTTGGCCCTGATATAATCCGTGATCAGGGAGTCGGAATCGGGGTGGGCATAGCAATCAATAATATCGGCAGTAAGACCCTCACGTTCCAGATAAGCGGCAATACTGGCCAGCCCCAAGGGCGGCATTATATTGGCCTTTCTGGAAATATCCTGGGCGGCCGATTCCTTTTTATAACCGAGGGGATGGATCAACAGGATTCTTTGTTGATCAAGACCGTTTACATTTTCTGTCATTTTATTCCGTGCCTGCTTTAGTCAACATAACCGCCGCGTTAATCCCGCCGAAGCCGGAATTACAGCTGATTATTGATGGATGGACAAGATCGAACCTCGTGCCACCAGCGAGATTACCCAACTCTTTATCAGGTTCTTCCAGACCAACCGTGGGAGGAATCTGGCCGACACCAAGACTCTTGATGGCCACCGCCGCCTCAATGACCCCGGCCGCTCCCAGACAATGACCAATGGCCCCTTTTATTGAATGAATCGGGACATTACTGGCGAATCGCTGCCGAAAGGCCTTGATCTCCATGGCGTCATTAAACCTGGTCCCGGTGCCATGGGCGTTTATACCCCCCACCGGCTGGCTCCCGCCAGCAGTACAACAATCAAGGGCCCGGAGCAGGCCGCTGGCTTCACGGCAGGGTGCGGTAATATGCCCGGCATCTCCTGACACGCCCCAACCTTTAACCACCGCCAGGACCGGCCAGTTCCGTTGCCGGGCCTCTTCGCTGGTGGTAAGTAATAAGGCGCCAGCCCCTTCGCCCAGGGCCAGACCGTCCCGACTGGAATCGAAAGGACGGCATCTCTCCTTGGCCAAGGCATGCAGTCGGGCAAAGCCGCTCACGACAAAGGTACTCAACAGATCGATACCCAAAACCAAATATGATCTGGCTTCTGTCCCGCAGCGCAGACGCTGGGCCGCGTCAATTACCGCCAGAGTCCCGGAAGCACAGGCCGCACTGACCGTCGATACCGGCCCGCTCAAACCGGCCTTAGCGCCAATCAGCCGCCCTAAATCCCACGGCTGACCAGGCCAGGGTCCTGATTCATCTCCAAGCAGTTCATCCGGCGCACCTTTGGTTGTTGAAACAAGCAAACCGGCATCGCTTGGTATTTCCGGCAGTCTACTGACAATCATATCGATCAGTTCCGCCAGGCGAGTGGCTGAGCCCAGCGGAGCGTTAAGACCTGCAACTGCGCCAACCGGCCATTTAGCCAAAGGACCGGCCAACACCTCGGGAAAAATGGCAGATCGACCGTTTTCCAGGCCCTGCCAAGCCTCCTCCAGATCACCAAGGGCGGTAGTGACCACGGCGGCTGTAACTACGACCTCTTTCATGCCAACATCCCGGCTTTCCATTGTTGACGAAATTCTTCAATCCAGACCGGAGGGATTAACGCCACAGCTCCCTTTAAGTCGGTAAAAAGCTGGACCGTATAAGCCCTAATGGCCAGACGGCCATCAGCTCGGCTGATCTTGTATGAAAAATTCAATCGCAGGGCATCCGTCCAATGCAGGGTTGTTTCAATCCGCATTACATCATCAAAAATCAGGGGCGACTGGTAATCAATATGCAACTGGACAATCGGGGCCGCCATCCTTTCTTCCTTCATCCGGGCATAACTCAAGACCGGAAACCGATCACCTAAGGCCACTCGGCCGTCATCGAGAAAACTCACATAATGTCCGTGCCAGACGATCCCCAGCATATCAACTTCTTCGAAACGAACCCGTCGTTCCGTCTCGACGACCAACCCGGCGGGGTCGGAGGGTTCAGCGTTAAAAAAAGATTTGGCAAACCCCATCCTATCCTTGCCTCGGCCTGAATAAAATAGAGCCGGTCGCAACAACCGACTCAGATTTACTAAGTTTGAAAACACCGTTCCACAGACCATCGATCTTCTCAACAGCGACCCGGATCTGAACCACCTCATCCGGTAGAATCATTCCCTTGAATTTCATCTTGCCGGTCTTGACAGTGTCAAGGGGGACTTGCAATAGCTCTTCAGCCAACATCCTGACCACAACCAATTGCATCACGGCCGGCAACACCGGTTGGCCCGGAAAGTGGCCGTCAAACGCTGGGAAATCAGCGGGACAACGCAACTCAGCCGAGATCGTGCCCTGTTCCCGGTCAATAACCTGTTTATCGACAATCTCGCCAAATAGCGGCAGGAAATCAGGGTTATCATTCATCTTAAGCTACCGGTCATTATAATATCTTCGTCAGCCCATCCCAGCAGCCAACAATCTCTCTGTATAATATCCTTCATTTCCCCGGCTTGCCCCCACTTCTCTCAAGTTGCAGATAAGGGGTCAGCCAACCACCATTGAGTCTGGCGCCAATCACCATCGGCCCGGAATCATAATTATTAATGAAATAGTCACCACTCCACAACACAAAAGGACCCAGACGTCTTAATTTAACCAGATGTTCCTCGTCCTCACTCCCAAAACAGAGCTCAAAAAGTCCTTGCCGACGACACGGCTCCTCTGTAAATCCTGGGGGGACAAAAAACAGGCGGAACAATCCTTCACCTAAAAACGGCCCCAATCTTTTATTTCTGACGGCCGGCAGGGCCGAAATAATCTCCACCTCTCCCGAGGCCAAAACCTTCTCCTCTAAAAGTTTAATACCGGTACTATCCAGCAGGACTGCCTCCAGCACCGGCCCTTTTTTATTGAGGGCCAGAAGTCCGGCAAAAAGCTGGGATTCACCTCGGCCAATGCGGGCCTGCCACAGGGTCTGGCCGTCAGTAAACAATCCACTCGAATGAGGATAGGGCTGCAAGGCAACACCGCAGCCATAAATCGGGCTGAGTAATATTATAAGCAGCAGCACCTTTTTCATCAGATACCCATCTCTTTGCTTGCAGGCCGAGCCAGAAGCAGCGGGGTAATGAACAGGGCCGTCGGCCAGGCGGCCCCGATACCGACCAGCACCGTCACCCCCAGGGCATGCAAGGCCGGGTGGGTGGCAAACCCCAAAACCCCAAAGCCGGATAAGGTGCTGATTGCGCAGATAGATACCGCCATAAAGGCCCTGCCATCAAGTCCGCTCAGACAGGAGTTGACAATGAAGATCCCGTAGTCAACACTAAGCCCGATAACCATGATGCCCATCAGGGCATGCATGATATTCAGCTCACCACCGGTCAGGGCGGCAAACAGGGCCATAGCCGCCAGAGATGAGGTCACCGGAGCCAGCACACCAATGACCGGTCTTAAGCGCCGAAAAAACAAGGTACAGATCGCTATGACCAGCAGAGCGGCAAGGGAGAAGAGCCTGTGAATATCGTTCTTGAGATCAGCCTCCACCTTTTGTCGCCAACGACTATTTGACAGCACGGTGGCACCGGGAACCTCTCGATTAATCCGCTTGAGCACATCTGAATTTTGCCTATTGTCCGGAACAACTGTCGCCACCAGAAAAACCTCATCCCGGCCGGAACCAAGCTCCGGTTCGACCGCCCTCCGGAACAGTGAATTAATAAAAGGCCGCAATGGCCCGTCAAGAAAAGCGCCGGGCTCCATGGAAGCGGGCTCAATTGCCAACCAGTCAATAAAAGGCTGAAAGGCCTGCCTGGTAAAACCGTTTTCTATGGCGGCCTGCTCAAGCTGCGGCCTGAAGGCAGTCAACCTCTGCTGCCAGAAGGCCTGCCATCTCAACAGATTTTTTCCCTGACGAATGGGTCCGGGGAGTAAAGTCGCCAGTGACTGCACTTCAGCCAGCCGGTCTTCCTTGACCAGAATCTCGTAGACCTGATCATTAATATCCAGAACCTTGCCCTGCTCCGGGGCAACCGCAACCACAAAAGCCTGTTCTTGGTCGCCACCCCAGGTTTTAAGAAAAACCCGCTCATCATTTTTAACTGAAGCAGAGGGGACATCAAGGGTCCGCAAATCACCGTTGTAATGCAAAGAGGGCCAGGACGCCACCCCAGCCGCCAGTATGAGCAACCAGAGCAATAATTTGAATGGTCGCAGTTGCCAACCATGGTTTATCAACCCAGAGGCGCCCGACAATCTGGCGCCAAACACCCCGGAAGGACATCCCCTCTTACCGGCTAAGCCTGGAATCAGCTGCCAGGCAAGGAGCAGAGCCCAGGACAAGCCGACAATAGCCAGGTAGGCCATCTGCCGGTGGGCCGGTACTTTTGACAATAACAGGACCGCAAAGACCGTAATGGTGGTGAGAAAGGCCATGATTAATGATTTACGCAGGTCCTTGGAGATTCTAGCGGAGGATTGCTCTGACCTGCAGCCCACGTAAATATGAACGGCAAAATCAACCCCGATGCCGAGAAGGACAATGCCAAAGCCGAGGGCCATCGCACTGACCTTGCCATACACCAACGCCAGCAGGGCAATTGCCGGGGGGGCCGCAAAGAAGGGCATCGCCACCAATAATAAGGCCCGCCAATCCCTCAGAAAAACCAACAGGAAGAGAACCAGGGCGATTACCGCTACCGGCAGCAATTTGCCAAGATCGCTTCTAATCGTATTGGCGTTGGCCAGGGTGTGGGGCAGCGGCCCGATAATCCTGGCCTTGACCCCATCTTTAAGACTGACCGCCAGAGCATCTTCGATCTGCTGACTAAGCAAGGCGGCATTAGCGGAACTGGTCAGGGGGGTGGAACTTTCCGCCCAGAGCAGGCAATGTTTGCCATCGCCACTGACGAAAAACCCATCACGAATCGTTAAGCGCATCCCGCCCCGCAAAGCTGTTAATTTCTCCAAAACAACCCCGGTAAATCCCAGAGGGTCCTGCTGAATCTGCTGGCGCATCGCCAGACCGGCCAGGCTGTTCAGGTCCAGATAGTCTTGGCGGATTTTTTCCCGTAACAGTTCCGGAGTCATCAGCTCTTTGAAACGGCGCAAATCGCGGTTATCGGCAAGCACCGGCAAATATTTTTTCAGCCCGGCCACCAAGTGAAATTCATAGCCTTGGGGCAGTCGGTAAAAAACATCGCTGAATGACGGGCTCGCAGCAAGATTTTCGCCAAGTAATCGCGCGCTGAGCAACAGATCCGGACTGGCCAAGCCTTCGGCATCAGGACGGTCAGACTCCAGTTCCAATGAGATGAATACCCGGTTGATCATTCCCAATTGCTGCAACAACCTGAAATCACCTTGCAGGGCCGGGCCGGGCAGCATATCCAGAGCATCTTCGTCAAGCTTGACCTGCACGGAGAAATAAATCCCCACCAGGGTAACGGCCAGCAACAGTAATTTAGATATAATTGAACGGGAGGTCATATCAAGCTGGCTATTCTAACGAGATCTGCATTCAGTGAAAAGGGCCGCAGGAAGATCAACATCGCGCTGATAACCAGAAAAAGAGATCACGGTTCGATCTCCGCCCGGCTCACGGATCTCGACAGATAATGGCTGTAAAAGATCAGGATCGAAAACAACCCTGATCTTGCTGATAAAAGAAGCGGCCCCGTTGGTGACCGGTGAAAAAACCAGGACTGGCCCGGGCAGAAGTTCAAAATCAAAGTCATCCTTAAGGTCCCGGTAAGTGCCGCTGGTCCAGGCCCACAATTGCCCCGCCACCAAGCGCATAACGGGATCGAGATCAAGGTTGAATTCCCTGATCGGCCCGCCTTCACTGCATTTGAGACCTTTCTTGCCGTTCAGAACAAGGACCGAGGGCAATGGTTCAACAAACTCCCAGCGCAACTTATCCGGCTTGGCCAAGGACAGACGACCTGAAAACTGCACCGGCTTCGGAAAGATAGTCAGATATCTGACCTGAGTGAAATCACACGAAAAAGAGCTTATGGAGGCGGAGTTCTCTTCCACCCGGCCCAAGAAATCGTCCAGACCGAGACTACTCTCTTCAGCAACTGCTGAGAACGATCCCAGAGCAATGACGATGAAACAGAAGATGAATAGCGCCAAAAAGATCGGCAGACGAAGATGTTTCACTTTTCCTCCCAAGCCTTGATCTCCCCGCTGGCCAGGATTTCTCCGGCCTCATTTAACACTTTGCCGGCCATAACGGTTACCGGGCCAAACTCAAAACTCTTTGCCATTTCAACCCTTAACAGCTCTCCAGGCTCAGCAGTTCCCTGCCAGCTAAAGCCATCAACCCCGACCAGGAATCCCCGTCCGGCATCAACTCCATCGACCAGACTATCATAGCCATTAACAGCCGCCATAGCCTGAGCGACCAGCTCGATAAAATATTCAGGCAGAACTCCCCCGCCCGAATCTACAAAAACCCCGACAACAGGGACCAAGGCCTCGGCCGTTGAAGAGTTAGCCTCTCGATCCCGAGCAACCAATCGATCAACAAGCAGCATCGGCGGTCGCTGGGGAACCAGTTCAATCGCGGGACGGGGCAGATCAGTAGACGTATTATTTATATGCACAATATTATCCAGCCGCCATTCTAATTAAGGTGACACCATAGTTAAGTTATGCCTGCGCTGCCATTAAATATACAGGCCGCCGTTAACACTGAGGACCTGTCCGGTTATATAACTGGCTTCTTCACTCAACAGAAAGTTAACGGCTGCCGCTACTTCTTCAGGCTTACCAACCCGGCCAAGGGGAACGGCGGTAAGCATTTTATCCAGAGGCAGCCCTTCAATCATCTCCGTTTCAACAAGTCCCGGCGAAACCACATTGACCAGAATATTCCGTTTCGCCACCTCTCTGGCCAAAGCCTTGGCCGCCGAGATCATGCCGCCCTTGGCCGCCGAATAATTGAACTGCCCGGCCTGCCCGGCCTCGCCTGAGGTTGAGGCAATAGCAACGATCCGCCCCCGACGAGCCGACATCATTGCTTTAACCAGCAATTTACTGACCAGAAAAAAACCGGTCAAGTGAACACTTAAAACCAAATCCCAGTCATCACGACGCATCATTGCCAACAGGGAATCCCGGGTAATCCCGGCATTATGGACCAGCCCGTACGGCGTCTCCTCAGCCAGGAGAGGTTCAAGGGCCTTATTCATGGCATCTTCATCAGCCACATCAAAGGGGACCAAAACACATTTGCGACCCAGAGCTTCAATCTGACCGGCGATCTCAGCCGCACCATCATGGTCTGACCGATAGTTAAGCCAGATATCGTGGCCACTTCCGGCAAGGCGTAAGGCGACGGCAGCACCAATCCCTTTACTGGCCCCGGTTATCAATACAGTTCTAGATTCTGCCATCATGCCCTCTTGAGAAGATCTTTTATAAAAAAATTCCCGTCCGAGCGGTAAGCAAGCCACCGGTCCAACAGGAATTTTTAACTATTAAAGCGACTAAGCGCCGGTATATCAATAAGCCCTTAAGGCTTTTTTCGCATAACCACGAATTTTTTTGTTCTTGGCTTCCTTGGCTATTTTCCGGATAGTTTCCTTATATTGCGGCAAGACAGGCGCCGCCAGAGCCTTAACCATCCAAGCTACGGCATCTGAATGATGTCGATCACGTGGCTTTTCGTTATACATTCCCAGCAAGATCTTTTCAAGGGCATCAAAGACCACTGGATCAGTGACCCTGTTGCGGATGATCTTTTTAGCCCCCCACACTTTGTCCTTGAGATTGTTGGACTGGAGCCTTTTGATATAATCCGCCGCTTTAAGCGGCGCCCTCCGGGACGCCCGCCTTCTGGTGGTAGGTGGCACGTAAACCTCATCCGTGATCGGGGTCAATGGCCCGGAAATGCTCTTGACCATCTGCCCCACCCCAATGGAAGATTTAGAAGACTCTTCGGTAATGGTCGCATTGGCAATCTTCTTTGAGACCCTGACGATTTTTATCTTACCGGTCTGGATCATTTCAACGTCAAGGACCTCACCGGTCTTGGGATGCTTGATAACGGCCCCTTCCTTAAAAACCATGAACTCCATCTCCGGCTTGACTCCGGTCCTCTTGCCAAGATCGATGGATAACGATTCTCCTTGCCGATGTACGACATAACCTTCCAAGGGAAAGTTCTTGATAATCTTGTCCGACATCTGGACAATCAGGCTCTGCAGGCTGGTAGAGGCAGTGCTCTTGACGTTCTCAGCGGCAATTATCGAGGCCGTCTCAACATCGATGATCCGGGCATTAACCTCCAGAACCCCCTGCAATTTCATAACCGACCCGGAAATAATGATCTTTACTCCGAGGATTTTACCAAGCTGGGTGGCGCTGCTCTCGTCAATTATACCGCTGAGCCCCATTTTCTGTTCTTTGAGGAGCTTTTTGAGCATGGCCCGTTCCACCACGTCAAAACGTCCTTCCTTAACCAGGGCGGTAATGAACCACTCCGCAACGATTGAGCCCATATCCTTGGTCTCGTAACCTTCACCCTGCAACTGAAAATCAAGAACGGCAATCTTGGTCTTCTTGAAATCGGCTTCGGCAGTCAGCGGCAGAGTAACCATCAGCATGAGTCCGGTTATCAGAGCAACAACTTTTTTCACCACGAATCTCCTGTTTTCTATTTTTATGCCCGCAATCTTATCTAAAGACACAGACTAACAACAAGACTACTTAAGTTTTATCTTGACTTGGCTACCGGCAAGATCAATGACTGACAACTTCTTGCCCATAATAGTCTTGCCATCGACAATATCAGCAAAACCGTCTGAATTACCCCGAAAAACTACGGATAGTTTTAATTCGCCACCGCCAAAACCCCTCTTACTAACCGAACTGACCTCAAAACCCTTAATCAAGTTCTGAACTGCCTTCTGGGTCTTGTAATCCGGGACATTGGTTACCGTGACCTCAAGGGTCATGCCATTATTGACCATATCCTGAAAAGAAGAAATTATCTTTTCAAAGAGTTTGTCGTCCATCAGCTTGCGGGCCGCTTTTTCCGAAGCCTTTTCCAGAGCAGATTCAACGGAGATATGCGCAGCCGCGCCCCTGGCTGATTTGGAAGCAATTATCCGGGCGTTTGAACAATTGATAACCTTGGCGGTAATATTAGCCTGGCCAGATACCATGCCGACATCGACCAGAAGTTTATTATTCGCACCACTCTTTACAATCTTACCGACAATTACAAATTCAGCGCCATTGGCCGCGCCAATTTGGGCGGCGGCGACGGGATCGCCTTCGGTTGCTTTGCGAATCAGGGCCTCATCTTTATCCATCAAGGCTGCCACCGCAGCCGCATCTACCAGTTCAAATTCTTTTTCGTTCAGAAAATCGAGAATCGCTGTTTCCGCCGTATTACCGTTCTCTTCGGAGATCAACACCATCATCCGTGGTTTATCCATAGATTCCAGGAGGATTTTCAAAGCCACCAGATCCTGCTTGATACTGGCCATTGAAACTACCGCACTTATTTTAACCTGGAAGGAATCCCCTTCCTGGGACTCAGCAAGAACCTTATAGCTTTTCACCGCTCCAATGGTCCTGGTCAAGATCATGTCCTTCTGCAGCATGAAATTTTTCACTTCGGTCTCGGAAATAAGAAAGGTGCCGATGCCACTGCTGACCGCCTCACGTTTGGCCTGGAGAAGGGCATCGTTTTTTGAGTTGCCATACCCCTCAGCCTCGACAGAGATATCCCCTTCCGGACCGGTAGCAAAAACCGGCATAGCCAACAAAATGGTTATGGCAATTGCTGCTAAAATTATTCTCTTCACTCTATCCTCCCCCGAAAAGCCATCGATTTAAACTACCGAGCCTGATTATTGTCAAGATATCCAACATTTGTCAATAAGATCAAAAAGGTCCTGCCCCACCGTCAAATGCGAATGGTGCCAATGCAACATCGTTCCCCTTATATGTGAGTATTTTTTGGCGGTGAATAAGGGGAAAGTGCGCATCAGTCAATTATCCTTGCAATATACCCCTGCCGATTGAAACTAAGCTTTATCTTGTTAAACCGGCTCAGCCAATAATGCCAGTCGTGAGCCGTCATGAGATCTTTGCTGTTAGCGAACTCCGGAGGGTAGCCGTTGGCAATAAGAACCCCTGCTCTGCTCATCCCCACCAGAGCTCGACCCTCATAGATTCCATCCTGGTCCAATTCGGAAAGGCCTGCCACCTGTCCCCGCAACAGCTCAATATCTTTGACAAAAACACGAGCAAGATGATCTTTTAAAGTAACCGCCCTTCTGGTTCTCCCGGAAAACCAATAATTCCAGGTCAAACCAGTGTTCTCATCCCTGAATGACAAATAATTTCGTTGAATCTTAATGATTTGTATTTTCGACCCCCAGGGGATCAGCCCCCCCGAGAGTTGATAATTTGCCGAATAGACTTTCCTCTGGGCTCTATCGCCATGGAGGTTGTGAGCCAGATAGTAAGATTGACCTTCCATCTCAAGCAACACTGCGGCATCGGCCGGCAAAGCTCCCTTGGCTTCGGCTCTGACCGTCCAGGTAAAAAACGAACAGATAATAACCGCAAAGACTGCAACAGTTTTTTTCATTTTCCTCTCGCCCCGAAATAAAATGGTCCTCAGCCTTATCTGGCCAGATTGATCTCAGCCAACCCGAAGGAGGCCTCGATCGAACAGCAGTTACACCGCTGGGGCAATTTATCATACGACATAACAGCCTTGCTCAAAGCTGCCACATAAGCCATCGGCTGACGAGGTAGTTCCGCCACCGTCCCGCAGCCAGTCATGGTCTCCCCCCGCCTGGTAAGTAAATCAGCCGGTTCAACTTCAAACTCTTTAAGATTAATCCCCTGCAGGCAGCAAAAACCTTTGGCCGCGCCCTCGGGCTCCAAGACCCAGGCAACCGCACTTCTTTCCCAGGGAACAGTCTCAACCTGAAAAAATCGACGATAGGCATCGGCCAGTAAGTCGCTGTAGGTCTCAACGCCAATCACCACCGCCCGCCCAATCCTGCCGGAAGCCACCGCCAGACGCGCCTCTTCCAGCGCGATAAGAAAGGGCCAGCCGTAATTAGTTATTGTCATGGCCGGACCTCTGATGTCCAGGAGCCTCGCCACATAGCCTGCGGCGGCGTTATAGACCGAATGGGAAAAAAGGGTGGGTGAGATCTGGCCCTCACCATCGTCAATCAATGAGCCCAGCGATTCGAAATTAGTTTCCAATGGGCCAAAAGCGGTACCGATGAATACCCCAACCTCTTCAGGTTGCAGCTTATCGGCAGAAAGTCCGGTTATTGCAGCGAAAGCACTGATCACTGCCATCTGGATGAAGGCGTCTGCTCTTCTGAGGTCACGGCCAAGCTCATCCGGAACCACATAATCCCGGGGCAACTGTGCGATTGCCGAAACAATAACAGGAATGGTCATGATGCTGCCTCCAAAACCAGAGCGGAGTTACCGCCGCCGAAGGCCAGCGATTGGGAGATCCCCAAACGGCCACTCAACTGCCGATTTTCTGTCTGAATCACCGGCATCAATGCTAATTCCGGATCTGGTTCACGACAACCGACCGTCCCCGGAGTCTGACCAGCCCGTAAGGCCATCAGAGTTAGGATAGCTTCAATGCCGCCAGCCGCGCCGAGGGTATGGCCGGTAATCCCCTTGGTTGAAACAACCACCAGCTCTTCTGTTTTCGGGAATATCTCCGCCAGGGCGGAGGTCTCGGCCTTATCGTTGGCCTTGGTGCCGGTACCATGGGCATTGACTAATGCCGGCAACAATTTAACATCTCCACAATCACGCAGAGCCTGGCGGAGAGCTGCCTTGAGCCCCCGGCCTTCTGGATGGGGAGCGGTAGGATGCCAGGCATCGGCAGCACAACCATAACCCCGCACCCAACCTAAAGGCTGGCATTGACGAGTTGCTGATGCCTCCTGTCGTTCGAGCACCACAACACCGGCTCCTTCACCAAGATTAAGTCCCTTGCGGTCCTTGCTAAATGGCCGACAAGGGTCCTTGTCGGCCAGCATTAAGCTGACAAAACCGTTATAGGCCACCCGGGATAATTCATCGGCCCCACCGGCAATGGCAATATCACACTGGCCGCTGGCCAGCCAGTTACGGGCCACTCCTATCGCATCGGTCCCGGAGGCACAGGCATTGGTAATTACCGCAGAGGGCCCGCTGGTCCCCAGAATCCGGTGCATGGCCGAGGCCACATTACCAGCCAGATAAAATTGGAC
Organism: Thermodesulfobacteriota bacterium; assembly: GCA_039714535.1. Classification (GTDB taxonomy): domain Bacteria; phylum Desulfobacterota; class Desulfobulbia; order Desulfobulbales; family JAGXFP01; genus JAGXFP01. The sequence continues at coordinate 13,176 of JBDLJC010000008.1, read as the reverse complement.
CGGATCAAGATCAGGTTCAAGGCCGTTGCGCCAGGCCGAATAATATTCTTCGTTATGGAACGTACAACCGACTGTGGTGCCCAAAGCAATGCCAACCCGCACCGAACGCAGATAATCGGAGGAGACACCCGCCTGCTGCAAAGCTTCGGCTACCGCACTACAGGTCAGCAGCACAGTGCGGCTGACCGACTCTTGCTTAAATTCCGGCGCTGTTTCCGCCACCAGCAATCTGGCCCGCTCGGAAAAACAATCGGCAGGGGCGGCAAAAACAGGATAATCAAGAACAGTCTTAAAAAGATAATCGGGTACGGGGTGACAGTTTACCGCGGCTTGAACAAGGTTATGCCAAAGGCTATTTACATCCGTGCCTCCACCAGCCATACAGCCCATACCGGTTACCGCTGCCGGGAGAGTGGGAGGTATATTATCGATTCTGCCATCCATAATTATTTATCCAGATACCAACTTCTTATACGATTAGTTAGTGCGCCGGGACTCAATAAACTCGGCCAGAGTATTGATGGATTTAAAGGCAGCCTGCCCTTCATCCATATCTTCGATCTGCACATCAAAATGTTTCTGGACCAAAACTACCAGTTCAACCGCATCTAATGAATCAAGGCCAAGCCCCTCTTCAAAAAGAGGTGCGTTATCATCAATTTCACTTGGTTCAACGCCCTGTAGTTTCAAATCACGGACAACCATTTCCTTAATCTGCTCTTTTAATTCTTGCATTTACCTTTTTTCTCCGTAGCTCTTGATGGCATCCAAATTATTGCAACACCTTTTTGGTCTAATTTCCAAAACTATTATCTGGTTTAAATCAAATTCGTATGACTAACAAGTGACCTTATAAATTATATCCGCTAACTTAATATGGTTTCAGTTCACTGCCGCCAGAAATCAAAAAAATTATACCACTGGTAGGGATACTGCACAACGTACTCCTCCAGGGATTTCGCAAAGCGGCCGGTCCAGCGAATCACATCCTCTTGCCGATTATGACGCTCACCGGTCTCCGGGTAAAAGACATCCCATAATTTCATGGTATAATTCCGCCGTCCGGTCTTGGCTGCCAACAGGATGGCCACCGGCGCCCCGGTTGCAGCCGCCAGACTATAGGCAGCAGACGGGAAGCGCACCTTATCGCCCAGAAATGTTACCTCGGCAGAAGGCCCCCCCGCATACCGATCACCCATAATCGTCACGATCTCTCCCCTCTGCAGGGCAGCCGTGGATTCAATCATTCCTCCCATAAAACCATCGGTATTAATTATTTTAAACGGCATGGGGCCACCACGCAGATCAAAATAATGTTTGGCAACTGCTTCCTCTTCATATTGCATCAATGAATTTACCGGCACCTTCAAGCCACAGATGTGGGCAAAAGCCGTCTGCCAATTACCGACATGGGCAACAAGCAGCACCAGCCCCTTGCCCTTGCCGACCAGTTTCTGTAACTCATCATTACCAAGCAACTCCCCATTGAGGCGCGCCCCCGGACGCAAGCCCAGCCAACCCCGATCAACCAGAACCTGCCCGAAGGAATAGACCAGTCGATAGGCGTCAAACCACAACTGCACCGGTCCATGTTCAGGGAAGCGACGCTCCATGTAATAAGCGACATTACGATGGATTTTTCTGCTGAAGACCAGATAGATTAAAATCACCGGCTTCAACAGCAGATAAGCCCCGCTCTGACCGAAAATCAACAGAATTGCGTAAAATATATTGTGCCCCAATGCCTCAAGAAAACGCAAAAAAGGGCGCCGTTTAGAACTCACCTTTTCTCCAAGGTTTCGCAGGCTTCATCACGGCCTGATCGTAAATTTTTTATCGATATATACAACAGACCACCGACCACAAAACCCATTACCGGTCCCAGTAATAATGAACCCAACAGCCATTCCCATAGTCGATAATGCCCCTGGACAACCATAGTCTCCCAGTTGATATCAAGCAGTAGACTGCCATGCCGCATAAAATAACCAGTCTGAATACAGAGTATCGGCACCAGAGGTGGCATACAGAGCTGGCTTGCAGTTACTGCCGTCAATTTATTGAGATGAAGACGATGGCATACATAGAGCATAACCACGGTATGACAGGCGATTAACGGCAACGCCCCCAGAAAGATCCCCATCCAGGCCGCTGAAGCCAATTGCAGAGCGGAACTATGTTCTCGACACAGTCTTTTTACGAAGTGAACCGGATGGAGAAGCGATAACCGTTCTTGGCGTTCCTCAACAATTTTCTCCGGATCCTTGGCAAACAAACGCTTGTGGGACCATGGCAATAAGGCCCGACACACCAAACGGGTATGGAGGCAGGTCAAGCGGAAATTATCTTTAAGCTGATGAAAATGTGATTCACGTTCACTGGCAGTTGGATAATGGACTGAAACTTCAACCGAAAGGATCGGCAATCCGGCCCAGGCCGAACGGGTAAGAATCTCGACTTCGAAATCATAACGCCGACAACTTGTCTCCAAGGCAAGCAGTTCTTTAACCGGATATAACCGATAACCACTCTGGGTGTCCGGCAATTCCCGACCGCACTCAAGCCTGATCCAGAAATTGGAAAAAGCCCGCCCGAACAGACTGGCACCTGGGGCATTATCCTTATCCATCCGCCGGGTCCCGACAATAATGGCCGGCCATTGCCCGGCGGCGACTGCGGCCAGTTGCCCAGCCTCGGCCGGATCAAGCTGGCCATCGGCATCAACGGTAATGATGGCCTCAAACCCCTGGCCCGATGCATATTCGGCCCCGGCCAGAATGGCAGCACCTTTACCCATATTTTGCGCCAGACGAATAACCTGGCAATCCATATCGGTAACCCGCTCGGCCCCGCCATCGGAACTGCCATCGTCAACCACCAACACCGGCCAACCCGCCGCCAACGCCTTTTCGACCACTGATTTTACGGTTTTTCCATGATTAAAAAGGGGAATTACCAGCAATATCTTCGAATTATCAAGACCCATATATTTTTTTATTAAGGTTGAAGGCTTAAGGTTTAAGGATTCAGAAAACTGGAGACTTCAAGGGAATTAATAACTCAAACTGCAGTAACTAAAATCAAAAAGAAAATCTTCATATCTTTTTGTTTGCAATAGTTGACTGCTCGGATCTTTCACTTCTTAGCCATACGCAAGAGAGCGACGAAATTTTTACCAATTGCACCGTGAACGTTTAGTCCTAGCCCCTCCAGCCTCCACCCCTCACGAATGGTTTCTTTTGAGAATCTTTTCCCATAGCGGCCCGACATATCCCTTGCTGTGCAGACGCGTTACCCTTTCCTGCATCTCAGATGATGGATATATCCGATCAAGTCTGCCCCGCCAAGCCTCCCTGATGGTTCTATCTATTTCCTGTTGCTCAATATGGGGAGAAAAATAAAAGAACGGTTCAAGCAGAGGATGGTCCGCAGCCATCACCCCGTCATCGATGGCCCGTTGATGCATAGCCGTTCCCGGCAAGACCCTGATGCCGCTAAAGGCGAATACCACCGTATTGTCCAGTTTTTCGATATTTGCCAGCCCTTCCGCCAGGGTATCCCTGGTCTCACCGGGCCCACCAAATATCACAAAATGAGCACAGGGCACATCCTGCGCAACCGCCAGGTCATTAACCCTGACCACATCTTCAAAGGTAAAATCCTTCTGCAATCCGGCCAGAGTTGTATCGCAGGCGGCATCGGTGCCCAGTTCCATGGCACTGAGTCCGGATCTTTTCATCAAGGCCAGGGCCTCAGAAGTCAGGTTCTGGGGCCGGAAATAGCCACACCAGGGGGTTTTATTGCCGGCCCGAACCAGAGCCTCAGCGACCTCCAGATAATGCCTCTGCACATCGTTAAAGACCGAATCAGTAAAAAATATACACTTGGCGCCATACTCCGTGCCAACCCGCATCACTTCAGCGGCCACCTCCTCCGGATCCCTGGCCCGATAGGTTTTTCCCTCAAGAACCGGATAAGAGCAATAACTACAACGATAGGGGCAACCACGTTTGGTCTGAATATTCAGCATCCCGCCCCAGGCCAGATAATGGTCGGCGATCTCCTGATCATAAACGACCTTATGCCATACGGTTTCAGAGGGTTTGGCGCGCAGGATTTTCTCGGGAGGAGTTCTACCGGCCTCAAGTTCTGCCGCCAGCCACGGCAACATTTTTTCGCCTTCACCGACCACACCATAATCGGCTTTCAGCAGGTCCATAATGGTCTCGGGCATGATTGAAAAGGCCGGACCACCGAGAACCAGCGGCGCCTTGCTGTACTGCCGGATAAAAGCAACGGTCTCGATCACCCCATCCATAAAGGCTTCGGGAGCAGTACTGTCAACAGAATCCAGATTACGGATAGACAGGCCAATCAGGCCAAATTCACGGCCCTGCAAGACATCAGCAAGATCGGCCAGACCATCGTGGGCCAGAATATCATAATGACTGGCCTGGTAGCCCGCTTCTTCAAGGGCACCGAGCAGATGGGCCACACCCAGCGGATAAACCGGAAAAGGGGTGACCACCTGATTGGTGGAAACCAGCAGGCAATCAAAACCCATCATCAGGCAGCCCCTTTGTCAAGCTCCCAATTCCTCCGGGTAGAAGTCAGTCGCGGCGGGGACTTATAGGTGCCATCATCCATTTCCCTCTTAACCACCTTCTGAAAAAGACGGCCCATGCGCTGGGATTGCGAGATGTCTTTATAGAAATTATCCCAGGCGTAATGGTACATCTCCTGCAGCTCTTCGGGAGTCATATTCTTTGGTTGAAAAACAACCTCGGCTGTGGTGTAACGGCTCCAGTCCTTGTGCAGTATCCGCCCGGCCTTTTCAAACTGGGCGGTAACAGGGGCGTGGGGGAAAGGCGTCAGGATCGAAAATTCGGCCATGTCCATCTCTATTTCAAGGAGGAAATCGACCAGTTTTTTGATATAATCGACATCCTGGTTATCAGGACCCAACAGTACAGCCGCCTCGACCCCAATCCCATGATCTTTTAGACGTTTAACCCGGTCGCGAATCACATCGGAGGTATCGAAAACGGCCTGATATACATACCAGCAACCCGCCTCAGCCGCCTTAGCCACCACCTCGTCTTCATCCAGAATGGGATGACAGACAAATTTCTTTTTGAGCGGGATCATCGCCTCAAACAGCTCCATGATCCAATCCCGATCCTGGGCCAACGAGTTATCGACCAGAAACAACCGATTATTATCAATGGCCGCAATTTCATCAACCACCTGTTGAATGGGCCGGGGCCGGAACTGGCGCCCGCCAAGATAGGCCGTCGCACATGGAAAACAGTTGAAACGGCAACCCCGCGAGGCGTGGACCAGGTCGACCATCGGCACCCCCCGATAGGTATAACGCTCCCGGTTTAAAATCTCGCGCCGGGCCGGGCCAACCGATTCAATCGGGGGAAAGTCATGAAAATAATCATATTTGGCCTTCAACGCGCCCTGTTGCCAGTCGTCAAGAACCCCGGCCAAACGACCATCTTCCACTTCGCCCAAGAAGATGCTATCCACCCATGTTGCCACCTCTTCGGCGTGGAGCATGGCGCTGATGCCGCCGGCGATAACCTTAATCCCCTTCTTGCGGTAGGCCGTGGCAATCTCAAGCCCGCGATGCAACTGACAGGAGAGCATCATCGACAGCAAGACCACATCGGTGTCCCGGTCAAGATTGAGTCGATCGACATTCTCATCGATAAATGTTACTTCGTACTCTGCTGGAATAGCCGCCGCCAGACAGACTGGCCCGTGGGGCGGGAGATGAAATTCCGTCTGCTCCGGTATTTTGGGCCACTGGGGGTAAACAATTGTAATCTTGGGCATTTTCTAACTCACTATTCTAAAATTAACGGATATAATCTCGTTATCCGGCTTTTGGGCTTGTTCCCCTTCCCCTAGGCTACTCACCAGAGGGTCAGGATACACATCCAGCTCACCAACTATCATAAAATCAAGGGAATCGTCACAGTCGAGCCAACGTTTCGCTTCAGCCTCATCACCCGAACCGGGATCATCCGTGAAAACCGAATAAACCGGGCCGGTAAGGCCATAATGACTGGCCGCTTCAGCAAGGGCAATATTGGCCAGAGTATAACTGAAAAGAGTAGGGCTTGCCACCTCAAACCCCTGTTTAAGGGTATCGGCATAGGCAAGATCCGTAGTCAGGGACCCGCAGCGGGTTAAACCGACCAGCCCGCCCCGGCCTCGACAGGCAGACGGTTCGCCGCCCCTGGCCCGTAAGCCATAAGCCAACAGAATCCGACCCACTTCAACCACGGCCAGACGGCTTATCCTGTCCATCCGGCCCCATCTTTTCGGTAAGTTGCCGATAACCGCCAGGATATCATCTCCGGGCAGATCTTGGTTTATATAATCGTATTGAAATTGCGGGATCATTTATCTTTAACCTTGAGCGACTGGTCCGGATCCATCGACAAGAACTATCATGGCTAAATCGAGACTGGGAAATAAAGCGGTCAGAGAGAAAAACGCATCTGCAAAGAAAACAGCATAAAGGGACCGATCCGGGCGGGAAACAGCTGTAGTTTGTATATTTATACCGATAGTAGTAGCCAATGCGCTGGGCCGCTCCGGATTTTTTTTATTAATAGGGGCGAATAAGCTATGGTCATATGCTATAAAAAGAGGTTACATAACCAGCCAAGACAGCTTAGGATTCTAGCTCATATTCGCCTGAGATAAAAGATCAAATAATAATTATTATGAACAGACCATTACGTAAAAAATTACGGGACGACTTTTTTTATCTGCTGGCCCTGTCCTTCATTAAATTATTGCGCCTGATGCCCCGCCGCCCAGCTCTCATGGCAATGCGCTTACTGGCCCGCCTCGCCTTTCCGTTTGCCCACGCGCCCCGCCAGAGGGCAATAGGCCATCTTGCCAGGGTTTACGGGGAGGAAAAAAGTCAACAGGAAATCAAAACGCTGGCCCGGGCGGTCTTTATCCACTTTGCCACCGTTTTCGTTGATGTGATCCGCATGCCGATTATTATCCGCTCCGACGTTAATAAACTTGTCTCTACCGCAGGAACCGAACATTTAGCCCAGGCTTTCAAGGTCGGCAAAGGAGTGATTCTTACAACCTGCCATTTCGGTAATTTTGAGTTACTGGGCGCCTGGATGGCGCAGAATGGCTACCCAATGAAGGTAATCGGCACCGCCCTATTCGACCCCCGGCTCGATCAAATCCTGCTTGAAATCAGAAAATGCTCCGGCAACAGCACCATCTCCAGGGGCAAGAGTACCAGAGAGATCATAAGGACCTTGAAAAAAGGCGAAGCGGTCGGCATGCTCATCGATCAGGACACCAAATCCCAGGGGATTTTCGTCAATTTCTTCAACAAACCGGCCCACACCCCCACCGGCCCGGCGGTCCTGGCCCGGCGTCTGGGTGTACCGATAGTTCCGGCCTTTATGTACCTGAAGGATGACTTCAGCTATCATCTTGAGTGCCAGCCGCCGCTGGAACTGGTCAAAACAGATGATAAGGAAAACGATATCATCGTTAACACCCAGAAAATTTCCGATGCCTACGAGGCCATGATCCGTCGCTACCCGGAACAGTGGGTCTGGATGCATAAACGCTGGAAGACCCAGCCAATGCCGAAAACCGACAATAAAGTTAATTAACAATCTTTACGAGAAGGGGAAATCCATGAAAAAGGCAACTGGAACAATACTGGCAATACTGCTCGCCACCCTGCTGTGCACCGCCTGCAGCAAAGATGAAGAGAGCATTACCGAGAAGGTCCCCAGCAAGATCGATCAGATCAACCAGAGAAATGCCGATGCCATAGTTAAAAGAATCAAGACTCCGCTCGATAAAGCCCGATTAACCCAGGGTCTTGGCGACAAACGAATGGAAGAGATGGAGGAAGCCTTGCAGAACCAATAAGCATCCTAAATGCTGCAACTGAGATAATCTTGATAGGGCTTATTTTTCTGTATTCCAATTCTTCAACTTTAACGCTTAGCTGAAATTGTGGATATGTCATTCATCCACGTCATGGGATAGCACCTTTATGCTTTTGACAAACCAGGGCATCTTAAGTTACATTGCCGTCCTTGGCAATCAGCCGGCCCGGTGCAATATTAAAATGGCAATACTACAAATTCAAAGAAGGTTAAGTAGACCAAATGCGACTTAGATCAAGCTCATTTATTGTAATTTTGACTTTTTTATCCATCACAACCTTCTCCGGAAGATGTTATGCCGTTGTCTATGGCTATATTCCGAACAGCGCTGACAGTAATTTATCCGTCATAAATACTGAAGATGGAACAACCGACCCAACACCAATACTCGTCGGCACCAATCCTTACGGGGTCGCTACCGCACCCGCCGGAGACTACGTCTATGTGACCAACAAAGCTGCCGGGACCTTATCACAGATTGAAACCCAGACCGGACTTGAAATCATAAAACATACTATCGGCGCAAACCCGGTCGGGGTAGCAGTAAGTCCCGACGGTCTTTTTGTCTATATTGCCCAAGAAAATGGCTCCCTGGCAGTCCTGAATACCACTGACAACGGTGTCGCACCCTATAATGTTGGTACCAGCCTTTTCGGAGTTGCCGTCAGTCCGGACGGAAATTTTATTTACGTAACAGATACAACTGCAGACACTGAAGTAGACAAAATACTCATGATTAACACGGCTGATTTCAACGACGTCACCCCGATTGAACTCAAAATCGGGAGCAAACCTAAAGGTATTGCAGTCACACCTTCCGGCCTTTACGTAGTAGTAGCAAACAGTGGCGATGACACGGTATCCCTGATAACCACCGCAACTAATGAGGTCAGCGCCACCATAGATATAGCGCCCCCTGTGGAACCATTTGTTTTAACCTACTCTCCTTTCGGTGTTGCTATAACAAATGACAGCCTTTTTGCCTATGTCACAAATAAACTAGACGATTCTGTCTCGAAAATAAGCATTCTTACTTCCTCCGCAGCCCCCCCCATCCCGCTCACACTCGTTACTGATCCACCGAGTACGTCAGGTTCTCCATGGGGTATTGCGATGCATCCCTATGGCAGTTTTGTTTACGTTATTGATAATACACTCAGCCTGGTGAAATTTATTGCAACTGGAAAAGACACCTTAAGTGAGAACACCTCAGGTTTGTTGAACACCTTTAGCGTCGGAGCCTCGCCGGTGGGTCTCGGCAAGTTCTTGTCCCCGGAGCTTCCTCCTTCAGATCTCACCGCAGATTTGAATGGCGAGACAGGTATTGATTTAAAATGGACCGACAATGCTGTTTCTGAAACAGGCTATAAAATAGAAAGGAAAAAATATATCGGCGGCGGCTATGTTGAGATAGCAAAAGTCGGAGCTAATGAAATCACCTATAGCGATAAAAACCTCGATTTTTATGCCAGCTATTATTACCGGGTCAGAGCCTACAACATCACCTACGACGTTACAGGTCACACAAATTACTCCAATGAGGCCACGGCCCAAACCGTCCGCGAAGATTACAGCGGTTGTTTCATCGCCACCGCCGCCTATGGCTCTTTGCTTGATCCACAGGTTAGTTTACTCCGTAAATTCCGCGACCAATACCTGGCCATCAATCAGCCGGGCCGGGCTTTCCTTGATATGTACTATGAGTACTCCCCACCCATAGCCAAGTATATCGCTAACCACAATTTCTGCCGTTTTCTGGTGCGTTGGAGTTTGCTGCCGCTGGTGGCAATGTCTTGGCTGTCGTTAACCATCGGCTTGCTGCCGACCATGCTGGTTTTATCATCACTATGCGGTCTGGCCACATTCATTGTTCTCAAGCGCAAACAAGCGCTTGCCGGTCAGTGAGCAGCCCCCTGCTTTAGCTCGAAGACCCGCAGCATAAAAACAGAGAAAAGTCCTTGCTTAATCAGTAAGGCCCTTTTTAAGTATTATTCCCCAATCCCGATACTTACCGGCGACCAATACATCTGGACAACAAAGGAAATATCCGGATTGGCCGGGACCAAGGCAAATTCGTCCCCCTCGACTAGAAGAACTTGGTCTCCGGCTTCGATCTCATTTTCCGCCATTCCTGTTTTGAGAGTACCCACTCCCTTCAAGACCGTAATTAACAGCTCACCATCATCCACCGGCCACAATGACACCTGGCTTTTATAGGGTACTTTAAGAACCTGGGTTCTTGATTGGGTTTGCGCGGCAATCTCTCTGGCGGTGCTTTCAATAAATCGACTGCTTTTCCAAATTTCCATAAGTTCTATTCCTTGGGACCAGAGAGGATTACTCCGCAAATACCATCATTAAGATTGTTTACCCAGAGTTCGGGAAACCACCTCATAAAGATCGCTGGAGATCTTCTCGGTCTGGATGATTCTTTGCAACTGGGCTTTGGCCAAATCCTGCCGCGCCTCATTAAAGCGGCGCCAGCGCCCGAAACAACCGGCGATTCGGGCGGCAGTCTGGGGATTAAGCCGGTCTAAGGCGATAATCTGCCCGGCCATAAATTCATAGCCGGAGCCGTCGCTCTGATTGAACGCCACAGGATTGCCCATCGCGAAAGAACCGAGCAAGGCCCGGACCCGGTTGGGGTTTTTGAAAACAAAGGCCGGGTGATTCATCAGCTCCTTGACCATTGCCAAAGTCTCCGGCTTGGGCACGGTGGCCTGGACAGCCAGCCACTTATCCATGACCAGCGGGTCTTTCTGCCATTTTTTCTCAAAACTGCTTAACACGGCAGCGCTCTCCGCCGAACCACCATGGACCAGATTCCTTAGGGAAGAAAATTCATCGGTCATATTATCGGCTTGATGATACTGCTCCAGGCAAAGCTCCTCTGCTTCCCGGTCTCCGGTGACCACCAGATAAGACAGGCAGATGTTTTTCAAGGCGCGACGCCCGGCCAAGGCAGGATCATACCGATACGGTTCGCTCTGCCGGTTCTCGGTAAAACAGGCCTTTAAATCATCCCGCAAGGCTGCCGCCAGATTCCGCCGGACAAACTCCCGGACCCCATGGATGGCTTCAGCCTCGATCACCTCACAAAACTCGGCCAGATAACCTTCCGAAGGCAGGGTCAGGAGCTGGGCCAGATAGGCAGGATCAAGACTGGCCCGGTCAGCCAGAACTGCGCGGTATATCTCGATGAATTCCTGATCGGCTATCATCTCCAAACCACTCAGATAATCATCGATCAGCAGACCGATCTTGCGGACCGCCAGAATCTGGGCCGCTTCCCAACGGCAGAATGAATCACTGTCGTGGCCAACGAGCAGACCCAATTCAGCATCACTATAATCATATTCAAGTTTGACCGGAGCCGAAAATCCACGCAGCAGCGAAGGCGTCGGTGGTCCAGTAATATCCGTGAAGGTAAAACTCTCTTCCTCAGCCCGTAACTCCAGAAGTTTCGAGAACTCCCCATCATCGCCATGCCCGCCAACCATATTAAGCGGCAACTGGCGACCATCACTACCCAAAAGGCCGATGCTGACCGGAATAAGGAAAGGCTCCTTATCGGTCTGGCCGGGGGTAGCCGGACAACTCTGCCGGAAGGTCAGGGTAAAGGTCTGGTTGGCCCGATCATACTCCCCACTTACCTTTACCACTGGAGTCCCGGCCTGGCGGTACCAGTTCATAAACTGAGTAAGCTCCCGGCCACCCGCCTCGGCCATGGCGCCAACAAAATCCTCCACGGTGGCGGCCTCACCGTCATGCTTTTCCAAATAGAGCTGCAACCCTCGCCGGAAACCATCCTGCCCGAGCAGGGTATGGATCATCCGAACCAACTCCGCCCCCTTTTCATAAACGGTAATAGTATAGAAATTATTGATCTCAATATATGAGTCAGTCCGGACCGGATGGGCCATCGGCCCCTTATCCTCGGGAAACTGATGGCTGCGCAGAACCGTTACATCGCTGATTCTCTTGACCGGCCGCGAGGTCATGTCGGCCGAGAATTCCTGGTCCCGAAAAACGGTCAGTCCTTCCTTGAGGCTCAGTTGAAACCAGTCACGACAGGTCACCCGATTGCCGGTCCAGTTGTGAAAATATTCATGGCCGATGACCGCCTCGATATTTTCGTAGTCCGTATCGGTTGCAGTGGCCGGAGTGGCCAGGACATACTTGGAGTTGAAAACGTTAAGACCTTTGTTCTCCATGGCGCCCATATTGAAATCATCGACCGCCACCACCATATACTGGTCCAGATCGTACTCAAGGCCGTAGGTCTCTTCATCCCAGGCCATCGCCTTTTTCAGTGATTCCAGGGCATGGCCGCAACGATCCAGATTATGTGGTTCCACGAAAAATTGCAGGGCGATCCGGCGACCGGAGCCGGTGGTATAAAAATCCTCAACCAGGGACAGTCGCCCTGCCACCATCGCGAAAAGATAACCAGGCTTGGGAAACGGATCCTGCCATTTAACCCAGTGGTGCCCGTCATCGAGATGACCGCTGTCAATCCGGTTACCGTTGGCCAGCATGACCGGGTACTTCTCCGGATCACCGACCAGGGTCACCTCGAAGCGGCTCAATACATCCGGCCGGTCAGCAAACCAGGTAATCCGCCGAAAGCCCTCCGCTTCACACTGGGTACAGAGCTTGTCGCCCGACTTGTATAAGCCTTCCAGGGCTGTGTTCTGATCGGGGTGAATGATGTTCTCTATTTCCAGGATCATCTCCGGAGGCGGGGCCGTAATGGTCAGATGTTTCTCGTCAACCTGATACAGGTCAGCAGCAAGGGGTTCCCCATTCAAGCGGATACTTTTGAGGGTCAACTCCTGACCGTCGAGGATCAGGGGCCGCCCCCCTTGCTCCCTATCATAATTGGCGCTGATCGTCAGCCTGGATTTGACCAGGGTGGTGGCATCATTAAGTTCAATAGTCAGTTCGGTTCGGCTGACCAGATAGTCCGGCATCCGGTAATCAGCCAGATAAATGGTTTGGTGTTCAGCTTCTGTCAAAATTTCACCTGAAGTTAAGTTTACCTAATACGGAATCCGTAAATATGGTGCTATACAGAATATACCTAATAAGTATATTGGAAAATATTCTGTATTCCATACTGTTGAGCCTTTTGCAAAAGTAACAAGCAGGACAATCACACTGTAACACATTGAAATAATTGAGCTTCATGGCATTTCGTGGTAATATTTGGTGCCCCCAA
>JBDLJC010000007.1:0-87541 GCA_039714535.1 Thermodesulfobacteriota bacterium | reverse complement strand
CGCCAGAATGACATCAGACTGGTTGGGTAAACGCTTCTTGTAATGGCGCTTGTCCTCTTCATCGCTAATTGCCAAATAACTGTTGTTTGAATGTAAATCGATTCCAGCGTATAGTTTCATCAGGCACCTCCGTTTTGAAAGATTGGTCTCTTTCTTCTCAGTGTAGCAGAGGTCTATCCCCTGACGCCCTGAGGGAGGTGCCTTTTAGATGATTATCAGATCTGCCGTTGGCTTTTTGATTAAGAGGCTCCACCACTGTAAAGTACAGGTCTGGCAAACTGACCTTGTTGGAAATGCTGGAACTACGTACTTTAATTGCCGACTACACAACAGCCAGTTTGCAGCCAAGAGCCTTAGTGACTTTGCTGATTGTAGAGAACTTGGGGTTGCCGTTTTCAGCGAGGGACTTGTAAAGGCTTGCGCGGGTAACACCGGCTTTGTGGGCCACCTCTGTCATGCCCATTGCTCTTGCAGCAGTGTTCAGCGCATGGATGAAATCCGCTTCGTCTCCGGTTGCGGCAACTTCTTGGAGAAAGCCGCGAATCTCTTCAGGGGTGTTTAGGTGTTCGGCAATGTCAATAAGTTTTGTTTCAAGAGTCATAGGTCAATCCTCCAGTTCGCATAAAAGCTGAGTGGCCTTTTCAATATCTTTGGTTTGGGTAGATTTATCACCGCCCGCCAGCAAAAAGACTACCCGGCCATTCTGAACGGTGTAGTAAATCCGCAGACAAGAGCCAAAAAAGAAACGTAGCTCAAACAGGCCAGAGCCGATTTGTTTAAAATCTCCGAAGTTGCCGTTTTCGATCCGGTCGAGCCTGGCCAAGACTCTTACCTTTATCGAAGAGGATTTTAGTTTGGCAAACCATTTGTTGTATTGTTTTGTGCCTCGGAGTTCGTATCTCATAGCAGCATTGTATCCCGCAAGATACAAGCTGTCAAGGTCGCTTAAAAATTACCTCGAGTAAAAAAAGGCACGACACGGTGACACGGGGTCGGGACACACTAACTGGAGTTATGGTCAATTCTGGTGTTTGAAAAAAATCATGTTTAAATGGCAGCCCTGTTGAGTTCGCATTATAGGATCAATTCGTTCTCCATCCTTGAATTGAACCCCTCTTGTTACCTCAGCCAGCAACTTTGGAGGATCCTGGGATCGGCTTGGATCGGGGTCGGGCCATGCTAACTGGCTGAAATCATTCGAGATGATTGTCTGTAGCAGGTCTTTTCTTGGCCTATATTGATGTTTTTGATGCCAAAAACGGCAAAATAGCGTTTGTTTCCTACCCCGGTCAACCGAGGATCTTGCCACAAAAAAAGCCCTTATCGTTCATAAGATAAGAGCTTTTGGAAAAACAGATTCGGACAGAGGTGTTTACTCGGCGGCCTCCTCTGCAGGAGCCTCCTCGGCTGCTACTTCTTCAGCAGCCTCTTCTTTCTTCTTGGGCAGCTCAACCTTGATCTTGCCTTCCTTGACCAGGATCTTCACCTTCTCTTCGCCGTTGATGTACTCGCCGTCCGTGCCGAGAACGGCCCAGCGTTTGCTTCGCTTCTCGATGAGTTTGTATTCGGGGTTTTTCTTTTTAGCCTTTTTAGCTTTAGCCATTGTCATACTCCTTTTCAGTTTCCTACAAAAAAATTGGGGCCAATCCCCAATTAAATTAAAAATTAAGAATTTAGTCGAATAGCCGGCTTGTCTGGTGTTATGAGACTTATAACCCCTCAAAGGGGGATTGAACAGAACCCTTTGGGGGGATAAATTAAGAATGATTAATGTAACAAATGTATAATTATAAATGAAGGAATAGGAAAGACTTGGAGGGTACCAAAACTTGAACAAATTTTTTAGCCACCTTACGGGGATAATTTCCCTTCTCTACCTGCTGAATATAGGGGCCGGGTTTATTGAACTGATCCCTGACAATATCCCGGTGGTCGGCAACCTGGATGAAGCTACTGCTGCGCTTCTCCTGGTCAATTATCTCCGCTATCTCGGGTACGATATTCTTTCTTATTTCAAGAACCGCTCTGGGGTCGGGCTACGCTAACTGGCCAAAATCATAAGAATCATCAATGAAACCAGGCCTTTTGATGCTCTATAATGACGTTTTAAAGACAAAAAACGTCATTATAGAGTTCTAGATAATTGCAGATACCCGCTTAAAACCGGCTTCTTTTTTTCCGGGAAATCCTCCCGATTATCCAGCCAAAGAACAATACTCCGCCCCCTGCCAGAAACCACTTGATCATGCCGGTGCGTAAAAGTTCGGAATTCTCCGCAGTCAGTGACTGGACTTTTGAGGAAAGCTTTTCATTGGTCTTTTTCAGTCGGTCACGGTCAGTGGTAATTTCTACTACCTTTCCGGAATTTTCCACAAGGGTGTTATATTTTACCGTGGCTGCCTGCAGGTCTTTCTTGGTTTCTGCCAGGACCAGATTGAGTTCGTTGATGCTTCCGGTAAGCTCGCCTTCTTTCAGGGTTTGTTGCTCCTGAACCGCATTAAGCTGCTGGGAGGTCTCAGCCCGTTTTGCATTGGCTTGGGCTAATTGTTCCCGAATCTTTTCAAGCTGTTTTTCCAGACGAGAGATGAGGATGGACTTGGGTGTCTCATTAGTGAGATATTGGCTCAAAACATATCCTTCTTCTCCGCTTTGCAGCTTTACTTTTACATAGTTGTCCCCCTCTTCCCTTTCCAGAATCTCCAGAGGCATCCCTGTTTTAAGGGTTTTTAATATTTTGTGCTCTGTACTCTTGCCCTGGCGGAAGGTGATGAGCAGCTGGTCGGAGACATACATCGTTTCCGCTGCAGCAACGGTATGGATGAACAGGAAGGTAAACAGGAATACAATGATCTTCTGAGAAAATCTCATAATGTCTTCTCCTAATGGATATTTAAGCAGGTTCGATTATCCTTGTCCATCTTCGTAGCTGACATTAATTAATTTGTCAAATAATACCCTTCTTATCAGGGGAAAAGGGGCCGTTTGATTTATTGTCTTAAAACCATCTCCTTCAAAGAGCAGACGCTAACTCTCTAAATCAGAGGGCGTCCACCACTGGCCAATCTCGTTGCCTTTGCTAAGTGCATCATCACCAGCAACATTGCCCCGACGATCAATCCGGCCGCCAGGTCAGCGGCCAGAGAGGGCAGGGCTGCCAAAGCGTGGTGGACTGCTTCGATGTTGTGGACAAACATCCCTCCCCCAACCAGCAACATCGCAACGGTGCCGATGATGCCCAGCAGTCGAATAATTCTCGGCAGCGAAGAGACCAGGAGCTCGCCGCCGAAGCGCATGCTGCGGGCGCCAAAGCCCTACACGGCTGCCGCCCGTTCTATCAGATAACAGCCGGTGTCATCCATCCGCACCAGCAGCGCCACCAGACCGTAGACCCCGACTGTCGCAAGCAGGGCGATAAGGCTGACCACCATGACCTGGATAGATAGAGCCTGATCAATCACCGTCCCCAGGGTGATGACCACAATCTCGATTGAGAGAATGAAATCGGTCCGGACTGCGGCCTTGATCTTTGCGGCTTCACGCTGGACAATCTCACCGGGATCGGCCGACTCCTTGGCCGCGATCTCTATTGTCTCGTGGCCCACGATCCACTCATACACCTTCTCCGCTCCCTCAAAACTGAGATAGGCTCCCCCGAGCAGCAAGATGGGCACAATCAACCAGGGCAGGTAGGTGCTCAGCAGGAAGGCCACGGGTAAAATAATCACTTTGTTGAGTAGCGAGCCTTTGCTAATCGCCCAGATGACCGGCAGTTCACGCGAGGCGTGAAAGCCGGTCGCTTTCTCGGCATTCACCGCCAGATCGTCACCCAGGAGTGCGGCCGTTTTTTTTGCCGCAACCTTGCTCATCACGGCTGCATCATCGAGCAGCAGCGCCACATCATCAAGAATTGTGAAAATCCCACTTGCCATAATCTTAAACTCTTATTCATACGGGTGTTTATCGACACGCCCTTTGCGGATGCAATTAACTTACGGGCATCCAGTTAAATGACCTTCTTCATGCTACAGCAAACTGTAGAGGAGGGCGGCCAGGATTATCTCGATAACGAACTGGGCCTGGGGTTCCTTCCTGAAAATCGAGCGGACCAGGAAAAAGAGGCTGAAGGCTGCGGCGCTCAAGAGATAGCGCTCGAAATTAACCCCAAAGCGCCAGAGGATATTATCGGCTGCCGGCAAGGCCCTGACAATAACCTGGTAAAGGGGCTCAGCAAAAGCCAGACCGGCCAGGCCTCCACAAAAGGCCAGGAGCATGGTGCCGGCCCGCAAACTGAAATGCTGCCTGAATGACCAGCCTTCTTTCACAGACAATCTTTTTCCTCCAAGCAAAATTCGGCAATTGTCACTGTAAACAAAAGAAGCCGGGTCTGCTCCTGGTTTTTGCATAACAAGTTCGGGGAACAGTTTATTACTCCCGGGCATGGGGCTATGGGAAGTTCTCATTTTCAATTACCTCTGCCGCCAAACACCATACTCCAGCCCCATACATTTTGTATTTCCGGTTGACAAAGGAACTCCGTTTGTTCGATCCTGTTTAAAAGCGCACGGTATCACACCGTGGCAGGACAAAGGAGGTTTTGTCATGAAGAAGATCCTCAGCAAAGAGGCTCTGGCCAAGGAAGCCGCCTTCTGGAGTAAGATGAGCCAGGCGGTGAAAGACCATCCCGGCAGACTATGCCAGAAATGAAAGGGCTGAAAGTCCGAATAGGTTGCCAGGCTGGCAACAACGCTTGGGAGGCAGATGAGATCACCGGGAGTGATTTATCTGCCTTTCTGTTTTTATCGTTTGCTAATGAAATGACTTCTTTAACGAGGAAACCGGATGTCGATAAGCAGTCTCCAGGAGTTTTTCGTCCAGTGGCACTTGACTGAAAGGTGCAACCTGAACTGCAGTCACTGCTATCAGAGCGGCGACCGGGTCGATGAGCTCAGCCTGGTCGAGATCAGGGACGTGCTCGACGAGATCATCGAGATGATCAAGGCCTGGGAAGAGACCTACGGGCTGGAGTTTTCCCCGAGCCTCAATGTCACCGGCGGCGAGCCTTTTCTCCGCCAGGACCTCTTCGAGATCCTGGCTGAAATGCGTTCCCGGGATTTTGCGATCTATCTGCTGACCAACGGCACCCTGCTGGATGTCGATAAGACGATGGCCTTGGCCGACCTCGGGGTCAGGGGCGTCCAGGTCAGCCTTGAAGGGCCGCAAGAGATCCATGACTCGATAAGGGGCAAGGGCAGTTTCGAGGCCTCTTGCCGGGGCGTGCAACATCTGCTTGATGGTGGCCTCAAGGTAACCCTGAACGCCACCCTTTCAGAGATCAATGGCGATAAATTTGGTGAGATGGTCGAGATCGCCAATAGCCTCGGTGTCCAGCGGCTCGGCTTTTCGCGGCTGGTTCCCTCGGGCCGCGGCCTGGGCCTGATCGACCGGATGATCGACAGCGAGCAGGTAAGAGAGATCTACCAGAAAATCTTCTCCCTGCCGACCAACGGCCTGGAGATCGTCACCGGCGACCCGGTTGCCTCCCAGATGCGCAGCGGCCTCGATAATGAAGATTGCGGGGAGGTTGCCACCGGCGGTTGTGCGGCCGGGGTATCCGGCCTGACCCTGCTGCCGGACGGCACGGTGTCGCCCTGTCGCAGACTGGCGGTGACGGTCGGCAACGTCCGGGAGGATTCCCTGCGGGAGATATGGGCCAACTCGCCGGTCCTCGGAAAGCTGCGGGATCGGGAGAGCTACCGGGGCAAGTGCGGCCGCTGCCCCCGCTGGGCCACCTGCCGGGGCTGTCGGGCGATCGCCCATGCCCATGCCCTTTCCCGGGGAGAAAATGATATGCTGGCAGAAGATCCCCAGTGCTTTATCGATATCTGATTCCGGTAGTTAATAACTGACAGAGGAGAAGAACATGGCGAAATGGAACATTGATCCCGATCATTCGGTAGCGGCATTCAAGGTTCGGCACATGATGGTCGCCCACGTGCGCGGTCAGTTCAACAAGCTTAGCGGCACGGTTACCTATGACCAGGATGACCCCACGGTATTTTCCCTGGAAATGATGATCGACGCCCTCGGTCTCCTTACCGGGATCGCCCAGCGGGATGAGCATCTGCAGAGCCCCGATTTTTTTGACATGGCGGTCCATCCGACCATTGTTTTCAAAAGCGGCGCCTTTACACCCGGAGGAGGTAAAGGCGGCAAACTCGCCGGTCTTTTGACTATTCACGGGGTAAGCAAACCGGTGGTCCTCGACCTGAGCTTCTCCGGTCCGATCAGGAGTCCGGAGGATTTCGGCGGCGAGATCACCCTGGGCATCACCGCCACCGCCACGGTGAACCGAGAGGAGTTCGGCATGATCTGGAACGTACCGATGGATGGCGGCGGGGTGATGGTCGGTAAGGAGATCGTCATCGATCTGGACATAGAGGCCGATCTTGAGGAATAACGGGCAGCGTCGTTGAATATCAAGCAAATACCGGGGCAGCCGGCCTACTTGCCTGTTGGTCAGATGTGGTAGGCTGATTGTCTGCGGTGTTAAACGGACATACGAAAAGGGAGGTAATAATGAAAGATCAGGAGGAAAAGCTGCAATTGTCATTACTATTTCTTCGCTTAACCGTCTTTCTGGTCATGTTCATGTGGACTATCGACAAATTAATTAATCCCGGCCATGCAGCTAAGGTTTTTGAGAAATTTTATTACATAGCCGGCCTGGACGCTGTTGCCTTATATGCGATAGGCGCAATTGAGATTGTCATTTTGTTCCTGTTCCTGGCAGGCTACAAAAAGAAATACACCTATGGGGCGGTATTGGCATTGCATGCTGTATCCACCTTGTCTTCATTCAAGCAATACCTGGCGCCATTCGATGGACCGAACTTATTGTTTTTTGCAGCCTGGCCGATGCTGGCAGCGTGCTTTGCCTTGTTCGTATTGCGTGATCAAGACAAGAAATTGAGCGGCGGTTAATTTTTCAGGAAGCTGTGATGCCGGTGGTTTAGTCCGGCAGAGCCTCCACGGTCGGTATTGTCTTCTCTATTGTCGATAAACTGAACTGGCTTGGCCATGCCCATGGAATATGGCGTTTTTTTTGTTCTTGCTGGAGCCATCTCCCATTTTATTTCTGTGCTTGGTCTTGGCAGATGACCTGCGATAGACTCCTGTTTTTTACTTACAAGTAAGAATGTCGCTTTGATTGCTCTCTCCGTGGCAGGGGGAGGAACTTTCCCCCAAGCACCATCACCATCAAACAAATCATTTTTTTTGTTTCTCTCTATTCTTACTACCTTCTCGTCACCCCTTGCCGAACAACCCCTAGCAGGCAGTATAAGGGGTGCCCCCTATGCAGACTAGGGAATTCCCCCATATCTGGAAGCTACAATCTATGTTAGGTATGTATCTGGTTGCTGCATCAGTTAGAAAATAAGGAGAAGAGAGTGGGGAAGGTGGGGAAGAAAAATCCAGCCACCACTTAGAAAGGACTGCCACGGCAATGATCCGAACCCAGCGAATGACAAGAGATAAGGGGAATATATGAGTTTAATCACAAAATGGAGAAAGCAAATTGTATGGAAAGTTATTTCAGTGATATAAAAGTCTGGGTAAAAAGTTTAGCAGTTGCCTGCCCCATGCAGGATGCTTTGTGTGATTGTCCGATCAGTGATCTGCGAGAATTACCTCTTGCCGAGAGACTTGCGGCCGTTGATGAGACACCTCTTACGCAACTCAATGAAATCATCCAGTATCATAACAAATGCCGCCAATTGAGAGAGGAGTAAAAAGGGAAAGTAGTCCCGAATTAGTGAGACTGCCTTAAAATGCGTTCCAGTTTCTTCGAAATGTCGGGAGAGAGGAGGCCATCTTCCTTAACTATTTCATTCCAGATCGGGAGGGGCGCAGGGCATAACCGGCTCCGCTCTTGACTCAGCCCAAATCCAAATAAAAAAACGGGGCCAGGCCTTTGTTTGGCCTATCTTTGTCCGGCCACTGCCGCCGGGTAGCCCGAATATTTCATGAGTATTTTTAAAAAATCAGTGTAACTATCTGTTTTTATGATATTTAATCTATGTTTCTAGTAAGTTTTTCCGGTTACAGTTTGTACCAAATGACTGAATAAGTTTTTTTCAAAACACTCACCCTTCGGGCAAGCCGATACATCCGTATAGCCTGCAGTGTAAGGCGTTTCACATACTAAAGTATAGCTCAATCTCCTTACACTTTGTCTATCCGGCGTCTCGGCTTGTGAAATTTCCGGGTTAGCGGGAGTTTTTAGAACTCTGGGTATCTGGGGGTAGTTGGATTGTGAAGAGCATGCCGCCATCTGGATGGTTGGCGGCGGTTATCCTGCCGCCATGCAGTTTGATGGCCCTTTCGGCTATCGCCAAGCCTACCCCATAACCGCCACTCTGGCGATTTCTCGATTCGCTGACCCTGAAAAAAGGCTGGAAGAGCTTTTCGAGGTTATGGGATGGAACCCCCTGGCCATAATCTTTGATCCGTACTTCAGGCCAGCCGTTATCCTTTGCAAAGCCAAGATGGACATCGACCGTGGTGCCTTCTGCCGTGTGCTGCAGCGCATTGCGGATCACGTTTTCGAAGGCTCTGCCCATCAGTTCCTGGGAGCCGATTACGGAGACTTTGCTTTCCGTAGCGATAGCCACCCGCCGGTTCTGGCTCTGGCTTTCAAAATTGGCATCTGCAACGATTGTTTCCAGGAGCTCGGCCAGATCTATCGGTTCCTTTATGATCAGGTCGGTTAGACTCTCCAGCCGGGTGATGGCCAGCAATTGACCGATCAGGTCATTTAAACGCTCCGCTTCTTTTTCAATTCTTGCCAGGGGATCATTGTTGCCGTTGGCGCCTCTTCTCACCAGTTCCAGGGCAACCCCTAGCCTGGCCAGCGGTGAGCGCAATTCATGGGAAATGTCCCGCAACAGTCGCTGTTGGGCGGCTAAGAGGCTTTCGATCCGTTCGGCCATGGTGTCAAAGTCATGGGCCAGTTCGGCAAGTTCTCCCCGGTTCCGGCCAAAACTTGGTGAGACCCGGGTTGAGAGATGGCCGGCCGAGAACTCCTGGGCGGCTTTGCGTAACTTCATTATTGGGGCGGATATCGACCGGGCCAACAGGTAACAGATGATCCCGGCTACCAAGAAAGTCGCCCCCAGGCGTAAGGTCAGGGCATGGGGGTCGAGGAGTAACTCCAGCTGCGATGGTTTGGCTAATTCGGCCAGCAGGAAGTAATCATCGGCCAAGGGGATGGAGAAGGTAAGGTCATTGCGCATGGGCCGGGCCCGTATTGCTTCGGACAAGGGGGAAAGCATGCTTTCGGTAAGGGCCCGGATGGCAAATCCCTGCAGATAAGGTTGTTCCGGCTGTTGGCCCAGGTGTTGGGTTCTGGCGTTTACCAGAGCCAGGCGAATTTTCTCTCTTTGCTGGAGCTGCAGAATCCTTTCGGTTAGGCCCTGGGCCCCTTTTTTTTCGTAGAGCCGGACCAGTTCGTTGCCATATTTGCTTAGCCGGTGCTTCTGTCTTTCCAGAAAGGCCTGCTGGGGGTTGGAGGTCAAGGCCAGGGTGACCAGGATCCCACCGATCAGGGTCATCGCCAGCCAGAACCAGAGAAATATTTTTATAAACAGTCTCGGCATGAAATTCTCTGATCTCTATAAAGATTCCGGGGATTCTTCCGGCAGGAACTGGTAACCGACACCACGAATCGAGATGATCTTTGCCCGGCTATTGGGGCAGTATCCTAGTTTTTTGCGGATGCTGCTGATATGGACATCGATACTGCGGTCGAACATCTCAAGTTTGCGGCCCAGCACACTTCCTGCCAGGTCATCACGGGATACGACTTTGCCGGTTTTTAGCAAGAGTTGGTGCAAAATGGAAAATTCGACTGCGGTGAGCTCCACCTTGTGAGCGCCGGAAAGCACACTGTGGGTAGCCGGGTTAAGTTTCAGGTCGCCGGAGGTTATTTCTTTGGAGTCTTCATCGTTGCCGGCTCGGTCATAACCACTGGAGAGGTGAGCGGTCCGGCGCTGGATTGCCCGGATCCGGGCCACCATTTCGCGTGGGTTGAACGGCTTGGCGAGGTAATCATCCGCCCCGAGCTCCAGGCCAACGATGCGGTCAACATCATCACCGCGGGCGGTGAGCATCAGGACCGGAACCGAAGAACCGGCCCTGATCTTTCGCAGGACGTCTAAGCCGTTCAGACCGGGAAGCATGACATCCAGTACGATCAGGTCGTAATTGCCCTTAAGAGCGAGAGCCGCACCTGTTTCGCCATTATGAACCGTTTCCACTTCGAATCCCTCCGGAACCAGATAATCGGTGAGAAGTTCGCAAAGTTCGGTGTCGTCGTCAACCACCAGAATGGTCATTGTTTTTTCCTGTGTCGGTCTGCAGATTTATTGCGCTAAGCGGCTTATCTTATCCGAAAAGAATGGCTGTGACTGTAAAATTTTGTAAAGGGACCGCGGCCGGGGATTAACAAAACTTTACACGGTTTAACGGTAACTTAACAGTAATCTGTGAATGATGGTTCTATAGTGGACTTACGTAACGAGTCGGATAAATCAAATTTTGTGGAGGTATCTGGGTAACAGTTATCGGTAAAATTGCAGAAAACAGCTGTCTTTCCCAAGTTCCTTAAAGATAATTGGATCGATGAAGGCTGGGGTAAAGGGGAGTTGCTCTTGTAATATGCGGTTTTGTCGCTGAATTGTTGATAGATTGCTAGAGGGTTTAACATGAAAAAGATGAGCATGACCGATTTGCAGAAATCATCTGAATCGCTGAAGGCAATGGGCCACCCGTTGAGGATTCGGATCATCAGAATATTGGGCAGAGAACTGATGTCGGTTGGGGAATTGGCATGGGCCTGTGAAACTTCCAGCCCGACCATGTCAACCCATCTCCGCTTACTGAATGATCGAGGTATTGTAAAAAAACAGCGCCAGGGACGAAAGGTATTCTACCGGCTAGCGGCGCCTGTTTACGGCAGGATTGTTGATTGTCTGGGGAGCGGCTAATATTCCTGAATGACCTGCAACGCTGAAGGTTGCAGGCCTTTAAATTGTGGCTGAGTGGTTGCTGCTGCATGGAGTTACTGAGTATTTATGGAGCTGATTCCAGTTTTTTATTTTTTTCACCCTTGCAACTACCCCGAACAGGATTTATTTATGTTGTTGAAAATTTGCCGGCTATTGTTTGAGATGTTTTTGTGCAAAATAAAATTTGGGATGATTATTCGCTGAACATGGAAAACCAAAATGCTTTTAAACAATCAAGATTATGGCTTGAGGGAAAAATTATCGGCCAGCAAAAGCTGGTTGAGCGTCTTCTTATAGGCCTCCTGGCCGATGGCCATCTGTTGGTGGAAGGTGCGCCGGGCCTGGCCAAGACCAAGGCGATAAAATGTCTGTCTGAAGGTATCCAGGGGGATTTTCACCGGATTCAGTTTACCCCGGATCTCCTGCCGGGCGATGTTACCGGCACCGATATCTATCGGCCGGAAGATGGCAGTTTCAGGTTCCAGCATGGGCCGATCTTCCACAACCTGGTCCTGGCCGATGAGATTAACCGGGCGCCGGCCAAGGTCCAGTCCGCCCTCCTTGAAGCCATGGCCGAAAGACAGGTCAGCATTGGCCGTGAATCCTACGATTTGCCGGAGATGTTTCTGGTGATGGCAACCCAGAACCCCATCGAGCAGGAAGGGACTTATCCCTTGCCGGAGGCGCAGCTCGACCGTTTCCTGATGCACGTAACGGTCGGCTATCCCGGTCTCGGGGCCGAACGGGAGATCCTGGCCCTGGCCCGCCGTGAAGCAGGCAATGAACCAGATACCATGCCTGATATCCTCAGTCTGGAGACGATTATGGCGGCCCGGCAGGACGTCTTAGGCATCCATATGGCTCCCAGTGTTGATGAATACATTGTCCAGTTGGTGATGGCTACCCGGGCTCCCCAGGATTATTCCAAAGAACTGGCCAGCTGGATTGAATACGGCTGCAGCCCCCGGGCCACTATAGCCCTGGATCGTTGTTCCCGGGCCCGGGCCTGGCTCCAGGGCCGCGATTTTGTCAGCCCCGATGACGTCCAGGATGTAATCCATGATATCATGCGGCACCGGCTGATTTTGAGCTTTGAGGCCGAGGCCAACGGCATCAGTACCGATCAGGTGATTGATTCTTTATTACAGTATGTCCCCGTTATCTGAGCAAATGGAAACATCCCGAACTGCAATCCCGCTCGGCGCCTATAGCGAACTGCCGGAGCTGATCAGACTCAGATACGGCGCCCGGGAGCTCAAACTTGGCCGGCAGCGCAAGGTGTTCAGCCAGCTGGTTGGCCCCCACCAGACCAGATTCAGAGGCCGGGGCATCGAATTTGAAGAGGTGCGGGCCTACCATCCCGGTGATGATGTGCGCAGCATCGACTGGCGGGTTACCGCCCGGTCCGGGAAAGCCCACACCAAGCTCTTCCGCGAGGAACGGGAGCGGCCGGTCATGTTGCTGGTTGATCAGAGCCTGTCGATGTTCTTCGGCAGCAGAAACTGTTTCAAGTCGGTCACGGCTGCCCATACCGGTGCTCTGCTGGCCTGGGCCTCATTGCAAAAAAATGACCGGGTTGGCGGTCTGGTTTTTAACGGCAGCGACCACGCTGAAGTAAGACCGAAGCGCAGCGCCAGAAATGTTTTGCAGCTTCTGCACTCCATTGATGATTTCAACCATCGGTTGCACCGCCGGCTCAGCCCGGCCGCAGATGGCCTTGATCAGGCCCTGGAGGAACTGCGCCGGATAACTAGACCCGGCTCCAATATCTTTATCATCAGCGACTTTCAGGGTTTGAGCGGGGAGGGGATCAAACATCTGCATCTTCTGAACAAACATAACGATATCTCTGCGGTGCGGATTTACGACCCCCTGGAGCAGGATCTCCCCGCCAATGGCTATTACAGTATAACCAACGGCGTCCAGCGTTTTGCCCTGTACACCGGCGACCATAAGCTGCGAAGCCGCTACCGGGAAATATTCCAGGAGAAGGGCGATAGCCTGCTCAAGGCACTGGGGCCGATGGGTATTCCGCTGATGCCGCTGTCGACGCTGGATTCACCGCTCTATTATTTCCGGGAATTATTGGGGGCCAAACGATGAATGGTACCGATCCTTTAGCCCAGTTAAGGGACATCCATCTGCCTGACCCCGTCAGCTGGTGGCCGCCGGCCCCTGGTTGGTGGCTGCTGGCCCTTGTCGTTGTGGTAATTGTTACGGCGACCAGCCATTTTATTATCCGCCATATCCGCCGGAATCGTTACCGCAAAGTGGCCTTGCGCGAACTACAACTACTTAAAGAAAACCTGGAGCAGCACAGTACCCGGCATACCGTTGAGCAGCTTGTTATGCTGTTGCGGAGGGTTGCCATCCAGACCTGCGGTCGAGGGGTGGTTGCGCCGTTGGTTGGCCAAGCCTGGCTGAAGTTTCTCGACAATAAAGGCGAGACCGATCAGTTCACGGCCGGGCCGGGTCAGGTGCTCGGTGAGGGCCATTATCAGCCGACGGTTGAAGCCGACCTGGACCAGTTGTTCCAGTTGGTCGAGAAATGGATCAGGAGGAGCCGGCAATGCTGACCTTCCTCTGGCCCTGGGCCTTTTGGCTGCTGCCGCTGCCGCTACTGGTATTTATGGTGATCCCCAAGGCCAGAAAACAGGAGGCGGCCCTGTTCGTCCCCTTTTATAAGGATGTTCTGGCCTTTGATCAGCAAAATGAACTTTCATCCGGCGCCAGTATTGGCAAGGGGCTACTGCTGTTGTTGATCTGGTGCTTACTGGTCGTAGCCGTCTGCCGCCCGCAATGGGTGGGGGAGCCGATAGCCCTGCCGACGGTCGGTCGGGATCTGATGCTGGCCGTCGATATCTCCGGCAGTATGAAGGCTGAAGACATGTTTATCGGCCGTAAGCAGGTGACGCGCCTTGTCTTGGTCAAGAAGGTAGTGAGCGAGTTTATTGCCCGGCGCATTGGTGACCGGATCGGTCTGCTGCTGTTTGGTACCGAGGCCTATCTCCAGGCGCCAATGACCTTTGACCGGCAGACGGTCACGGTCCTCTTAGATGAGGCCCAGATCGGTTTTGCCGGAGAAAAGACCTCGATTGGCGATGCCATCGGTCTGGCGGTTAAGCGACTTAAAGAACGACCTGATGATAACCGGATCCTGATCCTATTAACCGATGGCAGTAACACCGCCGGTAGCGTTGAACCGTTGACCGCAACTGAATTGGCGGCCCAGACCGGGGTGAAAATCTATACCATCGGGGTGGGGGCGGACGAGATGATGGTGCGCAGTTTTTTTGGTAGTCAGCGGGTTAATCCTTCCGCTGATCTGGATGAAGAGACCTTGCGGAAAATCGCGGATTTGACCGGCGGCAAATATTTCCGGGCCCGTAATACCGATCAATTGGAGGAAATCTACCAGCTGATTGATGAACTGGAGCCGGTCCAGCAGGAGAGTGAAGTATTCCGGCCCGTAAAAACCCTTTTTTATCTGCCCCTGGCCGGGGCCCTGTTCTTGAGCTTTTTGTTGGGCCTACTCACGACGATTAATTTTAGACCTGAAAAAAAAGAGAGGCGCTAAGTGGATTTTATCCCACCAAATTTTCATTTTCTGCGGCCCCTCTGGTTACTGGCAGTCATCCCGACCATCTTGCTGTTCCTGGCAATCCGCTACTCCCGGGCCTACTCCAGCCGGTGGGATAAGGCCATCGACAGTTCATTGCTGCCGCATCTCCTTGACGGTGCGGTGGGGAAACGTCGGCGCTGGCCTGTGATTATACTATTGATCGCCTGGTTGCTGGCCAGCTTGGGCCTGGCTGGGCCGGTCTGGGAAAAGTTGCCCCAGGCCGTGCAAAAGAAGGAAGATGCTCTGGTAATCATCCAGGACCTGTCCCTGTCGTTTTTTGCCAAGGATTTATCGCCAAACCGGCTGACCCGGACCCGCCATAAACTGCTGGATCTTCTCAATAGCAGAAAAGAGGGCACCACGGCCTTGATTGTCTACTCCGGCGATGCCCATGTTGTTGCCCCCCTGACCGATGATACCAATACCATAGCGGCGATGGTTCCGGATCTGTCGCCAGCCATTATGCCAAGTTTCGGCAGCAACCTCCAGGATGCGGTCACCCTGGCCCTGAGGCTTTTCAAGGACGGCTCTGTCAGTAGTGGCAAGATTTTGCTCCTCACCGATGAGGTTGCCTCGGAAGACGTCAGCAGGGTTGCCGGGCTTCTGCAAGGTGAAAACATCGTCCTGTCTGTCCTGGGGATTGGCACGGAGGATGGCGGGCCGATTCCGAAGAGTGATGGCGGTTTTCTGAAGGATAAGCAGGATAAGATCATCGTTCCCCGGTTGCAGCGGGCGGTCTTGCAGGATCTGGCCCGAAAAACCGGCGGTCGTTATAGCGATCTGCGGCTGGACGATAGTGATTTTAACTATCTTCTGGCCGCAACCTCTCTGGTGCCACCGGAAGATCAGTATCGCCGGATTGATCGCGAATTCGATCAGTGGCAGGAGCAGGGGCATTGGCTGGTGCTGTTGATCCTGCCTTTGGCCTTATTGGCTTTCCGTAGGGGCTGGCTAATTGTTTTGCTCATGGTCCTGTTATTATCGAGCAGCGAGGCCCAGGCCATGAGCTGGCAGGATCTGTGGTTGCGTAAAGATCAACAGGCGGCAAATGCTCTGGCGGACAATGATCCCCAGAAGGCGGCCGAGCTTTTTAAATCCCGCCAATGGCAAGGAGCCGCCGAATATCGGGCCGGGAATTACGCTGGGGCGGTTGCGGTTTTTGATGAGCTTGACGGTGGTGATGATAATTATAATCTTGGCAACTCTTTGGCTAGGAAAGGCCAGCTTGCTGAGGCCGTTAAGGCCTACGATAAGGCCCTGCAACACAATCCGGAGATGACGGATGCCAGTTTCAACAAGGAGTTGGTCGAAAAGCTGATCCAGCAACAGGAACAGCAGCAAGGGCAGGGGGAAGACCAGGATCAGGAGTCGGGAGACCAGCAGCAAAACCAGGAGAACGGGGAAGAGGGCCAGAAACAACAGTCTGATGATCAGGATTCAGAAGGCGAGTCCCAGAACCAGCAGGGGCAAGATCAGAAAGAAGAGCAGGATGAAGCGGACCCATCAGCTGATCAACAGAAAAACGAAGAGCCTGCCAAAGATGAAGAGCAGGATCAGCAGGGTGAAAAAGATGAGCAGGCAGAAGAGGCCAAGGAGCATTCTGCCGGGCAATCGGAAGGTGAGGGTGGTGAAGAACAGCCATCGCCTGAAAAAAGCCAGTTGCCGGAAGATAAAATGAGCGCTGAAGAAAAACAGGCCCTCGAACAATGGCTGCGCAAGATTCCGGATAACCCCGGTGGTCTTCTCAAGCGTAAGTTTAAGTATCAATCCCAGCAGAACCCGGACCGGAATCCTCGGAAAAACAAGAAAATATGGTAAGCGGAATATGAGAAAAACCTACATATCAATCCTGATCTGTCTGGCGGCTTTGCTTGGGCCTGCCTTCGCCCTGGCCCAGCTTTCGGCGACTGTCGATCGTGATCAGATTGCCCTCGATGAAACCCTGACCCTGACTATTACCAAAGATGGTATGTCGTCCATCTCCTCTGATGATCTGCAGCCGCTGGCGAAAGATTTTCGGATTATGGGGCAGAGCCAGAGCAGTAATACCCAGTTCATCAACGGTTCAGTGTCGTCATTCTTTAGCCTGAATCTGGTGCTCGCTCCCAAACGGGCCGGAAAGCTGGAGATTCCATCGTTATCAATAGGCAAGGAAAGTACTGACCGTCTGTATATCAAGGTTGTTACCCAGGCTCAGCCGAAGACTAAAGCCGATATTGCCCCACTTTATCTGGAGACCGATGTCAGCGCCCGGACGGTTTTCGTGCAATCGCAGCTTATCTTCACCCTGCGGATCTTCTGGGCCGTTGAGGCCAGTATCTCCGAGCCAATTGACCCGCAGCTTAAAGATGCTCTGGTGGAACGGTTGGATGACGCCACCTTCAACAAAGTTATTGATGGCCAGTCCTACAAGGTCTTTGAACGAAAATACGCGATTTTCCCCCAGAAGAGCGGGGTGCTGGAGATCCCCCAGGTTATCGTTCAGGCGACGATTCCCAATCGGCAGCGGCATGGAAATATCTATGATTTATTCGGCAGCCGCGGCCAAGGAGTCAAGCTGCGAAGTGAGAGTGAATCAATCACCGTTAAGGAAAAACCTTCAAGGTATCCGGCCGGGGCCGAATGGCTGCCGACCGACAAATTATCCGTTGCTGAGGAGTGGAGTCAGGAGCCTGGAGAACTACAGGTGGGTGAGTCGGCCACCATTACCATCACTATGGCAGGTCAAGGTCTGCTGGGCTCGCAGTTGCCACCGATTGAATTACCGGAAACCGAGGGCGTCAAGCTCTATCAGGGGAAGGCGGAGGTGCAAAATCTTACCAACTCCGCTGGTATAACCGGGACCAGAAAGGAGAGCATCGCTCTTATTCCAATCCGGGCCGGGCAAGTGGAACTGCCGGAGATTCGGGTTCCCTGGTGGAATAAAAAAGAACAAAAGGTCGCATATGCGGTAATCCCAGCCAGACAATTGCTGATCAAGGCCAGTACGGCTAACGGCCAAACTACCACACCTATTGCCCCTGCAGATAATTTGGCGGCACCTGCCAGCGCTCCGGTGTCCGCGGCTCCTGCTCCCAAGATGACGGATTTTAACAAGCCATTGCTGGCGCTATGCGCTGTTCTTCTCTTGGCCTGGTTGCTAACCATCTATCTGTTGATCAGAACCAGACGCCAAATGGCAACTCTTGTTGGTGGCAAGCGGCCTGAGTCCGGTAATAATGAGATTAATGAAAGTGAGGCCTTCAAGAAGTTTGGCCGGGCCTGCCGCAGTAACGATCCTGGCCGGGCCAGAGGGGCGGTTATTGATTGGGTAAAGGCGTCGTGTCCTGGGGCAGGGGTGCAGACTGCCGCTGACATAGCAAGGGTTTTCCCTGAATCTAAGTTGGCGGCTCTGTTAGCTGAAATAGACAGTCTCCTTTACAGTAACGATGGGGAAGTGGCTGGTTGGTGCGGGAAAAGATTGCTTGAAACGGTAGAAATGATCCGCAAAGCAAATAGGGCAAAGAAAAGCCCTGAGTCGGCTTTACCTGGGCTTTACCGGTGAAAGGGAAGATTGTTGACATCTATTAGTTTGATAACCGAGTGGGAAATCAAGTGTCGCAATATGCAGTAGTAGCCAAGTCGATTAACACGGTTGGTTGTTGTGACCTGAAATTTTGGGTCAAATATTGGGAAGTTAATGGTTGTTTTCTCGTTAGCCGGTTTAGTAGTAACATTACCTGAAAATTCCCTCATACCGCCACTTTCAATCACCTCGTTGGGATAATCTTAGATATAGCTTGAAATTCAGTTATATTTTCAGTAAATTATCAAATTCTGGCCATTGATGAATGGCAATTCATTTTAATTTGTGAGTTATCATGTTTTTGTCTCAAGATTACATACAGTCCGGCGGACAGTGCTATCTTAATGATTTATCGGGTTTTCCATCCGTGCAGACGATAGCCGTAGCCCCTCTCGATTTTTTTGATTCGCGACCTATGTTTTCTCTTACTCTGTTAACCCATTTACTTTTTTTAAGAATTTATATGTTTGTTAAGGAGCTAAAGAATGAGTGCCAAGATTATCAGTGGCGTAGAAATCGCCAAGGCCATCCGTGAGGAGCTAAAAGGAGAAGTAGAAGAACTTAAAGAAAAAACAGGTGTAGTCCCCGGTCTGGTTACCATTCTGGTCGGTTCAGATCCTGGCTCTGTATCATACGTTACGGCCAAGGGGAAGACCGCAAAGGCCTTGGGCCTTTATTCGGAGCAGATTGACCTTCCGGCTGAAACAGACGAAGAAGAGCTGCTTGGTCTTATCGAAAAATATAATAATGATGACAAGATTCATGGCATTCTTGTCCAGTTGCCTCTGCCCAAGCATATCGACGAGGGCAGAGTCCTTTACGCTATTGACCCCAATAAGGATGTTGATGGCTTCCATCCGGTAAATGTCGGCAAGATGGTGCTTGGCGAGCAATGCTTTCTGCCCTGCACCCCCCACGGCATTCTTGAGATGTTGACCAGAAGTGGCATTGAAACAAGCGGTAAAGAGGTCGTTATTCTGGGACGGAGCAATATCGTCGGTAAGCCGATGGCCAATTTGATGCTCCAGAAAAGACCCGCTGGTAATGCCACCATTACCCTCTGTCATACCCGCACCAAAGACACTGATTTTCACACCAAGCGTGCCGATATCCTGATTGCTGCGGTCGGTGTTCCCAATCTTGTCAAAGCCGATCAAGTCAAAGATGGTGTTGTTATAATCGACGTCGGGGTCAATCGTATTGGCATGTCTGAAAGCGGCAAAGCCATTTTGGCCGGCGACGTGGAGTTTGACTCAGTCAAAGAGAAGGCTTCTTTTATAACCCCTGTGCCTGGCGGTGTCGGTCCGATGACCATTACCATGCTGATGAAAAACACCGTTCAATCAGCTAAACAGGTGGCAGGTCTGCTTTAGAAAATTCCTGCTGGTTTTCCGTTTTGGTGTGCTGCCATTCTTTTTTCCATGTCTGTGGCATTTTCTTCGGAAACTCCATAATTGTTTAATGTTTACCGGATGTCTTTGATGCATCCGGTGGATGTACTGTTTTTTTTAGTTATACCATTGAGAAACGACGAAACTTATTGAGGTACAAGATGGCTGTCAAAAGAAATGGATGTGAAGGCTGTACAGATATCACCTGCCTGTCCACCAAAGAAGTCCTCTCTCAGGATATTGCCAAAAATGTAGTGACTGCATATGATCGAATTGCAGCGCGCGGGATGTCTGCCTGTCTTTTCGGTTCTGGCGGCACATGTTGCCGGAACTGTAACATGGGGCCTTGCCAGATCATTGACGGGGTTGAGGAAATGATCGGAATTTGCGGGGCCACTGCCGACACGGTAGCTGCCCGGAACATAGCAAGGACCATCGCTTCCGGGTCCGCTTCCCATACCGATCACGCCAGGGAGATGATCAAAGGTTTTATTGCCACTGCCAAAGGTAAGACCGAACACGAGATTAAAGATGTCGAGAAATTGCATAAGTTAGCCGCCATCTTTGATGTTGTGATTGAAGGGCGTGACAAGAACGAGATAGCCCTTGAGTTGGGCGAGAAAGCTTTGGCTGAATTCGGCAGCCAGACCGACGATCCGATCACCATGTTGAAAAGGGCGCCGGAAAAACGCCAGAAAATCTGGAAAAAACTCGGTGTTGAGCCCCGCGGCTTTGATCGTGAGGTGACCGAGATGATGCACCGCACCCATATGGGTGTTGATCAGGAATACCATAATATAATGTTACAGGCCTCTCGCTGCTCACTGGCTGACGGTTGGGGCGCATCGATGCTTTCCACCGAGCTCACCGATATCATGTTCGGTACTCCTGTGCCGCGTAGGGCGATGGTCGATCTCGGCGTTCTCAAGTCCGATCAGGTTAATGTCACTGTTCATGGTCATGAACCGCTGCTTGCTGAGTCTCTCTGTATAGCCGCCCAGGAAGAGGATATCCTGGCCCTTGCCAAAAAGGCCGGCGCCAAGGGCATCAATCTGGCCGGGGTCTGTTGTACCGGTAATGAGATCCTGATGCGTCGCGGTATTCCGGTTGCAGCCGGCTTTGTCCAGCAGGAGATGGTCCTTGCCACCGGCTCTGTTGAGGCAATGGTTGTTGATGTGCAATGCATCATGCAGTCGGTGGCCGAAGTAGCCAAGAATTTCCATACTGACATTATTACCACCAACTATAGGGCCAAGATGCCTGGTGCCGTTCATATCCAGTTTGAGGAAGAAGAGGCAATGGCAAGCGCCAAGGAAATCCTTAAAAAGGCTATTTCCAACTATAAAAAACGCAGCCCGGCTGCCTATATTCCTGAAAGCAATAAACTTGATGTGGTTGTCGGTTTCAGCCATGAAACTATCAACTATATGCTTGGCGGCCGTTTTCGTGCCAGTTATCGTCCGTTGAACGACAATATCATCAATGGCCGGATCCGCGGGGTGGCAGCCATTGTCGGTTGCGACAACTATAAATATTCAGACGATGCCCATGAGATTATTGCCCGGGAATTGATCAAGAACAACATTCTCGTGTTGGCTAGCGGCTGTGCTGCCACATCGCTTGGCAAAGCCGGGCTGCTGAAGCCTGAAGCTGCGGAATTTTGCGGCGAGAGTCTGGCCGAGGTCTGTGAGACAGTCGGCATGCCGCCGGTTCTCCATGTGGGTTCCTGTGTTGATAACAGCCGTCTTCTTATAGCTCTCTCCGAGATGGTTAATGAGGGGGGCTTGGGTGACGATATTTCCGATCTGCCCGCCATCGGCACCGCGCCTCTTTATATGAGTGAAAAAGCGGTGGCCATTGGCCAGTACTTCGTTGCCAGCGGCGCCCAGGTTGTTTTTCAGAGCCTGCCGGTAAGTGGCGCCAAGGAATTTGACAAGTACATGACCGAGGGAATGATGGAGACCTATGGCGCCCACTGGAATGTCGCCGAAGACCCGAAAGAAATCGCCAAGATCATGATCGGAAAAATCGAGCAGAAGCGTGAGGCCCTCGGCATTAACAAGAAGTCCGAACGGGTCCTCTTCGATATGGAAATGCGGCGTGACCTTACAAGTGGTTCCGGCATTGGCGATGTGGGCTGTGGCGGTCAGCAACATAATAACTAAGAAATGGTTCATCTCGCTCAAACTACAAGAACAGATTATTAATTATTGATTTTAAGGATAAATATATCAGATGAAATCGGGTAGCCGTTTAGAACGGATTCTAACTTCAGGTGGCTTTGCTGTGACCGGCGAATTAGGCCCACCCAAGAGTGGTGATCCGGAGATTGTTCGTCAAAAGGCCCGTCTGCTTAAGGGTCATGTTGACGCCGTTAATATCACCGATTGCCAGACCGCTATTGTCAGGATGTCCAGTATCGCAGCCGGGCTGATCACCCTTTCTGAAGGAGTTGAGCCGGTAATTCAGATGACCTGCCGTGATCGTAACCGGATCGGGATGCAGAGTGATATCCTTGGGGCTGAAGCACTTGGTCTCAAGAATCTGCTATGTCTGACCGGCGACCATCAGAAATTCGGTAATCACCCGGGTTCCAAGGGTGTTTTCGATATGGACTCGATCCAACTTCTCGGCATGGTCAAGGAGATGCGGGATGGCAAAAGGTTTCAGTGCGGTGAAGAGATTAAGGCCAATGAACCTCGGATGTTTCTTGGCGCTGCGGCAAATCCTTTTGCTGAACCGGCCGATTATCGGGCGGCCCGTTTAGGTAAAAAAGTTGCCAACGGCGCTGATTTTATCCAGACCCAGATCGTTTATAACGTCGAAAAATTTGCCAAATTCATGGAGATGGTCCGGGATCTGGGCCTTGATGAAAAGGTTCATATCCTCGCCGGGGTGACCCCGCCGCGATCTCTCGGTATGGCCCGTTACATGAAGAAATTCGTGCCGGGCATGGATGTTCCTGATGCGATTATTGATCGTCTTAAGGGCGCCAGTGACAAGGAAGACGAAGGAATCAATATCTGTGTCGACATCATCAATCAGGTTAAAGAAATCAAAGGCGTATCCGGTGTCCATGTCATGGCCATTGAATGGGAAAGCGCGGTGCCGGAGATTGTCAGCCGAGCTGGTTTGGGCTCGCGTCCTGAGTTAGAGGATAATGTTGAAACAGTAAAAGATACAGGAATTGTAATCAGGGATGTTGGGTCTGCCGAAAAGGGTGGTGCTGCTGATGAGGTTATGGCGGCAGCAAAGGCTGAGGCAGAGAAGATGATCAGTGAGGCCAGAGATGAGGTCGCCAGAATGCGGACCCAGTCTGCCGGTGTTTCTGCCCCGACAACAACTGTTGACGAAAGTATTGAATCAGATGATGCAGGAGAACATGAAATGAACGAAAGAGAACGCCAGCTGGCTCTTGAAACAGTCCGGATCGGTCTTGAAGCACTTAAAAAGTCTTTAAACCTGACCGATGATCAGTTCGAGGCATTGGTTAAATTCGCCACAACTGAAGCTATCTTGATGAAGGAACCGCCAAGTGGCGTTGCCACTCCGGCTGCCCCGGTTAAAGCGGCTGCCCCCGCTACTCCTGCCACTCCGGCTGCGGCTCCCGCGGTGGATACGGTTAAAGAGGATGAAGCCAAGGCTGCGGCTGAGGCCGCCAAAAAGGCCGAGCTGGAGAAAAAGGCTGCGGCGGAAGCTGCCAAAAAGGCCGCTGCCGAGGCTGCTGCCAAAGAAGAAACTGAAAAGAAAGCCGCTGCCGAAACTGCTCAAAAGGAAGCTGCCGCAAAAACTGAGAAAGCTTCCGTCAAGAAGGCTGCTGCGACTGGAGCTGCTGGTGCTACAGCCCTGAATTTAGAGCAAACACCTCTGGCCGAGCGTTCCACCAAGTTACCGGAAGATAACTATAAGGTTCAATACACCGGTAAAATCAGGGAAGCCAGCCTCGGTACCGGCGATAATATTATCAAGGTCGGTGGCGCCGAGACCATGCCGTTCCAGCTTTATGAAGGTGTGATACCCAACAAGCCGCTGATCGCCATGGATATCCTTGATCATGAGCCTGAAGAGTGGCCCGAGACCCTCACCAGGCATTTTGCCGGGGTGATGGACAATCCGGTTAAATGGGCCCAGAAATGTGTTGATGACTATCAGGCCGATGCCATCTGTCTCTCTCTGATGAGTACCGACCCTAATGGCATGGACCGCTCCTCTGCCGATGCCGCCAAGGTTGCCGCCGAGGTCATTAACAATATCGAGGTGCCGATGATCCTCTGGGGTTGTGGTAACGGTGATAAAGACACCGAAACCCTACGGGAGATCACCTCTCTTGTTGGTGATAAAAAAGTTTGTCTGGCGCCGCTCTCCGATACAAACTACCGGACCATCGGCGCTACGGCGATGGCCTTCCAGCATCCGATGGTTGCGGCTTCACCGATTGACGTCAACCTTGCCAAGCAGTTGAATATCCTTTTGGAAAATCTCGGTGTGCCCCTTGAATCCGTTCTGATTGATCCTTCCGTTGGCGCCCTCGGCTACGGCATTGAGTATACCTACTCGGTCATGGAGAGGATCCGTCTGGCCGCCATGACCCAGCAGGACGAGAAGTTGCAGGTGCCGATTATCTGTAATCTTGGCCGTGAAGTATGGAAGGCTAAAGAAACCAAGTTGCCCACCGATGAGCTTCTCGGCGACCAGGAACGACGCGGGGTCTTGATGGAGGCTATGACTGCTTCATGTATGCTTACTGCCGGTGGTGAGGTTCTAATCATGAGACATCCCCAAGCAATTGCCCTGACCAAGTCTCTTATTGACGGACTTATTGATTAATAGATTATGTGTGCAAATCGGTTCATAAGACCGCACTGCTCAAATCATAAAAATATCAGGAGTTAAAAATGTCCAAGATCATCTGTTCAGCCGCTATCAGGGGCGCTCACAATATCATCAATATGGCGGAAGAAAAATTCGAAGCTGCCATCAAGAAATACGGTCCGGAACAGGAAGTTGGCTTTCCCAATACCGCCTATTACCTGCCGACCATTTATTCCATGCTCGGGGCCAAAGTAGAAACTCTGGGCGATATGAAGGATATCTTTCTGGAGACCCGTAAATTACTGCCAGCCCTGGTAACCGATGATCTCTGGCTACCATATCTGGCCCCAGCCCTTGATGCCGGGATGGCGACCTTCTTCGCCGAAGAGATGTTCGAGGCAATCCGCTATCTGGAGACCCCGGATTTCTACACCAAGACGGAAGACCCAACCTCGGAGAATATCTGGCTGGGCGCTGCCGATGACGTCATTTTCAGGAAGAGGGGCGTTGAGTTTGTCGATGGCACCGCCCCCGGCTTCGCTGCTATCATGGGAGCGCCTCCGACCAAGGAAATTGCCAGTAAGATCGCCTTGGAACTCCAGGAAAAAAATCTCTACATCTTCATGCATGACGGCACGGATGGAGTACGGATGCCCGATCAACTGGTCGACAACGACGTTCAGGTCGGCTGGAACACCAGATTGGTACCCTTCGGCCAGTCCTATACCACCGCAGTTTTCGCCATTGGCTTCGCCTGTAGGGTAGCCATGGCCTTCGGTGGTATCAAGCCCGGTGATTCCATAGGCAATCTCATCTATAATAAGGACAGGACCTTTGCCTTCGTAATGGCCCTCGGTCCGGTTTCCGACGAATGGTATGCCAATGCCGCCGGCGCCATTAACTGGGGTTTCCCGACCATCTCCGACTATGATATCCCGGAAGTTTTGCCCACAGGTGTCTGTACTTACGAGCATGTGGTCAGCAATGTTCCCCATGATGAAATCGTCCAGAAGGCCATCGAAGTTCGTGGTCTCAAGGTTAATATCTCCAAGATTGATATCCCGATGTCGTTCGGACCTGCCTTTGAAGGAGAGCGGATCCGCAAAGACGACCTGTTCATGGAGTGCGGCGGCGGTCGGACCAGCGGCGTTGAGGTCCTGATTTCCAAAGAACTGGACGAGGTCCAGGATGGACTGGTCACGGTTGAAGGGCCTGATATCAAAGACATCGAAGTGGGTCAGAATCTGCCCCTGGGTATTCTGGTTGAGGTGGCTGGCCGCGAGATGCAGTCTGATTTTGAACCGATTCTGGAACGACAGTTCCATCATCTGATTAACTATATCCAGGGCATCATGCATATGGGCCAACGGAATATCATGTGGGTCAGAATCGGCAAAGCCGCAGTCGAAAAAGGCTTCTCCTTTGAACATTTTGGCAAGGTCCTGCATGGCAAGCTCCATCAGGAGTTCGGCGCGATTGTCGACAAGATTCAGGTTAAACTTTACACCGAACTCGACAAGGTCGAGGAAATCCAGGAACTGGCCCGTAACGTGTACGCTGAACGTGATAAGCGCTTGGGCAGCATGACCGATGAGACCGAGGACGTCTTCTATAGCTGCACCCTCTGTCAGTCCTTCGCCCCGAGTCATGTCTGTATCATCACCCCGGAGCGGATCGGCATGTGTGGCGCCTATAACTGGTTGGACGGCAAGGCCTCTTATCAGATTAATCCCACCGGCCCCAATCAGCCGATCGAAAAGGGCGAGTGCCTTGATGAAGATCTGGGGGTTTTCAAAGGCATCAACGATTTCGTAAATCAGGCTTCCCGGGGTGCGGTTACCGACCTCTCCTGTTATTCTCTGATGACCGACCCGATGACCGCCTGCGGTTGTTTCGAGGCAATTGCCGCCATGTTGCCCCAATGCAACGGCATCATGGTTGTTAACCGCGATTATATGGGGATGACTCCAAGCGGGATGAAATTTACCACCCTGGCCGGTATGGCCGGTGGTGGCGCCCAGACCCCGGGATTTATGGGGGTTAGTAAACATTATATGACCAGCCCTAAACTCTTCAAATCTGAAGGCGGTCTGGAGCGGGTGGTCTGGCTGCCCAAGGCGATGAAAGATGAGATTGCCGATAAACTCAAAGAGTGTTGTGAAGCGATCGGCAAACCGGAACTTTTCGACATGATCGCCACCGAAGAGGATGGTACCACCGAAGAAGAGATTCTCAAGTTCCTCCAGGAGAAAGGTCATCCTGCCCTGGATATGGAAGCTGCAGTTTAAATCACTACTAAATAATTTTTAAGTTTATATAGACGGAGGAATAGAAAGATGGCTTTAACCGGGATACAGATCCTCAAAATGCTGCCCAAGAAAAACTGTGGGGAGTGTGACATTCCGACTTGTCTGGCTTTTGCAATGAAAGTGGCAGCCGGTCAATCCGAAATAGGCGAGTGCCCCTATGTTAGTGATGACGTAAAGGAGCAGATCGGTGAAGCTTCAGCGCCGCCGATCAGGTCCGTCAAAATCGGTAACGCTGACGATTCCTTCGCGATGGGCGGTGAAACCTGTCTCTATCGTCACGAAAAAAGGTTCGAGAACCCCACCGGACTGGGCGTGCTGATCACGACCGAGATGGCTGACAGCGATGTGGAAGGGCGGATTGAGCGCTTTAACTCCCTGCGCTTTGAGCGGGTCGGGGTAGAGATGAAGGCCGATATCATTGCCATCAAAGACGCCAAGGCGGACGAGGCCTCCTTTGTTGCCCTGACCCAAAAGGTTCTGGATGGCGCCAAAGATGCCAAACTGATCCTGATCAGTGACAGCAGTGCAAGTCTGACGGCGGCCGCCAAGGCCTGTGGTGATCGTAAACCGCTAATCTTCGGCGCTACCCTCGATAACGCCACCGATATGGCAACAGCCGCTAAAGATTGTGGCTGTGTCCTTGGCGTCAAGGCCAGTAATCTTGATAACGCCATCGAGATCACCGAGAAACTTATTGGTGAAGGCTTAAAGGATTTGGCCATCGACACCGGGGCCCGCACCATGCGCGCTTCCCTGGAAGACAATATTGTCGCCCGCAAGGCCGCGATAACCAAGAAATTTAAACCGCTCGGTTTCCCTACCGTCAATTTCCCCTGCGAGATGACCGATGATCCGCTGATGGAGGCGATGATCGCCTCTGTCTTGATCGCTAAATATGCCGGTATCGTCATCCT
Organism: Thermodesulfobacteriota bacterium; assembly: GCA_039714535.1. GTDB lineage: Bacteria > Desulfobacterota > Desulfobulbia > Desulfobulbales > JAGXFP01 > JAGXFP01. The sequence goes on along the minus strand of JBDLJC010000007.1, from coordinate 59,862 downwards.
GTCCGATCTGCAGGGCGATACTCTCTTCCCGCTATTTCTGGAAAGGCTGAATATTTTCACCGATCCTCAGAGGCCCATGGTAGTTGAAGAGGATGTCTATCCCCTCAACGGTCCGGATGAGAACTCGCCGGTCCTTATCACCTGTAACTTCTCCTTGACCTATTTTATCGTCTCCGGAGAGATCGAAGGCAGCAAGGTTCCATCCTGGTTGCTGATCAAGGATACTGAAGGGCTGTCCGTTCTTACTGCCTGGGCTGCCGGTAAATTCGGGGCTGACCTTATTGCCCAATTCATGAAGAAAGCCGGGATTGCCGATAAGGTCAAACATCGTGATCTGATCATCCCCGGTTATCTGGCATCCATGAAGGGTGAGCTGGAAGAAGAGCTGCCTGATTGGACCATTATCATCGGCCCCCGTGAAGCCGGGCATCTGCCGGCCTTCCTTAAGGAATGGAAGCCATCGGCCTGATTTCAAATCAGATTGAACCTGATTGATTAATCGGTCAGGTTCAATAGCGATCTTGGTTCTTAGCGGAAATTTACCCAAATGTTTCAAACTAAACTCGGTGGCATTATGCTTATCCGTTGCCGGGTTACTGACTCTTATTAGACTATGAATATAGAGATAAATGGCAGTAGTATTGTAGCGGTTGAGGGGATAACTATCCTGGAGGCCGCCGGGCGTTCTGAAATTCATATCCCAACCCTCTGTAGTGTTGAAGGGAAGAACTCCGAGGTCCCCTGTGAGTTGTGTTGCGTTGAGGTGGCCGGTCGTGAAGGGCTGGTCAAATCATGCGAGACTCTCATTGAGGAAGGCATGGTCATCACCACCGACTCGGAGGTAATTACCGAACACCGTAAAGAGAGGCTGGCTGTTCTTGCCGAGACCCATTTCGGCGACTGTAAGGCCCCTTGCAACCTGACCTGTCCCGGCCAGATCAATGTCCAGGGTTATATCGCCCATGTTGCCAAGGGTGAATACGAGGAATCGGTTCGGCTGGTGATGGAAAGAAATCCTTTCCCTTTTTCGGTGGGCCGGGTCTGTCCCCGCTTTTGCGAAACCCGCTGTCGGCGTATCCTGGTCGATGAACCCGTCTCCATCAATCATCTTAAAAGATTCGTAGCCGATTGGTGCATGACCAACAAGGTTGAGTTGAAACTGTCCCGAAAGGAAGCAACCGGTAAAAAAATTGCGGTGATCGGCGGCGGCCCTTCCGGTCTGACTTCGGCTTTTTACTTGTCCCGCCAGGGTCATGATGTGACGGTATTTGAAGCTGCTCCGAAACTGGGGGGCATGCTCCGTTATGGTTTCCCCGAGTATAAGATCCCCAAAGATGTCCTCGACTACGAGATCGCCACCATCCTGCGCACGGGAATATCCGTTAAATTAAATCAACGCTGGGGTAGCGATTTCAACCTGCAGGAGCTGCGGGATCAAGGCTACGATGCAACCCTGATAACCATCGGCGCCCCGGTTGATGAAGCCCTTGATATTCCTGGATCCTCTCTGCCGAATGTGATGCCGGCCATAAAATTCCTGAAAGAGGTCAATGGCGGTAAAGGTGGCGATTACGGGAGTCGGGCCGCAGTTATCGGTGGCAATAACGCAGCGATGGAAACGGCCCGGACCCTGATTCGCTCCGGGGTTGAATCCGTAACGGTTGTCCATCCCCGCCCCAAAACGGAGATGAGTGCCAACCAGCGTAATATTCGTGAGGCGGAGAATGAGGGCGTCCAGTTTCTATTGATGGCCTCTCCGGTCCAGATCTCACCGGCTGATAGTGGCCTCGACGTCGAACTGATGCGGATGAAGCTGGGCGAGCCGAATAAACGGGGGGTCCGTAACCCCGAGGCGATTCCCGGCTCCTCGAATATCATCCAGGTTGATACGGTCGTCTCATCCCTGGGCCAGAAGGCCTGTAGCGGCGCAACCTTTAATGGTGGCGTCCTGGAGGAGACCCTGGAGCTCACTCCGACCAATAATATCAAGGCAAATCCCCGCAACTTCCAGACCAACCACGAGGGAATCTACGCAGCCGGTGACGTGACCAACGGACCCCGCTCCGTTATTCAATCGGTGGTGGCTGCCCGTCGGGCCGCCAATAACATCCATAGTCAGGTTATGGGTGTGGATAAAGAGCCGGCCGATAACCGCTTTAATTTCAGTCGGGGCCGCTCCTTCGATGATGTTGATCTGCGTAACTTTGAGGGGATTAACGTTAAGCTGCGGGAAAAGATGCCGGAGCGTTCGCCGGAGATCTGTACCCAGGATTTCGATGAGGTCAAACTGGGCTTTACCGAAAAGATGGCGCAGCGTGAGGCCAAACGATGTCTGTCCTGCGGTTGTACCGCCTTTGAACGTTGTGATCTGAAACGACTGGCGATAGATCACGATGTCAACCTGAACAAGACCGGGATGGGCAAGAAACCTGTCTATAGTAAAGATGAGTCCCATCCCGTCATCCTGGTTGACCTCAATAAATGTATTTACTGCCAGAACTGTGTAAACAGTTGCGAATACGGGGCCCTTGATCTTAGCGCTGAGTCGTTTGACGAGAAGGGCAGGCCGCTCAATATCTCCCTGCAATTCAACGATAAATGCGTTAATTGCGGTAAGTGCGTTGATAACTGTTCCACCGGCGCCCTTAACAAGCGCGACCGCTTGGTGCCGATCACCCATGAGGCCGTGCGGGAAGTGCGCTCAACCTGCCCATATTGCGGGGCCGGTTGTCAGATCATTCTCAAGGTCAAGGGTAATACCCTGATGGAGGTTACCGCTGATCCTGATCTGGCCCCTAATTATGGCGCTCTCTGCGTAAAAGGTCGTTTCGGCCAGAAATTCGTTCAGCATAAGGACCGCTTGACCAAACCTCTGGTCAGACAGGGCGGCCAACTGGTTGAGACCAGCTGGGAAGAGGCCTTAAATGTAGTGGCCAAAGGGTTTTTTGATCTGAAGGCCATGTACGGCCCCGATTCCATCTCCGGTTTCAGTTGTGCCCGGGCCACCAACGAAGAAAACTTCCTGATGCAAAAATTCATGCGGACAGCGATCGGAACCAATAATATCGATCACTGCGCCCGCCTCTGACACGCTCCCACGGTGGCCAGTTTGGCCCTCACCTTTGGCAGCGGCGCAATGACCAACTCCATTGCCGATATGAAAGAGACCGATCTTTTCTTTATGATCGGCAGTAATCCCGATACCGGCCATCCGACGATTGGCCTGCGGGTCCATCAGGCCGTTGACCGCGGCGCCAAGCTTGTCGTGGTTGATCCACGTAAGACCAAGCTGGCCGAGCGGGCCGATCTTTGGCTACGGATCAAACCCGGCACCGATGTGGCCTTACTGAATGGCATGATGAATATCATCCTTGAGGATGGTCTCTGGGACAAAAAGTTTGTCGAGGACCGGACCGAGGATTTCGACTATTTAAAGGAAATTGTCACCAAGTACACCCCGGACATCGTTGAAGAGGTCACCGGCATTTCCGAGAAGCAACTGCGTCAGGCGGCGGCAATGTATGCCGCCGAGGGTCGTCATGCGATCTATCATGGCATGGGTATCACCCATTATGTAACCGGTACCGATCGGGTCAAGAGTATTGCCAACCTGGCGATGCTCTGCGGCAAGGTCGGGGTGGCCGGTGGTGGCTGCAACCCCTTGCGCGGCCAAAATAATGTTCAGGGCGCCTGTGATATGGGAGCGCTGTTTAACACCCTGCCCGGATACGCCAGTCTGGCCAACGATGACCTCTTCGCTAAATATGAAGAGGCCTGGAAAGTAAAATTGCCCCGGCGCCCCGGCAAACCGGCCACTGAGGTCTGGGAGAATGTGCTCTCGGGCGATATCCGGGGCCTTTATATCTTTGGCGAGGATCCGGTTGTGGCCGATGCCAATATCTCCCATGTCCGCAAGGCCCTGGAGAAGGCAGATTTTACTGTGGTCCAGGATATTTTCCTGACCGATACCGCCAAGATGGCCGATGTGGTTCTGCCGGCCGCCTGTTTTGCTGAAAAAGACGGCACCTTTACCTGTACCGAACGGAGGGTCCAGCGGGTCCGTAAGGCCGTTGAACCGCCGGGCGAGGCTCGGGCTGACTGGCGGATCTTCTGTGAGCTGTCCAAGAAGATGGGTTATGGGATGGATTACGATTCGGCCGAAGATGTCTTTGAAGAGATTCGGACCCTGTTGCCCCAGTACAAGGGAATCACCTATGAGCGTCTTGAAGAGGTCGGTCTGCAATGGCCGGTCCCCAGTGAAGATCATCCAGGTACGCCGGTACTTCACACCAAGACCTTCACCAGAGGGAAGGGGCTTTTTATCCCGGAAGAGTATATTCCACCGGTTGAGTTGCCCGATGATGAGTATCCGATGGCTTTTACCACCGGTCGAGATCTGGCTCGCTATAATTTCAGCAGTATGACAGGCAAGACCCCGGAAATAGACCTGATCAGCCCCGAGTGTTTTGCTGAGGTAAATCCGGTTGATGCCGAAAGAATGGGGATCAAGGAGAAATCAAGGATTCGTTTGACCTCGCGCCGCGGTTCGGTAGAGATGCGGGCCACCATTACCGAGCGCTCCCAGGAGGGAACGATTTTTTCCACTTATAATCATCTGGCCACATTAGTAAACCTGCTTACCCTGGATGCCCTGGACCGGCTCTCCAGGACGCCGGAATATAAGCTCTGTGCAATTAGAGTCGAAGTACTGACAGAAAATTAATTTAGGTATTTATATATAGTTTTTATAACTCTTTTGGAGTGAAGCATTATGGCAAAAGCAAAACAAAAAAAGACCGGCGCTAAGGCCGGGACTAAAAGCAAGTCTGGCGCCAAGACTACTGCCAAGCTGGGTAGTATGATGGTCGTTGGCGGCGGGGTGGCCGGTGTGCAGGCGGCCCTTGATCTCACCGATCTTGGCTACTATGTCTATCTGGTTGAGAAAACGGCGGCCGTTGGCGGCGCCATGGCCCAGTTGGATAAGACTTTTCCGACAAACGATTGTTCGCTCTGAATTCTCGCACCTAAGTTGGTAGAGGCCGGTCGGTCTCCAAATATCGAGATTCTGAGTAACGCTGATCTTCTTTCCCTTAAGGGAAAACCGGGAAATTTCAAGGCTGAGTTAAATCTTCGGCCCCGTTATATTGATGCAGACAAATGCACGGCCTGTGGTCTTTGTACGACCTATTGCCCCAAGCATCTGGCTGATTCTTATAATGAAGGACTGGATCTGACCAGGCCGATTCATATCGATTACCCCCAGGCCGTCCCGGCCACCTATTTCATCGATCCGGAAGCCTGTATGCATCTTCAGCATGACACCTGCCAGATCTGTGTGCCGGTCTGTCGCAGCAATGCGATTGATTTCAGCCAAAAGGCCAAGAAGGTAACCCTGGATGTCGGAGCGGTGGTGATGTCACCTGGTTTCGGTCGGGTACCGGATGAGGCCCTTACCAAATACAGCTATGGCGACCACCCTGATGTGGTCACCAGTCTTGAGTTCGAGCGTCTGCTTAATCCTTCCGGGCCTTTTGAGGGCGAGGTCAGATGTCTTTCCGACAAACGTCATCCCCGCAAGATTGCCTTTATCCAATGTGTCGGCTCCCGTGATCTCGGTTGCGGTAACGGTTATTGCTCTTCGGTCTGCTGTATGTACGCCATCAAGGAGGCCATGGTCGCCAAGGAGCACGATCCCGAATGTGAGATCACCATCTATTACATGGATCTGCGGACCCAGGGCAAGGATTTCGATGCGGCCAAGGTTCGCGCTGAAGAGCAATATGGGATCAAATTTGTCAGGGCCAAGGTTGCCGATGTCATTCCCTGGAAGAAAAATCTAAAGCTGACCTATGCAACCATGGACGGTGTCCATCGTTTTGATGGTTTTGATATGGTCGTGTTGTCCGTCGGCCTCAATGCCCCGGCCGGCGCCCAAGAACTGGCTAATATCACCGGCGTTGAGCTGAATCAATATGATTTCTGCAAAACCGATACCTTTGATCCTCTGGCGACCAGCAAAGATGGCATCTATGCCATCGGCGCTTTTCAGGGGCCCAAGGATATTCCCGAAAGTGTTACCCAGTCCAGCGCTGCCGCCGGCATCGCCGCCGGCCAGATCAAGGCCCAGCGTGGCAAAGGGATTGTCGTCAAAGAATATCCCAAAGAGAAAGCGCTCAAGGCCAAGGACGAGCCCCGGATCGGTGTTTTTGTCTGTCATTGCGGCATCAATATTGCCGGAGTGGTGGATGTTGCTAAAGTTGATGATTATACCAAGGATATGGACGGCGTCGTTTACCACGCCCAGAGCCTGTACAGCTGTTCCCAGGATGCCCAGAAAGTGATCAAGGAGATGATTCAACTCCACGATCTGAACCGGGTGGTTATCGCCGCCTGTTCACCCCGGACCCATGAGCCGCTCTTCCAGGAGACCCTGAAGGATGCCGGCCTGAACCGCAGTATGTTTGAGATGGTCAATATCCGCGATCATTGTTCCTGGGTCCATGCCAATGAACCGGACAAGGCGACCGATAAATCCATGGATCTGGTCCGGATGGGGATCGCCAAGGCCCGGCATATTCAGCCGTTGTCGGAGCAAACCGTGCCGGTGACCGATAAGGCCATTGTTATCGGTGGCGGTATTGCCGGGATGACTGCGGCCCTTAACCTCGCCGAGCAGGGTTTCCAGACGACGGTTATCGAAAAGAACGATAAACTGGGGGGCCATCTCCTCGACCAGCGTTATACCTTGGCCGGAGAGAGCACCGCTGATTATCTTAAAAAGGTCACCGACAAGCTTAATAAAAACAAATTGGTCGATGTCCTGATCAATAGTGAGATGGCGGAACTGAATGGCTTTATCGGCAACTTCGCCTCAGTCGTTAAGTCTCAAAAAGGCAAAAAAACCATTGAGCAGACCATTGACCATGGTGTCGTCGTGGTCGCTACCGGTGGCCGTGAGCATGTGCCGGCTCAGGTTTTGGGTAAGAAACTGCCTAAATCAGATAAGATCATTACCCAGAAAGAACTGGAGATCCAACTGGCCGGTAAGGGTAAGGCCCGGGCTCCGAAATCTGTCGTCATGATCCAGTGTGCCGGTTCCCGTGGTGACGATCTTGCCTATTGCAGCAAGACCTGCTGTACCCAGGCGGTCAAAAACTCACTTAAGATCAAGGAGATCAACCCGGAATCTCAGGTCATTGTTTTATACCGGGACATGCGCACCTACGGTTTTGCCGAGGACGCTTACCGTGAGGCCCGCGAGAAGGGAGTTATCTTTGTTCCATATTCCATGGATAAGAAACCGACTTTAAGCGGTAAAGGCGCCAAGGTTGAGGTGGCTTTCTTCGATCCGATCCTCCAGGACAATGTGACCTATAATCCCGACCTGGTTACCTTAAGCGTCGGTACGGTCCCGGAGGAGACGGAAGAGTTGAGCAAATTGCTCAAGATTCCGGTTAATGCCGATAAATTCTACCTGGAAGCCCATGTCAAATTGCGCCCGGTGGAGATGCCGGTTTCAGGGGTATTCCTCTGCGGTCTGGCCCACTCGCCGAAGCCGTTGGATGAGATCATTGTCCAGGCCCAGGCGGCGGCGGCCAAGGCGGCAATTCCGCTGGTCAAGGGTGTAGTCAGCGTTGACCCGATTGTTTCCAATATCGACAAGGACCAGTGCATTGGTTGCAGGCTTTGTGTCTCCCTCTGTCCATATCAGGCCATTCAGATGGTGAAGGTCGACAAGAAACCCAAGGCCGAGACCATAGTCGCGGCATGCAAGGCCTGTGGCATCTGTGCATCACATTGCCCCACCTTTGCGATAACCATGGGTGGCTTCACCAACGAACAGATAAATTCCCAAATCGAAGCCTTTGGTGTGGCTTTAGAGGAGGCATAGCAATATGAGTAAAGAAGAGTTTAGCCCTAAGATCCTTGGTTTTCTCTGCAACTGGTGCTGCTATGCAGCAGCAGATTCAGCCGGAGTCTCCAGATATCAGTACCCGCCGAATTTAAGAACCATCCGGGTGATGTGCACCGGTCGCCTTGATCCTTCCTTTGTGATGCGCGGTCTGGTTAATGGGGCTGCCGGTATCTTCACCGGCGGCTGACAACTCGGTGAATGTCATTACCAGGTTGGTAATTATGATGCGATGAGCATAAACGGTTTGATTAAAAAAGTGCTGACTGAAGTTGGTCTTGATCCTGAGCGTTTTGATCTGCAATGGGCCTCGGCCGCTGAGGGACCGCGGTTTGTAAAACTTATCACCGAGTATACCGCGAAGGTAAAAGAGCTTGGTCCTTTGGGCGCAGCGGAGGGCATAAGCCCCGAAGAAGCGCAGGCCCGGGCCGAAAAGGCGCTGGCGATGGTAAGTGATCGCAAGTTGCGGATGGGCTTCGGTAATGTAACCAAGACCCTCCGCAAAGAGGTGCCCAATCTTAGCGATGAGACGATTGTCCAAACAATAGATGAGAAGTTAACCAAGACGATATCGTCACTAATTGGTTAAAGCTGAGTTGAGTCGCTAGCCGGCTCAAACGAAACTTATGCCCCTGCGGTATAAAGCTGAGTTGAGTCGCTAGCCGGCTCAAACGAAACTTATGCCCCTGCGGTATAAAGCTGAGTTGAGTCGCTAGCCCCGGTTCAAACCGATAAGCGAGTCCACGAGACATCGAGACTTATACCCCTCAAGGGGGTACTGAAAAGAGTGCCCCTGCGGTATAAAAAAACAATTCTCTAAAATAGAAAAGGCGGCTAGACTCACCAAAGTTTAGCCGCCTTTTTTTACACTAAAAGCAGACAGGTTCTTTAGATGAGCACAATTCTGTTGGTCGAAGATGAGATCATGATCCTGGATACAACCAGGGAGTTATTGGAATTACTCGACTATCAGGTGTTTCCCGCCGGCAGCGGGGCCACGGCCCTTGAGGTTCTGGCTGAACGAAAAGGGCAGGTCGATTTGGTCCTGCTTGATCTGTCACTGCCGGATATGAGTGGCCAGCAACTTCTACCTAAACTGGCCGATGAATATCCGGACCTGAAAATTGTCATCTGCAGCGGGGCCTTGCCGGATGAACTGGAATTTAAAAATCAGTCTCAAGTTAAAGGGATTCTCAATAAGCCCTTTGAGCTAAGTGAATTACGGGATATTGTCAGTAAGGTTGTCAGTTCTCAATGATTACTTGTCGGTCCAACCAGCAGTCGTTATTTCTCCTAAAGCGTTCATGCCTGTTCCTCCACTGTTACCTCGTATAACTCAACAACTTTTCCTCGTACCCTCCCTGAGTTCCTTCTTTATTTCGATCTGAAGATTTCAAATGAACCAATCTAAACCGGATATTTCCCGTGTCTAGTCGGACAGGCAAAGTGTAAGGCTATTTCGCTTACCTATGGGGTGGAGTAGGGCTGCTGAACTATTTAACTATAGATATATTCGAGAAATAAATTTAGCAGCCCTTTGTGGTGGCTAATTTGAATGGGTTTTACAAGAGGTGAAGCTCAAAAACGGGTCTGAGAACCCTTTTTGCTGGCTGGATGAATCCAGTAATGCAATCCTTGCACAAACCTGGGGAATAAGATCAATCAAGATTAGAAGCCAAAAGCATTAACAACTTCCCCTGTTGAAGGGTATTTTTCTCCGGGGGCTTGTTTTATCGACTTCGTAACATAAACATAGCCATTGCCAATCCTAGCTGGGACTACCTTAAAGGAGATCTCATATTTTTTTCCAGCTTCCAGCCATAAATCTGCCTCAGCGGAATTTTCGAAGTTTTCAAATTTGATCAATTTATCAACATCCGGGAAATAAACAGCACCCCCGCTTCGGTCTTTATATAAGCTGTACACTCCTATTTTGGGACTCTTAACAAATTCTCTTTTCGCCCGTTTAACAATTTCTACCGAATATGCGATAGATTTCGCAATAGAGTTGCTGCCATCAAGTGGTTCAAATAAAAGCACCTTAACGAGGTCACCCTTATATAGTCTTTCGTTAGAAGGTATAAACTTCGTTTCTTTGTTAGTGAGGATGTTAAGTTCCTTTCCTTTCTCAAAGCTTACAAAAAAATTGTAAGCTTTCACTGTTTCCACAGTACATTCAATTAATTTACCACCCATGTTTTTAATGTCTTCAGCGGTATAGTCCTTACATAATGCCGTGTTGGGGATGGTGCAAAGAAGAAACACCCAGAATAATACACGTAATTTAGCCACAATAAAAACTCCTTCCCTAAAAGGTTTATTTCAAAGTCCTAGATTGTCAGGCACAGGTTAATAACCCTAGCTGAATAGATTGTTGGTGTCAAATTTAAAAGGGTGAGCCGTATAAAGGAGGTCACTGTGATGTGGCGGAGGGCAGATTACGCCATTTAAACAACATTTCTATCCCGGTTACATCTTTTAGAAATAGCAGGAGGTCAATTCTGACCCTGATTTCCTTAATTCTATGGCGTATATCTTTGCTTTTAGGGATTAATAACCGGTTATATTACCTTAGCGAATGTTTCGGGACGGTGCAGACCTTTTTCAATAGCTATAGATTTTTTTGTATTGACATTCGCTGACCCTATCATATGTTAGAAGGTGAAGTGTATAGGATGTCGCAAGCAAGGCTCTCTTTTCAGTAACCCCTCCCATAAGGGGTGAAAATATCTGAAAGCACCTTTAATATCAAATAACAGGGCAAAAGTGCTATCTAATCAATGGTTCGGCTGCAAAATTAACATTAACCTTATAAGGAATTGAAATGGGAAAAATAGCAACGCTCTATAACAACAAAGGGGGTGTGTCAAAAACAACAACTTTGTTTAATTTAGCGGTATTTCTTTCCCAAGAAGGGAAAAGAGTTCTGCTAGTCGATTGCGACCCCCAGTGTAACATAACAGAACTATTTTTTGCTTCGGACGAAGTATTGAGTGATCCAAGCGTTGAATTGCCAGGAACATCTATCTACGAAGCGTTATTGCCCAGATTCAAGGGGCAACAGGCTACAATTGATCCTGCCAGCATTACTTTATGTGAGCACCCCTTATATCCGCACCTCTTTTTATTCAGAGGTGATTTGGAATTTACAAGAGCTGAAACTTATTTTGGAACAGCCTGGAACCAAGCTGTCACTGAAAATATACATGAAAAGAACACATACGTTGTTTTTGAAAAATTGATGCGATCATTAGGGGAAGTACGAGGTTTTGATTTTATTTTGTGTGATGTTGGGCCAAGTACTGGGGGCATAACGCGGACAGTAATTTTAGCATGTGATGAGCTTGTTGTCCCTCTCGTGCCAGATCGTTTTTGCTACCAAGCAGTAAGGCTCCTTGGTAGCGTCATAAATGAGTGGTCTAAACGTCATAAACTTATATGTGATACCTTAATTCCATTTGGGATTGAGCCATTTGAAGGCAATCCGAAGCTTGCGGGGACTGTTGTCCAAAATTTCAAGGTTCATAGTGGTGCAAAGGCAAAACAATCTTATGTTCAATGGCAAGAAATGATTTCTGGTGAAATAGCAACTAATCTAGTTGGTGAAAATGGCATTACGCCCAAAAATGGATTTGACCCTCATGATCCATATGTCGCATCAATTCGTGATGTTGCGGTTTTAGCACCTGTGTCACAAATATTTGGCCGAGCTATTTTTGATATCCAGCAAGAGCACACTAAAGAAGCTTCAACGGATGGACGTATGTATTACGGATCAGTGTGGGAACCTTGGGTTCAAAGGATGCGGGAGTACCGTGAAGAAATCTCAAAAATAGCTAAAGCCATCTCATGAAACCGACATATATTTACACCGCTCTGATTGATGTGCTTACCTATCGATATCGTCTTGAGCAAGATCAAAAAAATGGGGAACTAACCTTCAAAGAGGATTTGCAAGGGGCACTAAGTATATTTGATGAAATTAATGGTGCTGTGTTTGGCGTTCAGGCAATTTCAGATACCATAATAATGACTTGTAATAATCATGATAATTTCATCGAATTTTTAGGCGTTTTAAAAAGCGTATTCATTGCATTCCTAGATAAAGGCTTATTCATAAGAGGTGGAGTTGCCTACTCAAGGCATTTTGAGAATGGACGTCTTACCTATAGTCACGCCGTAGCAAGGGCTCATGAGCTCGAAGACAAAAGTGCTATTTATCCAAGAATAATAATTGACGAAAATATTGTGGGTATGTACTCGAGTTCCGCAGAGCTCCCAAATTTGGAGGGGCAATCTCTGTTAGTAAAGCAAAATGGTGTTTTTTTCTTGAATGTCGTTGATGAAGGAAATTGGGAAGAAATATACCAAGTGACAGCACAAATTTATCAAAGGGATAGAGATACAATCGTTAAAAAAGAAAAGGCATTTTCTAAACATAGTTGGTTCGAGAATTATTTATTCGCAATGAAAAAGCAAGAGTTAGAAAAGGATAGATATATTGAACAAATGGAAATTGTTTAGGTCGAACCAGGCGGTTTTTACTTGACGCCGAGAACGTCTAAGGAACTATATTCGATATAACCAACTTTTGAGATAATAAGACTCTGCTGGGTCGGATAACCAATTGAATGTCGTTACTGTTTGCCGGGAATTTTAGTAAGGCCTTTCATTATAGATTTTGCAAATCATGTTTAAATTTAAAAAAGGGAATTTATGACCACCAAGAGAATGAGAAGATACACGTTATTAATTTTGATGAGCCTTGTTGGCCTAGTTTTCGCTGGTTGTGGAGGAGCTTCAGATACTTCTGCCACGGCAAATTCATCAGAATTAAGCAATATAGATATTTCAGGAGCATCTTCATTATTTATTGCTGAATCTAGTACCGCTTCTGCTTCGATGAGTGCCGCTACAATAGGTAGTACAACGAAAAGAATATTTAAAATTACCCCTGACGGTTATATTGTGGAAGTAACAATTAAAGACAAAAAGGGTCAAACGTTTACATACCAGTATGAACCCTCGGCTGTTTATGATGTGAATTCGGAATGGGTAATAATAACCTTTGGAGGTTTTTCATATCCCCGGTCAGGCTTTCTAGTTCGTAAATCTGATGGTGCCGTTTACGAGTTAGAAAATTCTCCTAGTACAAATGGTTATACTTTCAACAATGCGAAGAATATTCAGTTGGATGCGGCAGGCAACATTTATTATGTGAACTATGGAGTTAATCAAAATGGAGCGGCAGTATATAAGCTTGATGTTTCTGATCAAAGTAACATAACAGAAACGAGGGTGACACCTGACACAGATAATCCACTCGCTTTTTTCGTTAATCCCCAGGGCCACGTTTACTATTATTACTCTTCTTCAAATGGCAACAGAATAAGAATGTCAAACGGTGGCTTGGTTAATCTGCCCACAGGACAAAGTTTATCTGCTTGGATAGATCTGGATGGGAACATTAGTTACATTTCCAGCTCCGATGGTTATTTTGATGTTGTTATTGATGATAGTTTTAATGTTTCTACCATCCAAAATCCAAACCCCTTGTCGGTTTCGTTATATTCCAACGATGTTACTGGTTATTTGATTAAATTTATTGATAGGACAATTATTGCTACAAAATTCGGCTTTGGCCCTTATATTCTTGAGGTTGAAAATCCTTCAAATTCTCCACGGGAAATAAGCTTGCCTGAAATATCCCAGTGGAAAAAGATCGTCTACAGCGACAACTACTATTATCTATCCGGAGTCGATTCCAGCAATGATCCAATATTATTGAAAGTTGATCCAACAGATGATTCAGTAAGTGTTTTATTGCCAAATTCAGGTGATTACTATGATATTCAGAATATGAATGTCTCACCTAATGATGAAGTTATTTTCAATGCCTTGAGAATGTTTGATGGCGCCAAAGTTGTCGGCAAAATTGATAGCAATGGTCAATTAACAATACTTAACGAAACATCAAGTTATTCCGTGACCCAAATTGAGATGATAAGTCATTTCCAGTAGAAAAATGGTTTTTTGATTAAAACTCACATCAAGACACAAGAGATAACATATTAATATTATGGCAAAAAGTGCTTAACCAATCAATTAAGCGGGGCTGCTAGGCCTGCGGCCTATCAGCCCCTTGTTTCAGACGTTATGCATCAATAAGGAATACAACATGAACGAACATGAAAAGATAAATTATGTTGAATTTCCATCAAAAGATATTCAAGCAACAAAGGACTTTTTTAATCATGCCTTTGGCTGGTCCTTTCAAGACTTTGGTCCAGAGTATTCAGCCTTCTCAAATCAAGGTTTAGACGGTGGTTTCTATAAAGCAGATTTAGCATCATCAACAAATAATGGTGCCGCACTAATTGTGCTTTACAGTAATGATCTTGAATCAACCCAAGAAAAAGTAAAAAAAGCTAATGGTAATATTGTAAAGCCAATTTTCCCATTTCCAGGTGGGCGTCGCTTTCACTTTACAGAACCAAGCGGTAATGAATTTGCAGTTTGGTCAGATAAAAATGCATAACAAGTCAATTTGCTGGATGCCGAGAACGTCTGCGGCCCTACGGGGGCAAGTTCATTGGCGGCACCAGTGATTTCAAACGTTGTGTGTGAAGAGGACTTTACGTGTTTTATAGAAAATGGTTATTTTTGGTAACGATTATCCTATTAGGGGGATGCGGCACTATACAGACATTGAACCCTTCATACGATCACGTCGAGATAGCTATCTGGGGGAATAAAAGCTATTGCAAGGCAATCCCCAGAATATATAGCGGTACCTTTTTCCAGGTTTGCAAACTTTATGCTGCGCCTAATTATGAAGAAAACGTTGATAAAGTCTTGCCTTATGATGCGCCTAATAAAGAAGAAAACGTTGATACATCAGTTAAAGGCTTTCCTTTTTTTATATACGACATTCCACTATCTTTTGTACTTGACACAGTAGTCATTCCATACACAGCGACAAGACAATATATATATGGAGGTATTTCTGTAAATTAAGTCGTATTAAAGGATATCTAAATTAATGAGGGCACATAACCAATAAATTTACTTGCCAGGAAACGCATGCGGCCCTGCGGGGTTGAATTCTGTGGGCGGCAAATGATTCCGGCGGCGTTATACCCTTAATTTTATAAGGGGTAAATATTATGAAAAGGACAATGAGTTGGCAGCTGAAGGTTGCATTTTCTTGTTACCTGTTGAGCTTGCTTCTTCTTATCATTTTTGCTCTAGTGTATCTTTTCCGGTCGGAGTTTATGCCCTACCATGCTGATGCTGTTGGACAAAGCTGGGTTGAGGTTGATCCGGCTTTTCAGATCCTCATCTCGGCGTTAATGAAAGTAACGGGAGGAGGTTGGTTGGCAACGGCATTTGCCACAGGCATACTTCTTTTTATTCCTTTCAGAAAGGGCAGGCGATGGGCATACTGGGCCATTCCTTTCATCGGGCTGTCTACTTCTCTCACGTCACTCTATGCAACGATCTATGTGGCTCGCAACACCCCGGCCTCACCTCCGTGGATGGCTGCTGCATTGGGAACAATATTACTTGTGGTTGGGTTCATTTTTTCTGTGGCGCCAGAGGCGAAGGTAAAGCAACAAGAAAAGAGCTAATAGTATTAGTACACGGTAGAATCAGACCAGGTGAACGCATGCGGCCTGATGGTACGACCTCGCTGGTCCGCTGAGTTCGGCTGCATTATGGTTTACCTGATGCATAAACGCCGTGTGATCAAGTCTCACCGCTAATTCTGGAATTTTCACAAACAGTAATAAAGGTAAAAGATGGCAGAAGAATGGGTTGAACAGATGAATAATCAAGTGAATACACTTGAAAAGCTTGCAAGGTATATCAATGTCTCTGATGATGAAAGGGAGGCAATAGAGACTTTGAGAACCAAGTGGGGGACAACGCCCTATTTTGCCTCGCTGATGGATAAGGATGACCCGAATTGTCCGATCCGAAAGCAAGTGATCCCATCCATGAAAGAGCAGATTAACGAATACGGGATGGAAAACTACCTGGTCTGGAAAGAGAATAGGGCAACCGAAGAAATCCGCCCTGATAGTATTGCCCGTCAGTATCATGATCGTGTCGCTTTTACCGTTGTGCAGGTTTGTGGTATTTATTGTCGGCACTGTTTCCGTAAGGAACTGGTTGTCGATCAGGATTTGCAACTTAATTTTGATGTTGAGGAAGGGTTGGCTTGGATCGCGGAACACCCTGAGATTCGCGACGTATTAATTACTGGTGGCGATCCATTGCTTTTGTCAGACGAAAAACTTGAATACCTGATTGCCAAACTTCGCGAAATGCCACACATCGAAATGATCAGGATTGGCTCCCGGCTGCCAATAGTCCTTCCCCAGCGTATTACAGAAGGATTGAAAAAAGCGATCGGGGGGTTCCATAACGTCCCGGTTTGGATAAATACCCAGTGTAACCACCCGAAAGAAATTACCGAAAAAACAGCAAAAGCGGTTTACGAATTGATGAGTTGCGGCATCAATGTGGGAAATCAGGCGGTATTGCTGAAGGGCATCAATGATGATGTGGATACATTCAGAGAATTGCATCAGAAATTACTACGTACCCGTATCCGTCCCTACTATGTTTTTTATTGTGAACCGGCTCCGGGAATCGATCACTTTCGTACGACCGTGGAAAAAGGAGCAGAGTTGATTCGTGATGCATTGCGTGGTCATACCACCGGTCTGGCACAACCTATGTACGTGCTGGCGACTAACATCGGCAAGATCCCATTAATGCCTGACTATTATATTGTTGATAAAAACGAAAAAGAATACACAGTACGAAATTATAAGGGTGAGACCACCAAAATCCCTAACATGCCGTAATGAAGGCTGGTTTTAAGAAAAAAGGAATGGCTTAATTTAACTCACCGTTTATGCAGGTCCTTATGATTCTAAAGGAATCAGGTCATGACTCTATTTATAATTATATTTAGCACCCTGACTTGTTTGGCCGGAATAGTGATTTTAATTAATCCGGAGATAGCATTTGGTTTATTACGAAAAAAATCCGATAAGATTGAGTTACACATATTAGCTGTAGCAATAAGACTAGTCCTTGGCGCATTTCTTATATCTCAAGCAGGTGTTTCTAAATATCCTTTCGTAATTGAAATTATTGGTTGGCTATCAATAGTCGCAGCTGTGTTTTTCGCTGTAATTGGCCGCAATAATTTTATCACGTTAATGGCCTGGGCCTTGGCGCAAGTAAAAACTCTGGGTCGTGTCGGCGGCATCTTTGCCTCGGCTTTTGGCGCTTTTTTAATTCATGCATTTATTTAGCAAAAACATGCAACAACATAATCAGCGTTAAGCGGCCCGCCGGGTGAAGGAATGCGGCCTGGTGGGGCAATTCCGCTGGCCGGTCTGGTGGTGCGACGATTGGCCGGGGTGTTGGTGGAGGTGGGGCGGGTTGCTGAGGAGGCCCTCTGAACAAGGTTAAGAAAGGGGCCTTGGATTTGATATTGGAGGAAATTGCCAGATAATACTTGTCAGAAATACTGAAAATGACATACCATTATCAATGAAATGCTGTGGAGGCAATTGTGAGACTCTATTTAACAATATAGAAGTGGCACCAACGGCGCAATTTAAGGGGAGATGAAATAATGAAGAAAATAAGATTTTCAATGGCATTATTGGTAATCCTCGTTTTATGTTTCACAACAAATTCTTTCTGCTCAGATAACAGGGAAAGCGAAGTCCAGGACTATATCGGCAAACTTCACTCCAACAATATAATAGTGCGTATAACAGCAGCAAAGCTAATTTCCAATTCAGCAATTGCCAGTTCTTCATTGTATGATGCAGTTGAAAAAAATCTTCTCAAGTACTTGCACGCTACAAATTTAAGTAAAATGCATATTGATGAGGCTTCTTGGCTTTGCAAGGCCCTAGCATCTTCCGGTGATTATAGATATCAATCCACCTTGCAGAAAGTAATTGATAGTATCGATAATAATAAAATTAAACGTTATGCAAAACAAAGCTTAGAAAATCTTGATGAATATAGCGAGCGAAATAAGATTGTTAATAGTACGGCATTGTATGACGAGGCATTATCTCCGGAAGAAAACAGAATTGCTAACATGATCAGAGCTGACAACGTAAATATAAAGCGTGATGGCGCAAAAATCGTGTTTAGGAGTAGCAAATCAAGTCCTGAAATCTTTAATATCATAGAGGTGGAATTATTAGCAAATTACGCCAAGAACTCATTGGAACATGACCATGTTGATACAATATCCTGGCTATGCAAAGCTCTTGCTTCCTCGGGAGATCCCCAGTATAGAGCCACTTTACGAAAAATTTCTAGAACATCATCAAATTGGAAAATTCAAAACTTTGCAAAAGAAAGTCTCAACGCTCTTCCTGTTTCCGAATGAAAATACAGTTTTGACTTGAGATGTCTTCCTTCTCTTCCCGGTCACATTTCGACCGGCAGGTGCGACAACGTTCGTTGCTACACCAATGGCACGAAAAGCAGTCCCGGCAGGGGTGCTTTTTCGCGATCTTTCTGCGATCCGGGATATAGATCATCCCCTTATTTCCAGGCAGTTTCTGGAATGACATTTTTCTCTTCACCCCTAAATCGGAAAATATATATGGTTGATACCAACCAGGCCCCTACCTGTAATAAAATAATCATTAATATTGAGGGTTACAGCAGGATTGTAAGATATTATGAATAGCAAGCCTGCCGAGTGAGCAAAACCCTGATTTTATACCTGGCTCTTCCCTAGCCCTTATTGATAAATAGAGCTGTTTATCCTTGAGTTCTTATCGATAAAATGTACTATTGTTGTTTGTTGCGACAATTGATTAAAAGGGGGAATCAATGCCGTATCTTGTCGTCGAGAAATCAGGCAACATCCATAATATCTTCAAGTTTTTTAGCAAGATAAAGATAGGTCGGGGAGAAGGCAACGATATCATTTTCTGTGATAATGATGACCGGAAGATCTCCCGCAATCACCTATTCATAGCTGAAGAACACGGCCATCATGTCCTCCATGATACCAGCCGTAACGGCACCATTGTCGATCAACAGACCGTCAAGAAATGTCGTCTTGTCAATGGGATGAAGTTCCAGGTAGCCGGTTATTCATTCACCTTTGTCGACACCAAAGCAGTATTTCACCCCGCCGGGACACCGGATCAAGATATTATAGATAAACAGGCTGAAGGTAATTCAAATGATAAAAAAACGATATTAACCTCAACCTGCCAGAAAACTCTTGAGAAAAAAATCAAACTAAAGAACCTCCTGAAAGAGGCTGGCGTAATTGTTGAGAGCGACAGCATGATGAATCTCTTCATGGATATTCAAGAGATCAGCAAAATCAATGTGCCCGTCCTGATCCTGGGGGAATCCGGGACCGGTAAAGAGATCGTGGCGCAAACTCTCCACAGGTTTTCTGCCGGCAAGGGGGCCTTTGTGCCCCTTAACTGCTCCGCTATCCCTGAAGGTATTTTCGAAAGCGAGTTGTTTGGTTCAGTCAAAGGGGCGTTTCATAATGCCTGTGACCGGCCGGGCAAACTGGAACAGGCGATAAACGGCACCATCTTTTTAGACGAAATAGGGGATATGGACCTGGCCTTGCAACCGAAACTTCTCCGGTTCATCGAAGACCACAAGTTGACCAGGCTTGGGGATATCAAGGTTAGAAAGATAGACCTGCGACTGGTGGCCGCCACCAACCAGGACATTGCCTCCATGATTAAAAGGAAATCTTTTCGGAGAGACCTGTTCCAAAGGCTGGCCTGTATTTCCCTGGAGATCCCGCCTCTTAGGGAAAGAAAAGAAGACATTATCCCCTTGGCAAAATTTTTTATAGATCGGCATGCCGATAAATATGACATTGGGATAAAAAAAATATCAAAAGAGGCGGAGGTAAAGCTGCTATCCTATCATTGGCCCGATAATATCAGGGAACTGAAAAACATCCTGTTGAACACCATGGTCAGAAGCAAGAGTTCGGTGGTAGCTGCGTCAGATCTGGATATTCCTACCGAAGACGTCAACTCGGAAACCAGGCGAATGCAACTCGATGAATTGTGGTCCTTGAAAGAGATGGAGAAAAATCATATATCCCGGGTTCTAGAAAAGACAAACGGGGTGAAACTCCAAGCCGCCCAACTCCTGGGCATATCCCGGGACACTCTCTATAAAAAAATCAAAAAATATCAGATCAAGTAAAAAACTCTCTGTCAGATAATCTTACAGTAGGCTTCAACCCCCACTCAGAAAACCAATCCTGGCTCGTACTGAACGCTAGTCCCCGACCAAGTAAGTTTTTGTTGTCAGAAATTCAGACACTGCCCCCTTTTTTTATCTCTCCAAGACGTCGCTAATTAGCCTGACACTTACCTCTCCTAGTTTCCAGGGTTGGTTATTCATCATTTCAACTGGGTGTAGTTAGGCCTGATTTTAGTTTACCCCTTGGTCCCATTGGTTTACGGCATGGCTTTTGCTTCTTTAAGGTAGAGGCTACTAATCATTTTTTTTTGGGGGGGGGAGATGAAAATTCTTGTGGTTGAAGGCAACGAGACCTTAAGGAGGTTTTTTGCCGAGCTTATGAGGGCCTGGCAAATAGAGGTAGATTTCTTAAAAAACTATGCAGAAGTAGAAGCTCATATTGTCAAATCAGGTAACCACAAAACCTATATCTCAATTTTGCTTGAAATAACCGACATGCACAGCAGTAGCAAAATTCTCAAGAAGTTAAAGGGAATCAATCCCGACTTAAAGGTGATTGCCTGTTGCAATAGTCCTTATGAAGAAATAATCTACGAGTTTGAGCAGCACGGCTATGATGGGGTCTTAAGCAAGCCGTTTCAGATCAGTGATCTGAAGACGGCGCTGGGGATTTTTTGAGGCACGCAGAAAAATAACAGATAGTTTGATTGCTGGTGATCACATTCTTGAAATCACGGTCTGATCTGTTTGTGTAAGAATTTCAGACAAAAAGCAAGAGGCGAGGGGATGTTATCGTTTTGTTGATTTAATTGCCTTGCGCTGCCCAATTACTTTCTGCATAAATCGAGGTAGTGGGGGGGCTATAAAATTAGAAGAAACTGAGTTAACGGTGGCAGAAAGTTATATCTTTATGCCCCTCGCTCCTCGCCTTTTTCGCTGTTTGCCTTCACCGCCAGCTGGCCACAGGCGGCGGAGATGTCACTGCCACGGCTTGATCTTATAAAAACGGTATAATCGGCCTTACGCAGGATCTGCTGAAAGGCCTCGGTCCGCTCCCGTGACGGGCATTGATAATCGGTGCCGGGGCATTCGTTATAGGGGAGCAGGTTGATCTTGCACTTTATATCCCGCAATTTATGGGCCAGTTCCCGGGCATCGGCATCGGAATCGTTGAGACCCTTGATCATTATATATTCGAACATGATCATGCGGCGTTTGGGCATCGGGAAATCCCGGCAGGCCTGGATAAGTTGCTCCACCGGATATTTACGGTTGATCGGCATCAACTGGCTTCTGACCTCATCGTTGACACTGTGTAAAGATACCGCCAGGTTGACGGCGGTTTTCTCGCCCAGCTCCTTCATCTTCGGCACGATGCCGCAGGTCGAGACGGTGATTTTTCGTCCTGAGAAATCAAGGCCCCGCTGGTCCATGAGAATATCTAAGGCAGTAAGGAGGTTGTCAAGATTGGCCAGCGGCTCCCCCATGCCCATGAAGACCAGATTGTTGATACAGCTGTTTTTCTTGTCACCGTGGCACATCTCCTCCGGCATTTCCTTGATCACTGCGCAGACCTGATTGACGATTTCGGCCGGGGTAAGATTCCTGGTGAGGCCCATGGTGCCGGTCAGACAGAAATCACAGCCCATGGCACAACCTACCTGGCAGGAGATACAGAGGGTGTTGCGATCTTCTTCGGGGATCAGGACGGATTCGATAATCTCGTTATCATTCAATCTGAAGGCAAATTTGATGGTGCCGTCTTTTGATTTTTCCTGCTTGGCCACCGGCAGTTGGCTGATTTCGGCCTTATCAGCAAGGGTCGCCCGTAATTCCTTGTTGAGGTCGGTCATCTGGCTGAAATCATTAATGCCCGGGCGGTATAACCAGGAGAAGATCTGGCGGCCCCGGAATACCGGTAAACCCAATTCTTGCACGTAGGCAATCAACTGCTCCTGGGTTAAATTCTTTAAGTCTACTTTGTTCATAACACTCTTAGATGTTCTGGTTTCAGGGCAATCTCGCCATTTAACGCTTTAGCGATGGCGGCCAGCACCGTCTGGCGGTCCCTCGGTAGCCGGCAGTTAATCGGTAAATAATTGGAGGCATGGTTCGACTGGAACTGGAGTCGGTCAAGCTCGATGTTCTCGACCATAAGATAAAGTTCCCGTAAAAAACCGGCCTGATCGGGCAGGACAAACTCGCCTTTTCCTTCTTGCTCGTATAGAGGGGTGCCAGGCAGCAACATCAGGGTCAGGACCCCGACCTGATTTGGACCCATCGCGGAAATTACCTGGCCGGTAGCCCGGGCATGGGCCTCGGAGTTATCACGCCCGGCGACACCGAGCAAAACCGTCACCGACAGAAACAGTCTGGCCGCCCTGATCAGTCTGCCGGCCTTAATCATCTTTGCCGAGTCCGCCCCCTTGTTAATTGCCAAAAGGGTAGGGTCGTGACCGCTTTCCAACCCCATAAAGACCCGGGCCAGGCCGAGGTCTTTGAGTTGTTTTAATTCAGCTTCGCTCTTACGCAGGATATTTTTGGCATTGCCATAAAGGGAAATTCTAGTGACCCAAGGAAGACGATCTCTAATTTGGCTGAGAAGCTCGACAAGTTTTTGCTGGGGCAGGCTCAGGACATCGCCGTCCGCCAGAAAAACCCTCTTCTGCCGCGTGCAATATCGGGCGGCGAAATCAAGATCTTCTTCGATAATCCGCGCGTCCTTGAGGCGGAAAAGTTCATCGCGATAGGTGGCGCAAAAGGCGCACTTATTATGGGAGCAGCCAACGGTTACCTGGAGAATTATACTATCGGACTCACTTGGCGGCCTGATGACGTTTCCTTCGTAATTCATTTAGAGCAACCAATGGGCAGCAACATCGAGATGGCCAAACAAAAATTCCGATCTACGGCGTCGCAGATCGGAATTTTCGGAGTCTTCGCTATCTGCGACGTCATCAGTTTTGCTGTTCAAATTTTTGCATAAACGAGATTAACTTCTGAACACCCTCGCGGGGGAAGGCATTATAGATCGAGGCCCGGCAACCACCAACCGAGCGATGGCCCTTCAGGCCGTCGAATCCCTGGGCGGTTGCTTCCTGGACAAATTTTGCTTCTAACTCAGGGGTGGGCAGGTTGAAGGCTACATTCATCAGTGATCTCGATGCTTCTTCGGCATGGCCCCGGTAGAAATCCGTGCCATCGATGGCCTGATATAACAAGGCGGCTTTTTCGCGGTTCATCTCTTCAATTATGGAAATACCGCCTAGCTTTTTCAGCCATTTCAAAACAAGGCCGATAACGTGGATCGAGAAACAGGGGGGGGTGTTAAACATCGAGCCCTTATCGGCATGGGTCTTGTAGCGGAACATGGTCGGGACGGTTTCGGGCGTTCGGTCAAGCAGGTCATCACGAATAATAACAACCGCACAACCAGCCGGCCCCATATTCTTCTGGGCTCCGGCAAAGATAATCCCGAATTTGCTGAAATCCAGATGTCTTGACATTATGTCAGATGACATATCGCAGACCAGCATCTTGTCGGTCTTGGGAAATCCATGAAATTGGGTGCCGTAAATGGTGTTATTCGAGACAAAGTAGAGATATTCGGAATCATTGCCAACCTGGTAATCATTATTGGTTGGGACATGGTTGAAATTGCTCTCCTCGCTGCTATATGCTACCTGCGCATCTCCTAATAATTTGGCCTCTTTGATGGCTTTTTTCGACCAGACGCCGGTATTCAGATAAGTAGCTTTTTTGCCGGGGCCCAGCAGGTTCATCGGCACCATCGCAAACTGGGTGGAGGCGCCGCCCTGGAGGAAAAGGACCTTGAAATTATTTGGCACGCCGAGAAGTTCACGTAAAAGGGCTTCGGCTTCATCCGCCACGGCCACGAACTCCTTGCTGCGATGACTCATTTCGATCAGACCGATACCCTTGTCATTAAAGTTCACCACATCTTTGGCCGCCTGTTGTAAAACTTCCAGGGGTAGGGTGCCAGGGCCGGCACTGAAATTGAATATTCTGTCTGGCATTTGTTCCTCCGAAAAAAACATATAAAATGGTCAAGTTTTAAATCGTAAAATAGGCTGTATTGATAACCTATTGCGCGGAGTTTTGCAAAAAATATCGCCCTGATAGCTGTAAGAGAATGATTATTAATTGGACAGCACAGCTGTTATTGTGATTAGATTGTAAGAGTAAAATATAGAGCTGTTTTCATTTAAACCATCCTGCTAGGGAATCAGGATGGTTTAATTTTATAAGGTTTGCCATGAATAAACAGATATTGATTGTCGATGACGATAAAGATATCAATGGGATGCTCTTTGATGCTTTTAGTCAGAAGGGCTATGAGGTAATTTGTGCCTTTAATGCCGAAGAGGCGTTGGCGATCCTGACTCCTGAAATTCAGGTTATGTTTCTGGATTTGAAATTACCCGGAGATATGAGCGGCCTTGAGCTCTGCCGGCAAATCAGAAAGGATCATCCTACTGCCTGCATTTACGCTATGACCGGGCATTCCTCTCTTTATGAGCTTGCCGATTGCCGCAAAGCCGGTTTCGACGACTACTTTACTAAGCCGACCAATTTGGCAATGCTTTATATGGTGGCCGAGCAGGCCTTTGAGCAGGTAGCCGCTGAAAATAAATAAAAATTGGTTGTTTCCGTCTTGCTCTCTCTCCAGTTATTTCCGACTTGACCTCGTTGTCTCCCTCTTGTTATCTTCTGCTTTCCCGGTTGTCTTTATTTGGATAAGGTTATCATCATCCCATCAACTGTTACGGGGTTATCGGTTTTTGTTGGGATGAACAGGCCCATTTTTTTTGTGAGATATCTCTTTCAACTTAACCAACTTAGTTAGTCCTTCCCCTGCAAATAATTATTAATGACAAAATCTCGTGACAAATCATCGCAGCAAATAGTTGCGATAGTCGGACCCACGGCGGTCGGGAAAACCAATCTGGTTCTACAGTTAGCGAATCATCTTGCTGGAGAGATTGTAAATGTCGACTCTATGCAGATCTATCGTTATATGGATATCGGCACCGCCAAGCCGTCCAGGGAAGAGCAACAGACAGTCAGGCATCATCTCATCGATATCGTAAATCCCGATGAGGAGTATAATGTCAGTCTTTTTATTAATGATGCCGAACGAGTCTGTTCTGATATAATCTCCCGTAGCAAACTGCCGATTTTGACCGGAGGCACCGGCCTTTATCTTAAGGGGTTTCAGGATGGTGTTTTTGATGTTGCAGGTGATGGAGCGATTGCTGACGACGAAGCTGCTTTGCAGATACGGGCCAGGCTGGATAATGAATTATTAGAGAAGGGCAGGGCCCATCTTTTTGCAAGATTGCAAAAATGCGATGGTGTCTCGGCGGCAAGAATTCATCCCAACGATACTTACCGGCTACTCCGGGCCCTGCAGGTTTTTGAACAGACCGGAATCCCTTGGTCTGTTCATTTGGCTCGACAGCAACAGGCAGTAATCGATAGCAACCATCGATCGATATTAAAGATAGGTCTTACCTGTGACCGAGAGCAGTTGTATGAAAGAATAAATGAACGCACCAAGCAAATGTTTGAAACTGGTTTGCTGGATGAGGTCCGTAAGCTCCTTGATATGGGTTACGGGCCGAATCTGAAAGCCATGCAATCAATAGGATATCGGCACGCGGTCAAGTTTCTGGCTGGCGACTGGGACAAAGACGAAACGCTCAGGATAATGGCCAGGGATACTCGCCGGTACGCCAAGCGCCAGTTCACCTGGTTCAAAAAAGATCAACAGATTAGCTGGTTTGCCCCAGGCCAAGTTGCAGAGATTTATAGAACAATAACTAAATATTTGGATGAATCCCTATGAATATCCCCAATAGTATAACCCTGGTGCGGATAATCCTGGTCCCGGTCATGCTCTATTTTATGATAGAAGGGCAGGATCTGCTGGCCTTATTGATTTTTGTGATAGCTGCTATAAGTGATGGCCTGGATGGTTTTATGGCCAAGATTCTAAAACAACAGACCAGGCTTGGCGCTTTTCTTGACCCGATTGCCGACAAGCTGCTGTTGGGCACTGCCTTTATTGTCCTGGCCATTGCCGGTTTGGCGCCCAGTTGGCTGGCGATCATGGTCGTCAGTCGGGATTTAATGATTATGACCGGTATCGGTATTCTGGCTTGGGATAAAGACTTCCCGGCAATTAAGCCAACTATTGACGGGAAAGTCACAACACTTTTGCAGGTAATCACCATTGCTTTTCTCCTTGGCCATCAGTATACAGAACCATACCAATGGCTCCATTTCCCTCTTATGGCCACCACCGGTCTCTTTACTGCTATTTCTGGAATGCGCTACATGATGACCGGCTTTAGTCTTCTTAGCGATGGCGAATAGTCTCCTCATCGCAGCTAGATAATCAAAACACCTAAAGAATAACATTAGTACACGATGGATCGCAAACTGCCTGAAAAACATTGGGAGTTTCAGCCTGTTGGCCAGAGGGTGGTGCTCGATGGCATACCGTCGTTGATCTCTTCGTTGCTGGCCCAGAGAGGTTTTGCCAGCTGCGAAGATGTCGAGGAATTTCTAAATCCATCTCTTAGCCAGCTCCCTCTGCCGACAGAGATGTCAGGGCTTGCCGAGGCAGTCGCTATTCTGGAAAAAGGGCTTGCTGATAAAACTACGGTTTTAATCTATGGCGATTACGATGCCGACGGTATCACTTCAACCGCGTTATTGTTATCCTTTTTCAGGGAAATAGGGCTTGCCTGTTGCTATTACATCCCTGATAGATTGACCGAAGGATATGGTCTTAACGTCGAGGCCTTGCAGAGGGTTCGGAGTGGCCCCGATCTGGTTGATTGCCAGGAGCCAATCTTGATTACCGTCGATTGCGGGATTTCCGCCCACGCCGAAGTCGTTGAGGCGCAACGTCTCGGTTTTAAAGTGATAGTCACCGATCATCATCAGCCGCCGCCAACGTTGCCGGCAGCAGAGGCCGTAATAAACCCCCATAGAAAAGATTGTCTTTTCCCCTATAAGGAATTGGCCGGGGTCGGGGTAGCTTTTTACCTTGTGGCCGCTTTGCGGGCGCGCTTGCTGGAAAAAAAATATTGGCCCCAGGGCAGGCAGCCAAATTTAAAGAAATATCTCGATCTGGTTGCCATTGGCTCGGTTGCCGATATGGTCTCGCTGACCGGCGCCAACCGGGTCATGGTCAAAGCTGGCCTGGAGGTTATGGTCGATAAGCCCAGACCAGGTGTTCTGGCGCTTATGAAAAAAGCCGGAATCTCACCGGCTTCCATAAACTCCGGCCACATAGGTTTTCAAGTGGCCCCCAGAATTAATGCAGCCGGGCGGGTGGGAGATCCTCGTTTGGCGGTGGAACTTCTGGTGGGGGAGGAGCCCGCCAAGGTGGCAGGTTATGCCAATGAACTGGAAGATGCCAACAAGTTTCGCAAAGAGTTATCTGAGAAAATATTCCAGGAGGCGTGTCGTCAAGCGGAAGTGCAGATGGAGATGGGTAGAAAAACCCTGGTTCTGGTCAATGGTGACTGGCATGTCGGGGTTGCCGGTTTGGTTGCATCACGAATAGCTAAAGCCTATTATCGTCCGGTTATAGTGCTGGTTTCTGGCGATAAGGGGTTGGCGAGCGGGTCGGTTCGATCCATCGATGGCATTAATATGTTTGAGGTACTCGAAGAATGTTCAGATCTGCTTGAAAAATTTGGTGGTCACAAGGCAGCAGCTGGTTTGACCGTAAAAAATAAAGCCATAGATGATTTTTCCGCAAAATTTGAGGCCTCTGTAAATCGAAAAATAGAAGGGATTGATCTGCGACCGACAATCCGTGTAAACCTCAGGGCCTCAATTAATGAGCTGATGGACGATAAATTCCTTGAATACTACGAAAAGCTGGAGCCTTTTGGGCATGGTAACCGGGAACCGGTTTTTTGCAATGCAGGTGAAACCGTCGATCTTTTTGGGGCCAGGAAGATCGGCAAGGATTCAATGCGTTTCAGGCTTGGTAAGGATGGTGCGGCTGTAAGTGGAGTTGCTTTCGGGATGGCGCATCTATTGCCGACTGTAAAAGATGGGGCGGTCAAGCTGGCTTTTACGATCACAAAAAATGAATTTCGTGGAACCAGCAAGTGGGAAGTTAGGGCGGAAGACATTAAGACACCGACCTAACTAGCTGTATTGTCGTTAACTTTACTTAACTACACATAATATACATTATGCGACATAGGTAATGTAGGCTAAGAATCGGCTCTTCGTAAAACCAATTAAACCAACAGCAGTATATCCCTGTTGGCGAACACCATAAAAAGATGAACCCTCTACCTTATACGAGCATTTATCGGCTAATTTTGGTAAAGGAGGATTCCAAACATAAAAAACAAGTCCAGGAGTATTAAATGAACCGCGATATCTATCAGGAGCCCCTTGTTGGCCGCTATACCAGCACCGAGATGCAGGCAGTCTTCTCAGAAAGAAACCGGATTGAGAACTGGCGACGTTGTTGGATCGCCCTCGCTGAGGCCCAGAATGAGCTTGGCCTTGGCGACATTGTAACGTCGGAAATGGTCGCGGAGCTTAAGGCCCATGCGAAAGACATCGATTTCGAGGTTGCTGCAGCCAAAGAAAAAGAGATCCGCCATGATGTTATGGCCCATGTTTACGCTTACGGGCAAAAATGCCCTGCAGCTGAGCCGGTTATTCATCTGGGGGCCACCTCGCAGTTTGTGGGCTGCAATACCGACCTCATCCTTCACAGGCAAGCCTTGCGGTTGATCAAAAAAGCCTTGCTTAACGTCATCTCTAATCTTGCTGTTTTTTGTCGTAAACACAAAGACTTGACTACACTTGGCTACACACATTACCAGCCTGCCCAGCCGACCACGGTCGGTAAACGTCACACCCTCTACATCCAAGACCTTTTAATGGACCTGGACTATATTGAGGGCCTGGAGCTGCAGATCAAGGCCAGGGGCGCCAAGGGCACTGTCGGCACCCAGGCCACCTTCCTCGAGCTCTTCAAGGGTGACCATAAAAAGGTTAGAGAGCTGGATGAGCTTGTCGCTTCAAAGCTCGGTTTTAGCGATGTTTTTGCTGTTACCGGGCAAACATATACTCGAAAGCTCGATATGAAAATAGGAGAAACCATGGCCGGCATTGGTTCCTCAGCCCATAAATTTGCTGTCGACCTTCGCCTTCTTTCCAATCTCAAGGTTCAGGAAGAACCTTTTGCCAAAAAACAAGTCGGTAGCTCCGCTATGGCTTACAAACGCAACCCTATGCGCTCAGAGCGCATGACAGGCCTGGCTCGCAAACTGATGGGTCTATCCGCTGATTTTGCGGCCACCTTCGCTAATCAGTGGTTTGAGCGAACCCTTGACGATTCGGCCATCAGGCGGATGGACATCCCCCAGGCCTTTTTGTTAACCGACGCCGTGTTAAAGTTATACCTTAATATTACAAGCGATATGGTTGTTTTTCCGAGACAAATTAGCAAACACTTACTACAGGAGTTGCCTTTTATGGCCACCGAGAAGATCCTGATGGCCAGCGTTGAACGTGGCAAGAGTCGCCAGGAAATGCACGAGGTAGTCAAGGTTCATTCGGTGGCCGCAGGTCGTGTCGTTAAAGAGGAGGGTCTCGATAACGATCTCCTTAAAAGGCTGGCCGATGATGTGGCTATCCCCTTCTCACACGAGGAATTGGCCGGATTGGTTGGGGATGGCAGTGAATTTACCGGTCGAGCCAGCGCCCAAACCGATGAATATCTGGATGAGGTCGTTGTCCCCTGTCTGGATAGACATAAAGATCTATTGGGCGGCATCGATAGCTCACTCTCGGTTTAATGATGGGTAGCCAACCACCTGTTTTGGCGTCATTATATGCCAGGCTACCACTTAGCAAGATCGCGCTGTTGAAGTTTATTCTGGAGGGATATGACGGTCTTGCAACATTAACAACGGTTAACCGTGATATTGGCTTGATCTCCCTCCACTATTTTCCGTCCTGTCGCGATGAACTGATTGGCTTACTCGATTCTCTCAAACCAATTTTCGTAGTCTAGAGTAAACCTAGAAATAGCATTAACTGCTTTGTGTAACATATTGATGTTACGTGGGTGGTAAATCAAGGAAAGAGTTTTACTGTTATGAGTTCTACCAAGCAAGCATATATTGAAACCTTCGGCTGTCAGATGAACGAGCGTGACACGGAGATCATGGCCCAACTGTTAAGCCGGGCTGACTATCTCATAACCAGCGATATGGACCGGGCCGATGTCGTAGTGGTAAATACCTGCAGCATCAGAGGCAAGGCTGAGCAAAAGGCCATGAGCCTGCTTGGTCGCTTGCGACTGTCTAAAAAAAAGAACCCCAGCCTGATTGTTGCGGTTACCGGTTGTGTGGCCCAACAGGAAGGAGCGAAAATTCAGGACCGCATGGGTCACGTCGATTTGGTGGTGGGTCCCCAGGCAATCTATCAGTTGCCGGAATTAATTAACAAAGTTGCGCAGAATGGAATGAAAGCTACGGCAATCGAGCAGCCCGCTTCTTTCTCGATCCCTTCCCTATTGCCGGATTTGGCTGGTACCGCCCTACCCCACAAACGTTTTGTCACCATCATGCAGGGTTGTAATAATTTTTGCACCTACTGTGTGGTCCCCCATACCAGAGGCCGCGAGGTAAGCCGTTCGCCGGAAGATATTATCGGAGAGGTTAAACAACTTGTCGCCCATGGGGTTCGCGAGATTACCCTGCTCGGCCAGAATGTCAATTCTTATGGTCTTGACCGCCAGGATGGTGATTATCCGGATTTTTCTGCTCTCCTGAGGCTGGTTGCCGCCATTCCCGGAGTGATCAGATTGCGCTTTACCACTTCAAATCCCAAGGATCTCTCCGAAGATCTTATGGCATGCTTTGCTGAGCTTGATAATCTTTGTCCCCACTTTCATCTGCCGGTCCAGTCCGGCGCCGACGCTGTTTTAAAAAGGATGAACCGAAAATACAATATTGAGCAGTATCTGGAGAAGGTCGAGGGATTACGCCAATACAGCCCTGATATTGCCATAACTACTGATATTATCGTTGGTTTTCCCGGCGAGACCGATGAAGAATTTGCCGCTACCATGCTTCTTCTGGAGAAAGTTCGTTACCATAGCACCTATTCATTTAAATACTCTGATCGGCCCAACACGGTTTCGGCTGGTTTTGAGAATAAGGTTGCCAAAGACGTTAAGGTCGCCAGACTTAGCCGTTTGCAAACCCGGCAACAGGAAATCACCAATGAACGCCATCGTGAATACGTCGGTCGGGTGTTGGAGATTATGGTAGAGGGAGAGAGTCGCACCGGAGATGGTCAGTGGAGTGGGCGGACCGGCTCTAATCATATCGTTAATTTTACCGGCCCCGCCGGCATTAAGCCAGGTCAGATACTCAGTGTCAAGATTGATGAGGCCTGTCTGCACTCTTTGCGCGGTAGCTTGATATAAGGTAGTCTATTAATCATCTAATCCAGATAACTGGAAATAAAACAAAGTCCTGGATAAGCGCCTTAACGGGAATTTGCAAGCTATCAGGGGATATAAAGCCCCTTTTAGTTTCTTGTTTCTTCTATGACAGTAGTCCAGGAGTAAGGCACTAAAATCTGTCTAAAAGGAAATCAGCATGATTGATCTACATACCCATACCTTTTTCAGTGATGGCGAGCTAGTCCCGGCCGAACATCTCCGCCGGGTAGAAGTCCTGGGCTATAACGCCGTGGCAATTACGGACCATGCCGATTCATCAAATATGGATTGGATTATTCCCCGAATCGTCCAGGCCGCCAATGACCTTAATCGTTACTCAAAGACCCGGCTAATCCCCGGCATTGAATTAACCCATGTGCCGCCTGAAATGTTTGCTGATCTTACCGCCAGGGCCCGCAAGCTTGGCGCTATCATCGTCGTTGCCCATGGTGAGACACCGGTCGAACCGGTCAGATCCGGAACCAATCGAGCGGCCATTGAGGCCGGGATCGACATCCTCTCCCACCCCGGTTTGATAACAATAGAGGATGCGAAAGCGGCAGCCGGAAAGGGCGTTTTTTTGGAACTTTCCGGTCGCAAAGGTCATTCCCTGACCAACGGCCATGTGGCAAAGATAGCCCAGGAAACTAGCGCCTTGTTGGCTGTCAATGCCGATGCCCACGGTCCCGGGGATTTTCTGACCGCTAAAATGGCCGAGACCGTTGCTCTTGGTGCGGGAGTCAGCGCTGAGAGGTACGCGCAGATAAGAAAAGACATGGCTGAATTGGTTAAAGGGACGGGTTGAGATAATCAGGATCTGGCCGAAACTGGCATCCCAAGTGGGTTAATACTACAATTTCCCGGGAGATGCAGGCGTTGTTTTTAGGCGCTGGTGCAAAAATATGGGGTTAACAAAAACATACATAGCCCCAAGACCAA
Source organism: Thermodesulfobacteriota bacterium (assembly GCA_039714535.1). Classification (GTDB taxonomy): domain Bacteria; phylum Desulfobacterota; class Desulfobulbia; order Desulfobulbales; family JAGXFP01; genus JAGXFP01. The sequence goes on along the minus strand of JBDLJC010000007.1, from coordinate 27,235 downwards.
CAGAGCGGAAGAAAACAGGCACACCGTAAAAAGTTTGGTGGAACCTTTATGCTCCATTACTTCCTTAAAGGGGCTATCTGCATGCACCTCTATCCCGGAGACCAAGCCTATGAGGGCCAGGGAAAAACTAAGCATAACCAGATCTTGATTGATTGAGATCAAGAGCTTCCCACTTTGCAGATAATCCAGAACAATCGGCAAGAGCAACAGCCAGCTGCCAATTGAACCGATCAATGTCATTCGCTTTGCCCACACTAGATTTTTTTCTGATTTAATCATGGACATATCGCTCCGCTTCGTTAGTAATTTAACTTATGCAAGCCAATGTTACCTGTTCAGCGTATTGCCAGTCAATTAGGGTTTCCATGTATTCTTTAAGGGTATTCCCCCTACCCTCAGATGAAAAATTATTGCCTGTGGTGCATAGAAATTGCGGCAAACAGCAGAGTTTAAAGAGAATTGCGGCGGTGGGGATTGGCTAGGTGAAGCTTATTGAGTTTGTCTGTAAAATATCCCAGATATTGTTAAAACTGGACTTGGGTCAAGATGGGTGGACTAGAAGGAGTCTAGTTGCTTTTTCCCTGAGATCTCGTTAACCACCTGGTTAACATCGGCCAAACATCAGCGCCCCTTGGGGTTTGTCTCGGCGCATTTGCAGTTACCCTGCTTTTTCTCGGTAACTATTCTCTCCCTGATCAGGGATTGGCCATTTTTTTGATAATCATTACGGATATCTTCTTTGCTATATCTGAAGCAATAACAGATGAGGTCGTCAGCCATGACTTTATTTACTCCTTTTGGTTTTATCGGACAATTCTGTCGATTCTTCACCTCTGCCCCCGGAGGTAGTGTAACCCAGTCCTGAGCACTCCGGGCATTCCTCGCAGGAGATCAGAAACCGGCTTACCCCTTTGAAAAAACTTATCTGGCCAGATCCGCCACAACCGTTACATTTTTTATTGTCTTCCATCTTATCGCCAGGCTTCATAATTTATAAACAATGTTTTTCTTTATCATTTTGAGGCAATCCTTCCCGGCCCAAGGGTTTGCAAAGCACCAGCATCTTCGGGAGAAAGGTAAGGTCGCCAAGCAGGGCAGCCAGCATTGCGAACCCGGTAAACAGGCCGAAATAGATGGTCGGAATAAAGTTTGACATAACCAGGATTGAAAAACCGATGGTAATCGTTACCGTCGTATAAAATATGGCCCGGCCGATACTACGATGGCAGCGGTTCATCGTGGCCAGGTAGTTGCGGTCTAGGGGGAACTCCTTCTGGAAGCGGTGGATGTAATGGATGGTGTCGTCCACCGAAATGCCGATGGTAATCGAAGCGATGGTGATCGTCATCATGTCGAGGGAAATACCCAGCCAGCCCATGAGTCCCAGCACCATCGCCACCGGCAGAATGTTTTTAACAATGGCAATCAGGGCCAGAGAGACCGAGTGAAAGAGGATCAGAAACATTAACGCAATCGCCAGGAAAACCATGCCGATGGTCATGATCTGCGATCTGAACAGACTATCGAGCATATTGTTATAGAGGATATACATATTGGTGAAGTGAATCTGTTTTTCGGTCAGACCCATCTCCCCGACCAGAAAATCCTTGATATTGGCTTGCAATTCTTTCCGGCTCAGCTGCTGGCCCGACTCGATTATCCGCATCGTAAAACGGGCCTGGGTGATATCTTCCGCAACATAGGGATCGACCAGCATTTCTCTGATCTCGGCCGGGATTTTTTTATGGAGAATGGCCAGTTCGTAATTTTCGAGAGGGATATTGTCGTTAAGCCGGCTGGTAATCTTCCCCAAAGTGGCCAGGGAGAGAACCTCGCCGGTTTCGTTCAGAGAATCAAGATAGTCGTGGATTGCCTCAATCTCTTCCATGGTATAGACGTCAGCAAACCATTTTGATTCAACATCCTCACTGTTATCATCCTCAAAAAACTCGTCTTCCTCGAAGTAGCTCTCTTCCTCCAACTTGAAATCGATCACCAAATCAAGCGGGGTGGTGCCCCCTAATTTACGATCAATAAGACTCATGCCTTGGTAGATCTCGGTCTTTTCCCGGAAATAATCGATAAATCGGTTGTCAACCTTGAGCCTGGTAATTCCGACCCAGCTGATTATAGCCAGAATCAGACCCAGAATTATAACCTTGCCGCCGTGGTGCTCCGTTATCCTGGCGAAGACCATGGTGAATGGATCGCTGAAATCCTCGCCGGCCCCGGAGGTATCCTTGTTGAGCAGGCAAACCGAGGCTGGGAATAATAGGAAGGCCAGAATGAAGGAGACAAGCAGGCCAATGGACATCATTATACCGAAATCGATAACCGGTCTGATGCCGCTGACCACCAAGGAAATAAAGGCGATCGCCGTGGTCAGGGCCGTATAAAAACAGGGTCTGGCGATGGTCTGGACCGTTAACAGGACCAGATAGCGTTGGTTTACCTCTGGGTTACGGGCGTGAATCTCCAGATAGCGCTCAATCAGGTGGATAGTCAGGGCCATGGTCAGGATCAGCATCAGGGATATAAAGTTGGAAGAGATGACGGTGACCCGCCAATCCATCATCCCCAGTAAACCGATCATGGTCACTACTGCCGCACCACAGCAGAGCAGGGACAGGACCACCCAACGGGGTTTGCGGAAGATAATGCTCAGGGTAATAACCAGGAAGAGAAACACCCCAATCCCGAAAACCAGCAAATCATTCTCGATAAAGGTGATCATGTCGGTAGCGATCATCGGAACCCCGCCCAGATAAAGTTGGGCATGCTCCCGGTGGTTGCCGATAACCTGGCGAACTGCTTCAACCAACCTGTTTTCTTCATGTTGGAGTCTGGTCAGGTTTAACCGGTAGGCCGCTGAGACTTCATCGAGTTCACCAGCCTCTTGCTCAGAAAGTATTCCTAGAGACTTTTTCTCCCGTAGCTTATAGCGACTGGTCAGCAGGTTTCGATAGATCTGATCAATCGGCAGATTGACCAACAGAGCAGTGGTCCGGCCATCTTCGCTGAGCAGCCGGCCCTTATAAAGAGGGTTTTCAGTCAGCTCGGTGATGACCGTCTGCTTATCGATCTCTGATTTTTCCAAAGTCATAAGCTTGTCTTTATCGGCCACATCTGAGAGTGAGATGTCGGTGCTAAAGATTAGAGGTACATCAAGGAGGGTCGTGACCGAGTCAACTCCCTTAAGTTGCCGTAACTCATCCCTGAGTTTCTTAAGGTCGGCAAGGGTCTCGGCCGCAAAAAGATCGGTTTGGGCCGTATAGGTAATAACCAGGATTTCACCGGTCCCGTATCGTTCGGTTATCTGCCGATGATAATAGAGGTCAGCATCATTTTCGAGGACCAGCGAGTCGCCAGAGGCATCCAGCTTGAAATCCGGGATATGCCAGGCAAAGAAACCAACTGCCGCCAAGGTAATGAAGAGGGTTATGAGGGGTCGCTTCAATATCAGAGAGTCATATATGGTTGAGATGTTTTTTTTCACTTGTGTCGTGGCACCCCGGATTAATTTTCAGGTCTATAAGTTTATTCTATAACAGATTAGTTGGAAATAAAAATCGCAGAAGCCCCCTGCCCTTCTTGGTTCCAGAATGAAGGCGAAAGTTTGGCCAAGACTGTGCTATGAGCTTGTCGTTGCCACATTTTATGCAAAAAAAGGGAAGGCCGATAATCCACAGGTGGATATCGGCCTTTTAAGGATGAAAAACTTCTTGCTCTGTCACTATTCCAGAATCAGGGGGAGGAGGAGGACAGTAAATTGAGAGTATCATAGGATTTTCGCCTAGTAAATGTGGCAAGTTGTCGCACTTATCAGGTGATAATCAAGGAGCGGATTGTTCCGCAAGAGATTTTTGTCTTGTAATGATTACAAAAGTGGCAGGTCAATAACAGGGTTGATCTGTACATTCTTGCCGTATTCTCCTGAAACTTGGCAATAAAGTACGAAAACAGTCATACATCTCCGGGTCGAAATGGGAGCCTCTTTTCTCATCCATGATGGCCAGGACGTCTGCCTCATTATACGATTCGCGGTAGACTCGGTCGTGACATAATGCGTCATAGACATCAATAATAGCGACAATTCTGGCCGCTTCGGGGATACCCTCACCGCTTAAGCCACCAGGATAGCCAGTGCCGTCCCATTTTTCATGATGACATAAAGCAATATCGACCGCCATCTGGAGGAGGGGGATATTGGATTCGCCCAAAATAGTTGCCCCTATTCTTGGGTGTTCTTTTATCACCTCTAACTCTTCAGCCGACAATCTACACGGTTTTTGCAAGACATCATCTGGAATGCCGATTTTACCGACATCATGCATGGGAGCAGCTATCTTGATAGAATCAATTTTTTCCTGATCCCAGCCCAGAGCCATAGCCATAACAACGCTGTAAAGACCTATCCGCTTAATATGTTCACCGGTTTCGCCATCCCGGCATCCCGTTGCCGTGATCAACCGCATGGCTATTTCTTCTTCCCTTTTGCGAATGGCAGCGGTGCGATCCCGGACCTTTTCCTCAAGAATAGTATTATATTTAGAGTTTTCCATGGTCAGACGTTTATTTTCGAGGATATTGGCAATATTGATTAGAAATTCATTCATGTGAAAAGGTTTGATGACATAGCTATCGGCGCCAAGTGCCAGAGCCTTGTCGGCAGTACCTCTATCGTCAACCGCTGTTGCCATCACTACTGCAAGATCAGGATATAATTGTTTTACCTGGATAAGAAGCTCTAGGCCAGACCCCCCCGGCATTGTTATGTCTGAGATCAGCAAATCGTATTCTTTACGTTTAAACATCTCCTGAGCCGCTACTATTCCTGTGGTAAAATCACAATCATAGCCATCTAATTTAAGCCATTCGCGAATCACTTCGCCAATTAATACTTCATCGTCAACAACCAGAACACGTGCTTTTCTTGCAATTACTTTGTTTAACTCAGGCAGAGTTTTCCCCTTATGTGGCATAATACTATTTTTCACTTCTATGTTTCTGGTCATATTGGCTCTTATTGCTATAGATTCTATTGAAATTCTCTCAATTACTTCCATCTGTTTGATCTGTGGACAAGATAGGATATACTCCGTTAAGAACATTTCAATAATTATGCCAATAGTTAGATGAATAACCATGGAAGGCAATTCAATCAGTTCGTCAAGCAGTTGCATCGAAATTAATCCCGGGGATATCAGATTTAATTAGGCTGGAGAAACGAGCAAAGTGACCAGCTTTAAACCATCTGGTCAAAATATGGCCATAGCCCCTTTTTTTAAGTGCTTGGTTTGCAGAGGATATTCCGGTAGTTGCATTGATAAATGCTAACAGTGCGGAGATCGGCCAGGAAAAGACATATGGGACCCTTCCGCTTTTTCTCGTAACTGGCTGCAGAAGCTATTGATAACTGCCCCATTGTAGAACAATCGATAAAATAGTTATCAAAAAGGTTGGTCTTAAGGGAAGTTAACCTGGGTGATTTGTCGCATAATCTGCTTAAAAACCACGACAGTTAGGCCAATAAGACCAACAAGTGGGTATAGCCAAGCAAAGTTTTTTTAGAAATTTCGGAGAAAATATTTGCTGCATACTTTGCCGTGTTTGTGATTTGTTTCGGCTAATAAGATGGATTTTGGGATTTTCATTTTCTTATTATGTTAACCTAACACGACGGATGTATCTTCTTTTTTTGGGTTTCAAGCGTTGATTCAGGAGTAAAGAGGCTTAATTAGTTATGGTAAATCTGTCGCCATTTATAGAATTTTTGCAGCCATTCTGGCCTTACTTTGTTGCAGGAGTGGGCTTTTCACTGATGGTTGGCACGGCTCTGCATGTCATTTTCAATAAGCATGACATCAGGTCCGCAACTGGCTGGTTGGGTCTTGTCTGGTTTGCTCCGGTGCTGGGCGCCATGCTGTACTTTCTTTTCGGTATAAACAGAATTCAAAGACTTGCCAAAAGTAAATTTGCGGCAAAGAAGATTGTGCCACTGCCCAAACTAGAAACAGAGGTAACGATCGATTTTATCAGAAAAAAATTTGGCGCCTATAATAGAGGACTGCCCATGCTGGCAGAACTTACCGGTAAAGTAAGCCGTCAACCTTTAGTGGCGGGCAATTGTATAAAACCTCTTTTGAACGGCGATCAGGCTTTCCCGGCGATGCTCGCGGCAATTGAACGGGCCGAATATACTGTTACCCTTTGCAGTTATATCTTTGATAATGATGTCTTGGGGAATAAATTCAGGAAAGCGTTGGCCGATGCCGTGAAGCGAGGAGTGCAAGTTCGAGCCCTGATTGATGCGATCGGGGTGCGCTATTCCTTCCCGTCAATTATTAGGGGGCTTCGTAAAGATGGCGTCTGGGTCGCACGGTTCTTGAAAAGCAGATTAGCCTGGCCTTTCAGATATATGAATTTACGGAATCACCGGAAAATCCTGGTGGTAGACGGGAAAATTGGATTTACCGGAGGCATTAATCTTCGTGATGGCTCTGTTCTGGCCGATAATCCGAGTAATCCTGTCCAGGACACGCATTTTTGTTTGCAAGGGCCGATCGTCACAGAATTACAACAATCTTTTGCTGAGGATTGGATTTTCACAACCGGAGAAAGACTTAAGGGAGAGCAGTGGTTTCCCGATTTATCTAGTTGTGGAGAGGGCATCGCCCGGGGTATTTCAGATGGTCCAGACGATGATTTTGGGAAATTACGTCTGGTAATTCTGGGGGCGCTGACCTCGGCCCACAAATCAGTTCGAATTGTCACACCCTACTTTCTGCCAGATAACGAATTGGTCGCGGGACTTAAGATCGCGGCCCTGCGCGGGATTAAGGTGCAGATTCTTCTGCCTGGAGTCACCAACCTTGGCCTGGTCAAATGGGCCTCTGACGCTGGCCTTGAGGAGTTGCTGAGAGCCGGTTGCCGGGTTTTTTACACCGCCCCACCCTTTGATCATTCTAAGTTAATGACGGTGGATGGCAGCTGGGTTCTTCTGGGGTCGGCGAACTGGGATCCCCGCAGCCTGACCCTTAATTTTGAATTCAACGTGGAATGTTATGACGAAAATCTGGCTGGCAGAATCGATGGAATTATTAATGGGAAAATCGCAGACGCCCACGAGGTAACCATCGAGGAGATGAGATCATGCTTCGTCGGGATTCACTTAAGGAACCGTCTACTCCGCCTCTTTTCCCCTTATCTCTAACAATAAGATTTGTTTGCTTGGGTTTATATCTGTAGAGATCATGACTTGGGTAATGTTTCTTCTCTGAGAAAGTTTGCTCAGCTGGGCTGGATTAGAGCCCTGTGGACCATTATTTATAAAAATTCCTTCTTATTCTGGATAGATGCGGTGGAATTCTTTTCCCATAACACTTAAAGGATCAATTTACGTTTTTTATTTTGGAAGTTATTGGGGATTACAGCCTTGAAAAACTATATTATAATAAAAGATTCGAACCTGTTAAATTAGCATTTTTAAGTGTGTATGTAGCTGGTATAGGTTGTACTGAGGCTCTTGGGGAAACTTAATGGATAATATATTTCAACTTGATGAATCGGCTAGGCAGCTTTTTAGCGAGTTCGGCGGTCTGGATAGCTCTGATCGTGCCCTTGAAAACACCTCGACCGGTTTATTGGAGTCTCTTGATCAAGAGGAAAAAGCCCTCGATTACTATCGTCTGCTCCTGGCCCAGGCAACTTGTCTCTTTGCCGAAGTACTCGTTAATAGTAGTTTTATCGCACTTAAAGAAGAGAACGACGAAAAGATTCGGCTATTTGTTGGTTTCCTGAGAAGAATAGCTAAAGCCCCTAAATTTGACGGCAAGATATTCTGCCGCCTTCGCGGCCAGCAGTGTCCATCTAATAAAAATGGTTCTGAAACATACGATTATGAGCTGTCATTTGGGAATTTTCTTTTAGACTATCAAGTAGCGCAGATTGTCGAGGAAAGAGAAGGAAAGAAGGGTGCGGTCATCTATACAAAATTGATGGAAGCATTTAAAGCCATGAGCGTTATGGATATCTTTAATTTTTCCATCGATTTCGGAGCTGGAGAGGAAGAAGATTACCTGAGGCTGGAAAACACCTTCAAACATCTGGCGCATTTTTACGCGACGAAGAATAGCGCTGATCTTGTCACGGTACAAGATGAACATGACCAGCCTTGCATTAACTTAACGCTGCTTTCGGTCACTAATAATGTAAAAACAGCTGCACTTCAGAATCTGGTCAACAAAATCAAACCCATGATTCTAAATCCGGATCCTGGTAGTAAATTAAACCATTTCGCCACAGTTTATGATGTGATTCTGGCTTCTAAAAAATATCGTAAACAACTCAAAAAAATGCCGATTGAGGTTAACAATGTTCAGTGGCTGACCAAAAAACTTCAAACTAATCCAGAAGAGACTGTCAAAGCCGTGCAGGTATCTCGTTTAGTCCTGGCCAAATATGGCAGTAATCCCAAAATGGCATCTGAGGTGATGGCAAGTATCAATAGTGAAGGATACAGCGATATCCGCACTGAGGTTATGGGCAAGCGTTTGTCTTTGGCGACAAATTTCATCAACCTTGCCGAGGAAAGTACTGACAAAGTAGTTCTGCAAGATGAAGCACTGAAAAACATAGAATCCGGTCTGGAGCAACTGTCAGACGAAATATTTGACAATATTTCCATTAATGAGAACAACGAAGTCAGCAGTGTTAATACTGAAGGCCAAAAAACTAAATGGTCTATTCATGAAAAATTACTCGGTCTGTTAAGTTTCTTCAAACAGAGGTCTACGACCAAGAAAAAGATCAAGGACATCACAAATAAAGATGTCACATTCGGCTCTGAAGATTATGCCGTTATTGCCAAAAACTTCAAAATCACAGAACAGGAAGCCGCTCATTTAATTGATCTGTTGAGAGCATGTTTTGATGATAATGGTCGTTTCCGGCGGATCTTTTTTGAAAAGAATATCTCGGAATTTGTTCAATATGAAAGCAAAGTTTTTGAATTTCTCTGGCATTATCTGAAAGAACTGTCAACGAGACAGGATCGGGTCTCATTTCTTAACGCCTTGCAACTCCTTGTTGCAAAACTTAAGAGACCACAGGATGCGCTTAAGATCCTTATCTCTGACGTGTTTAATCGCTCCGCGTCTATTCAATTTTCCGATCGAAATGGTCTTATCCTGGCAACAATCCTGCTCCGGTACAGAAATAAGGAGAAAGGAAGTAATGTTGAGCAGACCCCAGAGGAAGTTCTCCTTGTCCGTGAAGGTCTTAACAAGGCTATGGTTAAGGTGGTGTCGGAATTTTTAGAAAAAAACCAAGAATACGTTATTCAAAAAGTCAGAAACATCACGAGGCTTCTATTTTCATCATCTGCCCGAGAAGGGAGAAAAAATGGCGAGATGCAACCGCGCTTCTTGCTATATTCACTGCGTGAATTGGCAGTCTTTCTTGCCTTAATTGGTAGTGATTCGAGCCAGGCGATTATCCATGGCCTGGTTAAGGAATTCGGTAACCCAGATTCACCGTACTACAACGACATGAAAGACAAAGAAAATCTGCGCCATTCATTACTGCTTTTACAGGTAGCAACCAGAGCCTTAAAGAGATTTAAAACTTCTCAATCTGATGCCATTTTAGATGAAATTACCCAAAAGAGAGACTTGTTTGTCAGCCTGAATAGCGACCCCGCCCATCTCCGGAATGTAGAAAAAGTTTTGGCGAGAATTGAGAGTATTGATTAAACGAAAAGCTATAAACGGGTTAAGAAAATAAGCTCGACTATTAACTTAATCCGCTGTTGCTCTAAAAATGAATATACTTCACCATCGTAACTATAATTGAGACGACCAGTATCGAGCCGGTAACGACGACAAAAATACCAAAGACCGCTGACAATCGTGTTAGCCAAGCCTCAGGAGCCCGGGTTTTCGTCAACTTATCGAGTTCACCTGATGCCATGAGTTGATCATACTCTCTCGGGCGTTCATGCTTCAGTTCAGCGACTGTCATCGAACCAACAAAGATAACCGGGTCTAGGGGGAATTTGTCCGGGCGTAAATGGGTATTATAGAAATGAATGGTGAAGATAAATCCTGCCGCCAGCAAAGCTTCATCACTGTGAATAATAGTTGCGATATTCAAACCCCAACCAGGCAAGAAGCTGGAAAAAAGTTCGGGAAACCAAAGGGCCAGGCCAGACGAACCTATTACTGCAATACCCCAGAACACCGCCATAAAATCAAATTTCTCCCAGTAGGTCCAATGCCCGTAATATGGGCGTGGGCCGCCCAAAAACCATTTAACCGTGGCAATTAGCTCTTTTAAATCGTTTAAATTCGGCACAAGCCCTTCAGGATCAAGGACAAAGCCAATTAGTGATTTCTTCGATTCCTGCCATTTTGTATACAACATAATCATGGTCAGGAAGAAATAGAAGAAGGTGATAATTGCGAAAAACCGATGTAATGCCCCAAGGACCGTGAAACCGCCGGTCATATAAGCAATCCATTGGGCCCAGTCTTCCATGGCAAATTTGAGAGCCATACCGGTTATCGCCAGCGTTAGAAAACTAATGATCACTAAAAGATGAGTCAAACGCTGGAAAACTGAAAATCTTTCAATATAGAGCGGTTCATTATTATCCATTTTGCCGATCCTTAATTTGTGTTCACAATCTGACCAATCTGTAAATTAATTGTCTTTTGATGTTTTCTCGTCCGTAGTGGTTTTAAATTTCTCTATAATTGCTCGGGGTACCCATAAGATGGTATGTAAGCCAAAGAAACCGAATGTACCGACCAGCAGCCCGGTCATGGCCCAGAAAGTATAGAACAGAGAGGGATATTTTTCTCGGTCGTTGTGGGTAGCATGGGTGAGATAGGTGGTAAAGCTTTGATTGGCCCCAGGATGGCACTTGGCGCAGGTCTCAACAATATTGACCTCATTGATGGTTGATTTTTTACTTTCAAGCGGCATGATATTGTGGGAGCCATGGCAGTCTGAGCATTTGGCGGTTTGCTCTCCGCCCCACAGCATGGAAGCCCGGCCATGGTAGGTCTCTAAATAGGTTTCAGACTCATGGGCATGGCAATTACCGCATTGATCGGCAATGATCAGGCGGAAATCCTTCCGGTCCACCTGGGCTATTGTATGGGAATTATGGCAGTCTACACAGATGGGACGCTTCTTATCGGTGGTGTTGTCGGGATTACCATGCACTGATAGTTTGAATTGATCCACAATCCCCACATGACACTGGTTGCAAGTCTCAACAATATTATCCCGGTTCACTGTTGACTCCGGGTTACTGGCCTTTTGCACGTTATGAGCGGTATGGCAACTGGTACAGACGGCAGTGACAATCAGACCATCTACAAAAAGCCCCTTGCCATGGATGGACATGGAATAATTTTCAACGATGTTATGTTGGCTCAGTTCATGGGTTTTTGTCATTTCCGAGCCTTCTCTATGACAGCGGCCACAGGTAAAGGGGATGTTCAAAGGATAAGTTGAGGCATTTTTATTGGTTGGCGGCAGAATATTATGCTTGGTGTGGCAGTCTTTGCATGTAGGAGCCATTTTGTCATGATGATCTGCCGCGGAATGGCCGTGTTCACTGTTTTGGTAAATTTCAGCAATTTCATCATGACAATTTTCACATTTAACGGGGGACATGGGGAAAGGATGTTCATCGCCTTTAACATCCGCCTCTTCATGACATGAAACGCAGCCATTATCCGCATGGACCGTCCCGGCAAAGATTTCAATGTCCATAAAGAGACTGATTGTTTTACCATTTTTTTCGGCTGTCAACTCTTCATCGCTATGGCACTCAATACATTCATCATTGGTCAGGGCCAAAGAATTACCCGGCTGAAGAAAAGAGACTGCAATTAGTGTAAAAAAGAACAGTAGGATTTTTGAAAGATATTTTGTGATATTGGCCATAATCCCCTCTTGTTTTTGATAAAACATGAACGTTGGATAACGGATCCGCAAAGACATATATATTTTAGAAAATAAATGAGTGGTCATTCATTTAAACATTATCGCCATGTTGACAATTAATTGTCAATTTAATTAACGAAATCGGTTAATTATCAGTCACTTTTTTTAAAAAACGCAACTTTAACAGAAAATGTTGGCTAAGAATCAATGCGGATTTCAAACTGCTCTAACCTGTCCAACAGGTTGCCACTATACTTTTTAGTAATAACGTGTCTGGAAAACAGAAACAGAAAGGTTCAGCTTTCGCCGCCGGTGATCATGTAGAGGAGATAATGATAAGAGGAAAGGACGGCAAGGATGATCAACAGGATTAGAGATAGATCGATCGCTATTTTACGGTACTGTCGCACCGGTCCGGCCAGTTCCGGACGGCGGGCTAATAATTCAGCCAGCGCCGTTGAAATTCCGAAAAAAGTTCCGCAGATCAAGGTGAAATAGATCGCCAGCCCGATGTAACAGTAATCCTGCTTAATAATACAGAAAGGGCAGCGATGAAAAGGCATGGCATAGATATATGATGATATGACCGCGGTGATCACCGCCAGCGCCAGCCCGAAAAACCATAACCAGCCCATTGCATAAAGAAAAGAGAGGATGGACTGCACCTTTTTTCCCGCCAACATTAGTCCCGGTATCCGGTTATTCATCAGCAGGGCAAGACCGAGCAGAACCACGATGGTTCCGTAATAGAGCCAAAGCATGAGATCCTGGGGCAGGCTGCCCAGCAGGTTGCCGCCCTCCCCTGTCGCATCACTGAAGACCACCGCACAGCAAGAGGTTATTATATCAGGATCAAGGTTGGCGATATAGAGGGTTTGGAAGAGGATGTCCGCCAGGATAAAGGGGAGCAGGAGCAGCAGGTAGAGATATTTAACCCTGACCAGAGGATAGACCTCGGAACGGATATCTATCTGATGCAGGAGTATCCAGAAACCGTAGAGGAAGAAACCAGCCAGCTTGAGATAGAGGGTCGGTAACCCGAATTCATTGGCCAACAGGGAGCCGGTCGCGCACATCGCCCCGGCTATCACCTGACTGTAGCTGTCGGCTGCCAGAATAAAAAGCAGGAGGCTTAAGCCCTGAACAGCCAAAGCAAATTCGATCAGGGTCGAGGCCAGCCAGGTCTCGTTTTCGAGACTGATCTGGAGATTGCTGTCACTGGCCTGGTCCCAGTAGCGGAGAACCCGAACCCCGGTTCGGGCCGCGTTGGCCATCAGGAAGAGGACGACAATACTGCACAGAACCAGGCTGAGACTCCAGGCGCTAAGAAACATCGACCCTGCCATCCGTGATGTCTATTATTCGGTCTATGGCCGGGTTTTCGGTGACCAGCGGATCGTGGGAGGCAATAATGATGGTCTTGCCCGTCTTTTTCAGATCGACCATTGTCTGCAAAAATTCTTGACTGAGCTTGGTGTCCAGATGGGCGGTGGGTTCATCGGCCAGGATGATTGGCTGATCATTAATCAGGGCGCGGGCAATCGCCACCCTCTGCAATTCGCCGCCGGAAATCTGTCCGGCGGGGAAGTCCTGCCGATGGCTGATACCAAGGCGCTCAATTAGAACCTTGGCCCGTATGCGTCTTTCTTTCGGTGAAACCCCGAGAGGCAAGAGCGGTAAAGAGATATTCTCCTGCACGCTCAGGTCGGGCAGAATATTAAATTGCTGGAAGATAAAGCCGATAGTCCGGCGGCGATGGATGGTCATGAACCGGTCCGGCAGCCGGGCCAGCTGTTTGCCGGCCACGGCGGCCCGGCCACTGGTCGGCGGCAGGATGCAACCGATTATCGACAACAGGGTCGACTTACCGGAGCCACTGGCCCCGCGTAGACAGACCATGCTGTTCGCCTCTATAACCAGATTGACATCATAAAGGGCCTGGACCTCATTGGGCTGGCCCCGGTTATATATCTTATTGACTGACTCCAGTTCGATCATAGCTTATTTGATGGTCTCGTAAAAAGTATCCAAAAGCGTGGTAATATCTATTTTATCGCCGCATCCGGGGATATCGTTGAACACCGCCAGGCCGGTATTACCGTCGCTGCCAGGTACGGTAATACCGACAAGGTAAAAATCAACAGGACATCCCCCGCCGCGAAGACCGGCAGGATTTTTAACGATGGATGGATCACCGACCAGCCTAACAATACCGGGCGGAACAGGGATCCCTCCAGAAATAAAACATGTAAATATGCAGTCGTACAGCCGATCAGAAACGCCAGCCCGGCCACCGCCAAACTTTCCCAGAAACGGAGGGTAAGAATATCGGTGGTCTGCCAGCCAAGGACCTTAAGGATCCCGATCTCCCGTTTTTCTTCGGCGGAAAGTCCGGAAGCCTTATCCCAGGCGAGAATAGCAAAGGCGGCCAGAGCGGCCAGCAGACAGATTGAGGCAAAACCACTGCGCCAACCGAAAACGACCTTATATGTTTTGAGGATTTGGGGCCGGGTCAGGACCCTGGTGTCGGGCAGTCTGGCGGCGATCTTTTTGGCAATGGTGCTAATCTCGTTGGGATTGGTTACATAGACAAGGAGATCAGTGGCAAGACTATCCGGAATGGTGAATAAATCACGGGCATCATCAAGCCCGGTAACCAAGAGATCAGCTGTCAACAGATCTGTACTCTCGGCAAAAATACCGGTTATCCTGAAGGTCTTCAGGGACAGGTCCGGCCGAAACAACGAGAAAGTGCGACGTCCGGCCAGTTTCATATTGGCTGCCACTTCCCGACCCAGAGCAGCTCCACCCTGCCCTGCCTCAGGGTAACTGCCCTCGATAGCCATCTCCAGCCGCCGGCCTTCGGGCATTGCCTTGCGCTCAACACCCATAACCGTGTAGTTGGCCCCGGAAGTTTCATCAAAATAATAACCCCATATTCTGGGCACGGCTGCCCTGATCCCGAAGACACCGTCCAAACGGTTGAGATACGAAAGGGGGATAGATTCCTGGCGACCGGCTGACATCTTCTGGATAACAATCTCGGGCGTCTTGGCCAGCATGGTTTCGGCGGTACTGGTAAGGCTGCTGGTCAGGATCTGGAAAGAGGCGACCAGGAAGATAACCCCGGCAAACACCGTAATGATCCCCAGATTTTTCAGTTTGCGCCGCCACAGGCTGGACAGGGCATAATCAAGGAGATTTAGATGTTTTTCGAGAGCTGGGTTCATAAATAATTAATCCTGCGGGGCGGCCCAGAATGAACCGCTTGGAAAATGCTCTATGGCGCCGGGATGGTCCATGAACGGCGTGGTGAGATCGGAAACGGCAGGATGCCTGGTATAACGGGCCTCGGTGGCCAGACAGAGATCGGTCAAACCCAGCCCGGCAGTGACTATGTCATTTAGATGAGCGGTTGGGCGCTGCCCGGTTTCCTGCCGGAAGCGAACATGGAAATATAACGCTGTATCAAGAACAAACAGAAAGCATATTATTAAGCCGAAGCTATGGGCAGGACGCATCAGACTCCTATTTTTTCATGCTCTTCATACGGTTGCCAACTCGGAGTTGCTCAACAATTCCAACGGTTATCTCGTCAAAGGCCAGAATCTGCCGGCCGTGGTGGTCGGTCAGGAACGATTCGGCGGCGGTTTTGCTTGAAAAAGGAATCAGTTCGTGGCCCATGGGCCCGTGCACATCGCTGCCGACAACAAAGAATGCCTGCCGAGCATCCAGCCATTTCAGCGAATAATAATCTTTGACCCAGATCTCGCTTATCTTGGCCTGATCCTGACCGTTGTAAGCGGCTGGATTATGGTAATAGGCCATCATATCCTTGACCCCGTCAAAGCTGAAAACAATAGAATCGGAATAACGTATCTGGGTTATCCAGACATCGTATTTAGCTACGAACATCCCGCAGACCGGGCAGCGGGCGTCGGCCTTGACTTCTTGAAGAGGGGCGGCAACTGCGGTTGATATTAAAAGAAGCGGTATGACCATAAGAAAAAAGAGCGCGATGCTTTTTATTGTTAATAAAGATTTCAATTGTTACTCCATTGTATTTGTTTTAGGTGTGATTTGAAGCGCCGGATCGAACAAAGGACGGCTATCATCAATATATTATTTAGCTCGTCGTTTGCCTGTAGGAGATATCACTTTCCCAGCCATTCTCCACCCAGTATCTCGTCAAGTTCAGGCTCGGTCACTCCTCCCAGAATGGCGCCTTTGATCAGATGGCTGGAGTTGAGAATTATCGTCTGGGGCTCAACCTTTACATTAAACAATTTAGACACCTTACGACCGTAATCTATTGCCACCGGAAAAGGAATGTTAAGATCTGTAGCGAATTTTCTTACCTGGGCTTGATCTGTGGTGGTCGTAATATACAGTATCATCAGGCCCTGATCTTTATGATGATTGTAGTAATCATTAAAAACGGAAGTGTCGGCCTTGCAGAATTTGCAATCGGTAATAAAAAAGCGGATCACAACCGGTTGGTTTTGCAGCGCTGCCAGCTGGATTTTCCCTCCGGCCAGGTCTTCGAGCAAAAAATCGGGGGCCGGGTCACCTATTTTCAACTTTGTTGGGTTTTCTAAAGAGCAACCACCACCCAAAGCAAACAGGATAAGTAGAATTGTTATCGTGTTTTTTTTCATGCCGGTTCGTTTTTAGTGGTTGTCTCGGTAAGTTGGCCGCTTTTCATCAGAAATGTTCTGGGATCATGTTGGGTCGCAACAAGGCTGCTGTTATGGGTAACAACAAGGAAAGTCGTGTTCTTCTCGGTATTGTAATGGCGAAAGATATCCAGAATCTCCTTTTCGGTTTCTTCATCAAGATCACCGGTTGGTTCATCGGCCAGAATAATGGAGGGGCGATTTATGAAGGCTCGAGCAATGGCCACCCGCCGCTGTTGCCCGCCGGAAAGATGGGCGGGGAAGGCGTTCTCCTTGTCTGCCAAGCCAACCTGGTCCAGTAGCTCTCTGGCCAACGGGATATTATCGGCGGGGTTGGTATCGGCATCGGCAAAAGACAGTGGCAAGAGGATATTTTCAATGGCGGTAAGAGTTGGAATCAAGCTGCCGAACTGAAATATGAAGCCTATCGTCTGGTTGCGCATGGTCGCAAGTTGTGCCTCGCTCTGCTGCCAACAATCGGAATCATTTATTATGATACTGCCTTCATCAGGACGGGCCAAGCCGCCAATCAAACTGAGTAATGTCGTTTTCCCCGAACCGGAGTGACCGAGAATAGCCACAAACGCTCCTTCTTCTACAGAAAAGGAAACATTATCAACGGCCCGTAAGTCTTGGCCTTCTTGTTGGTATGTCTTAACAAGGTTATTACATTTGATTATCATTAAAATAGCCACTCAACTTATGTTATAGATTTAACCAGTAAAAAATGACGTTGATTTTTTAGAGAGTTGTCAAGATTATCAAGGACAAAGAATGGTTGCAGAAATTGACCATGAATTCATTCATCTGAATAACTAGCTGATAGAATCGATTTGTGCAAGCTGCTTTTCTGTGCCAAAACAGGAAGTAGCTGGTGCATAAGTTAAACATTAAATACAAGAATCTATTTAAAAGGCGCATTTTTTTAGTGACACGCTGTGGTAATTTCTCTACAGTATTTAAAATGCTTTTTATAACTCGTCTTTTCATTAATTAACCACTACGCAATAGCGTCTTTTCCTTACACCCACCGAGTTGTCTTCTTTTGTACATTGTCGGGCATAAAAAAAAATAATTGTCCTTTTTTTTCATACCACAGTGTGGTATACCTTCTCACAAGCTTACGAATCAGGGGTTGTTTCTTAAGGCAAGGTCACTGTTTTTAAGTGCGCAGTGGCTCGGTAACAGGCAAATGATTAATCGTTATCCCGTTACTGAACAATTTAATTGAAGAAGGAGGAAAGCATGAAGATTTCAAAAAGGTTATTGGTTGGCTCTATGCTGACAGGCGGTATCGCCTTAGGTATGTTTTGTCTCAACATGCCGGTGGATGTATCCGCTATGGGTAATAAGCCTGCCGCTGAGAAAGCTCCGGCAGCTGGCAAGACCTACGATGCTACTTTTTATGTAGCTGGCATGGGCGGCCATTTTGCCAAAGCCGTGACCACCATTGATCCCGCCGCTGACCAACCGATTAAGGTCAGCAGCCTGACCAAGGTTGATATTGGTTCCCGTGCGGACCATCCGACCCACGATGCTCGGATCGACAACAATGACAACAACACCATGTTCTGGTCTACCTATAAGATCGATAAGGAAGCTGGCGGCGTCCATGTTGGTAAAACCGACCTCAGGACCGGCAAGATCACCCAAGACGTAGTTGTTGACATCCCGGCCGCTGCGACCAACACCAAATCAATGTATTGTGCCTCCGGTCAGTCAAAGGATCATTACATTCCGATCACCATGACCAGCAAGGGCTACATTGATGTATTCAACAAGTCGGATCTAAAGCGTATTCAGCGGGTATTCCTGGAAGGCACCGAAGGCGATATCGGATCTCCATACAAGTTCCTCCACGGCAACACCAATGAAGCAATGACCAAACTGTTGATTATTGCCAATATCGCCGACAAGGACCACGGCAAGACCACCGGTAAAGTTGAGCTGGTTGAACTGGATCTTAACGAGTTCACCAAGGGTAATGTGAAGGTCCTTAACCGGAACACCATTGCCGGTACCCCGAAAACCGTGACCTTCCGCGCCTATTACTCGCCGGATGACTCCATGATCGCCGCTTCCGGTGGAGACGTCATGTTCCTGATAGACGCCAAAACCCTGAAGGTTATTGATACTGAGCCTGTAAGCAGCATTGATCATAACCATGATGCCATCTTTACCCCAGACGGGAAATACGTCATTGCCACTTCCCGCTGGAAAGCGGTTGGGCCCGAATGTGAAGATCCTAAAGCGCCTAAGGCTGGCGAATTCACCATGGACGGTGTCCTGAAACTCTATGATGTAGAGAAAAAACGTTTCATTGGTGAGCACACCTCAACTTGCCTTGGCTGCCATAACCTGGACGGCGTTGAAGAGCACGCCATCCTTTGCGGTCTGGATGCCAACTTCAAGTAGGAAATTTAACTCTTAACCTGCTCGAAAATATGTGCTAAAAAGGAGGGAACTGATTCCAGTTCCCTCCTTTTTTTATACTTATTGCTTGATAAAGCGGAGTTGAGCTGCTCGTCGACTCAAATGAAACTTATGCCCTTGTGGTATAAAGCTGAGTCGAGCCGCTCGTCGGCTCAAATGAAACTTATGCCCTTGTGGTATAAAGCTGAGTCGAGCCGCTCGTCGGCTCAAATGAAACTTATGCCCTTGTGGTATAAATACTGATCAACCAGAACCAAGCAAACTAAATATGACAAAAGAATATCTGAAAATATGCAGCCTTGGTTCCTTGGCCTGGAAAAGTGTTACCCGGAAAATATTCAGAAATATAACCCTGGTTCTGGCGGTGGCCATGTTGGTCTCACTACTGGTGTTCGCTCTCCTCTTCAACCGGGCGATTAAAGAGGATATCAAAGCCGCCTCCCATAAGCTCGGAGCCGACATTGTCATTGTCCCGGTTAATGCCGTTGAACTGGCAGAGGAATTCATCTTGGAAAGCGATGAAAAGACTTTCTATATGAACGAATTTGTCTATGAATCAATGAGGGAACTGCCTATCGTTGAGCAGGCAACTTTTCATGTTTACCTTGACACCCTTGAGTCAGAGTGCTGCAGCATCATCGAAGGCCAGGTTGTGGCCATCGACCAGGCTACTGATTTTGTGGTCAAGCCCTGGCTCGATACCGACAGAGAATTAAAGAAGGGGGAAGTGTACGTTGGCAGTTACGTCCATGAATTCCTCGGCTTGATCAACACCGCCACCCTTTTCGGAAAGGACATCAATGTGGTCGGTCACCTGAGTGAAACCGGCACCGGCCTTGATCACGGCATATTCATGCGTAAACAGGATCTGGATGCCATCACCACTGAAGCAACCGGCCAACGCAAGCCGGAAGATATCTCCATCGTATTCCTAAAGTTGAAAGAGGGAGTAGGTCTTGATGATGCTGTTGCCATGATAAGGTCCGTAAATCCCTCGGTCGGCTTGATGACCAGAGGCAGTATCGGTAAAGACGTCAGATCAACTTTAAAAGACATCATTCGGATATTTACCATAACCATCCTTATAGCCTCTATTCTGGCGGTTTTACTGGCATGGTCGACTTTCACGGCCATGACCAATGAGAGGAAAAGAGAGGTGGGAATACTGCGGGCCATCGGTGCCTGTCGCTGTCATATTATCAATATGTTCATGGCCGAAGCCGCCATCATCAGTCTCTTGGGTGGGGGGATAGGGGTGATTACGGGCCATCTACTACTCAATTATCTGGCCGCCGATTTCAATTTATTGAGTCGCTTGGGCGATGTTTCCATAACCTCACCCGCCAGCATATTGTTAAGCCTATTGGCGTTGGTCCTGGGTGGTGGCGCCTGTCTTCTTGGCGCCGTTCTGCCCGTCTATCGTCTGGCCCGTCTGGAACCGTTGCTGGCGCTGAAAGAGGAATAAACTCCAATTAATGCTTGGGGTGCCGGGGCAGGATTGCTCTGCCCTTTGATGCCTTTTCATCGCCTTCACTTGGTTGCGATGCCATCACATCTTATTTTTTGACTTCTATGTCGTAGGCCTTGATTTTATTTAAGAGCGAGGGGAAACTTAGTTCCAACATTTCCGCCGCTCGGGAGCGATTGCCACCAGTTGCTGCCAAGGCCCTGGTAATGAGATTTTTCTCCCAGATCCTTTTGGCCTTTTTCAGCGAAAACCCGGTCTGTTCATCAAAACATATTGAACCATCAGCAAGCCGCTCGGCATGGCCTGTCAGGGCTTCAAGTTCCAGTAGTTCATCGTTGCTCAAAACCATCGCCCTTTCGATAACATTTTCCAGTTCCCGAACATTTCCCGGCCATTGCTGGCCGATAAGGCTGGCCATTGCCCCGGTCGCAACCCCTTTTACCGACAAATCCAGTTTATCGTTAAAGCGCTCAATGAAATAATGGCAAAGCGGCGGAATATCTTCGGGGTGCTCCCTTAAGGGTGGCAGTTTTATGGGCATGACATTCAGCCGGTAGAACAGATCCTCGCGAAAAAGCCCTTGCTTGATCGCATCCTCCAGGTTTTTTGAAGTAGCGGCAATAACCCTGACATCTACCCTGCTGGTCGCAGTCGAACCAACCGGTCTGATTTCATTTTCCTGGAGAACCCGCAGGATTTTGACTTGGAGCGATAAAGGCAGTTCGCCGATTTCATCAAGAAAAATGGTGCCGCCATCGGCTTCTTCAAAAAGCCCCTTATGATCCCGGTCGGCGCCGGTAAAAGCCCCTTTGACATGGCCGCACAGTTCACTTTCAAGAAGTGCTTCAGGAATACTACCGCAATTTACCGGAATCAGGGGCTGAGCACGACGGGGGCTGGCAAAATGAATGCCCCGGGCAACCAGTTCCTTGCCGGTTCCTGACTCCCCGGTGATCAAGACCGTGGTGTTATAGCGAGCAACCTTGCTTGCCAGTGCAAAAATTTGCTGAAGAGCCTGGCTTTTTCCGACCATCCCGGTAAAATTACTTTCACCTTCCAGATGGCGCAACTGGTCACGTAATCGTCTGTTTTCCCGACGCAGGCTTTCCCGCTCTTCGGCCTTTCTTAAGGCCATTACAACTTCATCTACCTTGAAAGGCTTGGAGATGAAATCGTAGGCCCCGCTGTTCATGGCCTCCAGGGCCAAATCGATAGTCCCGTAGGCCGACATCATGATCACCGTCGCCTCACCTCGGCAGTCAACCGAGGCCCGGAGAAAATCCATCCCATTCATCTTGGGCATTTTGACATCACAGAGAATAAAATCGAATTCGTCCTCTCGCAATAATTCGAGGGCCTGTAAACCATCTCTGGCCGTAACGGCCTTATAACCGGTGCTTTCGGTCATAATCTTCAGCATATGCCGCATGTTCTGCTCATCGTCAATAATCAGTAATTTGCGGAGCGTTTGTTTTTTTGACATTTCCCTAACCAACAACTATTTCCTGGTGTTTGCAGAATTGGCTGCAAGAGGCAAGTTAACGGTGATGGTAGTTCCGTTACTGTCACTTGCCGCCTTGACCCCTCCCCCCATATTTTCAACAATGGTGAAACAGATTGATAACCCAAGGCCAGTCCCCTTCCCCACCTCTTTGGTGGTGTAGAAAGGGTCGAAGATATTTTCAAGATTGGTGGCCGCAATGCCTGGGCCATTATCAATAAATTGAATTAGAATAACCTCCCCGCTATCATCCTTTTGATTAACGGTCTTGATCGTAATTAGACCTTCCTGGTTGTCATCATTGGCGCTATTTATGGCATCAGCACCGTTCATCAATAGATTAAGAAAAACCTGCTTGAGTTGGCCGCTTGTCCCGACTACGAAATTATCTGCGGCAGTAGCTTCGCTGTCAATCGTTATTCCCGCCATCATCGGTTGCACGGTGCAAATTTCCACAACCTCTTTAATAGCTTCATGGACGGAAACCGCACATTGCTGTTCATCCGGGGGCTGTCGGGCAAAATCAAGCAATTGTCTGATAATGGTGTTGATGCGATGAACTTCGGTTTCGGCCCTGGCGATGAAGTCTTTCTTTTGTTCAGCTGAAATATTGGTTTGCTGCAAGAGATCAAGATAGCCGATAATGATCCCGATCGGATTACCAATCTCATGGGCAATACCGGCTGAAAGACGCCCGACTGAAGCCAGCTTTTCGGTCCGGACCATTTCCTGTTGGTTTATTCGCAACTTGAGATTGGCTTTTTCAAGATCGGCTATGGTTTCCTGGAGCCGATTTCTATCCCGGTTTATCCGGGCCAGCATTTTGTTAAGGGTAAGTGAAAGTTGGTTGAATTCACCATCCCTTGTTTCCGGCAGAAAAGTAAATCCCTCGTCATCGCGGAACTCTTCGGCGGTAGTGACCAGACGACGGATAGGTTTAAGCAGTCTTCGGTAAAACTGATAAAAACCCAGCATTGCCAGCGCTGACAGATTGAACATAAAATATATAAAAAACATGCGCTGGTTGTCGCGAAGTGCTTGATAGACATTGTCCAAATCAAGGGTAACAGCGCTGGCCCCGACAATTTTACCCGCAGCAATAATTGGCCTTGCGACAAACATGTTTTTTCGATCCGGCCATAGAACCCCCCTGGTCATACCCGCGAATGAGGAAGAGGATTTGCCTGATTTAATGGTCTGGCGTGCATCTCTGCTAAGGGGTGTAAGAGAATCACAATCCGGCCCTGCGCTGAAGACACTGTCTCCTCCGCTGTTTAGAATCACGAGGCAGTTGGCAGCAGCCGCATCAAGGGTCATCGTTAATTGGTCGGGAGACAATCCGGAATCGGCTAAACCTGCAATAAGAAGCGGACCGGTGGCAGCAAGCAGAGAATTGCCCGTTTCAAGGCGAGCTTTAAGCAATTCCTGACGGGCAGCTCCGACCATAACCAGATCAACCAATAGCATGGCTGCTGCCAGAATAAACAGCAGATTCAGGATAATGCTGGTCTTTAGTCCCTTTGGATACATAGAATGAACCGGCAGAATGAGCGGAAACCATGCATAGCAAATAAGCACAGTTATTAATCCGCGAGTATGACTGATAACATCAATGATACCATTATGCCACTTCATCGCGGCTTGTAAATGGGGAAACTCTAAAATGTCCTAAACTTTTTTCGAACAATTATGGCGCAAAAGCGACACCTTTTGTATTCATCTTCTCAGACGCGAACATTTTCGACGCTGGATTTTGACCATAGCGATTGCTTGACTAAGCCGGTTCACGAAGTAAGATGATTCACTCGTAATTTGATATTACTAACGGAGAATAATGATGGAATCTTTTGACGAATTATTAGAAAAATCAACCGCGATTCATGGTCATGTCTGTGGTGGCCAGGTTATTGGGGTCAGAATGGCTATGCTGGGTCTGAATGCCATCGGTATTGCAGATCCGCGCGGGCTTGATCGCAAGAAATTCTACGTTTTGGTTGAGATTGATCGCTGCGCAACGGATGCCATCCAGACCGTTACCGGTTGTAGTCTTGGCAAGCGCTCTCTTAAGTGGCTTGATTACGGAGTTATGGCCGCTACTTTTGTAAATCTCGATGATGGCCGGGCGGTCAGGATTATCGCCCGGGAGGAATCCCGCGAAATCTCGAAAAAGTATTGCCCGGAGATCGAAGACAAATACCAGCGTCAATTGGCAGCCTATCGCGTAATGGCCGATGATGAACTCTTTACCATCCAACAGGTTCGGGTGAATATTCCGGCGGAAGATATGCCGGGCCGACCAATGAAAAGAGTCCAGTGTGAGAAATGCGCTGATTGGGTCCAGGACTGCCGTGAAGTGGAAAAAGACGGGCTTACCATGTGTCGTTCCTGTGCCCAGGGCCGCTACTTTGAATTAATCCAGGATTAAACATTACATTGTTGCAGCTAATCGATACTGGGGAAAAACACCCAAAGGACATAGCAATCTAGGGATAGCTAAGTGAAATTACGTTCAGGAGAACTGTAAATTGCATAAAACAATTCCGGTTGACGAGGCAGTGGGCATGGTCTTGCCCCATGATATTACGGAAATCAACAAGGTAGATGGTTTCAAGGGCCGGGCTTTCAGGAAGGGGCATATCATCCAGGCTGAAGATATCCCTCGCCTGAAAAATCTGGGTAAAGAGAATATCTATATCCTGGAGCTTGGTCCGGACGATATTCATGAGAACGAAGCAGCGGGGTTGCTGGCCGCTGCTCTGACCGGCCCCGGCACCTCTGTCAACGGTGAGCCCGTTGAGGGTAAGCTGAATATAATCGCGGCCACAACGGGTTTACTTAGGGTAGACACTGACGCTCTCTATCAATTCAACCTGCTGGGCGAGGTAATGTGCGCCACCCTTCACAACAATACCTTGGTCGAAAAGGGTCTGCAGGTCGGGGCCACCAGGCTCATTCCTTTAGTTGGCAATAGAGATCTGGTCGATAAAGCCTGTGTAATTGCCACGGCTGCCGGCGGGATTATCTCAGTCAGCAAGCTGCCCAGCCTTAAAGCCGGTCTGGTCATCACCGGCAACGAGGTTTTTCATGGCCGGATCAAGGATGCCTTCGAACCGGTTCTGCGTAAGAAATTAACCGCTCTCGGTTCCGAGGTGATTGAGGTTCGTTTTGCCCCGGACGATATCCAGACCATTGCCGACGAGATCAAAGCCTGTCTGGAGGCCGGTGCTGAGATTATTATTACCAGCGGCGGCATGTCGGTCGATCCCGATGATGTTACCCGCCAGGGGATTAAAAAGGCCGGCGCCACCGACATTGTCTACGGAACTCCGGTGTTGCCCGGGGCGATGTTCCTGGTCGGCCAGATCGGCAAGATCCCGGTATTGGGCCTCCCGGCCTGCGGCATGTTCCACCGGACCACCGTCTTTGACCTGATTCTGCCCAGGGTCATGCTTGGTGAAAAGATTGGCCGGGAAGAACTGGCCATGATGGGCCACGGTGGCCTGTGCCGACAATGTAAAACATGCCGATACCCGATCTGTGATTTCGGCCGTTAAAGAAAGGGCCATTCACCGCCTTTATTAACTCTACACACTTAATCAGACAGAGGTCTAAATGCAGTGCAGCTCTGATCTTGCCGGTGAAGTTCCACTTTATGGGTTTCTAAAGATGGCGGGATTTGATGGGTTAATGGCATACAAAGATCATCAATATAAGCAAATTATTAGCCAAGTAAGGAGGAAGGATTCATGAAGAAAAAAATTATGCTGGTAATCACCCACTCAACGGATGATCTGGAAAGATCAAATGCCGCAGTCGCTCTGGCCCTTTCCCTCTTGACTGAAGACGCCGACCTGGCGCTCTTTTTTGTGTTCCAGGGAGCTCTTTTAGCCAAAAAAGGTGTCGCCGAGACGATTCACGGCCAAAATTTTGCTCCCGTTAAAGATCTATGGGCAGACGTACTTGAAGCTAATCTCCCCATGTATCTCTGCGGGGCCTGCGCCAAGACATATCAGATAACAGCAGACAACATGGTTCCAGGAATCAAGGTCGTCCAATTACCTACTC
Organism: Thermodesulfobacteriota bacterium; assembly: GCA_039714535.1. Taxonomy (GTDB): domain Bacteria; phylum Desulfobacterota; class Desulfobulbia; order Desulfobulbales; family JAGXFP01; genus JAGXFP01. The sequence continues at coordinate 1,134 of JBDLJC010000007.1, read as the reverse complement.
TCGCCGCTGAAATGATGGGCCGCGAAACCATTACCTTTTAATCTTAACTTCAGCGCTTGATCAACCTATTAAGCGCCATTAACTCGTCGATTTCAGATTGACCTCCCGCCAGGAGCTCATTAATGATAAATACTGTTAGAAATTTGAAGGTGGCAGACAATCCGTCTCCAAATTTTTACACTCAGGCGGCTGGACTTGCGCCAATTGCGATTGTAAAGCAGACCGTCGCGGAAGGAAGATCGAGAGTTTGTAAACAGCACATAAAATTAATCTTACCCGCTGCTCAACCAGCCTGTCTAGGACTGCGGCCTATCTGCCCCTTATTTCAAAAGTTATTTGAATGAAAATATTTTTTTGTTGTCAAAAGTCATCAAACGATCATAATTCGACTCTCTGGGGGGGTAACGGTTTTGTGTTGAAAAGAGAATTTGGCAACTGAGATAGGGGAAATTATGTGGAACGAGTTAAAAGAGTTTTTATCAGACTTTGTTGATGTTGTAGGCGACATAGCCCGCATGTTATGGCCAGTCCTGAAATGGATAGGCATTTTTGTTGCGGCGGTTGCCGTCTGGCTCTGGAATGCGATGGTCATGTACTTTTTGATCACGTCCGATCTGATTGTAAACCATTATTACGCCTTGCTGACCATATTCCCGATCCTGACCATCGGTTTCTTGGTCACCAATAAACTTCAGACAAAGTCAAGTATGATGTATATTCCCTGGTACCAGGACCCCAAAGTCCTGACCTTGCTACTGGTCCCGGTAATAATCCCGGTTCTGGGACTAGTGGTTTGCGGGGGGCCAATCAGTGTTACACCGGCTACCACCAACAGTTTACTCCCTTCTCTCGGACCTTCGGGCCACCTCGGGTTGCCGACCATTATTTGGGCAGCCCTGATCAGCTCCTTATTGGTTGCGCTAACGGGAGTTATCGCTCTTAAGCAGAGGGAAAAACCTGCCCGGGTAGTTGAGAATGATGAGAAGGTGAGTGAGGAAGAGAAACCTGTCTAGGCAATCAAGAATGATGAGGAGTCTGCCGGTCCGCGCTCTCTCAAAAATATACCGGGCCAAGTTCAGGGCGGAAATGGAGAAAAGGAGGCTCAACGAACAGATCGATCCGCAGGTCTGGAGC
>JBDLJC010000006.1:0-95374 GCA_039714535.1 Thermodesulfobacteriota bacterium | reverse complement strand
CTGCTGATGGTCCCCTTTAAGCGCATCGGCAAGCTCTTTTAGCCTTTTAATATCCTCGATAACAGTCGAGCCACTTTGTTGTTTTAATTCGATTTTCAGCAGCAAAGCCTTACTCTGCTTCAGGGCGGTCTGAACCTGCCGTTCAACGGTCAAATCCATCGCCTGAACAGCAGGGCCAAAAAGGCAAAGTAGCAGAACAAATATAAAAGAAATTTTCGGAACTGATCTCATTATCTTCATCTCTTTATTGAAGCTCATCGCTACAGATAAGCGTAAGGCATCGAGCTGCGGGGAATGTGTTTCTCTTTTCATGTTCACGATTGGACTAGTCATCATCTTCGTCCTTTTCACATAGAGGCCCGGTGTAGAAATACCAGCGGGATTGCTCAATCCTCAGCAAGCTATCAAGCTCCAGTCTGATCGTTTGCATATCAATCCCTTCGATAGCTAAAATTGCCTCAACCGCATGCTCAAGATCATGGAGATTCTTTTCAATCTGGTTTTCGCAGGTAATTATACGAGACCGTACTTGAGCCAGATATTGGCCGGCCTTCCTTGCCTTGGCCCTATCCTTCCCGGAAAGGCTATATGCCTCCAGAGTAGAGATCAGGCCGGTTATTAATTCATCCCGACCGACACTAACATCAAAAGTAAAGGTATCGTTCTGGAGAACATATTCCTGCCCATTCTCGGTAATTATTGCATGCAACTGCAAATCATAAGAACCGGGCTGTTCCGGAGCAAAAACGTAGAACGGCAGATAGCTAGTCCCTCCGGCCTCAACACTCATGGTGGGTTGCCATAGGCCATCGGTAGACCAGGAACCGGTGGCCGGGTCGTACAATCTGAGATCGAGGGGACAGGTGGCGGTAAAGCGCAGATCAAAGCCACGTCCTGGACTCTCAACCTCAATCTCTACCGATGACATTTCATAGGGATATAGCGGCTGATAAGTATCGCGGAAATGGACATAGCCCAAGGCGCGTTGCAACATTTCCGTCATCGGAATGAGCTTGGCCTCCGTCAGATTCAAGCCATAATCGAAAGCAAGATAGACTGTTCGGCCAAGACCATAATCGTGCAAGACAATGGCCGGGGCGAGGTCATCGTCATCGCCCTTGTCATGATTAGCCTTATGATCATCATCACGGTCTTCATCGTCTTCCTTATCGAAAGAATCGTCATGATCATAGTCATCATCACCGTCGTCAACAAACCAGCCAGCCACCAGAGCATCGTCAGCAACTTCAATTTTCCAGCTTTTGGAGTCAACCGGCAACTCCCCAACCGCAGTGACCGGACTATCGTCAAGCATGATCAAGAGATTATCATGACCATATTTCCCTTCCCCTTTGACTCCCAATAATGAGGAATGGGGCTGATGATCATTGTCGGACTCATGATCACCATGGAGGAGCCAGCCGGAAGCGACCAAGCCGGTGCCGGAGAAGACTTTTTCACGCAGTTCGTCGCGAAGGTGATCAGTCAACTGGCGCTGGTCGCCGAGAATGAGGATATCCGTATAAAGCGGATTGCGTAACTCTTCTTCAAATTCCCGACGGTCGTGGACAATATGATAGAAGTCCGTTGCCCCAGCCAGGATCGGTTCAAGCAGATCCTGCCGAATGCACGGAACTCCATTTTTTTGGCAGCTGTGCGGTTGACTGCAGTGATCTTCGTCATCATCTTCTTCTTTGTCGAAAGAATCGTCATGATCCTCGTAGCCATCATCCCCGCACTGTGATTCACACTGATAGTTAATCCAGACCAGCAAATTGCTGCGGCCAATAATCTGCGCTGAAACATCCAGGGCCGGCAGAACCGTAAAATTGACTACGGCAAGTTCACGTGGCAACTGGTCAGCTATCTCAACCTGCAGAACAGCCCCATAGGACTGGACGAGAAGCGCATCAAGGGTTGCCAGGTTGAAATCCCCCATGACCTTCCCTTCCGGGCTCAAATTAACCGTAGTGGTAATAGCGGTTACGGTTTCAGCTGTTGCAGGATCTTTGACAATTAACCTGGTGGTCAAACCGGTAATATCTTTGGCGCAACTATTAACCAGTTCATAGGCAAAACTCATCTGCTGCCCGTAATACAAGGTCTGGGGTTGATAGTTTAGGGATCCGGTCAACTCAGCGAATGGTTTGCAGAGTTCAATAATAAATGTTGCTGGATCACTTATGGCAATGTTGCCGGCCTTATCGGTTGCCCGGAAAACTACCGTATGCTCACCTTCATCCTCCATTACCGGCACCCAGGTATAGGCATAAAGAGCAGTTGGGGGGGCACTTATCGGTAAGGACTGCCAGATACCGTCATCTAGCTGATATTCAACAATATCAACCCCGGAACTGTCATCGGTAACCATGGCGCCGAGATCAAAGGTATCCTCAAAAATAGCGCCGTTTTGTGGTGAGATAACCGTAATCTCGGGAGGGGAGTTATCAATCACGCTAAAGCCAGCCTCACTGACTACCGTATCGGTATTCTGCCAGTGGTACTCAAGGGCTATTCTATAGGCGCCTAGACCCAGATCCTCCGTGGAGAGGACCTCTTCTCCACTATAGATATCGTTAATATCAAAATCCGTTGTCTTCGTAAAAGTGACAAGCGGGGTGTTGCCACCATCGTAGACTACCAGACGTAATGGCAGTGCCTCGGCCAGGACATTACCCTTATTAGTAACATCATAGCTGGCTACAAAGGTTTCCCCCTGTGGCACTTCAGTCTTATCCAGAGCCAGGTTGCCGGAAACCGTGAGAACCGGCTCAATAGTAATGGTTTCAGAGATTGTGCTCTCAATTTGCCCATCTACCATAATATTGAGGGTCGCTACATAGCTCCCCGCCCTGAACTGGGCCGTATTCCAAGTAAATCCAAATGCACGGTTCGTCCCGGGCACCAAGGTTTCAAGGGTTTGACCTTCAGAGTGAATCTGGCCTCCCCCCGGACCTGTAATTATCAATTCAGCCGAAATGGTTGATATGATGAAATTACCATTACTCTCAACAGTGGCATCAAACAGCACATTTTCATGAACACTATAGGTTGGCTTGTCTGCCTGCAGAGTGCTATCCAGCACAATGGCCGGCAAAATCTTAAATGAAGCGAACTGTTCAGCGAGAATAACATCGGTTTTACTGAGCAGACTATGAACCGTATAGGTTCCAGCGTAGGTCGTCCCAACATTCCAGTTCAAGGTGATCGCTCTGACTTCATTGGTCAGAAGCTGCAATGTTTGCGGATTAAACGAATAAACCACTTTGCCGCTGGCATCTTCTATCCAGGTCTGGAGGTTCGTTGTTTTTGGCCAGCCGTGGTTGCTGAGAACAAGCTCAACGGCCATATCCCCATTAATCTGATACGATGAGGCGCTGGGGCTGACTGACAGATCAACTTTGGCCACCAAGGTGATCTCGCTGGTGACAAGGTCGGAAGAATTACCGGCCTGATCCGTCGCCCGGAAAGATATGGTATGAGCTCCTTCATCATGCTCTGCCACCTGCCAGATGGTGGAGAAGGTTGAAGCTGCCGGAGCAACTGCCGACAAAGGCAACCAGTTACTGTTATCTATCCTGTATTCAACAGCATTAACTCCAGATGAATCATCCGTGGCCTTGACACTCAATAGCGGTGATTTATCGAAAACACCACCGCTGGCTGGCGAGATGAGTTCAACAACAGGGGGAGTCGTATCAATAACTGTAAAGACAGCTTCACCGATTACAGTGATGCTGTTCTGCCAGTTATACTCAAAGGCTATTCGATAAGAGCCGATGCCCAGTTCCGCTGTGGAGATGATCTTTTCTCCACTATAAGTATCGTTAATGTCCAGGTCTGCGGCCTCTAAAAAGGTAACAAGCGGGATGTTTTCACCATCGTATACTACCAGGCGCAGCGGTAGTGCTGAGGCCAGGATATTGCCTTTATTAACGGCATCGTAACTGGCGGCAATTGTTTCGCCTTGCGCTACTTCGACCCGACTCAGCGCCAGGCCACCTGAAACCGTGAGAGCGGGATCAATGGTAAAGATCTCAGAGGTCGTTGTCTCCATTTGCCCATTTACCATGATGTTGAGGGTCGCCACATAGCTCCCGGCCCTGAATTGGGCCGTGTTCCAGGTAAAACCGAGTGAATGGTTCGTTCCTGGCGCAAAGTTCTCGATGATCTTGACCTCGGAGTGGACCTGATCACCAGCCAGATCGGTAATCAGCAATTCAGCAGAAACACCGGGGATGATGAAGTTGCCATTACTCTCAACCGCAGCACTAAACAGCACATCCTCATGGATAGTGTAGTTTGATTTATCCGCCTGCAGAGTGCTATTTAAAACCATGGCCGGCAGAATCTCAAAGGCAGTGACCTGTTGTTCGGTGAGAGGAATATTATTTCTGCTGAGCAGGCTATGAACCGTATAAACTCCAGCATAGGTTGCCCCAACATTCCAGTGCAAGGTGATCGATCTGCTCTCATCGGTCAGGAGGCGCACTGTTTGCGGGTTAAATGAATAAATCACACTACCGCCGGAATCTTCGATCCAGGTTTGAAGATCCAGAGTTTTAGCCCAACCAAAATTACTGAGGACGAGTTCCGCGACCAGATCCTCATTGGTCAGGTATGATGAGGCTGTGAGGCTGACGGCCAGCTCAACTTCGGGAGTCAAGGTGATTTCAGTAGTAACAGGCAGTGAAGAATTACCGTCCCGGTCCATTGCCCGGAAGGAGATGATCTGAACACCCTCATCGTACTCTCCCACCTGCCAGATCGTGGAGAAAATTGACATTACCGGATCAACTGCCGGCAGAGGCAACCAGTTATCGTTACCTATACTGTATTCAACAGAGTCAACTCCTGTTGAGTTATCAGTAGCTTTAACACTTAAAAGCGGTGATTGGTTGAAAACACCACCGGTAACTGGTGCGATGATCTCAACTACCGGAGCAGTCGTATCCATAACTGAAAAAGTATCGCTATCAAGATACTGAGGCCCATCCGGGGTATTGTGAAACAAGAGAACCTTGAAGTTGCCGGAGTAGAGATCTGCAGCGGCAAAACTCACGGCACCGACCAGAGAATCATTAGCAGCCAGATCAACAACCAAATCGCGGTTATCAATGACCGACAGATTGTCGCTGTCAAGTAGCATGACTTCTAATGCCAGTCCGGTTCCGGCAAGATTACCATTACTGTGCAAACTATAAGTGGCACTAACCGAGCTGCCAAAGGGCACTACTTTGGCCGCAACCCCAAGGTTACCTGTCATGTTAAATACGGAATCGATCTGAAACGAGGTTTTGTTTTCAGCTATCGCAAGTCCATCACGATAAGCAATAACTGTGGCGGTGTAATCTCCCGGGAGATTATATGCCGTCGACCAGGTGGTTGATAAACTTGCCGATGAGTTGGTGAAAAGGTTAGTTAACTGCTGCTCTTCGGCATGAAGCTCGCCATTTGCAGAAGCAAGAGACACCCGAATATCAAGGACCGGGATAATATAGTTACTGCCCAGATTATCTATTTGGGAAGTAAGGTGGACCAGTTCATTCGGCCCGTAATGAAGGCGATCACTGCCCAGAGATATTTGGAGATTGGTATCCGGCAGCACAGTAAACGGCAAATTCTCTTCTTTCTGGGTTCCATCATCAGCTTTAATGACTGTCCTGACCTGATAATTACCGGCATAAACTGAACCAGCTTTCCAGGTGAAAGAGTATGATTGCGAACCGCCATACGGAAGAGTTATCTCAGCCGACTTAACTACATCAACCAAATAACCAGTTGGATCTTCAATTAATACATCTAAGGTCGAAGACTGCTCAAGGCCACTGTTAAACAGCTCGACTGTTATCGAGACATACTCATCAGAGCTATACTCGTTACCGTTGATCCGGGTTGTCAGTTGGAGCCCCTCAGATGAGGCCACATAAAAATCCTTTGCGGCAAGATTATTCCCCTCTGAGACCTCAATAATTTCATCGTCAGGATCGAGGAGCACATAAATTGTATTTAGACCAGACATGCCCGTGCTGTCCCAATTCACACTGAGCCACTCTTCCGAAAATGGGCCAAGATAAGAAATAGTTTCTGAGTGAATAAGTTCAAGGTTGTCGTTTGCATCCCAGACGTATATCTCAGCAGCAATATTTTCCGCCGCCACAGCGGTCTTGTTCCAAACCTGGACACCTAATGTTGCCGTTTCTCCAGCAAGTAGCGCATTGGGCATAATATAAATATCGTGATCGAGGACCTCAATATCCGTCAGTTTAGCCAAATCAATACTTACAAGAATCTCCTCGGCGGGTGGGCTGACATTCCCTGCCCCATCTGTCGCCGTTGCGGTAAATATGTTCTCACCGGCATTCAGCCGCACATCTGTGAAACTAAAAGAACCCTCGGGAACAATATGGTGCAGGTCGGAATCAACTCTGTAAAAAATCCCTGTCGGCAACCATTGAAAATCACTATAAAAGCTCTCTTTAAAAGAATGTAGCAACTTGTCTTCAGCCTGTCCGGCAAAGGAAACCATCCGAACCTCGGTTCCACTGTCGAGTTCGAGGTAATAAGCGAGATTTTTCCCATCAGGGGACCACTGCAGATACGTCTCGTTGGCTTCATTATCTGTCAACCGGCTGGTTTCCCCGGTGTCCGCATCAAAAACATAAATATCGAAAAAACCGTCACGATCTTCTGTAAAAGCGAGTTTGTTGGCCAGCGGCGACCACTCAAGCGAAGCATAATAGCCAGTCCAGTCAACATTCTCAGCAATCAGAACCGGAGTACCGCCGCTGGTGTCGACCAGGTACATATGCAATTTCCTGGTGTTGTTGGCCCAGGACGAAGCCAGGAAGGCAACCTTTTTACCGTCAGGAGATATTTCCGGAGAAAATCCTGCAAAATCCTGTGTAACTCGGGATGTCTCACCAGATGGTAAATCGTGAATCCAGATGTCATAAACACCGTTGCCCCGATCGCTGTCGAATACAATTTTCGTGCTGTCCCTGGACCAGGCCGGATCCCACTCATCAACGTCTATATCAGCGGTAAGCGGTGATGCAATACCCGTAGTCAGATTATATACCCCTATCCGGACCCAGCCGGCGCTATCTACATATAGATAGGCAATCTTGCTGCCATCAGGAGACACAACAGGATTCCAGCTTCCCTCCGGGATCTGGTCAATACGAGTTTCAGCTCCGGTCTCAAGATTTTGCCGAAACGTGTAATATTCATTCTGGTTCGATATAGTTACTTTAGACACGTAATAGACATCTCTACCGTCTGGTGTCGTGACCGTTTCATAAGACCTATTATCAGTCAAGAAAAAGGTCTCATGGGAGATCTCACCCTGTGCTACTACGGTGTCAATCCATACTTGATCCTGAATCAGATCAACGCTTGCCCCCGGTTCAGCAAACCCTGAGACATCGACTCTTTCAGTGGAACTTTGATAAGGTCTACCCGTTACTGTGGGCAACGTAATAAAAGGCTTATCCGGCACAACACCATCCACCGGAGTCGCAGAGTCTTCATTTGAGTTGGTACTCTCATTGCCAAAGGGGTCTACTGCCCTGACTACATAAAAATAGGTTGTCCCATTGGTCAAATCCTGATCGTGATAGCAGGTGTTCAGGACCAGGTTGGTGTTGGCATGAGCATACGGCCCGCCTGAAGTCTCGCTGCGATATATTCCGTAACCAGCCACCGGATCAATCGGACTATCCCAGCACAAATCGCTGGCCATACCTTCCGCAGATATTGAGACCGTAAGATTTGTCGGCGGCAATGACAGTTGTCGTTCAATAGTTGCAGTACTTTCGTTCGAAGGACCACTCTCATTCGCCGCATTATCCAGAGCAGTAACCCTGTAAGTGTAAATGGCATTCTGCAGTCCCAAATCGGTATAGGTATTTGCTGTCACAGAAGAGGTGTTAATCTTCTGCCAATCTGTGGCTGTGGTTCGATAAATATTATACCCGGCCAGATCAGGCTCCGTATTTGCTGTCCAAGTCAATTCAATGTCGGAAGCTGCCACTGGATCCGCCAGCAGATTCTCCGGAGCAGCAGGTGGCGTCACATCACCGACAATGGCTATCTCTTCTGGCGACAGAAGACTCTCCGAGCCAAAACCATCTACAGCAGATATCTGATAACTGTATTCGCCATCAGCCAAATCAAGGTCTTTATACATCTCCGGGCTGATGAAACGCTCTTTAAAGATCCTGACTTCGGAAATCCGGACACTTTTCGGATAATAGGGATCAGTGGTAGCCGTGATATATATCCTGATCCGGTCTGTCTTAAACGACGGCTCCAAGGTGAAGGTATTGATCTTGTTGCCGTTAGCAGCCACTTGGGCAATACTCTTCCAACCTATAGCGCTCCAGGCCTGAATCTCATAGTCCTTACCGGCCAGAAGCCGGCTATTTTCACTGCCACCCCATTCGATTTCAATGTTTGTGAGCAGCTCCTGTGCCCCAAAATTTATTTCCCACCATACAGAGGGGAATGTCGTATACGAGTATGAGCTCCAATAAGTAGCAGAGTTTCCATCAAACGCCTTATAGGCGTTATTACTCAACGGATAAGCGCTATAGGTACCGGAAGCCGGAACAGGCACATTGATTTTTCCACCGTCCCGGTAAATATTATAACCGAGTAGATCAGTTTCGAGATTGGCATCCCAGGAAAGATCGACATCGTAGTCATTCACTATTGCTTTGAGCCCTGCGGGTGTTGCCGGGGGCAGATCACACACTACATTTCTTGAAGATGAAGTTCTGCTGATATTACCGGCAGGATCAGTCGCAACCGCGTACATATCATTGTCCCCGGTTGCCAGAGTGAGTGCAATGCTAAATACCCCCTCGAAATCAGCCTGGGTTGTTCCGAGTGACACGGCTCCAGAGGCCAAACTACTAAATATTTCTACCGTTGCTTCGGCAACAGTATTGCCATCAACTGTTATTTCTGGATTATTCACAGGAGAATCAGGTTGATTTAACAATGGGGTGAATATTGTTGCGCTCACCGGCGCCAGATCGCTCTCGTTACCTGATTCATCAACTGCCGATATTTTAAATTGATACTCACCATTGTTATATCCACTGGTTGTCCCAGCTGGAGAGGAGAACCCCGTTTCTGTCAACAACACGGTGTTTCTTTTAACATTGTTCGCCCCTATATAAACGTTGTAGCCGGCAAGATCAGACTCCTGGTTTTGATTCCAGGAAAGTGCGACAAAGCCTCCAGCTACTTGCGCGGCAACTCCGGTTGGGCCGGCCGGTGGAGTAATGTCGGTGTACTTTATCTCGATCCATTCTGGCATTTCATCGAACCGGCCCCCCAGATCTGTAGCAACGGCGCGTAAACGATAGGTACCGTAAACCCAGGCAAGTACCGTGGGATCGAGAGAAACAACATAAGGCCTCTGGGTCACAACTGCGCCAAAATCATACCAGACCGTCTCGCCACTTGGTTGATACTGGAACTGCACCGTTGTAATATCAGTATCTTCTGTCTCCGCTTTGACTATTATAGGCCTGTCGAACTGTAGCCCCGGCGTCGGAGAAATTATGCTCAGGTGCGGGGCGTGGTTATCAAGCGATACCTCAATAATGTTAGATTGATCGCTCATATTCCCAGCATTGTCCATGGCGATCAGATAATAATCATGGGATCCATCCGGGACCTCGGCATCCACAAAATCAAGACCGGTAATCAAGTAGGGAAACAGATCCCCGATTACCGTGACGGCTTCATTTGCCAAATGTCCGTTTCTGTAAACCAGATAACCGGCCAGATCAGACTCGCTATTAGCCTGCCAGGTAAGGTCCACAGATAAATTGTCAGGGATTGCCGAAAGCAACACTGGGGACGCAGGCGGAGTATTGTCAACTGAGACCAAAACGACCTTTTCATTGACGTTGCCGTTAAGATCCTCGGCCTCCAGCTTTATGGAATAAAGCCCGTCAGCCAGAGAAATCACATCCCACCGAACCAGGAAACCGTAGGAAACAGGTACCGGCGATTTTCTCAAAACCTGCCAGGTTTCAGGATTTTCACCAACACCAAAAGATACCCGGTATTCCTTGAAATCATCCTCACTATAAGCTCTGCCGATAATGTCCAGATAATTGCCCGCCAAGGCGCCTTCTCTTGGTGAGGCAATCATCGCGGCCGGCGGCGTGAGATCTACTGTCAAGACAACCTGGTTGGAATCAATGCTTTCCCATCCGGCTAAATCAACAGCCCGAACAGTATAGGTATATTCACCCTCCAGTAGCGCCTGATCCATGAATTCTGTCTCGGTGACCAGATCGAAATTTATCTTTTCGTTATTTCTATACAGATTGTAGCCGACAAGATCTGGTTCAATATTACCCTGCCAGTTCAGTGCAACCCCGGTGCCAGCCTCAAGGTGTCCAGACAACACCGGAGCAACTGGAGAGGTGGTATCAATTATAAAGTCTAAATATGTGCTTGAGGTGTTGCCCAGAAAATCAAATGCGGAAAGCCACAAACAATACGAACCGTCCGCCGGCAATGATTTGACAGCAGCTATTCTACCATCCTGGATCGTTTGGGTGCCGGACCTGACCACAGACCATTTCTCTGCAGCAGAACAGGTGGAATCTGCCATTTGGAGGGTAAACTCTTGCAGATAACGATCGTTTACTGTGCCAATAACATCAAAGACATTAGTGACAACTACACCTTCTTCAGGAACAGTGAAAGCAAGATCTGGAGCTGTATTGTCAACATGTATGCTAACCAGGGCTTCACTTTCCCAACCAGCCTTGTCAACAGCAGTAACCCGGAGGGTGTAGTCACCATCATCAATCCCCTGTCCGGCAGCAACAAACCAGGTTGCCAGCAGATCATCAGGAGGACTGCTTTCCCCTGATGCGAGATCAACCCATTGTGCAGGGTTTTCCCCAAAACCATACTGGACACGGTATGACAGTAGGTTGATTTCTTCAATAACCCCTTTAATTGAAAGATCTGCCTTTTCACCACCAAAGAAATCATCTTCAACCGGGCTTTCCAGGGTGATTAGTGGTGGGGTTTTGTCTACAGTAAAAGAAACAACCTTACTGCTTTCATTCTCAACCGAATCCTTTGCAGCAACCTGCATCTGGTAGTTACCGTCCACTAAATCCACAGATTGAGAAAATACAATTTCGTGGCTGTTTACAGCCGTATCGACCACCGTTTCTTCCTGCTCACCAGAAAGAGAAACATTAAACGCATTGAGGTTGTAATCACTAAGCGATCCCTGAATCGTCACAACATCCGGGTAATAAGAACCATCTAAAGGAGTAGTCACAATTATTTCGGGGTCGGTGGTATCAATAGTGAGTAAAATCTTCTCCACTTGGACCACCTGCGGCTGGGAAACACTTGCTGCGCTAATCTTCAGCGTATAATTTCCATCCGGTAGCGTGCTACCGTCTCCAGCCAGTCCATCCCATTGATACTGATGACTGCCAGAAGCGGAATTTGAGCTATTATCACTGGTGACAATATTACCCAGTTTATCCTCAATAACTAATGTAATATCAGCGAAATCTACCAACTCATAGGTGATTATTGTATCATCAAGTTTCCCATCACCATTGGGTGAAAAGACATACGGTTCCGCCGCCAGTTTGCTGATCAATTGGACTTGGGAACCAAAGGACACAGGTATACTCGTCGTGCTTAAATTTCCTGCCTGGTCTGTCGCACTTAAAGTAATTGCGCAATTTCCCTCAAGACCGAAGGTATTCCGGACCCCGACTGTAACATTTTCAGCAAAGATCTCTCCCTCGTTCAACAGGGTTTCTTCTCCGTTGCCAGACTCACCCTTTACACGTAGTTGATAGCTTGCAAGATGTATATCATAGGCAGTACCCGTAATGACATCCAGCGGCTCTCCCGTACCCGAAAGGGCAGAGATTGCAGTCACGGGAGGAGTATTGTCCACCGTGACCTCTAAAACTACCTCTTTTACATTAGCGCACGAATCCTGGGCCGTAACCTTTACCTGATATAATCCATCAGCAACAGTTGCCCCGGCGTTATCCAGACCATCCCAGGCGACCGTTGCCGAACTACTATAAAGTATCTGGCCGGATAGAAGGGATCTCACTAGAGTGTCCTCGCGCCAGACCGACACATCGACAACACCTTTTTCGACTACCTGATATCCAATGGGGACCTCATCTTTAATACCATCACCATTCGGAGAGAAAATAGCCTTATCTATTCTACCGTCTGCATTAGGTGATAAAACAGATCTGTCAATAGAAGCGAATAGGAACATCTCCGCCTCCACTTGTGCTTGGGTGACAACACAGGTTTTATTGCCAAACTTGTCTGTCGCCATGAGTTGCAAAGAATACTCCATGGGCTGCAAAGTGGTAACATCCCAAACTCCCAACAAACCGTCTTTCTGGCCAGAAGAGGTGGTTGGACAATCGCCTTCCTCAGGATTACATTTGGATTCTCGGAGCGGCCGATGATTTAGACAATCGGGACTATCCCAAGAAGCTTCACATTTTGGAATGGAGAACCATTCCTGGGGATTACTACCTGGACCATAAATAAGGGTATAGCCAGAGGAACCACTTAGATCATCAACCACGCCTGCAATATTCGATAAACGGAACTCTCGTCCATGCCAACCTTCCACATTTCTCGCGCAAAATGGTTCTAATCTTGCTTCAGGAAGTGTCCGATCTACTATCAGGATGTTTTCCATGAAGGCTTCGACAACATTCGTGCCATAAATGAGATCCACTCTCACTTTATAATCTCCTTCCTGGAGGCTACTGGTATCAAGGACCACCTCTCCCCATCCGTCGATAACAGGATCAAACTCCTTCAAGACTCGTGCTTCCCCATTTCCTTCCAGGAAATAACTGACCTTATCCAAACCCTTCAATAAATTCGGATCATCAGGGCAATCTAAATGCAAAGCAATTGTTGCAGGCCCTTGATGAACAGAATTGCATTCTGCTTTTTCACTACTGTATCTGACAGTCAAAAATGATTCTTCCATTCTATTTCGACATATCTCTTCTCCTCCACCTCCAGGTTTGTCAGTGCTACCAGCACCGCCACTGCATTGACTAGGGGGCGTTTCCATCTCATTACTTATGTATTGCCGACCGCTTTCGCCGATGCCGACAAATCTGAGGGGATAGCCATAGCCTTCCGGAAAAATCATAGCCGATGGCGCTGCAAACTCAAACGGAGGACCAACAATTACTTCATATTCGTCAAAGTCCACCCAGGCTTGAAGGTCGTCGCCCTGTGCCTGAAGTTTTAATATGGCCAGGTCTTCTGGCAGAGAAATATTCATTGTTATCACAGCAGGGGAAAGAGTAATGGGTTTACAACCCATTTCCGCAGTAAATACCGGGGGGCGAAACGAAACGGAGTTTGAATAATATTCCAGGCCGGAAACATCTAAAAATTTAATTCTAACTGCGGCAATTTCGTTATGATTCAGCAATGAATTATCCCAGGCGAGGTGAATCTCACCATCGGGAGGGTCAATAAGCGCCTCACCATCAAACCATTGCATATTCATCCGGTACTGGACCGTCGCAGAGCTGATTTGTTCCTTCATGGTTTCATATATTGTGAGGTCATGAACAGCAGAACCAAGGAAACCGATCGGAAGAATGTCAGGAGACGAACACATCTCAAGATCATTTTTTTCTAATGATATTCGGTTATTATCCCACCCTGCCATAACAGACATTTCTTCATTGAGCTGAACATCAGCTATACTTTTATTACCGGCTGAATCCTCTACCACGAGCCGGAATGTTTTGTTGACGAGAAAACCGATCGAGGGTGATGACTGAAAAGTAAATTGCTCCAAACTATCCTTGAACCTCGTGCCTTCTTCATTTAAAGCAATTCGACCGTCTAGAGTTTCTGGGGCAAGCGGTGTTTGGCCGGACTTGAATTCATACCACTCCTGAGGGCTATCGCCGTCTCCATAAAATATGGTCCAGGATTTAAAATGTTTATCTAGAGCGAGACCGGCAAGTTCGACACGCAACCTTCCCCCACATGAAACAGGACCAAATTCTAATAAGGAATCTGGCAGCGTGGTGTCTACCTCAAAGAAAAACTCATAGTCAAAAATCTTAATTGAATAGTCCCCATCAGGAACGATCCCTCCAGATTCATCCAAACCGTCCCAAACTATACCGTACTCACCAGGCAAGGCATGGTTCTGGTAATAGGTCTTGATGAGATTGCCTGCCGCATCATAAACAAACAATTCAAGATGGACTGGATCATGGGTGAAATAATTGAGCGAGACCGTCTCGGCGGTACCATCATCGTTGGGCGAAAACAGTTCACCAGTCTGGTAAATATTCGTGACGCTGAATTGCTTACCCCAAGTGACCAGCCTTCTATCCCAGGCTGTATTGCCGGCTTTGTCCGTTACCGTCAATCGCACCAAAAAAGAGCCTTCATATGGTGGAATCCAGGCTGAAAGTGAACCGTCGACAACCTGCTTTTCTGATGCTGGCGCAATAATTCGCCAGTCATCCGGGGTCTGCCGGTCGGCATATTCCAGGACCCAGTTGGAAAAGTTCAAGTCTGAGGCTATCCCGCTAAAATAGACCCCTGACCTGGTCTTGCTGAATTGCAGTTCTGCGGTCAAATTCAGCAAGGACCCTAACACTGCAATATCTCCCGGATTACCAGCCGGAAACGTGAGGTATCTTTTATCTGGAGAAATATCGACCCGGCTGTAATCCGTTGTATCTTCTAGAAGAAAGGTTCTCTCGCCATTTTCAATATTAAAGGCTATTAAACTATCTTCTTCTCCGAAATAATAGGCCAGGAAAGTCTCATTATCAAACCAGTTCCAACGAGTTAGATCTAAAAAACTCCGACTGGCGCGATCATTTTCCGTCGGGGGCCAGACCTTATAATGGGACGGTATATCGTAAAAACCATATCTCTCCCAAGAACCGAACTCAAAAACTTCAGCTTCAAGGGTTTCTCTATCGAATGTTGTTACTATGCCGTCAATGGTACTATTTACTAATTTCCCGGTATCTGGCGTTAACGACGGTTTACCAAACCGTAGCCAAGTCGAGTCCGTGTCTTGACAGTTACCATTAATGTCGCAGACGATGTAGTTCTCAAATGGCCAGTCTTCTTCAAAGCCTGCGATAAAATATCCGTTGTCATGCAGAGGTGTTTTTGAAACAGTAGAAGCCGTTCCCCTCCGTAAGCAGCCACCGTACGAAAACCATCCCTCTGGGGCATATATTCCTGCAGCAATGAGCACGGGGGGGAATTCCGGGGCATTGAGGTCAACCGACCAACTATCTACAATGTCCCAGGAGATGCGGTCCCGGATCAGGATCCTGTTTGATCCAAACCAATCAAAAAAGACCATCTGGCTCTGGATTGGCAGGACTTCCTGCAGATTCCCGGCAAGATCTGCCACAACCGCATGAGTGGCATTAGAGAAGACAAGTTTCTGCCCATCCGGCGCCCAGGACAATCTGTGTTGGTAATCAAAGCCACTGTTCCAGCCGGGAGCAAAGGTTGTTTTACCCGTCCCATCATTACGAATAATTATAAAAGAATGTTGTGCGGCATCCTGATCATATAGTTTGTAGGCTATATGGGTTCCGTCAGGTGAAGGGAAGATATCCGTTATGAGATAGGGCGCTCCTTCCTGATAATCAAAGGAGTCCAGAAGAGTAAGATCCTCGCCAAATCGATTAACAGACCATAATTGCTGCTGCAGTACCCCCCCGGTTGATTTGGTATACTTCTCCAGAATAAAGGCAACAGTATTCCCATCAGCAGACAAGGCAAAACCGGGATTCACCTGATCGCATGCGAATAACTGCCATGATCTCTTACAATCACTTTCGTTTGATAAATAACGATAGCCGATTTCAGGATCTGCGTTTGTACTCCATTCATCCGGGACCAGCCGGGTAATGTCTCCTCCGGTCGGTGACATCGTGTAAATTCCCGTATCATATTCAGGCCGCGCCGCCTTCTTGTATGCAAGATGAAAAATCACTCCACTGTCATCTGGAAACCAGCTGTAACTACCTCCCAATAAATCATCGATCTTTGTTGTGTGAAGATATGGGGTACCAATGGCTTTTAGCAGAGGAGACCGATTATTATCCACCGTCACGAGGAGGCCGGCAAGGACAGTTCCCGTTTCGGAAAGGACCTGGAGCCGGTACTGTCCGTCATCCACAACCATTCCCTTGTTATCCAAACCATCCCAGGTCATCGCCACGGCAGTTGTCGCATTGAACTGGGGCCCAGTAAATTCTCTGACGAACTCACTATCTTCATTAACCACCACAATCCGCACATTCTGCGGCGCATTAAGACGATAACCAAAATCCGTGCTGTCTTTTACTCCATCGCCGTTGGGGGATATAAAATTCTCCGAGAGCCAGAGATCCTTATTCTGGATACCAATACTCCGTCCAGCCCTATTATTCTCTTTGTCTTGCTCAAGAAGGGTATTTTCTGGATCAACTATGAGCCTGATTTTAAACACTCCGACTTTCCCGGCTGTGTCAAAAATGAATAGTACTTCTTCCTGATCGTTGCCTTCGATCGGCGGAATGGTTGAGATACCGAGTAAAGTATTACCTGCGTAAAAAGCCACCGGCACAGTCAAACTCGGCTGCTCACCTCCGTTTTGCACAATCGTTGAAATAGTCAGCAGATCTCCAACTTTCGGAGCATCAGTACTGAAAGCAATTGAACTATCGGCAACGGCAAGGTCTGGGAGAGACAGAACCTCTAAAAGAGTAAAGGCGCTATTATCATCTTCACGAATCTCATCAATTAAATTCAAGGGGTCCACATCAACAGAGATCAATCTCTTCCCACTTACAGCTATATTGTCCCAGTCCAGGGTTGCAACCACGCTTTGGCCAGGCGCAATAACGGGTATCCAATCTGAACCCAGCAAAGTGCTTCCCTCTTCCCCCGATAACCTCTCATAAAAATCAACCTGAACGTTATTTACTGCCGCAAAACCTTTGTTGGTAATTTGGGCCTTGAGGACGGTACTACCGGCTTCAAGGGCGGGATCAGGATCAAATGAAAGATCCGCATAGGAAAGATAAAGATCGGGCTTGGTGGAAGAGTGGATATCGATTGCGACGGTAGCGCTATTGTTTACCTCAGAAACTTCGGTAAAAGCCCGGTGCGGATCCACCACCAAAGAAAGCGAAAGGGCAAGGCCTGAAATTTCAGGAACCCATGGAATAGAGTAGGGAGTGGTCTCACCAGATGGCAAATCCACAGATTTTGTGACAACAACTATGGGGCCGGAACCGTTATCAGCCAACACATTAAGGGGAACATTATAGGCATCCACAGTCCCGTTGTTCTTGATTAGACCAGAAATGGTTAGTGGTTCATAGATATTGCCTTCTACCGGAACAACAGAGATATCTCCCGGTAGAATTTCAAAATCATAGGTCGGTTCAGAATAGAGGATACGTAGTGCTGAATTGTTTTGCTCGCTTGCTTCCTTTATTAAGTTTTCAGGATCAACCACGGCATAAAAATAATGCGCATTTCCATCTTTTATCGTTGTATTAAAAACAACAGTAGTTGAAGACTGACTTGAGATGGAAACCAACTTCTCAGCAATTTTGCTTGAATCAGTTACCGCCCCTTCATAGAGAACAACAGTTGTATCCTGCACATCGGTCATACCGGAATTTTGAACCGAGACAGAAAGACTGACTTCTGCAGGAAACAAGTTGATTTCACTTGGGGATGGGATCATTCCTGCAGTACTGACAGAAAGATCCGGATCCCGCATTGCCGCCCATAGGGAATTTACCGCCAGAGCTGTCTGATATGCACTGGAGTACCAACTGCCATCCTCATCTTGGCGACCAAGTATATATGATACGGCCTGATCAGTATTGGTGGAGGAAATACCAAGCTGCTTAAGGGCAATCAAAGTCTCGGCCGTGTTGTATATTGTACTGGGGCTGTTTCCAAAGCCACCATCTTCATTCTGTTTGCTGTAAAGCCACCTCACCGCATTCTGGATGAAATCATCCAGATGGTACTCTGTCCTATAAGGAACAAATACGGTGATTACATCAATAGTTGTCTGGATATTACTGTTACCGCCACCTCCCCAGCCATCATCACTGTTTTGAGTTTGTTTCAAATATTCCAGGGCTTTTTCAATGGCGGATTGATTGGTAAAACCACTGGTGGTGAGAGCTTTGAGGGTCAAAGCGGTATCGGTTGGGTTGCTAACATAACTTCCTGCCCCCCCCCAACCGCCATCCTCGTTTTGCAAACTATAAAGATCAATTTGCAGCTCGGAAACATTATTTCCACTTGAACTTAATGTCTCAAGCTTTCTTGCCCGATAATCTGAATTATTAGGTTTTGTGTTAGAAAGTAACTGAATCCCGGAGATATATGCTTGGCTGGCGTCAGTAAAATCATGCAAGGCCTCTAGCACTGTTGATGTATCACGAACAAGAGTAGCTGGACTGTCTTGCCAGCTGCCATCACCGAGTTGATTGTTTATTAGCCAAGTGACCCCATCATTGATCTGAGGAGGCGCTGATCGTGCAGTATAGGAAGGAGTCTCTGGTCCGGCATTTGCTGGCAGCGCCACATTTGGGGGCGCATCAACCGCTATCGTACTGCGACCATTCGTTAAGCTGGAGAACCAAATTTGCCAATTATTAATTACGCTTCTAATCTTATGTAGATCTTCTTGGACATATGTTCCGGGTCTGGTTATGTAAATAGCCCCTATATTGAAAGACTTCTGAGAATTTTTGAAGCCCGGAATTCTTTCACCTTCAGCAGCAATGATATCATCGATGGTTATATATTGAGGTGCCCCAGAAATAATAACGCCTGCTTCTTGAACACGATTTTTATCAATATCAGGGTTTTGAATCAAAAGCATGGGGGGAACTTCCGACCTATCAGCCAATCCCATCAGATACAAATCTAGCTGGCTAAAATACTTTCTTCCGGGAAGTGACGTAAAAGTGCCATCCCCATTTTCCATCCATTGATTCCCATATTCAAGAGAACCATCTGTGTCGAGTAAATAGCTCCAGTGATTGCCATCTTTGCCAATCAAGTCGCTACGGATAGCGCCATTCGAGTCCTGATACTTTACTTGAGCAGCCCAGCGATGTAATAACTCATGGCTCAAGATACCCATTGTTTCTGAAAAATTTGGTGATAGAGGGTCGCTTGACAAGGAAGACAGATTGCCCATGTCAATTGTACCCTGGAGGTTACCATTACTGCCGAAAAAGGAAGAATTGTCATAACTATTCTTGCCTATGCCCTGAACATCATTTTTTACGCCAAGATAAAAGGCAGCAACTTCATCTGCAGGCATGGCAAAATCATAATTTGAAAAAATTACAAGAAAGTCATAATCGTCTGGATGCGTTTTGAAAAAATTCGTTGCGATTTCTTGTCGTGGGAAACTATTAAGTGTACCATCGGGAAGTTCTGCATCATAATTACCTTCAACCTCCATTACAGAAATATCAAGGGTGCTATCTATTGTAGAAACGGAAAATGGTGCAGAATGAGCAGTATTGAAAAGAATTAAACTAAACGTTAATGCCAGAAATATAGTTGTGGCCCAAAAGGGAAATTCCCCCCAGCCAATTAATTTACGTTTCATCCTCCCCCCTTGGTCGACAATAACAACCAGATGCAATATATTGAACCTCCTTGATAACACAAGCATTCACTCTTGTCTGCAAAACAATAATATTTTATTCGTTAGAATGAAGTTCATCGTGACACTTGAATCTAAAGAATATATGGAGGAATTCCTGACAAGATATAAAAGGCTAAACTTATTGAATGTCGGAAACAATTAACAATGACCCTTACCCACAAGATGACTTGGAATATTGCCAACTAGAATGGATTGTCTGGCGCAAAAGCGATGCAGAATGTTGTTAAACATCCAACACGACAAAAAAAGGGTTTCCGGCGTAAACCGAAAACCCTTAGAAGAAATGGTCGGGATGAGAAGATTCGAACTTCCGACCCCCTGAACCCCATTCAGGTGCGCTACCAGACTGCGCTACATCCCGACCCAATTCTATGAACTCTTTAAAACTCCAGCACCTATTAACACTATCCGCAAAAAATAAGCAACACCAGAACTAGCCATTCAGCAGTTTTTTTAGATCAAGCAATTCCTTCTTCAACGAACAGACCAGCTTCTCAGGTGTCTCAGCCCCAGTCCGCACTCCGGTCTTCTTCTCCTCTTTCAGGGCCTGCCGGGCCCCGGCAATCGTAAACCCCTGGTCATAGAGAAGCTTCCTGACCCGGATCAGGTTTTCGATGTCTACCCGGCGATAAAGCCGTTGCCGCGACGTGGCCCGCTGGGGCTTGATCATCGTGAACTCTGATTCCCAGTAGCGAAGAACATGGGGATCAACACCTACTATCTCACTTACTTCACCAATCTTAAAGTAAAGCTTGTTCGGGATCTCGCCAGTTCCCTGCCTTGAATGGTCCATAGTTTCACCCCCTGATCAGGAACGGCAAAACTTCGGGAACGACTTTTAAGCGTTGATCCGCTCCCGCAGTCCTTTACTAGGTTTAAAAGACACCATGCTGCGTTTGCAGATTTCCATGGTATCGCCGGTCCGGGGATTTCTACCCACCCGGGCATTCTTTTTTCTGATATTGAACGTCCCGAACTGGACCAGCTTGATGGCATCCTCTTTCAGAAGACTGCGCTTCATACAATCAAAGACATTATCAACCAATTCCCCGGCGCTCTGCTTGGAAAAACCAAGTTTCTCATTAATGGCTCTCGCCAGGTCTTTACGTGTAAGATTCGCACTTTTCATATCTCAAGCCTCCCGCAGTTTCCCGCCAAAACGGGTACCAATAAGATCAATTATTTTCTGATGGACTTTCTGAACCGTCTCATCTTCAAGGGTTTTGTCCGTATCCCGATAAGTAACGCCAATGGCCACGCTTTTATAGCCATCTTCTATGCTGTCACCGCGGAAGACATCCAGTATCTCACTGCTTTCAAATATTTTCTTGCCGCAACCGTTAATCGCTTCGATCATCTCACCGGCGGCGACGTCTTCCGGCACCAGCATCGCCAGGTCCCACTTGACTGAAGGGAAACGGGCCAGTGGCTTAAACGCCTTCGCGGCTGGCGCGACATTCTCCAACTTGCTCAGGCTCAATTCAATAAAATAGACCGCTGTCTTAATGCCGAAACCCTTCAGACAACCGACCGACAAGCGGCCTAAACCACCAACATTCTCTGCCCCGGCCTGCAAGGCAAGATAGGAAGAGCCATCAACATACTCGGGCGGCTCACTAGCCGCCACCATTTTGACATCAAAGCGGCGCAGCTCGGTCAGCAAATTTTCAGCGCAACCCTTGATATCGTAGAAATCTATACTCTCATCTCCGAAATGAAGAACCGGCGAACCGGGATTACGCCTGCCGCTCAGGACTGCGACCATCCGCACTTCCTCGTCAGGCCGTTCGCCACCGCTGGGATGGAAGACCTTGCCGGTCTCAAACAACCGGATATCGGGACGCTGATGATTGACATTGCGTTTGACATTCTCGAGAATAGCGGGCAACAGCATAGTCCGCATCACGCTCTGGTCTTCAGCCAGAGGATTAAGGAGACAGACAGTCCGGCGGGCCGGATGCTCAGCACTCAGACCCAGCATGTCAAAATGACGCTCGGTCACGAAACTGTAATTAATCGCCTCGTTATAACCTTGGGCGGTCATGATCGCCGCCACTTTCTTGCGCATCTCCCGGGCCGGATCCTGATCGGCAAAACTTAAGGGGACATGGGGCAGAGTGGTAGGTATTTCATTATAACCGACCAGGCGGGCAATCTCCTCGATCAGATCGACCTCACGCTCCAGGTCGATGCGGAAACTTGGCGGGGTAACCCGCAGGGAATTATCATCAACTTTTTCAACTTCTATTTCAATTGACTCCAGATAGTCGCCAATCTGGTCAGCAGTAAGCTCCACCCCGAGCATATCGACACATCTCTGAACCCGTAAGCGGATCGGGATGATCTCCCTCAGACCGTCGTTCAGATCGACACCACCGGCCACAACTTCACCGCCAGCCAGCTCAACCACCAGCTGCACCGCCCGCGCCAAAGCCCTAGCGGTGCCCTGGGGATCAACGCCCCTTTCAAAGCGATAGGAGGAATCGGTCGCCAGATTAAGGCGCTTTGCGGTCCGTCTGATGCTGACCGGATTAAAGCAGGCGCTCTCCAGCAGAATATCCGTGGTTGCATCGCTAACCTCGGAATTACCGCCGCCCATGACCCCGGCAATCGCAACCGGCCGCTCACCATCACAGATCAGCAGCATCTCCTCATCGAGTTCCCGTTCGACATCATCCAGGGTCTTGGTCTTCTCACCCTTAAGCGCCTTACGGACAATGATCCGGCCCCCGGCCAGTTTAGAAAAATCGAAGGCATGCAGGGGCTGCCCGTACTCCAGCATGACAAAATTGGTAATATCGACCACATTATTAATCGGCCGCAAGCCAACCGCCATCAACAGCCGCTGCAACCACCAGGGCGAGGGGCCAATCTTGACCCCTTTGATCATCCGGGCGGCATAACGGGGGCAGGCATCAATGTCCTTGACCTCAACCGCAAACGGCAGATCGTCACCGGTTAAGGCGGGTAGATTACCAGAGATAGGGTGCTTGAGTTTGGCCCCAACAAAACCGCCAACTTCACGGGCGGTACCGATCACACTGGCACAATCGGGCCGGTTGGGAGTCAGATCGACTTCAATGAGGGTATCGTTAAGCTCAAGGGCCTCGACCAGAGATTGGCCGGGAGAAAGTCCGGCCGGCAGATCCATGATCCCGGCCTTATCAGCGCTGATGCCAAGTTCATTGGCCGAACATAACATCCCGTCCGAGGCCTCGCCGCGGATCTTGGCAGGTTTGATCTTAAAGCCTTCGGGCATCACCGTGCCGGGTACAGCCAGGGCAGTCAACATGCCGGCCCGAACATTGGGAGCGCCGCAAACCACCCGGCGCATGCCTTGCCCGTCGTCAACATCGCAGATCGATAAACGATCAGCATTGGGATGGGCGGTTACTTCCTTGACCAAGGCCACTTTGAGATCATCGAGGCCCGGATAGAGTTCTTCGACGGCGTCAACCTCAAGACCGGCCATGGTCAGGCGATCGGCCAGCTCTTTGTGCGACAGGTCAAAATCGATGTATTTTTTCAGCCAGTTGACAGTGAATTTCATGGGATTTCCAGCTTATGGCAAGCGATTTTTAGAACTGGGTCAGGAAACGGAGATCATTTTCATAATAGAGACGGATGTCATTGATGCCATACTTCAACATGGCAATCCTTTCCACCCCGAGCCCGAAAGCAAAACCTGTGTAAACCTCCGGATCATAACCGATCTTTTTGAATACCTCGGGATCAATCATCCCGGCGCCAAGAATCTCGAGCCAGCCGGTATGTTTACAGACCCGACAACCAGAGCCGCCGCAGATTACACAGCCAATATCCACCTCGGCGCTCGGCTCGGTGAAGGGGAAAAAACTGGGCCGGAAACGAATCGGGGTTTTTTCATCGAACATTCTCGCAATGAATATCGACAGCACGCCCTTGAGATCGGCAAAGGAAACCTTCTCATCAACCAGGAAGCCTTCGACCTGGTGGAACATCGGGGTATGGGTAATATCGGAATCGCAGCGATAAACCTTGCCGGGGGCGATCATGCGCAGCGGCGGTTTTTTGGTTTCCATGGCCCGGATCTGCATGGGCGAGGTGTGGGTCCGTAACAAAACAGACTCGCTGAAATAGAAGGTGTCGTGCATGTCCCGCGCCGGATGGTGCGGAGGGATGTTCAACGCTTCGAAGTTGTAAAAATCGGTCTCAATATCCGGGCCTTCGGCCACAGCAAAACCAAGACCCTCGAAGACCCCGCAGATCTCTTCCATGATCTGGGTCACCGGATGGAGCCGGCCCAGGGGGATGGTCCGGCCAGGCAGGCTCAAATCCAGAGACTCATCACCCTCCTGCCCCGCAGAATCGGCAATGGCGGTCTGTTGCTCCGCGAAGGCCGTTTCCACCTCCGCCTTGACACTGTTGGCGAGCTGGCCCAACCGCGGGCGTTCACTGGGATCCACCTGGCCCAGCTGTTTCATGAGTCCGGAGAACAAACCCTTGCGGCCAAGATACTTAACCCGGAACTCTTCAAGCCCGGCGGCCAGATTAATCTCGCCAAGCCGAGCCAAAGCTTCGGCTTTTAACTGGTGAAGTTCTTCTTCCATGCTATTAATAGATCAGAATGCAGACGATCAGGAAGCCGCTTTGGCAACCTGGCTGAAGGCATTGGGATCCATAATAGCCATATTGGACAGGACTTTACGATCAAGTTCGATGTCAGATTTTTTCAGCCCGCCAATCAATCGGCTGTAAGACATGCCGTTAAGACGGGCAGCAGCGTTAATCCTGGCAATCCACAACCGGCGGAAATCACGTTTACGGACCTTGCGATCACGGTAGGCGTAGGCGAGAGCCCGATCAACTGCCTCGGTGGCAGTCCTGAACAGGCGATGCCTGCCGCCAACATAGCCCCGGGCCATCTTCAAAACCTTATTTCTACGACGACGCGCCTTAAACCCGCGTTTTGCTCTAGACATTGTTGTCTCCTTGCTACTAAAAACGACCCGATGAACGGGCCTTTATTGATTTTTATCCATTACTGCGACGATATTAAAATCGCAACGCTACATGTAAGGAAGCATCTTCCTGACGGTCTTGACATTGGTGGCATCAACCTCACCGGCCAGACGCAGACCTCTTTTCCTCTTGGTGGTCTTTTTAGTCAGAATATGGCTGGAAAAAGCTTTCCGACGCATAATTTTTCCGGAACCACTAACCTTGAACCGCTTGGCGGCTCCCCGATTGGTTTTCATTTTAGGCATGACTCAACTCCCTTAAATAATACGTCAGCCTCGTCAAAACCGAAAGCTGACATTTATAGATGTTTATTACAAAAAAACTAACAAGCCGCAGGACGACCTGATTACTTATTCTTTTTAGGACCAAGAAACATCGCCATCTGCCGACCTTCCATGGTTGGATGCTGAATTATATCGGCAACGTCCAGCAGAGATTCACCGATCTTCTGCAGAACTTCACGCCCCAGAGTGCCGGCATAAACGATCTCACGCCCCCTGAACCTCAAGGTAACCTTAACCTTGTTGCCTTGGCCCAGGAATTTGCGAATATTCTTTACCTTGAAATCAAGATCATGTTTCTCGGTCTTGGGTCGTAACTTGATCTCTTTTACTTCAACAACGGCCTGCTTTTTCCTAGCTTCGGCCTGTTTTTTACTCTGCTCATAGCGGTACTTACCGAAATCCATGATCCGGCAGACCGGTGGCACGGCTGAAGGTGAGACTTCAACAAGATCGAGTCCGGATTCATCGGCCATCTCCAGGGCTTCACTACTGGCGATCACCCCGACTTGCTCCCCCTCGGCACCAATCAGGCGAACCTCGGGGCAGTTAATCTCTGCATTGATCCTGGCCCTGACTTCCCTGCCCTTGTCCTGTGCTCTTCTCCTTCCTTTAATACCGCTACCTCCCGATCCAGATTAATTTGGCCACTTCACGCCAATAATTTCACAGTCCGCCACTGGGCTCATTGCCCAAAAACCCTTAAATATCAAATAGATACTCGCCACCGGCAACAGTTACCCCTGCCGATTACAGATAAATTTTTCCATTTTCAAGAAACGTCATCGAGCCGCCTTTTCAAGACAGCTGATATCCATAGCATATAAGGCCATGACTTTTCAAGCTTTTAACGCATATCAGGCAAGAAGAAATTAATCCGCTAATGCTTTTTCCTCTGAACATTGGCGCCGGACCATTTCGGCAAAATCGGCAATCTTCATGGCCGGCAGATTTTCACCATCGCGCAAGCGGATAGTAACTTCGCCCTCTGCCATCTCCTTATCGCCGACAATCAACATATAGGGAATCTTCTGGAGCTGGGCCTCACGAATCTTGTAGTTCAGCTTTTCGTTCCGGACATCCTTCTCAATCCGTACTCCCAACCGCCGCAACTCAGCATAGACCTTCTCGGTATAATCAAGCTGGGCATCGGTTATATTCAACAAGCGGGCCTGAACGGGAGCCAACCAGACCGGAAAGGCCCCGGCATAGTGCTCGATCATTACCCCGAAGAAACGTTCCAGAGAACCCATCAGGGCCCGATGGATCATGATCGGCTGGTGCTCCCTGCCGTCAGCGCCGGTGTAACCTAACTCAAAACGCTCCGGTAAATTAAAGTCGACCTGGATGGTGGAACATTGCCAGGAACGCCCCAGTTTATCTTTAATCTTGATATCGATCTTGGGTCCGTAGAATACCCCTTCGCCGGGGTCCATCTCGTAAGAAAACCCTTTCTTATCCAGGGCCATCTTCAAGGCTTCGGTCGAACGGTCCCAGTTCTCGTCGCTGCCGACAGACTTCTCCGGCCGGGTGGACAGATAGATGTCGTACTTGTCGAAACCAAACAGCCGCAAAACCCGCATATTAAGATCAAGGATATTGTAGATCTCTTCCTCAAGCTGCTCGGGAAGACAGAAGATATGGGCATCATCCTGGGTAAAACCCCGGACCCTCATCAAACCGTGCAGGGCGCCGGTCTTCTCATAACGATAGACGGTGCCCAACTCACACCAGCGAATCGGGAATTCACGGTAACTTCTCTTGCCGGTATTGTAGATGGCTATATGAAAGGGGCAGTTCATCGGCTTGAGCTGATAACTGACCTCGTCGATATCCATGGGGGCGTACATATTCTCGCCATAGAAATCAAGATGGCCGCTGGTCTGCCAGAGATCCCGTTTAGCGATATGGGGCGTATAGAGCAACTCGTAGTCATGACGGTAATGCTCTTCCCGCCACTGATCCTCGATGAGCTTGCGCATCAAAGCGCCTTTCGGCTGCCAGAGTACCAGCCCGGGACCGATCTGATCCTGCATGGTAAAGAGCCCAAGCTCACGGCCCAGCTTACGATGGTCCCGCTTCTTGGCCTCTTCCAGCATCAGCAGATATTTTTTGAGGTCTTTGGGACTGGAGAAGGCGGTGCCGTAAATACGCTGGAGCATGGTCCGAGTCTCATCGCCGCGCCAATAGGCCCCGGCCAGTCTGGTCAGTTTATAGACCTGGAGTAGACCACTATGGGGGACATGGGGGCCGCGACAGAGATCGACAAACTCCCCAACTTGGTAAAGGCTGACCGTGTCATCCTCAATTTCGTCGAGAATCTCGAGTTTATAGCCCTGCTGCTTCTCTTCGAAAATCCGGCGGGCCTCAGAGATGGTCACCGTCTCGCGCACAAACGGATGAACGCCACCGGCCAGTTGCAGCATCCGGGCCTCGATCTTTTCCAGATCGTCGGGAGTGAAGGGTTCGTCCCGGTCGAAATCATAATAGAAGCCATCATCGGTAGAAGGACCAATGGCAACCTTGACCTCGGCGCCAAACAGATCAACAACTGCGTGGGCCAGAAGATGGGCCGTACTATGCCTGATGATATCGAGGCCATCCACAGAATCGCCCAGGATAAACTCAACTTCCATGTCCTGCTCGACCGGAGTGGACAAATCGTACAACTCACCGTTGACCCGAAAAGCAACCGCTTGCTTACGCTGCTTCTTGGAGAGCAGCTCTTTCAACGAATCAATTAACGAGCTGCCGGCGGCAACGACCACACTCTTGTCTGTTCCGGCTACTGTTACTGTACAATCGGCCATCAGCCAATCCACCTGCAGATAAATTTATATAATTAAAAAAAAATAAGCACATTGGCTGAGCCAACCTGCCTATATCCTGGTCTGCGTAAGACCGCGACCATTAAACATCAATACATCTCAATAAAAAATGGTAGGCACGGGCGGATTCGAACCGCCGACTTCTTGCGTGTCGAGCAAGCGCTCTAACCAACTGAGCTACGCGCCTATTTAAGACCAACTTGGGATCAAGTTTACCATCTGCCAGGCAAATGAACCAGCTATAATCCCGAAACAGCTAAGGGGAAATCAATTAACAATAATCTCCTTTCCTGTCAAGAATAAATCAAGGCCGGAGCCACTTAAGAAGTGGTCCTGAAACAGCCAGGCAGGTTAGCCACTGATGATAATTAATAATTACCAAACATTCGTCTGCACCATTCTCGCAAACAGAAGCTGCCCCCACCCTACCCGGTCTCCTCACGTGCTTCAATGGCCCGGGCCAAGGTCAGTTCATCGGCATACTTGATATCCATCCCCATCGGGATTCCACAGGCCAACCTGGTAACCTTGACCGGCAGAGACTGCAGCCGGCTGGCCAGATAGGCAGCCGTCGCCTCACCTGGCACCGTTGAACTGGTTGCGAGCAGCACCTCGGCAACGCCCTGCCTCCGCACCCTACTCATCAGAGCATCTATCCGGATCTCGGCAGGGCCAACTCCGTCCATCGGCGAAAAAACCCCATGGAGAATATGGTATTGGCCCTTGAATGAGGCAACCTTCTCAATGGCCATCAAGTCGGCCGGACCTTCAACAACGCAGATCAAGCCGGGATCCCGACCCGGATCACCGCAGATCAAGCACGGATCGCTCTCGGAGAAGGCAAAACAATTGGAACAGAGATTAATGGCCTCGTGCAGATTGGCGATATCGTGGGCCAGGTCGTGGGCCTCAACGGGCGGCCGCCGCAGGATATGCAGGGCCAGCCGAGTCGCGGTTTTCTTACCGATGCCGGGCAGACGATTCAGATCATCAATCAGCCGGGCCAGAGCGGGAGGGACAACATTCATGCAAAAACTCCGTAACTATTCAGGTGTATAACGAAAAACCGACGAAAACCTCGGAATGTAACTGTTAAGGCTTTATGGTTGTAGCATGATAATAATTGAACATCGAACACCCAACATTCAGGTAGCGAAGACTCCGACATCGAATTTTGAATGTGGTACTTTCGATATTCAGCTAAAGCGAAGCGGCTTCCTTATTCGATGTTCAACGTTGGACGTTCGATGTTCAACATTATTTTTTATGTTCCTTTTAAAATACAGGCTGGAACCCCGGTTGTCACACTGCATAGTTACAAAAACTCCACTTAAAAAAGGCCGGGGATATTGAGCCCACCGGTCAGTTTGGCCATCTCGGATTTACCCATCTCCGCAGCCTTCTTCATGGCATCGTTAACCGCTGCCTTAACCAGGTCCTGCAACATCTGAGGATCATCCGGGTTGATGACCTCCGGTTCAATTTTCAGGTCAACAATCTCGCTGCGGCCATTGACCGTTACCGAAACCATGCCGCCGCCAACGGTAGAGCTTACCTGTTTATTGGCAAGTTCTTCCTGCATGCTGGCCATTTTTTCCTGAAAACCCTTGGCCTGTTCCATTAATTTCTGAATATCCATTATTTCTCCTCTTCCATCCCGGCTTTAATCTCTCGGCTACGGGGGCCGGTCCGGACATCACCGACATAGCCATTAAAGACCTCGGCAACCAACAGGGCCAGAGGGTCCCGGCGCAGCGCCACTCTCTCCTCCTGGAGCCCCGCTGTCCCTTCGCCGCCGCCTTGGCTGCCACCAGCGCTATTGGCACTTACCTTAACCCGCCATTCCTGTTGAAAAAAATCTTGGGCGAACTCTGTCAGAATCTTGAGATTGTCAGACTGTTGCAGGATCGGGCACTGGCTGGCGTCATCATACCTCATCAACAACTCACCGTCATGGAGCCGGACGGAATCACACATCTTGACAATCTGGGCCATCCAGTCCTTGCGATCCTTGACGTAGGCCACGAAATCATCCCAATCCTTGCGAATATCCTTGGGCGCCGCCGCAGTCGACTCCATAACCGCCTCCTCCAAACCAGGACCAGGTTCATCCGTTTCGACATCCGGAGGAACGACCCCATGTTGGCTTTGCACCTTAAATGGCACCGCCGGTTCGGCAAGCCGGACCGGAGCGACAGGGGTTGGCGCTAGCGGTTCAGGCTTTTTTTTTTCGGGAGTCGGGATTGCCGCCGTCTGGCTTATCGGCGGTGCTTCACCCCCGCCCGCCGCCAGCAACTCATCAATCCTGGCAATCAAGGAGGACACCGGCACCAACTGGCCGGCCTGGACGATCTTGGCAAAGGTCATTTCCAGGACCAGGCGAGGATGGGGCGCAAACTGCATCTCAGCCGCCCCTTTTAAGAGAAGATCAAACTGACTATAAAGGGTCTCGCTGCTCTGCCGGCCTGCCATTTCGGTCATACTGGCAATCTCCCGATCAGAACCTTCAAGCAATTCGGCCGGGGCTTTGCTGACCCGGCAAACAATCAGGCCACGAATAAACTGGAGCAGGTCGGCGGTAAATCTTTTCAGATCAGCCCCGGCCGTACAGACCTGGTCGAGAATCTTCAGAGCCGCACCAAGGTCCTCAGCAAGCAGGGCCGCCGCCAGTTGCTCGAAAACCTGACTGCCGACCAAGCCCAGAACCTCGCTGACATCCTCATCGGTCATCTGCTCACCGCCGAAGGAGAAAACCTGGTCGAGCAGACTCAAGCCATCGCGAACACTACCGGCCGCCTCCCTGGCAATCATCTCCAGGGCGCTATCGAAAATCGTAGTTTTTTCGGCCTCAGCAATCTTTTTGAAGAACCCAAAAAGTTCGGCAAAAGGGATTCTTTTCAACTCATAGCGCTGGCAACGAGACAGAATCGTTACGGGAATCTTGTGTATTTCGGTGGTGGCGAACATGAAGATGACATGATCAGGCGGCTCTTCCAGGGTCTTCAACAGGGCATTAAAGGCCTCATTGGTGAGCATGTGGACCTCATCAATGATCATGATTTTATAACGGCCCCGGGTAGGGAGAAAACGAATGTTCTCTTTCAGGTCGCGAATTTCCTGGATACCACGATTTGACGCACCATCGATTTCGTGAAGATCTACGGCCGTGCCGGCCATGATTTCCAGACAGGAAGAACATTCATTACAGGGGAGTTCGCCCCCCTGTCGTTCACAGTTAAGGGCCTTAGCCATGATCCGGGCCAGGGTCGTCTTGCCAACTCCCCGCACCCCGCTGAACAACATGGCATGCGGCACCCGGTTCCGACTGATGGCATTGCGCAAGATCCGGACTATCGGACCCTGCCCTACAACCTGATCAAAATTAAGGGGACGCCATTTCCTGGCTAGAACGAGATATGACATAATGGATTGACTATAAACGATATTACACCACAAGGGCACTCTTTTCAGTGCCCATTGAGGGGTATAAGTCTCGATGCCTCATGGACTCGCTTATCGGTTTGAGCCGACAAACGGCGCAATTCAGCTTTAACCAGAGAAACACTGGTTAAAAAAAATGGCAGCCGGGCACCCTGCAACACACAAAGAAAATCGCTACCGTTGCTTCCTTCCGGACCTGGCGGAGTTCGCGAGCCTTTGTTGCGCAGGACCCGACTGCCAAACTTGAAAAACCTGACACCAGACATCAAATCCGGACGACAGGGTATTATAGCTAATGGCGGAGAAGGAGGGATTCGAACCCTCGGTACGTTGCCGCACACACGCTTTCCAGGCGTGCACCTTCAGCCACTCGGTCACCTCTCCGTTTGCTCATCTTGCCAATGAAGAGAGCTAATATAGCGTTTTTTTCGGAAAAGGGTAGAAAAATTTACCGGGGCAAATATCTCACTGGCTTAAAAGGTTGAAAATTAGCCCGCACACACGGAAATTCAGTTTCCGCAAATGATGGCAGGGCATTGCCAGCACACGGTACCAGCCGACTCACCCGCCACTGTTAGCATTGCGCCTCTCCCTGAAAAAATCACGGAGTAGCTTTGCCGATTCTTTAGCAAGTAGACCACCCTCAAATTCCAGAGTGTGGTTGAGAAAACCGTCGCTGCCAATCCGATAACGACTCACCATGCCACCGCCTTTAGGGTCTTCGGCCCCGAAAACCACCCGGGCCAGGCGACCATTAACCATGGCCCCGGCACACATCGGACACGGCTCCAGGGTCACATAGAGGGTACAACCGGTCAGCCGGTAATTACCCAGAGTTTCCGCCGCCTGGCGCATGGCCAGCATCTCGGCATGGGCGGACGGATCATGCAATTCAATCGGGCGGTTACCGCTGCGCCCCAGGATCTGACCGGCCCGATCAACAACCACGGCCCCCACCGGCACCTCCCCGCGTAAAGCGACCTGCCGGGCTTCATCGAGGGCCATTTCCATAAAAGATGCGTCTGGGGTTGCGAAAGTCCCGGACAAGATCAGGCCCCTGCTTTTTTCTGTTTTCGGGCATGATTGGCCGCAGCCAGTCCGGCCACACAGCCCTCTCCCACCGCCTTGGCCATCTGATAAGGATGCCCGGTGATATCACCAGCGGCGAAAATCCCCTCGATATTAGTCGCTTGGCTTTTGTCGGTCTCGATGTGGGTGAAGGTGTCACTATCCAGCAAGACCCCCAGGTTGACCGCCAGCTCCATGGCCCCCTTGGCGCCAAGTTCAACAAAAACCCCCTCAACCTCCAGGGTCTGATCATCTTCGAGAACCACCCCGGTGACCCCATTGTCGCCGTTGATCTCCTTAACCCAGGCTCCTTCTTTGACCTGCACAGAGCTGCCTTCCAATTTTTCCAATAATTCGCCAGAGACGTCAATTCCCCGGGTAATCAGATAAACATCGGAGGCATAGCCGGTCAGGGTCAGAGCGCCGTCAACTGCGGCACTGCCATTACCGACCACCGCTACCTTGGCATTGCGGAAAAAATTGGCGTCACAATCGACACAATAGCTGACCCCACGACCGGCCAATTCTTTCTCGCCTTTAACCTTGAGCTTCTTACGGGAGGTGCCGGTGGCAATAATAAGCGCCCGCGCCTCCACCTCCTGGCTTTCGGTCTTTACCTTGAACAGATCATCCGCCTGCTCGATATGGAGAACATCCTCGGCCAGAATTTCAGCGCCGAATTCTTCCGCCTGCGCAAACCCGATCCGCAGCAACTCGCCGCCATCGACCACCCCGGCCACACATAAATAATTTTCAACATGGGCAGAGTAAATACTGCTCCGCTCCGACCGCCCCAAGACCAGAACCGAGGCCTTTTTACGAACCGCGTGTACAGCGGCCTGTAATCCGGCCGGCCCGGCCCCTATAATTAAAACATCTAAAATCTCATCAGACATATCAATCTCCTGAAAATATCAACACAAAACATATCATCCAAATCAAACGGTCAGACTATAAACCGTAAAGTTAAAATAACAATCGGTGAATTGAATTTTTGCTTCCATTATCGATCTAATTATTTGCCAACCTGGTCAAAATCAGGCAAAAAAATAGGGTCAGCCAAGCTGACCCTTCCAGAAAAAATTCATGTATCAGGAAAAGAAATCAGAATTGGAAACTCACCCCGAGACCTATGCTTTGAATTTCTACATCCTCGATATCAGGCAGAACCAGATACTCGAGATTGACTCCCAATTTATCTGTGGCCATGAACTCAACACCAACACCGTACGAAAGACCAGCATCACTTTCAGATGCCGTGCTGGGAAAACCTGGTGGCACGGGAACGTTCGACTCAAGTTCAACTTCGGCGCCGGCCAACCCCAACAAGGCATAAAGGCTAAACCTGTCGATCTGGTGTTTGGCCTTGCAATAAATCCCATAGTAATAATTTAAATCCACAGATACTGAGTTATTCTTAATATCACCATCTGCAATACCGATACCCAACCTGCCTTCAACAGCTATATTTTCGTGCAGCTCTTGGCCTCCTTTGATGGCAAGCAACCCTACCCCGGCATCATAGTCACCAAAATCGACTTTTGCCGAAACAAAACTAACTCCGCCATAAAAAGCATCGGCGTTAGACTGAAAGCAAAAAGGCATGAACATCGCCAAAAACAAAACGATCTTCTTCATATCAATCTCTCTCACTTTGTTAATTGAACAGCTAATAGCGACAAACAAATCTCTAACCAAGTTTAAGATAACATATCTCAGTCCCGACATTAAACAACTTTTTTCGGGGAGCAAGTCAATTCAACGGCGGGTTAAAATATCCAAATTCAAGATGAGGGAATGCCTCCCGCAACCTCTCCAGCCAATTGAGAATCCCAAGGGCAGGCCCCGCTGGGGAAAACTTAATCTCATCGAGATACCAGTCCGGGTCCATATTAAGATTACGGAGCTGAACGAAATCGGGGCGACAATCGTCAATCAAGTTGCCCAAGGCACCAAATTCGGCGGGATCGTCAGTGAAACCGGGCAGCATAAAATAATTCAGCGAGACAAAACGACCAGCCCTTTTCATCACCCGGATCGATTCCTTGACATTGTCCAGATCGAAGCCCTTGGGGCGATAGTAACGGCGGTGATAATCAGCCCTGGCACTGTTAAGGCTGACCCGCAGTGAATCCAGCCCTGCCGCCGCAAGCTTTTCGATGGCAGTGGGCATACTGGAATTGCTGTTCAGATTGATGGTGCCCCGGGCAGTTTTTTTCCTGATCAGCTTGATACTCTTTTCGATAATGTCGGCCTGCATCAACGGTTCGCCTTCACAGCCCTGCCCGAAGCTGACCACTCCCCCGTCCACCTTTTCCAGGTGAGGCAATGCCACCCCGGCAATCTCCTCCGGGCTGGGCGTAAACTTGATCCGGTCCTGGGTGGCAGGACAACAGCCCGAGGGCTGCAAGGAAATACAACCGATACAGGCCGCATTACAGACCGGCGAAGTTGGCAGCGGCGCTTCCCAGCTATCCATGAAATAATTGACCGCCGCCGGACAGCCGTAGGTGAGGCTGCATTTACCCAGATGCTGGATCAAACGGTTGGCGGGGTTTTCGCGGAGACGCCTATTGGTGGCCTTACGGATCCTGGCCGGCTTGAAGCGGTCCGGTTCCTGGCGCGGATCAGAATCACTCCTGAAACCACTGACCCAAAACCGGTTATCGTGCCAGCCCACCGCCGCGTAGGCAAACAACGGCAAAGGTTTGACCCCAGCCGATTTTTTTTCAAAAGCTGTGGAGTAAATGGCAGTATGGGCCGGGGCCATAAAAGCGGCCACCGCGCGAACCGACCTGCCCGGTTGATGCGGATCATCTTCGAGCTTGAGAAATTCACCGCTATTCGAATCAATCCCGATCGGCATTCGATCATCAAGGACGAATAATTCGCTGCCCTCGGGCAGGGGGATTAATTCATTAAGCTGGGGTGTCTGAAGATCCCGGCCACTACGACCGGCCATGGCCAAATCTGGCAGATCGCAAATCTCGCCCTTATCGTTTGCGTATAAAAGATATGGCAGGGTGGCGGGATGGATTGTATCCACCATGGAGACTAACGCTGAGAACGAAGGGAACCGAGAATAGAATCAACCACCTGATAGATATCACCCTCTTCACCGAAGATATCTTCGATATCACGGTGATCAATCAGATCTTCAATTATGTACTGGGTTATATACAGGCTTAAAAAATTGGGGTTGGGAACCAGTTGTCTGATCGGAGCGATCTTGAAATTGAAATCGTGCTCATCCAGCTCCGAAACTTTTTGCAGTTGATCACTTATCGCTTCACGAATACCATCCACAGAGGTGGCCTCAATAATGTGCTGATCCAAGAGACGCTGGACCAGCTTGGTTGCCAACTCCTCGCTGTTCCTGAAAGCGGCCTGCAGCATAAAGCGCCTTTCCTGCTCACGCTTGCGATCGATAGAATTACTGGCTGCAGCATCGGCCCGGTATGGATTATGACTGTGACCACCCATGATTACCCTCCAAAGTATTTAACCAAGGGTGTCTCTCCAGCGATGCACAGATCACCCTTAAAGTCCAACATCATGTTTACTTTCGATAAATATGAAACACCTTAATAAACGGAGTTAAGGGATTCCTCCACACTTTTTTTAAAAATCGGCTATAATCTCGAATTTTTCTGTCAATCAAACCGACATAATTGAACAGAATTTTCAAAAACAGATAACACTTACTTCTGGTGATATGATGCATGGCGACAAAGACAAATACGGCCCCAGGACCTTAACCATCCTTCTCCCCGGCGGTTCACTGCCTGCTGCGGTGCTGCAAAAAATAGATGAACTTGCGGCAAAATACAGCTTTGACCTCTATCTTTCCACCGCCCAGAACCTACGGTTGTATAATATCACCGAGTCTGATCTTGCGCCAATAAAAGACGAACTGATATCGTTCGGAGTCAGACTTAAAGGGCCGGGGATGTTCCCACTACCAAGGATCTGTATCGGCAAAAGCAGCTGCAATCTGGGCCAGATCGACACCATGGCGCTTTCCGACAGGATCCTGGCCAGATTCGGCGATATGGCAGGCGTAAAACCGAAGTTCAAGATCGCCATTGCCGGATGCCCGGCCGCCTGTTCCAACCCGATCATGACCGATATCGGCATCATCGCCACCCGCCAGGGTTTTGATATCTACCTGGGCGGCAAAGGCGGACCCAAACCCAAAGCAGCCAGGAGAGTTGTGCGCCAGGCCGATGAGGAAGAGACCATCAAGGTTATTGGTGAAGTGGTCGAATACCACAATAATACCTCCGCCAAGAAACAGCGGATTGGCAAACTACTGGATAATCCTGACTTCCCCTATCGGGAAGAGGTTTAATTTTAAATGGGATGAAATTATCCGGAAGTCGCGGTGACAAGATGGCAACGGCAAGATCTCTCCCGCGGTCGAGATGACAGAGAAGAAGAATCGAAATAACAGGAGGGGTGGTATCTTGCTGTCTTAATGAAAATCATCACTCAGATCAAGCCAATCAGGATTCACCTGTTTGACCAGAGCGTCTTTCTTTTCCCGCCGCCATTTCTTGATCTCTTTCTCTCTGGCAATGGCGACATTAACATCTGAAGTCTGCTCAAAATAGACCAGCTTGTTTACATTATATTTCTCAGTGAAGCCCTTAACAGCCTTGATCTTGTGCTCAAAGATCCTGCGTTCAAGATCATTAGTCATGCCAACATACATGACTTCATTATTCCAGTTAGTCCGCAAATAGACATAATACATTCTTTCACGCATCCCAACCACCGTCACCAACATCCATTACATCAATGGCAGTTATACCAACATATAGGCATCACACCCTCCGCACTAACCAACCAGCTCTCCACTCCCGTTTGTCATCTCGAACGGCGAAGCTGGAGAGATCTTGTCTATACCAGAGACTCCACGGTTACAAGATCTCTCCCTGCGGTCGAGATGACAGAGTTAAAGCGATCGACATAACAGAGACAGAACGTCGAGATGGCAGGAAACAGCAAGTCCAGCACCTGGCCAGACCTACCTACCCTCCACCTACCATACTATCGGCTCGCGGCCATGCTTCCGCAGATAATCGTTGCATTTAACGAAGACTCCCGAACCCAGGAAACCACGATGGGCCGACAGGGGGGAAGGGTGACTGGTCTTGAGGACCAGGTGACGGCGCGGGTCGATCAGGGGCGCCTTCTTCTGGGCAAAGGCGCCCCACAACATGAAGACCACATGTTCGTTTTTGGCGGAAATTATTTCGATGATATTATCGGTCAGCTTATGCCAGCCAAGATCGGCATGGGAATTTGATCGCTTGGCCAGGACCGACAAACTGGCATTCAGGAGCAAGACCCCCTGCTCGGCCCAGCGGCTCAGGTCGGAAGAAAACTCCTGGGGCTCACCGCCGTAGATACTGATCTGAATTTCTTTGAAGATATTGCGTAGTGACGGCGGAACCGGGACTCCCTCGCGAACGGAAAAGCAGAGGCCATGGGCCTCGGGCACCCCGTTAAACTCATTGATATAAGGATCCTGGCCGAGGATGACCACCCGCACCTCCGCAAAGGGGGTGAGACGCATGGCGTTGAAAACCAGCTCCCGGGGCGGATAGACCTTCTCACCCCTTGCCGCCGGACCGTAGGCAAGATTGGCGAGTTCCCTATGATACCCCTGCCTCAACAGGGGAATTGTTTCTTCCCAAAGTGGCATAGGTCAAAAAACCACTATAAAGGATCTTCCTTTTCCCAGTCACCCTGATTGTAAAGATCACAGATAAGGGTAGGACTGGTGAATTCCTTGGTCAGCGGAATTTCCAAAACTCTGTCACTTGCCTTTATGGAAATTTTCTTACTGATCAATATCTTTGTCGTAGCAATATTGGCACTGCAGGTAATAGCCTTCCAGAAAAATGGGCTACTCAGATAATAATCACCAGGAGCCACATTATTCAATATATATTTCCCCTGTTCATCCGCTTCAACTCTCAGAACATAGTTATTGTATTGCGGATCAGCTTTTTTTAATGATCTATTATTCAGATAGACAACTTCATACCACTGGTCACTATAGGAAGAGACCGGCTCCAAGGTCACTTCGAAACCTGCCCCAATCTGTTCTTCTTCAAGCTGGTCAACCAAAAAAACCCGGCCCCTGACTGTTTTATCTCCTTTAAGCTGCAGGCCGTCAAGTTCGGACTCAGGGAAAGGGACTCTCGGCGTGGCACAGCCGCCAACCAGGATTAACAGAAACAAGCACAGATATAATTTTTGCATGGTTATTCTCCTGCTGAAGTTTTCACCCATCTCATGCCATCAATATTAATTATTAATAAAGGATTAGACCAGTGCTTTTATGACTTTGGATAATTTTGTCCAGGAAACAGGCAAAGGCTTTAATGGCGGGATGGACCAAAACGATAAAACTGGCCCCTATCCAGTTGTCATCCCATGTTGAACGAGAAATCCTGCGTTTAAGATTGCAATGAAGATTTTACGATTTTCTCCAACACTCTAATGACAAAAAAGCAGGCGCCACTTCTTGCCACAAAAAAAAAGGGACGGCCTCTCGGCCGCCCCCTCTCAAGAGCAAATCAATTAAGCTGCTAATAGAAATTAGAACTTAACATCAACCCTGTTACCGATAACCAACATTTCGTCATCAGCAACTGAGAAGCCATCAACCATACCGTAAGCAACTCCCAAAGAGTAGGTTGCATTCTGGGCCAAGGCATACTTCATGGTCAGGTCCACTTCGACAAGGGTTGCTTCCTGTGTCCCTGGAGCATCGCCGTCTATCCGACCGATGAGGCCAGTGGTATCGTTACCTTGCTCAGAAGCCATCAGGTAGGCCAGTCCGGCACCAAAGGAGAGCTTGTCGCTCACCTTCATGTCAGCCCCGCCTGCGATCAGATAGGTGCTGTCGGAGGTGTCATTGGTTGTGCCACCAAAGTCAACGATTGCGGTCTCGTTACAGGTACCGATCAACAGAGTCGGAGCAAAATCGTTGTCGCAGTCACGAGATGGACTGGAGTCACCCATGTTGCCATCGTAGTATGCGATCAGTCCCTTAGCAGACATCTGGTCGGTGATGTTCATGGACGCGCCAACAAAACCACCGAAGTAGTCATCTTTATTAGCGTTATCGTTGGCATCACCACCCTTGAACAGAAGCTCAGCCATGACGTTAGCAGGTCCGGCCTTGGCATTAACAAAAGCATCCAACTGATAGCCGCCAGCAGATTCACCTGCAGGAGTAGAAGCAGCTTTTGTGTCATCATAGATGTAGTTAGCGATGACACCCCATTTGGTGTCGCCGGCCTTGCCAACTACCAAGGCACCGTAAACATCCTTGTCGCCATCACCATTGCCGATAGTCATGGCATCGTCTTCAATGCTTTTCTGGAGATAGGCAGCATAGGTCAGGTTACCTGCTTTGCCGGTATACTTGATCCGGTCAACAGTTGAACCCCAACCGGCAAACTTATTGCCCCAGCTGGCGTTCATCCGACCCAAGCTGACAGTACCGCCGAGAGTCTTGATGTCCATATAGGCGCGATCAACATAGTGATTCAGTTTCGCACTATTGGCATAAGGGTTCGTTCCAGCAACCGAAGTCAGTGCGCCACCAAATTTATTATCGCCAAGGACAATGCGAGTTTTGACCTTCACATCTTCATTAACGGTAACAGTACCATTGAGACGATAACGGTGATCAAAATGCTGGATATGATCAAAGTTGATGTCCGTCGCATCAGTGGTATTGTTCTTATAAACACCACGGAGGCGGGCATCTCCCGTCCAGCTCATATCGGCTGCTACGGCAGAAGAAGCCATACCAGCAACCAAACCAAGAGCAACTGCAAAACTTAACGCTTTCTTCATCCTTGTTCTCCTTTTGTTAGATTTAGCAGGTTAATCGATCTTTGCAGTTGCAATGACCGTCCAGCAAAGCTGGATAAACCAACTCAAAACACAAATTTATTAGCCTTGTACTACCCTTGACGCCTAACATTGTCAAGTTTTTTGAAACCCTTTTTTAAAAAACTGTAATACTTTAATATTTAATGTTTTCAACTATATCACAGCCCAGAACCGAATAGACTGTTACCACAATGTGGTACACTGCGCAACAATATTAAATTTCATTGTTCTTTTTGCAATGTCCATGCCACAACCACGCAAGGACCATAAACACGGAATTTCAGCCAGATAACTGAGCAAAACTCTGTGGCGAAAAAAACCCACATCTATCAAAATGTGCAATAAAAACCACTATTAAGCTATTCTCATTCCACCGTGCTGAATAAATCAAATCCGGCCACAACGCTTTGGTAAGAGCTGAACAGCAGGCCGGCTTTTTTGCTGACCAGTCCCAAATAAAGCCGACTGCCCGCACCGTTTACCTGAAATGTTGCCAGATAGCTGCCAATCTCGCTGGAAGACCATTGCTCATCAAAAGTTACGCCATTCCAGCGCATAATATTTATCGCCCCACCGGTAAAACTGCCTACGGTCTTAAGCGAGGCGCCGAGCCCTTCAGGGTCTTTCATGGCGATCAATTCCGGACGACCGTCCCGATCAACATCCCGCGCGACCAGGCGGGTCAACACCTGGAAGTTGGTCGGCTGGTCGCTGATAACTCCGGAGGCCTCTCCGATAAAACGCCGGGTAAAACCGTATTTACCTCTCCCTCGCCAGAGAACATCCCCTTCCCGATTATAGAGTAGCAATTCCCTTTCCTGGGTCTGAACAGCAATTTCCGTCTGTCCGTCACCGGTAAAGTCGGCCATCACAAAATCATAGAGGTTTACCTCTTCAGGCACACCAAGATTCCCTCCTTTCTGCAACTTGCCATCCTCATGGGTCAGCTTATAGATGCCAGGGTTAACCGGCCCCTCGCTCCCAGCCTGCTGTCCGGCCAAAACAAACCCTTGGCCGGGCAACTCCAGTGGCCTTACATACCAGCGCTGTCGGTCAAACAACCGGACAAACGACTCACCGTTCCACTCGATGGCATATGAAGATGGACCATTGCCGGAAGAGGCGCTCACATATACTTCGGCTCTACCGTTACCGTTCAAATCGGCCAGATTAAGGGCCACCACCCGAGCAAATTTGGGGCCATCGGTTATTGCTCCGGCTCCAACCAGAAGGTTGCCTTCCTGGCGATAAAAAGAAATTTTCTGTTTTTCGGCCAGCACCAATACTTCATCACCATCGCCAAAGACATCACCAACATCCATGACCTGCACTTCCATATCCAGAAACTGACTACGGGTGGCAGATAAGGGCGGGCCGGACAAAGACGCCGCTGAAGTTTCCGGGCCGGGTTCGGCAGCTGGCAATGGTTGCGAAATAATCGTGCCCTGATCGCTTGACCGGGTCAGTCGACCCTCTGCCAATATATTCGCGGTAATGCCCGAGGCCAACTGGTCAACGGCGCCGATTATCCCGCTCTGGTTTTCGGCAACGGCAAAAAAACCTGCCGAATCATCCGTGGCAATCGTGAGCAATCGGGCATCAATACTGACACTGCCCCCAAGGGCGGTGATGCTGCCGGTCAGAACCAAGTCGGCAGCAAGAGTTTTCACGACTGCGGCAGGATCAGAGCCGAGCTGGCCGGCAACAACCTTCCCGACCTCGGCCTGATCAATCACCACCACCTCGGCCCGGGCCCCAATACGGCTAGCCAGCATGGTTCGGATCCCTTCTTTTAAATAGGCGAGATCACCGGCGCCATTCAGGGTAAAGGGCAGAATAGCCAGTTGGGGCTTGACCTTTTCCTGGGCAGACGCAGAGGGGACCGCAAACAAAACAGTCAAACAGGCCAGCAAAATAATTCGGCAGCTTATCTTCAT
This sequence comes from Thermodesulfobacteriota bacterium, assembly GCA_039714535.1. GTDB lineage: Bacteria > Desulfobacterota > Desulfobulbia > Desulfobulbales > JAGXFP01 > JAGXFP01. The sequence continues at coordinate 53,130 of JBDLJC010000006.1, read as the reverse complement.
ATCCATGTCTCTATATTCTCTCTTATTAATCAGGCCCAGCGGGGCTGGGATATAACTCCGTCACCGGTAAGGCTACACCATAACGATCGACTCTCTGGTCATCCAGAACAGCAGAACCGGAGAAATACTACCCTTGCAGAAGCCCTTGATTATAAGTTCTCTCCCGGCAAGCGAAGCAGGCGGAAACTCCACTGACACAGAGGAGAAAAACCGAAACGCCAAGTCCGTCATTAGCAAAAAACGGGGGATCGGCAGCGATCTTCCGCATCCAACGGCAGCCAATACAACCAAGTGGTGTTTAACGTGTCACCATTCTTTGGGCAAGGTTTTTCTGGCAAGTCAAAGCCATCCGGGCAACGCCCCAAGGGCGCGACAGTTTTTCAGACCTACCCCCTAGTCCATAACAATAGCCGGATAATCATTCTAGCCGGTTGCCTTGTCTACCACAATGTGGTAATAAGCTTCATTCCATTTACAGTTGCGCAAGGCAAAATCATGATGGGAAAAAAGACGATAATGAGGTACATTAGGCGCCCCCGATTTGCCCGGAGTTTTATACCACAAGGGCACTCTTTTCAGTACCCCCTTGTGGGGTATAAGTTTCGTTTAAGCCGACAAGCGGCTTAACTCAGCTTTAAGTTACCTGAAAGTCAAGAATAAAACGAGGAAACCATGCAGAACCGAAAGATAGAGTTAAAAGATTGCTTCAAGACCTACACCTACGACCAGGACAAGGCCATGAGTCCCGAAGAGACCGTCAGCAAATTTCAGGATCGGCTCAAACATGTCAAGCTCGATATTCTCAAAGAGATCCGCCGAATCGACAATGGCCGCCTGGATATCCCGGTTTATTTCAGTGTCTGCGGCAAGGATGCCCTGAATACCATCGGCAACAAGAAACAGATGGGTAAAGGCAGCACTCCCGAACAATCCCGGGCCAGCGCCTGCATGGAACTTGGCGAAAGATTCAGCTTTTTCAGCTTCAAGCAGAACCCGGCCAACTTTGTCACCGGCACCTACGAAGACCTGCAGGCTGAAGGGCAGCCGGTCCTGCCCTTAAAACGACTCCTGCAATCGGTCCACGACGACAACACCTCGCCGGAGCTGCTGGCTAAAATGCTGGAGGGTATCACCATGCAATGGGTCTGGGCCACCAACCTGTCCGCTGGTGGCGAGGAAGTGCTGGTGCCGTTCTCCTGGTTCTACGCCATCAACGAATTCAACGGCCCCTCAGCCGGCAACACCTACGAGGAGTCCGTTAACCAGGGGATCTCCGAGATCGTCGAGCGGCACGTCTGTTCGCTGATCTGCCGCCAACAGATCAAGACGCCCCTCATCGACCACGACAGCGTTAAAGATCCGGTGGCCCGCGAACTGCTCGACAAATTCGCCAAAAACGGCATCGAGGTTTACCTGAACGACTTCACCCTGGACACCGGCATCCCGACCGTCGGCGCCCTCGCCATCGATCCATCGACCTTTCCGGAGTCCAGCGAGATAGTTTTCACGGCCGGCACCACCCCTAATCCAGAAAAAGCCCTGATCCGAGCTCTGACCGAAGTAGCCCAACTGGCCGGAGACTTTAACAGCAAGGCCAATTACGTGGCCTCGGGTCTGCCCAAACCGTTGAGCATGGATGAGGTTAAATACATCACTAACCCCGGCTCCACCATAACCATCCAGGAGATGACCGACCTCAATGACGACAATATTCGGGTCGAGGATGAGCGCTGCATTGAGGCCCTGCGAAAACTGGACATGGAGGTATTGGTTGTCAACACCATGCACCCGGAACTGCAGATTCCGACCATCTACACTATCGTCCCCGGCGCCCATTTCCGGGAACGATCGATGGTTAGCAACGCCGGCCTGTTTGCCGCCAAATTGGTAAATGAACTGATTGATGACCCCGAAGAAAAGACACTCCATTTCAGCCGCCTCGAAAAGCTGGCCCCAGCCTCATACTTTATCGAATTCTACCTGGGCCAGAATCTCTACAATATCGGCAGACCTGATGAGGCCCTGCCCCGTCTGCGCCAGGCCCTTGAACTCAACCCGGACGAGGAGGACATTCCCTATATCCACTCCTTCATGGGTAGTTGCCTGAAGGATATGGAGCAGTACGACGAGGCCATCGCAACACTCAAGCAAGGCACCAACCACGACGATGAAAGGCCGGATCTACACAACCTGCTGGGCTTCTGCTACTTCAAGCTGGCCGACCATGAAGCGGCGGTCCATCATTTTTCCAGGGCAGTGCATCTGGCCCCGAATTCGGCGATTGATTATGCAAATCTTGGTGTCAACTACCGGAAGCTCGGCAAGAATGAAGAGGCGATGAAATCCCTGGCCCTGGCCCTGTCGATGGATCCGACCATCACCTTTGCCCAGGAGCACATGGCCGAACTCGCGGCCGAAGGCTGAGAGAACTAAACAACCATCGGCATGAAGTCGGTGGTTGTTTAAATTCGCGAAATGAAAGTCCAGCAACGCTAGCAACAACAAGATCTCTCCGGATTCGCCGTTAGAGAGGACAGAAAAAAAAATGTCATTCGGAGTCTTCGCTTACCTCGAACGAAGTGAGAGATCTTTGGCACACGTTTCATTTACCTTTAAGGTGCATAAAACTTCGCCATCGCCGGGGTATATTCACATTCCGGCCCAGTCTGAACATAAAAGGGCGGCAGAGTCTCCAGAGCACAAACACCACCCTTAACCGCCTCCAGCAAAACCAGACGGCATGGCCCATGCGGATAGCTGTGGATTTCCTGCAAACGCACGGGTGCGCAACCGTTGGCCTTAAGGGTATCCTGCAACTCAGCCGCCCGATCAACCGGATAGACAAAATCCGCCCTCCCCCCCTCAACCAGCAACCACTCAACAGCCTTAACTATCTCTTCGAGATTAGCCATTATTTCATGACGGGCACTGGCCTGTTCAGGCTCGGGATTGGGCCGTGCCGCACCAACTTTGTGATACGGCGGATTGCAGACCACCCGCTCAAAACTTTCCGGAGGGAACAGACCTTCAACCTTCCTAAGATCTCCTGCAACGACCTGCACCCGACCACCTAAATCATTCCTGGCAACATTGCCCTGGGCCAACTCGGCCAGACCGGGCTGCACCTCAAGTGCAGTAAGAGACAGACCGGGCCAGCGATAGGCAAGGATCAGAGCAATAATCCCACAGCCAGCACCGAGATCAAGGATATGTTCATTGGGGGAAGGGGTAAAGAAATGGGCCAACAACACCGGGTCTTGGGAAAACCGGTAGCCATGGAGATGTTGGCGGCAGGTCAGGCGGCCGCCAAACAGGGATTCAGTGGTATCTTGTTGGAACCGTTGCTCAGATGTCAACCTTCTCGCCCTCAACCATCCGGTTCATCACCAGCCCGGTCAGGATCTTGGGATAGAAGTAGGTTGATTTATGGGGCATAACCAGTTCGGCATCGGCAACATTCTTGACCTGGGCAACCTCGGTGTTGTTCATCAGAAAGATCGCACTGGTCGCACCGGTCTCACCACTTTCCTTGACTGCACGGTCAAGGGCATCGTCCGGGTCACTAAAATAGTCGATCAGGTTATCATTCTCACATCTGTCATGATCCAGATCCAGGTATTTGGCCAGGAGCAGTTCGGACAGCACCACGACATCAAGCTCACGAAGGGGCGTCGGCATGTCACCGTAACCAGCCGCCTCCATCGCCCCTTCTTTCATGACCAGCAAAAAGCAGCGGTCCTCACCGGGATGATAGAAACCAAAAACATTGCCAGTACCTCTATTTTCATCCATTTGACCCAGAACCTCTGACAGCAGCACCTCACGGGTGCCACCAGCTATCTCTTCGACCTTAAAGCCCGGAGCCAATTTGGCAACTACCTCATCGGGGGGAACATCACCCAGCCGGACCAGGCGATGGGTCGGCAGTACTGAAAGACCGGGATCTTCCATACCACAGAGATACATCATAATGAAATTAAAGGGGCTGTCCACTGCCACTCCACCCTGGCGCTCGGCCATCAGTTCCCGCATCTGCAAAGCGGTATTGTAGCGGTGGTGGCCATCAGCGATATAGAGGCTTTTATCGGCGAGCAATTCCTGGGCTCTGGCAATCGCCTGGTGATTAGTTACCTGCCAGAGAACATGATGACAGCCGTCCAGATCATCGCAGGCGCAAAGAGGTTCAGGATCACGGGCATCCTCCAGCAGACCCATCACCTCATTTTCTTTATCTGAATAAACAGAAAAGACCTGACTGAACTGGGTGCGACAGGTATCGAGTAAACGCAAGCGATCAGTGACGACATTCCGGAAAAACTTTTCGTGCGGCTTGACAATACCTTCCGAAAATTCAGCCAGTCCGACCAGGCCAACCAGCCCTTTGCGGGTCAGGCGACGGCCGGAAGGATGATTGTAATCGACATAGTAAAGATAGATGGTCGGCTGCGCATCCCTGGCCAGGACTCCTTCATCCTGCCAATCCTCCAGCAGCTTGCACGAGTCGTCATAGCGCTCGGACGTCATCTCGTCCGGCTTGACGTTCTTGCTAAGATCAAGCTTGATCATGCTGTAGGGATTCTTCTGCATTAAATCCTGCTGCGCCTGCAAATCGATGACATCGTAGGGCGGGGTCACCACGTCTTCAAGGCGGGATATCTTGGCGGTATTATAGCGGAGACCGCTGAAAGGGGCGATAATGGCCACAGAGTAAGCTCCAAATTATAAGTTGAACGAACAGGAATCTTGTGTAGAATTACCTTGCGTTTTTGTCAGAAAACATGACACTTTGTAGTCAAAAACGGCCTGACTTTCAAGCTTTATATATTTAAACAAAATCCGACTGTTCACACCAGATCAGATTAAAACTTCCGTTAGCCCAAGAGGAGAAAAAAATGTTCGATATTTTTGTAAAATCCCATTTTTCAGCAGGTCATCATCTTCGCGACTACCCCGGCAACTGCGAGAGGCCCCACGGCCATAACTGGAAGATAGAAGTGACGATCCGGGCCGAAAAACTTGACGAGTTGGGCATGGCCCTGGACTTCAGAGTCGCCAAGGACGGCGTCAAGAAGGTGGTCGACACCCTTGACCACATCGATTTAAACGAACATCCTGCTTTCCAGGACCGCAACCCTTCCTCTGAAAACATCGCCATATATATCTTCGAAAATCTCAAGAAAATTCTAACCACCGACAACTACGCGCCATACAGCGTCCAGGTGCGCGAAACCGACAACTGTGGAGTCATCTATCGTGAAGACCCCGCCGCAGCTTGAAATTTCGGAATTATTCTTCAGTATCCAGGGCGAGTCCAGCTATGGTGGGCAACCCTGCGTCTTTATCCGACTGTCTGGCTGCAATCTGCGCTGCAGTTACTGCGATGCCGAATACACCTATGAAGAGGCGGGCACCCGTAAGGATATCAGCGAAATCATGGCCTTCGTTGCTCAGCACGAAGGATTCCCGGTGGAGATCACCGGCGGCGAGCCCCTTCTGCAGGAAAACGTCTATCTGTTGATGGATGAATTGCTGGCTGCCGGCTGCCGGGTCCTGCTGGAAACCAACGGCAGTATCAGCCTTACGAAAGTCCCGGCCGGGGTGGTCAAGATCATGGACGTAAAATGCCCCGGCAGCACCATGCATGAGCATCTACTGACGGACAACCTTGACCTGCTTGGCCCGGGAGATGAACTGAAATTCGTCCTCTGTTCCCGGGCCGACTATGAATGGGCTGTTAAACTGATCAATAACACGGCTCTCAACAAAGCCATTATTATTCATTTCTCACCAGTGCCCGGTAAACTGGAGTCGGCCCAACTGGCCGAATGGATCCTGAAGGACCGACTGCCGGTCCGGCTGCAACTGCAGCTGCATAAGTTTCTCTGGCCGTATGAGATTCGCGGCAAATAGAAAGCCAAGGAAAATTTCAGCCTTAAGACCGAAAAATACCAAGAGGATACCCACATGTCGCAACACCATTACTATGAAAACCACTTCATCGTGCCGAAAGAATTCATATTTAAATCTGATTACCACTGTATTTCAGCCAGAACATAGAGTCTTCTTTCTGAAACAGATAAATTCCTGTGCTTGTCTGATTTAGTCAAAATCTTGTATATAAACGCATATTCGTCAAAGTAGGCTGGAAACAATGGACACCGTTCTGCATTATATTTACAATGGCCAAGGAGGTGTCCAGCAGGGAAGATAATTCCCCTGCAATTTCACACAATCACCTAACATATTTGCGAAGATACTTTGAAAGATTCATCACATAAACAGTTAGAATAGTAAACAAGAAAGCCAAGGTAGCGGCAAAGAACTGCAAAATAGAAAGAAAACTAGTTGCAAGTCTAATTTGCTGATTAATGTGTAGATAATTAAACAGCAGAGACAGGCAGACAATAAAAATCATCATCCAATATTTATGTAATGAAAAAATACCTAAAGAATAAAATGATAATAAATTTATTTTGCCAGGCAATCTTTTCAAGGTTATCTCATTAACCCCTAAATAAAATGATAGCGTGCCAAATAGAATTGAATTCCTAGCATAAATAGAAGTTATTTCATATTGATGGTGTTCATACAATATGAATGCACCAAATAATGATAAGGATAAAAAGAAAAACAATCTATTATTCTTCTTTAAACAAATATCTGCTAAGGGAATATAAACAATGAAATTGTCTATCCTCCAATAAGGAATAGGTGCATTAACAAAATGAAGCATAAGGAAATATAAGCAATATAAAACAACGAGCAAACAACTGAGTTTGAATCTCCATTCTTCCTTAATTTTTGAATATATGAACGCTATGCAAGTAAGCAATAATAGATTGAATAGAAAGTAAAACACAGAGTCTCCAACAATTGGCAGACTAGGCCCCCCCATGATAATATGTTTAAATAGCGACCGAGGTTCTATGGGCCACCCCCACCTAAAATACTCAAAAACGAAAAAGGTGATATAATACAAGACTATTTGAACTAATGTCCAAAACAAATAGATTGTTAGAATCCGAGTAATTCTTTGCGAAACATAATTACTACTGGTTTTTACATTTTCTAAGAATAACCGGTTGGAAATAAGATAAAAAAGAGGGACAGCAATAAGTGTAATCTTGTTATTAAAAATATTAATTAAAAAGTAAGGAAGGCTGTTAGTAAGCGGAACAGGGGTTAGGGCAACAGGCCGTAAATGCCACAAAAGCACAAAAACAATAGCAATAGCTTTCAATAAGTCTAAATTGCAATCTCGTTCTCTCTTCATTATTATGTTCTTTTCTCCGTCGAAGCTCTCAAAACACCAATCCTGACACAGTATCAATGCCGTTAGGCCGCTACACTCTGCGCTGTCTACTTAACTTGATTGGCAGGTTGTTTTAAATAAATAAAAAGTCACTCCCCACAATTACAACAAAAAGAAGTGTCTTGGAATAATATTTTACAATCAAATTGTTCCATTTTACCGAGATCATTGACAGACACTCTCTTGGGCAAGATTTCTTACAGGGTTACAACATGGGTATGGGCAAAAAAACACCAAAGAAGAACAAACTAGCTAAAAAGCTACGAAACCGGCGAAACAAAATGGTATTCAAGCCAGAAAGCTCTATTCCTCTACGATTATATAATTCTGGGAGAATGCAAGAAGCTGAAACAGCAAGTGCTGAGGAATTAAAATCAAACCCAGATAACCCTACAGCTTTATATGTATATGGCCTACTGTCCCTTCGCCAAGGCCAACTCCTTCGTGCTTCAGAATTTTTTATCCATGCAATAGACGTCAAACCGAAATTCACTGAGGCTTATTTTGAGTTAGGCAACACCTACCATCTCTTCGGACAGAGAGAAAAGTCGATCGAATGTTTCAAAAAAGCTCTCGCCATAAATAAAAATTATTTGAGAGCCTGGAATAAACTTGGAATAATATTTTATGAACTTGGCAGGCATGAAGACATTGTAACTTGCTTTAAGCGAGCCATAGAAATAAATAGTCTTGATCCAAATTTGCATAGTAATCTGGCATATGCATTGATAAATACTGGCAGACTCCAAGAAGCTGAGAATAGTTGCAAGAAAGCCTTGGATTTGAACAAAGACTATGCGCCAGCTTATAGAAATCTTGGTGCTATATGTGAAAAAATGGGCGCAGCTAATGACGCAGTTTCCTTTTATCGGCAATCTCTCGCTCTTGATCCAGAACATAATACTCATTCAAGTATATTGTTCGATCTTAATTATGTGCCAACCGTTTCACAGGAAGAAATTTATTTGGAATCACTACGTTGGAATGAGTTGTACGCACCAACCACTCTAACTGATGAACAAAGCCTTGAAAATGACCGCGAAGAAGGGCGTCGATTAAAAATTGGCTACCTTTCCCCAGATTTCTGTGACCATTCAGTTTCTTATTTTATCGAACCTGTTCTTCGTTATCATAACAGAGAAAACATAAAGGTTTATTGCTATGCTAATGTCGAAAAAACAGACGTAGTCACGCAACGCTTACGTGATGCAGCCGATGAATGGCACGATATCTGGGGAATGGAAGACACAAAAGTTATAGATTTGATCAAAGAAAATGAGATTGACATTCTCGTAGACCTTGCAGGACATTCAAAAGGCAATAGATTACTGGTCTTTGCTCAACGTCCGGCAAAGGTGCAGATAACATGGCTAGGTTATCCGAATACAACCGGCCTAAAAGCTCTGGACTACCGGTTAACCGATGCTATAGCAGACCCTCCTGGTGAAGCAGATAAATTGCACAGCGAAAAACTAATCCGCATGAAAAATGGTTTCCTCTGTTATCAACCTGAGGCCACTGCACCGGAAGTAAGACCAGCACCCTGCATCAAAAAGGGTTACATTACTTTTGGTTCTTTTAATAATATGTCCAAAATTTCTACTGAGGTCGTTCGGCTTTGGGCGGAGATCTTAAATTCAGTTACCAATTCCCGTCTTCTCCTGAAAAGCAGCATTTTTGCAAATCTTGAGAGTAAGGTGCGATATATTAAGATGTTTGAGGCTTACGGGATCGTTGCTAATCGTATAGAAATTTTGGGCCGGTTGCCAAAAAAAGAGGCGCATCTAGACCTGTATAGGAAAATTGATATAGGCCTTGATCCCTTTCCATACAACGGAACGACGACCACGTTTGAGGCTTTGTGGATGGGAGTTCCCGTGGTAACAATGTTGGGTGACCGCCATTCCGGAAGAGTAGGTGCCAGTATCATGAATCATACTGGGCTTAAGGAATTGGTAGCTGAATCATGGGTGGAATATAAAAATCTGACCGTATCACTAGCACATAACATAGATAAGTTAACAGAATTACGCGGTAGTATACGTGAAAAGCTACAACAATCATCGCTCATGGACAGCCAGCAATTCACGAAAACATTGGAGGGCATTTACAAAGAAATTTATCTAAACGGATTCTCTTCAAAAAAATAACTACTTGAGTTAACAACCAAAATCCTAGATAGGCAACCGTGGAGACACATCCTTTCGAGATTAAATCCGCTTTCAAGAAAAGGCTCAGCCCCCCGTACCACCTCAAAACAACTCTTAATCATTTCTTCTCTCCTCTGAATGTCTTCACCCATAAATCCAAGGGTGTTAACATTTCAAGTTAAGGCAATGATTTCACATATTTACAATGGGGTCGCAGTTATTTGTGAGGATGATTCGACTAGTTGATCTTGATTTTCTCTACCTGAAAAAAATATGGCGAAGAAGCAATACCCTATATGGTGCCCGGTTCCAAATACCTTCAGGTTATTTGAACAATGTATTAATTGCGACCGTTCCAGTCGCAGTAATCCTTATTGGTTAGACGCGTTTACCATGACATTTTTTATACTTTCTTCCACTACCACACGGACAAGGCTCATTCCGACCACTTTTACCAAAGGCCGAATTAATATTTACGTCTGAGATAGATCTGTTGGGTTTTTCTGCAATTATATTTAAACTTATTGCAACCTCCTTAAACTTCAAATTACTTGTGTCGTTAAAAAGATCAAACCCCTCGACCTTTATAATATTTATAAACCCAGCTATTTTGAGAAATCCTGTGAGAAATTCCTCGTTTAACCCAACTACGTGATAATCATACTTGTCTACATGACCACCAAATAGCATCCTCATTACGTGGAAACGTTCGTCAATCGTTAATTTATTCTTTGAAAGAATAAGTTTTGATAAAACTTCTAGGTCAGGAACACTGATATATATTTTCCCACCAGGTTCCATGATGCGCCACCATTCTTTAAGGGTGGATACTAATTCATTTTGATAATCCAAGTGCTCAACAACATGAGAAGCATATAATTCAGAGAATGTCCCATCTGCGAATTGAGACAAATCATTAGCGTTACAGATATGATCAACATAAGGAGCTGAGATTGCATTCACAATTTCCCACCCATCAGCTCGCTGCTTGCCACCTATGTGTAGTTTTCTTTTCATCTATGTGCCTTATTTTGTGATATCAAGAACGTCATCCTTAACGTCATCCTTTACGAACTGTGCGTGACAGTTTCCCGTCACACGACTCAAGCATCTAGAAAGATAGCCCCCCTCTTATGCCGGCATGGCTCGACATTCACGAGTAGACAAGACTGGCAATAGACAGTACTCATTGTTTCTGCGCTCCCATAAGTACTTCGCAAATTTTGGGAGAATACCTTCCAGAGGTCATCAATACCGGCCACTGTGGGGTCTATATCTACTCACTCATATAACCAACAAACACTCTCCGACGGAAAAAATCGACCAGTCGCCGCCGCCGCGAACAAACTTTAGCCTGTTCCGGAATCATATCTGGTACCTCCATGCCCAGAATAGCCATTTTATACTCGATGTGGGCCGCAAAACGATTATCAAGATACCAGGCAAAGACCAACCCGAAAAGCAACCCCGGAGGCGTGAAGCCCTCCCTGCCGTTCAACAGTCTGGTGTAAATATGCGGATTTTCAACTGAGCGGCACATTCTGGCCAACTCCAGATACTCCTGCAGATCGCTGTCATCAAAAAAGCATCGCCGCTCCGATTCAGTTCTAAGGGCTATCTGATAGATCCGGCCCAGCGGTCCCACATCATTTTCCACGGGCAGCATCTCTTTTCCAGCGGCGTAATTACCCAGCAGCGATTCCCCCAAGGCCACCAGAAAAGCCAGTTCAAAACGGTCCTGATCGGCAAAGACATCCTGCCTGATCTTGATCAATCGGTCCTGCGGATCGTAAAAAGAAAAGATTCTGTCCCATCTCTGGGAACGGTTCCAAACAAGTCTATCGACCAGCACCACCCCATCAAGATAGGTGAGATGGTCGATATTTATATCCCGATGATGCCAAAGAATATCCAGCAACCGCTCCTTTAACTGGAGATCAACATCAAAACCAGTAAGAAGGTCGGTGATAGCAGCCAACCGTCGAGCCGGAATATCAGTAGCAGGGCCGACCCTGACCGAGGATGCAGATCTTTCCAGCGGTAGAGAGATTCGACCGCCCGCAGCAAATTGATCATGCACGGCCCAGACAGCCCGAACGGCCCTGGCCATGGCCTCTGGATCATGCTGTAGCACCAAGCGTTCCTCCAGGGCTTGGTCGGAAAAAATTGGGCATTCAACCGGCATAAAACCTAGTTTCGCAACTTGGTCCCGATCAAAATAGATCGGCACCTTACCCTCCAAGGCATAACTTTGGAGGATACTGCCGGGAATATCGTGCAACCCCAGCGTCATTACCTGCCGGAACAGGCCATCGACCCCGCCGGGGATATTACGATGATAAGCCAGGATTAGATCGGAAATGTAAAACCGCCGCCTGGAGGAGCACGCCACCAAATCGGTCTCACCTTTCTGGACCCAGAGATTGGCAACCAATAATTTAAGAGCGCGACGGTTACTTCTTACCGCCTCGGAAATTGCCGGCAACTGCAGGATCGGAATAATGCTGGTGTAGAGACTGCCCGGCGCAAAGATGATAATATCGGCACCATTAATATTATCGAGTACTTCGGCTGGAATCTGGGGCTCACCGTGGGAATAGACAAATAGACGTTCCACCGGACAACCGCGACGGGCATGCCCCGCCTTGTACTCACCAGAGACCATCACTCCATTGGAGTACAGCAGCTTGAGATGGGCTGAAGTCGTCGCACAGGGCAACACCGCATCCCGACCTGCGCCCAGCAGGTCGGCCAGATATCGAAAAGCCTTGAGCAGAGCTTTATGGTCATGGCTGAAATCATCAAGATCGGACTGGCGGCAGATTGCCGAGACCACCAGGAGATTGCCCAGACAGTGAGGGCGCTGCAATAATTTGCGGAGACGATCATCTTCAAACAGGCCGGCAAGGAGATCAGCAAGCGGACCGGCCATCGCACCAGGCAATCCAGCCAGATTGATCTCCGCCACCGCCAGCAGACTGTTCAAATCACGGGGAGGATTATCAAAGCGATAATTAAAGAGACGATGCAGGATCGTAACCGTGCCCCGGCAACCATCTTCATCGAGACCATATCTATCCTGCAATATCTTGAGGCTAACCGAAGAAAGCAGAACATGGCGGAGGTCGCCGATAGCAATCAGATCAAGATCCTTGAGCAGCTCGCCGGTCGAACCACCGTCATCGGTTATACAGACAACCGATCTGGCGCGGGGAAATATCTCCTTCAGGCCCCGAAATGACGAGAACGGCCATAAAGGATGGCGGCTGTCACCGCCCACCAGATTGGACAGCCCGGTGCCGCCGCCAAAAACCACGACATTCAGGTCACTGGTATCCAGCCCCTCAAGTTGTTCGCTCAGATCCGCCAGATCCGGTTGATCGATCGGCCCTGCCGACAAAGCAAGCTCAACAACCTTTTCGACCAGTTCCTCGCCGGGCAAAAGATCAAACAACCCGGCATCAACCTGCAGGTTTGTGGTTCTTTCGTCGCTCATAGACCAGATATTGCGCAAACTCCCCGTAACTATTCAATTGCAGCGCAGCTGAAATGTTACGGGTTGGAGTTTAGTCTCGCTTTTTCCCTTTTTCCCTTGGCTAAATAGTTACAAATCAAGAACCTTATAGGCCGGTAGCAGCCATCTGACCCCTGACCGCATTCTCAGAGACCAACATCTCCTCTTTCTCTTCACCAGTAAGTTCGAACTCAACGATTCGTTCCACCCCGCCACTACCCAGCACCACCGGTACCCCAAGGAAACAGCCGGAAAAGCCGAACTCCCCTTCAAGATAGGCCGCACAGGGCAGAAGCCGTTGACTATCGAGCAGGACCGCCTCGGCCATCTCCACGGCAGCCAGGCCCGGGGTATAAAAGGCGCTGCCGGTTTTCAGGTGATTGACGATCTCAATCCCACCCTGCTGGGTCCGTTTGACAATCTCAGCCAGTCGTTCGGCGGAGATCAAATCGGTCACCGGTATTCCTGAAACATTGGCCAGTCTGACCAAGGGCAACATATTGTCGCCGTGGATACCCATGACCATGGCATTAACGTCCCGGGGGGCAATGCCCAGCTCCATGGCCAGAAAGGTGCGGTACCGGGCCGAATCAAGCACACCGGCCATGCCGATCACCCGCTCCCGCGGAAAACCTGAGACCTTGAACGCCGTGTAAACCATGGCGTCAATGGGATTGGTTACCACAATCATCACGCAATTGGGTGAATGTTTGGCGGCCTGCTCGGCGCAGGATTTGACGATCGCCACGTTCTTGGCCAGCAGATCATCGCGGGACATCCCCGGTTTCCGGGCCAGACCGGCGGTAATGATCACCACATCGGAATCAGCGGAATCTTTATAATCATTAGAACCCGTGACAATATTGGAAAATTCATCAACCGGGCCACCCTGTAACAGGTCAAGGGCCTTGCCCTGGGGGATCCCTTCCACCACATCGAGAAGAACCACATCGCCCAGTCTCCGGCTCGCTGCCCAGTGAGCAGCGGTAGCACCAACATTACCAGCCCCGATTATCGTTATCTTCTTGCGCATTACGTCAACCTCTCATTCATTATCTATGATTTTTAAAACAATAGTTATCAGCAAACACAACTTACTTTGCACCACCACGGAACACCCCCTCAACTCTGGCCAGATCCTGGGGCGTATCCACCTCAACCGAGTCATGTTCGGTGAGAACAACTTTGATATTATAGCCATATTCCAGAGCCCGCAGTTGCTCAAGTTTTTCGAAGCGCTCCCATTCGCCTTCAGGCAGACCGACAAAGGTCAGCAAGAAACCCTTGCGGTACGCGTAAAAGCCAAGATGCTTGTAGTAAGTAGGCGTCTGCGGTTCTTCCGGGTTCCGCTGAAAAGGGATCGGTGCCCTGGAAAAATAGAGGGCCATGCCGTTGACATCAAAAACCGTTTTAACATGATTCGGATCATCGATCTCTTCGGGACGAATTATCTTATAGATAAGAGTGGACATCGGCAGGGCCGGGTCATCCAATAATGGCCGCGCCACCTGCTCAACCACGGAGAGATCAAAGAGGGGTTGGTCGCCTTGAATATTGACGACCACATCCTGCTCATTGATATCAAGAAGGGTCGCGGCTTCGGCCAGCCGGTCGGTCCCGGAGACATGGTCGGAACTGGTCATCACCACCTGGCCGCCAAAACCACGGACACACTCAGCTATCCTTTCATCATCGGTGGCCACCGCCACCAGTGAGACCAGATCAACCGCCAAGGCCCGCTCATAAACATGCTGGATCATCGCTTTACCCATGATCTTGGCCAGGGGTTTACCCTCAAAACGGTTTGAATGATATCGGGCCGGAATTATTGCGACAACCTTCGGTTCTTTTTTATGGGTTGGATCCATGTTAATATCTCTCGATATAAATTTAATTCGAAATGCCAGAAGCTCCTTAATAGAGTCTGTTCAACGTTGCAGACGAAGAACCAGAAATGCTTTTTACTCCACAAAGCACGTAACTGTCCAGACTAACATTACCGGGCAACCATAACCAGCGGATTTAAACATTACCGTGGCGATATCAAACAATATAGCCGTAGCTGCTGAAACCCCGGAACAGCGCCAAAAAGCAGTGGTACTGGCCAAGCAGCTGCAAATCCCTCTCACCGAGCCGGACACAACCAACCACTCTTTGTTATTGATGGTTACCAGAGACAGGTTAGAGCTCCGGCAGATTGGCCCCAAAGCGCCAGGCCCGGTCTGGATTGATTTCACCAGCGGCAAGACCGACTACCGACGCAGACGGGGAGGAGGCCGCAAACAGACCCTGGTCCGGGCAATCGGAATCAAAGGTGAAAATTTGCCAAGTATTCTGGATGGCACCGCCGGCCTCGGCCAGGACAGTTTTATCTTGGCCTGTCAAGGCTGCAGGGTCGAGATGATGGAGCGCAATCCCGTGATAGCCGCCCTTCTGGCGGACGGCCTGGGGCGAGCCGCCGATGATCCCGAGATAGGAACAATAGTAAGGGAGCGGATGTCTTTGCGGAGAGGCGACAGTTTGCTGGAGATGGCAAAGGCTCAACCCCATCGCCGTCCGGAAGTGGTCTACCTGGATCCAATGTATCCCCACCGCAGCAAGAGTGCCCTGGTCAAAAAAGAGATGCGGATTTTAAGAAGCTTGGTTGGCGATGATGAAGACAGTGACCTCCTGCTGACTGGCGCCCTCAAGGTGGCAAGCAAGCGGGTGGTGGTCAAACGGCCGGCCTACGCCCCACCCCTAAACGGGCCGAAACCGGATCTGGTCTTCAAAACCAAGAACAACCGTTTCGATGTTTACCTAATAAAAACTACGTAACCTCTCTTCAAGAATACCAAAAGGAGCGCCTAAACAGGCGCTCCTTCCAACACAATCAACTATATGACTTTGTGGTTAAACCACTGTTGCCGCCTTCTCCAGAGCGGCACAGATCTGTTGCACCCTCTCCTCGGTCAATTTGATCAGCACCTGAAAGACCAGACAGCGGCCCATAATCTCAGCCGAGGCCGGCAAAACGTCCTGATCGTAAACAACCCGCCGTTTACCGTGGCTGACAAAGGGCCAGCCCGACTCCGCCAGTGTGGAACCAGCCAGCAGATGTTCCCACTTGGGATAATAATGCCAGGTATTATCGGCAAAATAGATGGCCCCGCACCCTTCGGCTTTCAAGACCTCATTTACCGCCTGGGCCTTGGCCGCATCGGGCAACAGGAAGGCAAAGAAGGTTGCATTATCACCGGATTCATCCAGCTGGGTCCGAAAGGTCACCCCTGGGATCTTGGCCGCCGCCTCTTTCAGCCTGGCCTTATGTTCTTTCTGGGTGGAGATCATCTGGTCGAGCTTGGCCAGCTGCGCCAGACCTATGGCGCCCTGCAGCTCCATCATCCGGTAATTGAAGCCGATAAAACTGCGCCCCTCACCGCCACGGCCGCCGGGATTCTGAACATGATCATGGCCATGGTCGTGATATTCGCTCATTTTCCGCCAGAGTTCTTCATCATCGGTGATTACCATGCCACCCTCCCCGGTGGTCATAGTTTTAACCGCATCAAAGGAGAAGGTACCAAGGGTGCCGAAGGAACCCAAGCCCTTGCCGTTCAATTTGCCCCCGGCCGCCTGGGCAGTATCCTCGATTACGGGAATCCCGTGCTTATCAGCAATGGCGACTATTTCCTCAATCCGAGCCGCAGCACCCATCATATGGACCGGAATAATCGCCTTGGTCTTATCGGTGATCTTCTTCGCCAGATCGGTCGGATCCATGTTCAGGGTCTCATCAACCTCGGTGAAGACCGGTATCGCACCGATATCGAGAATGGCTTCCCAGGTTGCCACAAAGGTAAAGCCCTGGGTGATGACCTCGTCACCGGGCCCCACGCCCAGAACCGCCAAAGCCACTTTGAGGGCGACGGTGCCTGAGGTCACAGCCTGGCCATATTTGGCCCCGCAATAGGCAGCGAACTTCTCCTCGAAGGTTTTTACCTTGTAGATACCCTTGCGCTGTTCCGGAAACTCATAGCGAAAAAGCACCCCGGTATCCAGAACTTCCATGATCTCTTTCTTTTCTTCCTCACCGAAAACTTCAAAACCGGGCATTTCAGCCTCCTTTTATTATGTTCTACAATCAACAGGGAGTGATTATCTGATCATTACCAGCGCAGCGTTGCAACAAGCCCACTCAATCCATCATTTAAGACAAAACTTTTTTATTACTAAAAACTGAGGCTAACAAGCCCGGTCAAGGGCAAGGCGGCAAAGGGATTTCAGCACAGGCGTACAACTGTACGTCGAGCATGGAATCCCGGCAGCCAACGCCGCAATTGGCCGGGATCGTCAGCCGGATTCGAATATTACTCCCAGCCGATCAGGGCATTATGATAAACCTGAATTACCTCGTCTCGGGTCGGTTTGCGTGGGTTATTCGCAATCGGGACGGCAACGGTCAAGGCGATGTCTGCCATCTCAGGAACTTTCTCAATCGGGATATCAAGGTCGGCCAGACTTGAAGGAATCCCCACATCGTTATTCAAATTAAAAATAGCCTCAACCACTTGCGCCGCAGCATCGCGTAACGGCATATCAGTGGTGTCATAGCCCATGACCTCAGCCACCGCCGCATACTTGCCGGGGTTGCCGATCAGGTTATACTCGACGACATACGGCAACAGGACTGCGTTAGCCAGACCATGGGGGATACCGAACATGCCCCCAAGCGGGTAGGCCATGGCATGGACCAGACCAACCCCGGCCGTGGCCAAGGCCTTACCGGCCAGCAAACTCCCCATCAACATAGCAGAACGGGCCTCGATATTATCGCCATTACCATAGGCCCTTGGCAGATTACGACTGATCATCTCGATGGCTTCCAGGGCATACATATCAGAGATGGCATGGGACTGGGTTGAGACATATCCTTCGATGGCATGGGTAAAGGCGTCGATACCGGTTGCCGCGGTTATATGCGGCGGTACGGAAACGGTCAGCTCCGGATCAAGAAGGGCTGCATCCGGGTAGAGCGGATCACCGTTCATCCCGCCCTTGGAACCGGTTTTCTCATTAATGAAAACTGCGGTGAAAGTCACCTCAGCGCCAGTACCACCCGTGGTTGGCACCATAATCTTCGGCACCCCGGGCTTGGTGATTTTACCCAACCCGAGATAATCCTCAGCCTTGCCGCCGTTGGTCAGCAGAATGCTCACTGCCTTGGCCACATCCATGGCCGAACCACCGCCTACGCCAATAACACAGTCACAACCGCTCTTGGCCGCCAGTTTGCAGCCACCATCGGCAAGCTTCAGACCCGGCTCGGGATCAATTTTATCATAGACCTCAAAGTCCATTTTTGCTTTCTTGAGCGGGGCGGTAACCTTTTTCAACAGCCCCGCCTTCTTGAGACCAGGATCAACTACCAGAAAAGCCTTGGTGCCGCCCTCTTCTTTGACCAGATCGGCAAGCCCCCCAATGGTACCGGCGCCGAAGGTCAATCGGGTGGGCTGGGTGATGGTAAAAGTTTTATGGCTCATGATAAAATTCCTTATCTATTATTGGAATAAGATGGTTAAATGCTAGTCTCAAAGGCTAAGAGATATTACTTTAGCCCGTCACTGAAAGGCAACAAAAAAAGGCAAACCACGATTGCAGCAAGGGAACAATGGACTACACCGTCAGCCGTACTGAAAAAAAACGCCAGGCCAAAGAGATAGAAACACTCAGTAAAGAACTGGCGGAATTATCGCCGGCCGAACTGCTCAAACTACCCTGCGACGACTTCCTTCGGCAAGAGATCAAGGCGGTCAGGAAACTTAAAGCAGGCTCCCGTAAACGGCAGATCAAATACATCGCTAAAGAATTGCGCAAACAGTCGATAGACGAACTACTTAACTTCCTTGAAGAACGCCGGGGCTCACATCTGAAAACCAACATTGCCCACAAGGAGTTGGAAAGACTGAAAAACGACATAATTGCTGCCGCCCTCGACGAGTATAATGATCGCGATGACTACGAAGGTTATTTCTTTATGGATCGTAAGGCCCCTCCCCTCAAAAAAGCTATCGAGATGTTCCCGGCCCTGAACATAGAAGACCTGGCCAAACCAGCGGAAAATTTTGCCGCCACCCGCAAAGTCGGCCAATCAAGGGAGATATTTCGGGCCTTAAAGGCGGCCGCAGAAAAACTAAAATTCACCACCATTAGAGACAAATAACAGCTATGGACTATCGCCAGGGCACAACCGGGCGGGTTTTTTCAATCCGCTTTGATGAAGGGGATGATTTTCTCGAAGAACTTCTGGGAATTATCCGCAAAGAAAACATCCGTCAGGGTTGGTTTCAGGTCATAGGCGGTCTGCGCCAGGCCGAATTCGTTACCGGCCCCAAAGAACCGGTGATGCCGCCGGAACCGGTCTGGGATTCAGTGGATGGCGCCAGAGAGACCCTTGGCGCTGGCTCCATTTTCTGGGATGGCGATGAACCTAAGATTCATTTACATGCCGCCCTCGGCCACCACGGTCAAACCACCACTGCCTGTGTTCGAAAAGGCACCAAGGTTTACCTGATCCTCGAAGTAATGCTGATTGAAATTAATGGGATCGATGCCGACC
This sequence comes from Thermodesulfobacteriota bacterium, assembly GCA_039714535.1. Taxonomy (GTDB): domain Bacteria; phylum Desulfobacterota; class Desulfobulbia; order Desulfobulbales; family JAGXFP01; genus JAGXFP01. Next base: position 33,556 of record JBDLJC010000006.1, on the reverse strand, counting down.
GCCCATGGTACGAGAAGGGTGGCTTCAACCGACTGACTTTCCACGATTAACCTTTGTACAAAAAATCAGTTTAAATCAGTCACAAGTCAATTTTAATTTGATTAAAATTGGAACCTGGAAGATGCACAATAGTAGTAAACAGCAGTTTCGGTGGCGACTTATTTTTTTATGATGTTGGAATGAAAGGTTAAATTATCAGACCAGCCAAATGTTAGAGAGATATCTTCACCCTACCCACCCACTACCATCGCATTCCTATTAACCTTATCTATTATCTGAATAATCTTCGTCGCCTGGGCATCATCGAAAACACCAAGTAATCCCTGGTCGTTAATATGGGTAAACGGCGGTTCAAAGAGCATGGCCTTATCGATGGTTCCGTTTTTGGTCAGGTAGGTAATGATATTGTTCAAAAAGGTCATCTGGTCGGCCCGCAAGTTCCCCGCCTGGAGAAAATCAGCAAAGGCCTCATTGGCCGATTTAATATCCAGCCCGACAATGCTCCTGATGAACTTACCCAGAGGTTGATCGCCGTATTCGGCCAGGTAATCCTGTTTGGTGCCCCGTTCATCGCCATCAAAGAGGATACCCTCCAGCGTATTAATCTCCATCTGGGTTATGGGGAGGTTGGTATTCAATTTATGAATAACCAGGTGGTTCCTGTTTTTCCGGATATATGACTCAACCCGGTCACGATAGCTTTTTAAGGTATGGTAGATTGGCACAACTTCTCTGGTGCCGATCTTCTTTTTATCAAGTTCGTCTTCAAAATGGGTAACCACGTCAACTTGCTGATCCTTATCCAGAAACTTAACCAGTTCCCGCAAGGCGGACCTCACTTCTTCCAACCGATTGACATTTACCCCTTTCCAGAAAAGAGCGGTTTGCAGTTCTTTTAGCAAGTCAATGTGTTGGCCAACCGCTGGAATATTCTTCTTTTTAACTAACGCCTTGGCAATATTGCTGATCTTATTAACGTACTTGTCGGTCTGCAGATCAGCCAACAGGGCCAGCTGGCAATTTAAAACCAGGATATCGAACCTTCTCGCTAACTCGTCATCATCTTTACGGGGGATCACCAGATGCGAGAGGTGGGCCGTGATATCCAGCACATCACCCTTGGAAAGGTTCTCCCACCTGGACCGGTGTTTATATTCCGTCACATAGCGCAGTTCTTTTTTGACCACGAAACGGTCCTGGTCAAGCCCGTCCACGATACCATGCAATTCATTGATATATTGCTGAGACAGCTCTGCCTCCTCTTCCCTTTTCGCCTGTTTGTCCCTGATTAACATGGCCACTTCAAACTTGGCCTCAAATATCTGCTGGCTGAGGCTTTTTATCGCATTACCATCAATGCCGTCCGGGTTCTGGTCGAAGAACTCAAAGTTCTGGCAGAAGTCAAAGATCAGAAAATGGCTTTTATCTTCATTGGGGGCAAACAGATCCGGACAAAGCCGGGTGCCCCTGCCGATCATCTGCCAGAATTTGGAAGTTGCTCTGACCAGCTTAAAAAATACCAGGTTGACCACCCTTGGCGCATCAACCCCGGTGTCCATCATATCTACCGATACGGCGATCTGCGGATCAACTTCGTTGTATGGGTCGGTAAACCTTTCAAGCAGGTCCTGGGCCTTGGTTTCGTAGTTGTCGATCACCCGTAAAAACTTGCCCGAGTATTCAGGATAATTTTTATTGAAACGCTCTTCGATAAAAACCGCGTGTTTATGGTTCTTGGCAAAGATGATCGTTTTGCCAAGCTTGTCACCGGCCTCCACCTTAATGCCGTTACCCATCAGATGATCAAGCACCTTGTCAACGGTGTCGGTATTAAACAGCCAACTGTTCAAGGCGCTGCTGGATATCTCGTCCGGGGCTTCCTCCTTGGTCGGGTCACCAAATTTTTCTTCATACTCTTTCTTTTCCGCCTCAGACAGGTCTTTGTACTTAATCCCCTCACGCTGAAATTTTATCGGCACCAGGATCGCTTTGGGCGGCACCAGAAAACCGTCTTTTACCGCACTGCCGAGTTCATAGGCAAATGTCGGGTCATCATCCTCTATGCCGAAAAGACCATAGGTATTGCGGTCTATCTCTTTTTTCGGAGTTGCGGTAAGCCCGATTAACAGGCTGTCAAAATAAGCAAAGATGGCGCCATATTTCTGATACACCGAGCGGTGCGCCTCATCAATTATGATCAGGTCGAAATGCCCGGCGCCATAGAAACGGGTATCGCTATTCTTTACCCCGTCAATCCTGTTCATGATTGTTGGGTATGTAGAAAAGACGATCCTGGTGCCGGGATCTTCTTTTTCCTTGGTAAGGTCGATGGCCGAGAGATGGGGCAGAAACTCGCTAAAGGCGTTCTTGGCCTGAGTCACCAGCGCATTTCGATCCGCCAGAAAAAGGACTCTCTTTGCCCAGTCGCATTTAGTCAGCATATCAACGATGGCGGCGGACACCCTGGTCTTGCCACTGCCGGTTGCCATTACCAGCAGACTTTGCCTGGCGCTGCCCTTGAGTTTACCGTCCGGGCCGGTGGTCACGAGGTTTTCCGCAACCCGCTGGATCGCTTCCAGCTGATAGGGTCTGCCGGCGATCTCGGTATTGACCATAAAATTACGCAGGTCCTGTCTGGTGAGGCGCCGGTCGATATTCAGCTGTAGCTCGTCCTTGCTGTAATAACCATGGACCTCGCGGGCGGTATAGAACCGGTCATCCCAGAGGTAGGTGTCAAAACCGTTGGTGTAAAAGATCAAAGGCCGCTGGCCATGCATCTCCTCCAGGCAATCGGCATAGAGCTCGGCCTGGTGTCTGCCCTTATGGGCATCGACCATGGTCTTCTTGGCCTCAATTACCGCCAGCGGCAGACCGTCATCACCCCACAAGACATAATCAGCATAACCCAACCCCGATGGATTGGTGCTTTTCGGCATCCCCCGGACTTCATACTCAAGCTCTCTCCCCTCCCGCAGATTATCCCAGCCGCTTTCCTTTAAGGAGAGATCTATATAGAGTTTTCGGGTTGCCTGTTCGGAGATGAGCAGGGGAATAGCCTGCTCGGTAGCCACGGTTTTCTTTCTGGCATCCTTGCGCTCTTTTACCTGCTGTTTTTGGGCAGCCAGCTTCTCTTTAAGCTCCTTAATCTGGCTGGCCTGTTCCGCAAGTTGCTCCCGTTCTGACCGGGCCTGCTCTTTTTGCCGGTCAAGCTTCTCGGCAAGTTTCAGGAGTTCCTGCCTGCTCTTATCTGCCTCCTTGCCGTCCGGGATAGATGATTCATTAAAGGGTGATATCTGCGGGACCGGTGACTCGGAATAGACCGTCACCAGGAAAGTAAAGAATCGATAGAGGTTCTTGACCGAGATCAGGGTTTCGTTCCGGTTGACCCGTTTGCCATGGGCCGCGTTATTCCCCACCAGCCGGACCACATTGATCTCGCGGAAGATTGAGGGCTGGAGGATGTCCTTAAAGCATTGCTGGTGCATCAAAGAACTGAGGCGGGTGTCGTATGGGGTCGCTAAATCAGAGTCGTTATCGTAGAGCCAGTTAACCGCGTTTTCCAAGGCGCTCCGACAGAGGATGGCACAGGCCTTCGGCGAGACAAGGGCCAGCTTCTCAGCCTCCCTCGCATCCTTAAACAGTTGCGGCCATCCTGCCTGGAGAAATTGGAAGTTACTCATGTCACCAGCTCACCCTTGAATGCCTTTTGCAGAAGGCAGTTGAACAGGTCTGCTGATTTTTGCAGACTGGCCTGGGCCTGTTGTTTTTGTTGTTCGATGGCTTTTATTCGTTCGGCGAATTGGTTTTGGAGGGTTATTGAGGGAAGAAGTATTTCAATTGAGTTTAGTCCCTTGTTGTTGATTCCTGAAATAGTGGAACATGAAATATACTTGTTAACATACTTACTTTTCGCCTTCTCGTTAGAAAAGAAAAAATACAAATAAAGGGTGGTGACCATACTTTTATTCGGGGTGATTCTGATTAAAGATGACTCATAAACTAGCGGCTTATTGTATTTGGGGATGCGACATGGCTTGGCTGCCCCCTCATAAGTGAGAGATCTCCTTGCTAACAACAAATCATCTTCTGAAAGTCGATATTTCTCCAATTCATTATCATCCAAAACTACTTTTTTTAGATTTCCAACATTTACGATTCCATAAAAAGCATCAGACATGTGAATCATTTCAATACCATCAGCCTTATATTTATCCTTAGGTAAATACAATCCATTCTGGCTTTTTCTCTGCAATACTTCCGCTACTGTTTTCTTTTCCCACCCCATCGAATTCGCAACCGGATCACCAAACATATCCAAAAACAGGGCTTGGCTGAGTTCATCGTATTTGGCGATCAGGGCTTGGTCTTTTTGCTTGAGTCCATCGGCCGCATCCAGGATGGCGGCGATCTTTTGCTGAACTGGTAAGGGCGGGAGGGGGATTGTCTGACGAGCAATAGTTTTATGTCCTAAGTGCCTTTGTATACCCTGCTTCATTTGACTTTGTAGTCGTTCCTGGAATTGAGGGCTACTTAAAACTCTATACAAATAATCTCTATCGGCCTGCTCTTTATCAAAAGATATTTTAAAAAGGTTGTTACTTAAGATCCCAGATTTACCTAGAAAAACACGTCCAGGACTTCCTGTATTAGCCATTACCAAGTCTGTTTCATATACTATTTTTTTTGGGAAATTATTTTTTATGTATTTACATGATCCATCAGACAAAAAATCAGCAATGTATAAATACCTGCTATACCCATCCTCTGGGATTTCAATTTGTTCAGACCTAGGTATCTGTACTCCTTGGGTCGTTTCACATATTTTGTCAAACTGTATCATTTCCATCCCAACAACCCCTTTAACACCAGCAAGGCCTCAGCCCTCTCACCATCCAGCTGTTCAATATCAGCAATGATCTCCGCCGGTGGCGCATATTCAACCTCTTCATAGACAATTTCCTTGTAGCGGTTGATGCTCAGGTCCCAGTCGTTCTCCTTGATCTCACCAAAGGGCACCAGAAAACTCTGCTCGGTCCGGGCCCGGTTACTCTCCTGCTTACGATTCTTGAACCGGGCGACAATATCAGACAGGTCGTTGTCTTTGATCCTGGTCCGCTTATCATCAAGGCTGTAGCCATCCGCCTTCATATCATAGAACCAGACCTGGTCGATGCCACCGCTGTTGGTCTTGGTGAAGACCAGAACCGCCGTACTCACCCCGGCGTAGGGTTTGAACACCCCGCTCGGCATCGAGATCACCGCCTCCAGTTTATGGCCTTCGATGATCTCCCGGCGGATCTGTTTATGGGCCTTGGAAGAACCAAAAAGAACCCCGTCCGGAATAATCACCGCACAGCGGCCGCCGGTCTTTAACATCCGCAGGATCAGGCCTAAAAAGAGCAGCTCGGTCTTCTTGGTCTTGACCGTCTTCAGGATCGAGCTTTCAACACTGTCATAATCGAGACTTCCCTTAAATGGGGGATTGGCCAGAATCAGACTGTATCGCTCCCGGAGATCACCGTTACTCTCACTTAACGAGTCCTTGCCGATCAGATGCGGGTTGTCGATGCCGTGGAGCTGCAGGTTCATGGCACCGATCCGCAGCATGGTGCTGTCAAACTCGATACCGGTGAACATCTTCGAGTTGAAGTGGTCTCTAAACTCCTTCTCGTAGAACCAGTCAGGATGGTTATCGTGCAGATATTGACCACTGCCGACCATAAAACCGGCCGTACCGCAGGCCGGATCACAGATGGTATCATCACTTTTCGGCTCGACCATATCGACCATCATCCGGATGATATGGCGCGGGGTGCGGAACTGGCCATTGGTGCCGGCGGTGGCGATTTTAGAGAGCAGATATTCATAGAGATCGCCCTTGGTGTCCCGATCATCCATCTTGATCTTGTCGATCATCTGCACCACCATATCCAGCAGGCGGGGGGTCGGAATCATAAAGGTGGCGCCCTTCATATATTGGGAAAAGGCCCCGGCCCGGCCATTTAACTCCTTCATGTGGTCAAATACGGTAGGGATATCTCTTTGCGGCTTGGTGAAGAGGTTGAACATGGTCTCGGGATCTTTGTTCTTAAAGACATTCCAGCGCAGATCCTTCTGCTCGGCGGTAAAGACCGGGTCCTTAATCGCGGAATCGATCAGGTTGGCCTTCTTCTCTGCCAGCAGCTGAATCTCATCCAGTCTGCGGATAAAGAGCAGATAGGTAAACTGCTCAATCACAGTGAGCGGGTTACTGATCCCCCCGGTCCAGAATGATTCCCAGATTTTATCAACCTGGCTCTTTAACTCTCCGGTTATCATTATTTAGACTTTCCTGCGCGTTATATTTTAATGTTTAAAACAAGTTTACAGGGAGATATGTGAACTTTCAGATCAGGTAAAAAAAATCCCAAACAATGTCCCTTTAATGCTCCTGCTGTTCGACCTTATACAAAATCTCATCTTCCCTGATTTCCAAGGAGTCTCCATTACTTAAAGCAAACTCTTTTGGCAATTCTGTTTGGATCTCCCCAAATACATGGTCGGAATCTACATGTTCGATTTCCAAGTCGATATAACCACCATCAATTTGGATGGGTTCACCTGGGCCAACAGGGAAAAAGGCCCTTATAGTGATCCGGTCACCAATTGACAGTTCAGTGAGTTTGACCCCAGGATAATCTGGAAACCGATTAGGATAAAATCCTGTGATCTTTGCTTTTTCGATACTGAATATATGATAGCCGTCTTCCTCTATTTCTGAATGAAAATCCATTATCACTCCCGCTGCGGTAAAAAAAGGGGGAAATCCCATTTGACTCATGTTGGAAATAAATTGGTATGTAATTCCTTATAATTATCCACCTGTTTTCAGAATTCCTGCATCGTACTACGGGGCTTGCCGACACATGATTTTTTCATATTATATGGATCACCAAAGCTTATGCTGCCGAACACTTATCTCCGCTTGTTCCGCTTCCTTCTTCTTTCGTTTTTTCTCAGCAATTTCACGATTTATTTCAGCACGACGTGCCTTCCTGGCTTGCGCGGCGTCTTCTTCTTGCCGCTTTTTTTCGGCCATAAATTCGTCTATTGCTTGAGATTCTTCCTCATTCGCAATTCCTATCTCATAAGCCACCTTTTCAGGCACAATAAAACCGCCAGGCACCACTACAAAAGAAAAAGATTCGATTATTTCTCGGGTACAATAATTCTCGTCTCCAATGCCAATATTAAAAGTTTTTTCAATGGATGTCGCTTTATTGCCGGTAGTAGTCTTTTTCGTGCCGAAGAAATCACAAATTAGGTCAGAAGTAAGAAAATTGTTACTAGCTTTATCAAAAAGAAAATTAAGCCCGGCGATCACATACACTATTGATGCAGCCCAGATTTTTTTTACCTCTGGTGATATCAAGTTTACGGCTACGGCTTAACTTGTCACATAGTCTTACAGAACAAGCAGCAAGTTCTCCATTGAGATACTGCTTACAGAAAGACTCGACAAGTTCAGAAATTTCTTTGGATTTTTCTTTTTTCATAATCATGGTTCATTCATTTCCCCTCGAGCCAGCAAAATAATGATCAGCCTAATCCTGGGAATCCTCTATTTAATTACAGCCAAACATATCAAAAAAACACCTTAGCGAATTGGCACAATCTTCTTATCCAACAGACAACATTTTTTGAATTTTTTACCACTGCCGCAGGGACATGGTTCGTTCCGGCCGATTTTAGGAGTGGTCCGAGTCTGCGGCAGAGCTGGTCTGTAGCTGCTGATTTTTGCCCGCCGCTCTTCTTCGAGTTTGGAGGCATGGGCCAAGAGTGTTTCGACCGCCCTGGGCAGCATCATGAAAAGAGAGGCTATTAGCTGAAGAGGATCTTCATCTTCGCTCTCACCTTCACAGAACGTCTCAAAAAATTTCTCGGCTTCCAACGGATCGGCTAACGCATTAATTACCGATACACTCACCACAAGGTCTTGCTGCTCTTCGGTGGGGAGCTCTGGTAAATCTTCTTCTAGCCAGCATTCAGGGCGAAGCATAAGAGCTTGATCAAACCCGAAAGCCCAAGCCTGAATCGGCTGCAGGTCATCCTCATCCTTGAGTTTTGCAATATCAAACGGAAAGCGAAGTCTATCCTCCTGAAAGCGGGCAGCGAGATCATTTACGACCCCCAACAGCTCATTAAGAAGTTGCTGCCCCTCTTCTTCGGTATCAATGGTGAACATCTCTTCCCCGAATACCATGGGCAGCCATTCACTGGGCATTATCATATCCGGGGTGATGGCCACCCCAAACAGAAATCCAAGCAGTTCATCAAAGGACAGGGCCTCATCTGGATCTGTGGCCATGTCCAGCATTTTCAAGAGTAGTTTTTTGTCTTTATTTGAGATCATTTGAAAATTTCGGACCTCCGATATTTAACTATTGTCAACCATGGAGAGCAAGGGATCTTTGCCTGGCTCTTCTTTTAGGATGCTTCAGGCCCATTCAAATTTCCTAACTTACAATTCCGGGGACATTAATTTATCTTAGAGTTCTGGAGTTCCGGGGACACCTTACTTAATTACTAGTCAAGACGTTTCCAAAGAAGTTTAACCGAGTTCGTTAAAGATATCCTTTTGACATCAAAAATAAACCAAGATTTATGTCTGATTATCTTTAATTTAAAGCCTGCGCAAACAGGCCTCCTAAATCAGTCTCCCTTTACATGAAAAAAGGGCTTCCCGAAGGAAGCCCTTTTTTACCACTTGTAGAGTCGGTTCAGTGTTGAGTTAACAACCTAGTCCTCACTAACCTTGATCTTGATCATCTTATCACCGATATTAAGGGCCTGACCAAGCTCGGCAACTATCTTTACAACCTTGCCGTCGACAACACTGTCAACCGGGGTCTGCATCTTCATGGCCTCAACAATGGCGAGCCGATCACCGACCTTGACTTCCTGGCCTTCCTCGACACTGATCTCGCTGACATTGGCCTTAAAAGGCGCCCGGATGTCTCCAGCCGTGGCCAGGTCCTCGACCTCTTCCTTACTCAGTTGGGCCTCCTGGGCAACGGAACCCTGGACAACTTCGGTGAAAGAATACTCGCGTTCATGGTGGTCAACATTTAAAAAGACCTTCCACTCACCATCTTCACTCTTCTCCTTGGGACCAATCTCGATAACATGCTCTTTACCGTTATGGTCCTTGAACTGGAGAGTCTCGCCCAGCTTATAACCGCCCCGCCGCAGAAAGATCGATGGCGGCAGGACATAGACTTTACCGAATTTTTCTTCAAACTTGAAGAACTCGGCCGCATCATTGGGATGCTGCAGGTAGGTGACCAACTGCTGCTCGGTCGGTTCGTAGCCTAGCCGTTTGGCCAGTGCCGCCCGCTCCTTCTCGATATCCATATCCTCGATCTCGTCAAGACCACCTTCCTCTTCGAGAATCTTTTTCCAATCAGCACCGAAGATCTTTTCGTAGATCCAATCGGCTGGCTGATAGAACGGAAACGGTCCATATTTGCCCAGCAACAGGTTTTTCAGATCACCGGTAGAGTTGCTGCCATAGCGTTCACCACCGAGGACATTATTTACCGCCGTTGTCCAGAGGATCTGCGATCCCGGGGTAACGCTCCAGTAGTTGCCCAGTTCTTTCTGGACCTTGGGCAGCTCGTCGTGGAGGATGGCCGGCATCTTGTCAAGGAAGTCACCCTTAACGGCCTGCTCGAAGCTGCTGCCCATCGCCCCACCCGGCAGTTTATGGATCTGAACGGTCGGTGAGAAACCCTTGAACTGCGATTCAAAATATTCGTAATGCTCACGCTCATTTCTGAGCACCTCCGAAGTCTCGATAATTGCCGACTCATCAATACCAGCAGGCTCGAAACCTTCGTCTTTCAAGTCATGGATAACTGAAAGGATCGGCGGCGGGCCGTAATAGCCGGTGAAGACATGATCGGCGGCATCGACAATCTTGGCCCCGTTCTTCACCGCCGCCGTAATACGACCAACATCGTTACCATCGGTATTATGGCCATGGTAATGAATCATCATATCTGGATATTTGTCTTTAATGGCGGCGACCAACTGGCCGATTCTTTTGGGGGTGCCCAAACCGCCATGATTTTTAATACAGAGCAGAATCTCTTCTCCGGTTACATCAAGAATCTCACCAACTTTCTTGACATAGAACTCATCGGTGTGCTCCGGGCCGGTTGAAAAACAGATACACGGCTCCAGGATCTTACCGGCTTTCTGAACTTCTTCGAAGACCGCCAGCATATTGGGGATATGGTTCATAAAGTCAAAAACCCGCCAGACATCAACATACTTGGCGAACTCCTTGACCGTAAGACGGATAACGTTCTGCGGGTAGGGCCGATAACCGAACAGGTTGACCCCGCGACAGAGGGTCTGGAACATGGTATTGGGCATCTTTTCCCTGAGCAGTTCCAGTTTCAGAAAAGGATCAACCTGCTTGCGGAGGATGTCGACATGCACCGAAGCGCCGCCGGTGATCTCCAGCGAAAAGAAATTGGCCTGTTCCCTTGACGGGGCAGCCAGCAGGTCGGTATGCAGAAGAATCCTGTTCTTAAAATCAGACTGTGACAGGTCTCGGGCGGTATTGGTAATGTAGTATCCTTCTGTTCCCCTCATATTTTTGAGAACTTCGGTAATACTCATCCCAGGGACTATTCTTTCCATGCTAACTCCTAATATCTTTAATTACCGTCGCGATTTATCGGCACGGCTTAAATTTCTCTAGATAGCGTATTTATTTTCCTGCTCATAATGAATCTCGGCTATCAACCGGGCCAGCTTATTGACCTCGGAGCCCTGTTCCTCATACTCAGTCAAATGCGGATGGGTTTCAATGAAAGAGGTATCGAAATCACCGGATTGAAAATCAGGATCATTAACCACATTAAGGTAATAGGGGATGGTAGTCTTGGGGCCGGTAATAACATAGTTGTCGAGACAACGGCGCAAACGATCAACCGTCTCGCTCCAGCTGAACCCGAAAACGGTGAGCTTGACCAGCAGCGAGTCGTAATCCTCCGGAATGGTGTAGCCCTGGTAGACAAAACCGTCAAGCCGCACCCCGTACCCGCCCGGCGAACGATAGACCGACACTTTCTTGCCGCCTTCCGGCATGAAGTTGTTCTGGGGATCTTCGGCGTTAACCCGGACCTCTATGGCATAGCCCCTGATCTGCACATCTTCCTGCGTGAAGGCAAGGTCCTTGCCGAGGGCAAGCTTGATCTGGGTCCTGACGATATCAATTCCGGTAACCATCTCGGAGACCGTATGCTCAACCTGGACCCGGGTGTTAATCTCCATGAAGTAGTAGTTCATGTCCTTATCGATCAGAAACTCAACGGTGCCGGCATTGAAATAGTTGGCCGCCTTGGCCGCCCTGACCGCGGTATCGCAAATTTCGTCAACCAGACCCTGGTCTTTGATCAGGGAAGGCGCGATCTCGACCAGTTTCTGGTTACGGCGCTGGATCGAACAATCCCGGGAGCCCAAGTGGACGGTATTACCCTTGGCATCGGCCAGGATCTGCACTTCGACATGCTTGGGGGTAAGTACCACCTTCTCCAGATAGACATTATCACTATTAAAAGCGGCCAGCGCTTCCGCCCGGGCAACATGGACTTCTTCCCGGAGCTGCGCCTCATCCTCTACCCGGCGAATACCGCGCCCGCCGCCGCCGGCAGTGGCCTTAAGCATGACCGGATAGCCGTATTTAGCGCCAAAGGCCACCGCCTCCTCAACACCCTCATCGCCCGCCTTGAGATTCTGGGTGCCGGGCACCATGGGGATCTTGGCATCAGCCATGATCTTCCGGGCCATTACCTTGTCGCCAAGATTACCGATTACCTCAGAAGAAGGCCCGATGAAAATGATCCCCGCCTCCTCACAGGCCTTGGCGAAATCAGGATTCTCGGCAAGGAAACCGTAGCCGGGATGAATGGCGTCGGCGCCAACTTTGCGAGCCGCATTTACGACCTTTTCAATACTGAGGTAGTCTGCCCGGGGGCCGTCGCCAAGCCAGACAGCCTCATCAGCGACCCGAATATGGAGTGCGTCATTATCCGGAGTTTCATAAACCGCCACGGCAGAATGACCCAACTCCTGAATTGCACGGATTATACGGAGGGCAATCTCACCACGATTTGCCACTAAGATCTTCTTTTTCAAACGAACACCTCTTTCTTGATTATGCAGGCCATGCCCCATGTAAAACGCGAAAACGAACCAGATTTGGCCCTGATTGATAAGCGGCAAGAAACCTTATTTCACTTTCTCATACGAATGATCAACTCGACAAGCTATCATAATTATCGGGCTCAATCAAGAATAAAGATCAGCCAGGCGATGCAACTCAGAGCACTCGGAGTTTATCTCGAAGCCCGCCATGGCGGCTAATCACCGCCTTAACCGTCCCCTTAAAGATTTCGGCGCTACCCCACACCTCCACCCTTTGCCTGGCCCTGGTCAAAGCAGTGTAAAGCAGTTCTCGAGAAAGCACCGCCGACTGCCAATCCGGCAGGATTATGACAACCTCGTCAAACTCGGAACCCTGACTCTTGTGCACGGTCATGGCATAGGCGGTTTCATGGCCAGGCAACAGCGCCAGAGGGATTTTCCGCAGCTCTTTTTCTCCGGCGGGGAAAAAGGCCTGCAGTACGCCCTCTTTGGCCGGATCGGCCAAAATAATCCCGGTATCACCGTTAAAGAGCTGCAATTCATAGTTGTTAGCGACAACCAGCACCGGCCGCCCGTGATAACCTGCCCCCGACACCACTCCCCATTTCTCCGCCAGAGCTTCCTCAATATAGCCATTAATCTGGTTAATCCCGAAAGCACTCTGACGCACTGCACATAACACCTGGAAGGAACCTAAACTTTGCAAGACTTGCGCCGGGTCATCAATACCAAACCAGCCGGGAGGGCAATCGTTAAATCGACCAGCCAACTCCCGGCGCAGTTGCTCACCGCTGCCGATATCCCGCCACACCACATCAGGATAATTATCATCCCGAAAAATCTCCAGAGCAGCACCACCATTCCCCCGGTTAATCGCCTGACCAACCAGGTCAATCCCGCTATCCACACCAAAGCGGTGGCTGACTTGCAGTTCCACCAACGAATCGGCTTGGCCGTCTTCCCCGACCGCAAGACCGTCCACACTGGTAACCGCTGAGGCCCTGGCCAGAAATTCCGTGGAAAACCTCACCACTGCTTCCTGGCCGCAGATGTCACCAAGCACCGCACCGGGCTCAACCGAGGCAAGCTGATTGCGATCGCCGAGGAGGACCAGCTTGGTTTCAGGGCGAAGGGCCCGCATCAACTTGGCCATCAGCGGCAAATCCACCATCGAGGCCTCATCAACAACCACCAAATCATAGGGCAGCTTATTTTTGGCGTCATGCGTAAAAAAGGGCGAATCTTTGCAGGAACCGAGAAGGCGATGCAAGGTTGTAACCTTGGTCGGAATGCGCGCCCTAATCCGCTCTGAACAGTTCAGGGTTTTTTTGATGCCGGCCATAACCCCTTGGAGTCTCATCACTGCTTTACCAGTGGGGGCAGCCAGGGCTATCCTGATATTTTCATTGCCGTACTGCTGTTCGATCAACAAGGCAATAATCCGGGCCACGGTCGTAGTCTTACCCGTTCCCGGTCCACCGGTAATCACCACAAAGGGCCGCAAAATAACAGCCAGGGCCGCAACACGCTGCCAGTCACAACCGGCTATTTGAGCTGGGAACAGACGCGCCATCGCCTCACCAAGAAACTCCATAGCCACTTCCGCAGCGGGAGCCTGGCCCCGGGCGATTACAAATTTGGCGACATCGTCTTCATACTCCCAGTAACGGCGAAGGTACAGTCGATCATCTTCCAACACCAACGGGGTCACATCATGGCCACTGCCTATCGCGGAACTGGACGTGAGTTCAGCCAACCAAAGCGCCAACTCCGGGCAGCTATAACTGCTGCCATCAGCCGCAATAACTGAAGCTGCCGCCCAAGCAGACAAATCCAAGCAGGCATGACCAGCCCTTGTCGCCATACTGGCAAGAGCCGCCGCCAGAAAAACATTTTCCCCACCACCCGCAGACAACCGGGATGCAAACTCACCGAAATGGTTATCGATAGCAGCTAGATTTATAGATTGAACCAAATCTCCTCCTGTTTTTTGAAAAATCCGGGGTCCACAACATTAACTGCCACTACATTTACAACTATTCACCCTTGAGTTATACCTTTTTGATATCACTTGACAAATACAACTAACATAGGTAATTCTTGAAGTTCAAAATGTAGTCTACATAAGTTGTTTTTAGTCGTCTGAATTTGCGAAAAGCAGCACCGCAGGCTTTGCAAAATCAGATAACACGTTACGTTACATAAAAGCCCTCTGGCCGGATTGTTTTTTCAATGATGTCAACAGTTTCAAACATCGGCAATTAGCGTCAGTTTTTTGGAAAAAATATTTTTCACCTTTGAAACTAACTGAGGAGATATCAGTGGCAGACTTTGTAATTACCGCCCAATCCCAAGAAAAAGCCGGGAGTCTAATCGTCAACAACCTGATCAACGCCGGGGTCAAGACGGCTCTGCTAATCGATTCGGCGGGTAACGTTTTAGCCAACTGCGGCCACGAGCAACAAGAATTTGACATAGATGCCATTTCACTGGCGGCGCTGGCCGCTGCCAGTCTAGCTGCAACCTCACAAATTGCCAAGCTAATCGGCGAAGATGATTTTTCCCTTCTGTTCCACAAGGGCAAAAATGGCAACATTCACTTCGGCAGAGTTGGTGAAGAATTGATTCTAATCACAATTTTCGGCGATGATGTATCTCTCGGGTTGATCAGGTGCAGGGTAGCAGAACTTGCAGACACCCTTGCCCAAATATTTGAAGGATAACGATGGCTCTCATAGATTTAAGCAAAAAAGAAGTGCATTGCAAAGTTGTTTATTACGGACCGGGAAGATGCGGCAAGACCACCAACCTTCTTTACATCCATAAGGCGATGGACGACAAAGATCGTGGCAAGATGCTTACCATTGACACCAAAGGCGATCGAACGCTGTTCTTCGACCTTCTGCCGCTCAATTTGGGCAAGATCTCCGGATTCGACATCAGAATCCAATTGTACACAGTCCCCGGTCAGGTCATGTATGAAGCCACCCGTAGTTTGGTCCTAAAAGGTTGTGACGGTCTGGTCTATGTCGCCGACCCACTCAAGGTGCGCCAGGAAAGAAACATTGAAGGGTTGGAAGATCTTCGTCGAAATCTCGAAAAGAACCATCTTAACCTCAAAGAAATGCCGATTGTCTTGCAATACAACAAGAGAGATCTTTGCGACACACCTGTGCCCACTTTGTCGATTGAGGAATTAGAGCAGGATTTAAATTCCCAGTTAAACACTACATATTTTGAGGCAACCGCTACCACCGGGATAGGCGTCTTTGAAACCCTCTCTGAAATCACCAAGAAGACTGTTCGCTATGTGGCAGAGAAACACCTTTTGACGTCTGTAGACTAACCTTTTGTAGAAAAAAAAGACTGCTGAATTATTACTAATACCCGCATACGCAGTTTTAATGATAAATAGTTTAGTACCCCTGGAGACCAGAGAATGACAGACAAGGACGACCTCTTTAAGGGTATTGAAGAAGCCGCAAACAGTCTCTTTGACCAATATAAGGTTACTAAGACCGAAACTACTTCTTCCGACACAACCCCGACTCCAGCTGAATCTCCTACATCGACCGCCGCCGCTCCTCCCGAATTAGAACTTGAGATTGAAGAAAAGCCGGCAGTCAAGACAACCCCTGCTCCATCCAAACCAAAGACGCAACCAGCTCCACCCAAGCCCAAGGCGCAACCAGCCCCACCCAAACCCAAGGCGCAACCAGCCCCACCCCAACCAAAGATCCAGCCTGCCCCGCAGATACCGGAGGATGGAGAACATATTTTTAATGAACTGGAAGAGACGCTGCTCACCATTGACTGGGAAGTCAATCAAGACAACATCGCCAAAGGCAGAGACGTTCTAAGCCAGCTTATAGCGGCCCACGGCTGGGTTACAACAAGCCCTGTCGGTCAAGTCGCAGCTACAATGGATAAAGTTCTCGCCTCCATGTTTAAATCGCCAGAGAACTCCCCCACCTCTGCCCCCAGTCAGTTAAAAAACGCCTTCTTAGCAATCAGGGAATCAACTACCGGGAGTAAAAGTTCGGAAGGCAGTTCCGACATTGTCCTGTCAACAGCCCTCTCCAACCTCCAGGCTTTATTGGACCCCAAAATCAGCTCAGCTGGTTTTCCAAGCCAGAACTTAAGTGACGACCTCCAGGCCGCGACCCCTGTGGAATCAATTCCTCAACCAGTAGAAGAGCCATCATTCGATTTGGGACTGGAGATGAGCGTTGAGGAACCGGCTGCTGAGCAGGCATTTGATTTGGGACTGGAGATGAGCGTTGAGGAGCCGGCTGACGAGCTGTCATCTCCAAGTGAGACAGTGGCCGACGCTACCGTTAAGGTGCTTAAATCATATAATACGCTTATAGGCAAAGCTCTTAAGCTGATCTCCCCGATGGAGAATCTTTTTGCCAGCCGACCGGACATGGCAAAACTCCACACCGCCTCAAAACGGCTTACTGCCTCACTAACGAGTCAACAGAAGTTGCTGAGCGGGACCTTCTCTTCCGACTATTCATCTTACGATGGCCTGGGAACACTCAACAGCTGGTTGGAATCTCAACTTGAGGTACTAAAGGGCTGTGTCAGACGTATCAGCAAAATGGAGAAACTTTTTGCTAAAACAGCCGGTTACGAGAAACTCTTTACCCGTAGCAAGCAGATCAGGCAAACCCTGGAAAATCAAGTTGATGCCATAACTGTTGCCGTCGGCGGCACCCCAAGCCAACATCAATTTGACCTTACCGGTGAATATCCAGCCGTAATACAACCAGTCACCCCTCAGGTAGAGGAAGCCCCCGCTGCCGCTGTCTCCGCCGTAGCGTCCCCGGAGGCAATTGTTGACCAATGCATTGACTTGGCCAAAGCCATTGAAGATAACACCACCGATAGCCCACAAACCACCGGCCTGCAAATCCATAAAACTTTAGTAAAGTTAAAGACGGCCCTTTCCGGCGCGGCAATACATTCCCCTGGGGCTGCGGCTGCGGCTGCAAATGCTGCAGGCTCTGCCGCCGCCCACAACACCAAATGCCGTTGGGATTGGCTCCTAAAAACATCTTGGGGGGGGCAACTGGTTGGTATCGCCCCAGAACAAGTGGTATTCGAAAGCAAATCCGCCTTCCCCGCCAACGCGTTCAAGGATCTGACTTTCTTTAGCCTCAAAAAGCTTAAGTCCATGCCGTGGACAAATTTACAGGGCCTGTTCAGTGGAGAACTAGCCGAATACGATAAATCGGCGCTAAGCAATATGGAGCTGGAAATTGCCCGGCCCCCGGCTTCTTTTCCGGGCTCATCAAAGAAAAAAGTTTACATGGTCATTCTGTTCTCCGAAGGCAGCGGCAAAGTTTACCTGGTTGACTCGGCAACCGAAGCAATTTCAGTTGCCGAGGAGGCCTTATGGGTGCCAGGGAGCTCGCCTCAATCCGACATTGCCGGCACCCTTACCGTATACGGCAGTACGATGCCGATTGTTTCAATCGATTAGCAACGGGATCACCCTGCGCCAGACTTTTTACCAGCAGATAAACTTCTTTGCCAACCTCTTATTAATCTAGTCTGAAAAACCTTAATGGTAGCGACCTATGAGCCAGCAAACTAAAACGGATTTAAAGTCAAAACTTGCAGAGGCTGATCTCTACCTTAAACATGGTCTGAGAGAAAATGCCGAAAACATCTACCAGGAAATTCTCGACCAGCTTCCCGCTGGCCATCCGGCCCGAGCTCAACTAGAAAAAAGGCTCAGCGCTTCAGACTCATCTCAATTCACTGCGGCTACTGCTGCGGCCCCAATTGGCCTGGAACCGGAACAACGCTTTGATAACTGCCTGGGACTTATCGAGGCTGGCTTCTTCACTGACGCTATTGATGAATTGCAGGTTCTTCTTGAGCGAGAATTTCAAGTAGGTTTGGTCCACGCCAAAATAGCCCAATGCGAAATAGGCAACGATGCTCCCCAGGAAGGGGTAAAACATCTTAATCTTGCCCTGGACGATAAAACCCTATCCAAGGAAGATCGCCTGGACGTTCTCGACCAGCTTGCCTCCATTCACGCCTCCCTCGATAACATGCCGGAGGCAATCAAAGCCCTTAAATCAATTACCGACGTCCAGGCTGATTTTCGTAATGCCGAGCAACGCTTGGCCGTAATCACGGAGATGCTCGCAAAATTTGGCAAATATTACTACCTGTTCAAAGAAAAACTTCTCACCGAGGAGCAATTCGATCAAGCCAAACAGTTGGCCGACCAGAGACATAAATCCCTGGAAGTCATTTTGATCAACGATTTTGAAATTGAGAAAAAAGATATCGGCTGGTCGGTCTCGGAACATTTCAACTGCCGTTTTGTAGAATTCAACGAGTTGGAGGTTGGGCCTCCGGCCAAGTGCTTACAAAACCTCAAAGAAAATTTCTGGCGGACCAACCACTGCATCGCCATCAACCAGGACAACAACAATATCACGATTGCCGCCATCGATCCCCAGGATCAGACAATGGTGTCCAATCTCCGCTCAATGCTCAAAGGCAATGTTCTTGAGTTTATTGTGTCATTCCCCGATGACATCGACAAATTCACGGATCATTTCCACGGCAAGGGCGACTCAATCCTTGATGACGACGAAGATGTCTTCGGGGAGCTTGAATTAGTTGAAGATGAGTATGAAGATGAGGATGATACGGAGGAGGATGCTTCTGAAGCAGGCGTGGTGGTTAAGGTCTGCAACCGGATCATCGAGGAGGGTTATACCCGCGAGGTTTCGGATATTCACATAGAATCCCAGATTGGTAAAAGGGGCGCACTGGTTAGATTCAGGGCTGATGGTGAATGTTCCAATTTTCAGACGATCCCTTATAATTACAAACGGGCCCTTGTGTCAAGAATCAAGATCCTGGCCAAGCTCGACATCGCCGAAAAAAGACTGCCCCAGGATGGCAAGATCAAATTCCGGACCCGGCGGGGCAAAAACATTGAACTTCGTGTCGCTACCCTGCCGACCGTTGGCGGCAACGAAGATGTGGTCATGCGTATTCTGGCCGGTGGCGACGCCATGGCCCTGAAAAAAATGGGGTTGCATGAAGAGAATTTTGAAAACCTGAAGACCCTCATCCAAAGGCCCTACGGTCTGCTGTTGGTGGTAGGGCCTACCGGATCCGGTAAAACCACGACCCTCCACGCCGCCCTTGGCCACATCAACCGCCCGGAAAAAAAGATCTGGACCGCCGAGGATCCAGTGGAAATTGTTCAGGACGGACTCAGGCAGGTTCAGGTTCTACCCAAGATCGGCCTCGATTTCGCCAGGGTCCTGAGGGCCTTCCTGCGGGCCGACCCGGATGTCATAATGGTTGGTGAGACCCGTGACCAGGAGACCGCCGAAACAGTTATCGAGGCGGCCCTTACCGGCCATATTGTCTTCTCAACCCTGCACACCAATTCCGCGCCTGAGACCGTGACCCGGTTACTGGGGATGGGTATTGACCCCTTCAACTTTGCCGATTCTCTCCTTGGAGTATTGGCCCAGCGCCTCATCAAGCGACTTTGTCCCCACTGCCGCCAGAGATTCAAGCCCAACGAAGATGAGATCCAAATAATCAAGAGGGAATACGGCGATCACCCACTCAAACCGCTGGAAATCCCGAATGATATAACCCTATATAAGCCCAGAGGGTGTAGCCACTGCAAAAAATCGGGATATAAGGGACGTCTGGCGATTCACGAGTTACTAGTCACCGATGACGCCCTGAAGTCAAAGATCGAGGCTAACGCGCCGGTGGCAGAGCTTAGATTTGCCGCTTTGGAGGCGGGCATGCGGACCCTTAAACAGGACGGAATTATTAAAGTTATGAATGGCGACACTGATTTGGCACAAGTAAGTGCTGCAACAATGTAATTGCAAATAACTTGCTCTAACGGACCACTACGAATAGAACTTAAGCAAAATTATTTAATAAATATTTTGGCATAAATACATTTTACAATTTTAAATTTACTTAGAAGACTGCTTTGTGCCAACCGACACCTATGCTTAACCACCCAGGTACCCACAAATTAGAGGATTATCGATGAAGAACATACTCCTAGTAGATGATGAAACAAACTTCCTCCTCAGTTTGGCCGACATGCTCAAAGTCAGTAATAATGACTTTTCAGTAGAAACTGCCGGTAACGGCATTGAAGCTTGCAAGATCATTGATGCCGGGAAAATCGACCTGGTCGTTACCGACCTTAACATGCCTGGGATGGACGGCTTTCAGTTAATGGCCCACATCAGCAAAGACCACCCTGAAACTCCAGTTGTCGCCATGACTGCCTATGGCACCCCTGAGATGGAATCCAGACTGGGCGATCTGGGTGTCTTTAAGTACATTGAAAAACCAATCGATTTCGATTCCCTGTTGAACATGATCAAGGCCGGCTTGAAAACAGGGGGCACCAAAGGTCATGTTGCCGGCATTTCCCTGCCTTCTTTCATGCAGCTCCTTGAATTGGACAAAAAAACATGCACCCTCCACATAAAATCGGATAAAGCCAACGGCAATATGTCTTTCCATCAGGGTGAGCTTCTTTCTGCTATAACCGGCAAGCTTACCGGCCAGGACGCCGCCTTTGAGATCATCAATTGGGATAATCCCGAGATTGAGATTGAGAATATCTGTAAAATAAAAGAGGAGGACCGTGAGATAGAAGTGCCATTGGGCTTCCTCTTGATTGAAAGCGCCAGAATGAAGGATGAACAGGACAAACCCGAAGCAGCAACAGACGAAGGCAAAGATACTGCGCCGCCCCCTGCTGACCAGTCCGCCGCCACTGAGGTTGACGAGCTTCTTTTTGTCGACAAGACGGCCGAGTTGGACTCTGCTGCCCTGGAGCCAACCCAACCGGTCAAAGCCGAGACTCCGCTAGACATACTGACCAATGCTATTCTTAATGCCAAGGGCGTTAACCGCATGATCATTATCTCCGGAAACGGCAGCGTCCTGCGCCACAGTAATATCCCGGTCAAGGAGTTTGGCGGTTTTATCGCCGCTGTCACCGGCTCTGCCGTGAAAACCAAAAAGATCCTAGGTTTCACAGGACCCAAGCATATTATCGTCAATCATTCTAACGGAGAAAAAATCCTGCTCATAATCGGTGCTCAAATCGTGGTTGGAATAGGCCTGGACGTTGACACCGACCCAGATCCAATCGGTGAGATTTTAAAACCGTCTATCGCTAAAATCAGGGCCTAATAACGAACTTACAGCGGCCAATAGATCAAGCTTTAAATGCTAAGGACCATAAAATCATGGAAGACATTCTCAAAGAGATAAAAAATGTTCCAGCAGTAATGGGTTCCTACATCCATGTCAGCGGCACCACCACAGTGCATTCAGACCTGCCCAAGATTTTCCAAAACAAGGTATATGATGTCGGTGAGGCGGTTGACCGAATTATCAAAGTTAATGAAGCCACCAATATGCGCGCCAATAATATTGAATTCAACTACGAAGAAGCGATAATTATTATCAGACCAATTAATTCAGACGCTTCGCTCATAACCTTCTGCGAAAGCGGCGTAAACAAAAAAACCCTGAACATGACCACCGGCATGCTATCGAGCGAACTAAAGGAGGCCGCCAACAGGATAAGAAGCAATGTGGCCCCCGCCAAGAAACCTAAGCCAGCAGCAGCCCCGACAGCAAAACCGGAAGTTGATGTTAATAAAATCCTCCATGTCGGCCCCTTGGCCAAAGTCTTTCAAGACTTCCAAAATGCTTTCGCCATGGCGATTGGCCCCATAGGTGAGATGGTCATGAAAGATACTGTTGAAGAATGGGCCAAAAATGGCGACTGTAGCGGAGAAAGATTGGCCGAACTGGTTGAAATGCTGTGTAAGGAAATAGATGATAAATCGCTGGAAGAGGAGTTCAAGGGGGCCGTCAGCCAACACCTGAATTGATCTTAACTTCACACCGCAAATAAAGGAAAGCATGCCGGCAGGGCATGCTTTCCTTTTTCTGATGCAACTCCAAGCAGGGGCAAATATTTTGTTGGTCCCTGGTACTAGTCGATCTTGCTAAAATCAACCCTTCGGTTTATTGCCCGATTTGCCGGGCTGGTATTAGGCACTTTAGCCTTTTTCTGGCCATGATAGACAAGTTTAAGCCGGCTGGAATCGATACCAAACCCCTCGGTCAAATACTTTTTAACGTTAATCGCCCTCTTTTTGGAAACATTATAGTTTTCCTTCGCATCTCCACGGTTGTCGGTGTGACCACCTACTTCAAAACTATTGCCCCGCATATCCTTCCGGGTCATGGCCTGGCCAACCACTACGCTCAACACATCCCGGGCATCCTGGCTAAGCGCTGTCGATTTTTGCTGAAATGGCACATTCAGACGTGTAATAGGGGCAACCGCCGCCGCCCCCTTCGCTGAACCGACTGTCTTCTTTGCCACAACAGGAGATACCGGGGCCACGGATGCTGGGGCCACTACCGGGGCAGCGTGACCACTTCCAGCTGCACCCCCACCACGTTTTTTGGCAAGGACGGCCACCTTTGCAAGGGATCCCCTTGCCCTGTCATTACCCGGCTCAAGGCGTAAGCCTTCCGTATAAGCCACCACCGCTTCCCTATAATTATTTTGTAATGTTTCTATATCGCCAATGCTAAAATAAGCCTTGGCATAACCGGCATCCAGAGAGATTGCCCTCCTGTACCTCACAAGTGCATCTTTGTACTTACGAAAGCGCTCAAGAATATAGCCATCCTGATAAATAATGGCCGGATCATTCGAGCATACCTTAAGGGCGGCCTCAACCAAGGCCTTCTTCTTCAACAGAACCCTCTCTTTGCGAATACCGTCATGCAAGGCCTTGCAGTCAGCCGCCAGCGCGACGCCACTGCAAAGAGCAACCGTTAACAGAACCGCCCCAAGCAACGCATATTTTAATCTTTTATAATTAATCATTTTTTCTGCGCTTCAGCATCTTAACCAGGCTGATCCGGAGGCGGTCAATGGACCTGGCCAGAATTTCAACTTCGTCTTTCATTTTGGCAGACATCAAACTTTTTTCCAGATTACGGCCAACACTTACCTCCTGAGTACGGCCACTCAATTCCATAAGCGGTTTAACAATACGAATATTCAGGAAGAGATAAATGCTTAAAAGCCCGACCAGGAGGATTGAAGCGCCACCGGCAAAAAGGATAGCCGCCTGCATCTTTGCCGCCTCAACTGCTGGCCCCAACGGGATATAGACCATGTAAGCCCCGAAGATATCACCGGATTTGAAATTCTTGTCGAAACCATTCGTCCCATACATTTCAATCAAATCCTTAGGTGCATCAGCCGGATTCTTATGACAGAGAAGACAGGCCTTGCCGGCCATCTCGATCGGCCTGGAGCGATAATAAAACGGCTCACCATTTTCCGCCACCATGGTCCCGGTCTGTTCTTGTATTGCCCCGCTCTGGAACTGCTGAATAATCTTCTCTTCAAACAGATCCGCTTTGTTGGGTGGATGATGGGGGACAAGCGACGCCTGTTTAAACTTGAAGCCAAGCAACGATTCTTCACCCTGAACCTGATCCAAAATACGTCTGGTAATACCAAAACCGGACTGAAGCTCGGGATAGAAACGATCCGCCTCAACCAAAGCGTTGACCAGCGGCCGTTGCTCTTTATTAAAATAGGCCCGGCCGGCCTTGACGTAAGCCTCCATCATTCTGGCCTTGGTATCCGCTTCTTTCATTGAATTCTGCATACTGAAAGTATAGGCGCCATAGCCAATGCCAACCAAGGCCACAACTCCCAAAAAGGCCATCATCACGACAAATTTAAATCTGATTCCGAAGCTTTTCCCCAAACCCTTTAACGCCATTCAATCATCCCCATTTTTCATTACTTGCGTTCCTGAAACTATCGAAAAAAACCAAACATCTGCTTGAAATTAATTTAGCACCAAAACTTTGTCAAGGCAGTTACTTAGAACAGACTAGCGCCAACGACAACCTCGCTACTGATGGTAAACCGTTTCAGATCCGACAACATCATCTTCGGGAGGGATTGACTTCGGCATACTCAGGGTAACGGTCGTTCCATACCCTTTTTCACTTTGCAACTTGATATCACAGTTCATCTGGCCAAGCATCTTCTTTGAAATTACCAAGCCCAAACCGGTACCATGGGGCTTGGTCGTAAAAAAAGGCTTAAAGGCATTTTCTACAAGGTCTACCGGCATCCCGCAACCATTATCTATGATAGACAAAAACACGGTCTCACCAATCGTCTCCCCACGGATCCTCAGGGTCGGACCCTCGATACCGTCAAGCGCATCCAGGGCATTTGCCAGAATATTCATGGCAACATGCTGCAAAGCACGGGTATCAACGGCAACCCAACGAGCCTCCGGTAACACATTTATGGAAATATCTATATTTTTCTTGCGGACATCCGCACTCAACAACCGGGTTAAACTTTGAAAAAACATAGCCAGGTCAACCCGTACCGTATTTGGTTTTTCAAACATATTGAAATTTTTAAATGATTTCAGGAGAGACTCCATCTTGGCGACATCGTCAATCATCCGATCCATGTAGACCCTGACTTCATCTTTCGAAAACTTCTCAAGATTCATCTTCAAAACCGTTAAGGCCATCTTCATGGAATTAAGGGGGTTGCCGATTTCGTGACGGATTCCAGAAAAAACATTACTGATGTTATTCATCATTTCCGACGCTTCGTCAATCGCCTCCAGTCGACTTTGATCGGTAACATCGTTGATAATAACCGCTACATACTGTTTGGAACCTTCAACCCGACAAACACAGTAGGCAAAGGAACAATGATCACAATTAATCTGGGACTTATCACTACAGGCCACATCCGAGTTCTTGATCTGATCAAGTTCATTGAACATCATCGCGCTCAACTCTTCATAATCGTAAGAAGATGCATGGATAAACTTCCAGATTTTATCCGCCTGCTGATTCCGGAAGTAAATCTGGCGGTTAACCTGATCAAGAATTATAATCCCTGTCTCAATCTTGCCTAAAACATCAGAGAACAATTTCTCTCTATTTAATTTTCCCTTCGGACTCACTTTTTTAAAAAACCTTCCCGAATTATCTTCACATCTGAAATATAGAGTCGCTTTATCTGCAATTTTTGCCCGACAAAGATTCTCACAAAGACCTGTAGAGACTACTCATATAGAATCACAAACATCTTGTTTTTATATCGTTTTCAGCAGGTTATGTCAATTCTACTACTTATTTTTTCCACCACGACAACAGCCCCAAGGGAACATCATTACCTTCACTATTAATTCTTGTTGAAGGTCCCCCGCTGAGCAAATGCCTTCAGCCCCCGAACAGCTTCGACAGATCCCGGACCAGAGAAAAGGGAGGCTTGTCCCGAAACACCCCTGTGTCCGGGCCATCATCGTGTCCAAGCCCCCGGAGAAAGATATAGAAAACACCGCCAAAATTCTCTTCATAACTGTACCCCGGCATCCGCAGCAGCAGATACCGATGCAGAGCGACGGTATAGATCAAATACTGAAGACAATAATGGTCCCGGGCCATCACCTTGCGCAGCTGAGCCGGCCTATATTCATGTAGATCTTTGCCCAGATGATTTGATTTCCAGTCAACTATATAGAATTTTTCATCATGGCAAAAAACCAGATCGATATAACCTTTCATGAAGCCACGAATTTTATCTCGCGGCCAGCCAGAGATAGACCAATCGGTCAAAAGCTCATCAAGTCCGAACGGGTTGAAATCAGCCAACGGAAAATAAAATTCCAGTTCATTCAATCGCGCCGTCTTTGCAACTTTGGCCAAAACCAGCTCGGGGTGGTCCGGGTCCAGAGGGGTTTTAAGCAGGCTGCCTATCATGCCGGATAATGCCGGCACCCAGGACCGATCATAACCACCGGCCACCAGGCGTTCCTCCAGAAAGGCAGACAGACCGGCCCGATCATTCACCTCAAAGTCCAGATCTTCCAGGATCGAGTGCAGGAAAGAGCCTGGCCCCGCTCCCCGGGGAAAATCCATAATATCAGTAAAGGTAAGATCGGTCCCGAGACCGTTATCATCTTCTTCGTTTTCCCTGCCTGGCAGATGGGGAATCGTCAATTTGCGGCTCAGGGCCGAGAAGCTGCTGATCCGCCAATTCATTCTTGGCGAACCAGAAAATTTCCGACAGACAAGACCATCCTTTTCGCCAGTTTTCCCGAGTAATTCAGCTGCCGAAATCTCTTCAACAAAATCGAGACTTATATTGCCAGCAGACCTTCCGACAAGCAGCTTAAGATCAGTGGCAATATCCCCATCACTTAAATTATGCAGATAATCAAACTGCCCTGGTTCCCCAAGACTACCCTTCTGAAAACCACTATGGAGAAGATAAGCCAAGGCCGAAGTACCGGCCTCGTTAAAAGGTCCCCAAGCCAGATAACAGCACTGAACCGCTCTGGTCAGGGCCACATAGAGAAGTCGCAGATTCTCGGCCATCTCTTCCCTGATGGCATGCAGACGATTACCATCGAAATCTGGTGAACCGATATCTAAGATAAGCTCCCCTTGCCGCCCGGAATCATGAAACAGAAAGCTTTTCTTTTTATTACGGGGATTAGCATGACGGTTGCCCTCCCAGCAAAAGGGACAAAACACCACCGGATACTCCAACCCCTTCGCTTTATGGATAGTAACAATCTGGACCAGATCGGCATCACTTTCAAGACGTAGTTGCTGCTCTTCTGCAGGCTGCTCCGCAATTGCCGCAATCCGTTCACTAAGATATTTTACCAACCCGGCCATTCCCAGATCACGCTCTTCAGCGGCAAGGTGCAGGGTTTCAAGAAGATGGAGAACATTGGTTAAGGAACGCTCGCCACCCGAAAGAAGCAAGAGACGGGAGCGGACATCTTCCTCTTCCAGAAAGGCGCCAAACATCGCAGCAAAACCACGCCCTGCCCAAAGCTCATGATACCCTCGAAACTTGCCAAGCCATTCGAGCAGTAACTGATCTTCACTAGCAAATAGATCAAGTAGCCCACCATCAACCCCCAAGAGCCGGGTTGCCAATGCGGCCCTGGCCCTGCGGCTATCACCATCATCGACCATGGCCTGCAAAACTATGCGAAGCTCGACCGCCTCGCGGGAAGCATATAAACTCTCAGAACTGTTAATGGCACTGGCAACCCCAGCATCGGCAAGAGACTCCTGCACCAGCCGCGCCTCACGATTGGTCCGGACCAGGACCGCCAGATCACCGGCCTTTAAAGTCCGCCCACCAACCATGGCCCGCCCTTCCCCGGCAAGATTAAGTAAGCGGACAACCTCAGAAGTCTGGTGGGCCAGGACAAGGTGTGTGGCCTCGCTCTTATTATATAATTTACCGGTTGCCGCTAAAGAGGCATTACGCTGAAAGGCCCAGAGCTGAAATTGATCAGCGGGGGCGTCGTCAATCATCAGATACTTATGCGGTTTATCCGCAGCCCGAACCGGATCAAAAACGATCTCATCAAAGATAAACGGTCTGGCGTTGCCCTTGAATATAGTATTAACCGCTGCAACCAGACCCGGCGCCGACCGCCAGTTTTCTCCGAGAGTATAGCGACTGCCGACCTCACGTACCGCCCGGATATAGGCAAAGATATCGGCGCCCCGGAAACTGTAGATCGCCTGTTTGGGATCACCGATCAGATATAACAGCGAACCAGGCGTTTTGAAGATGCGGGAAAATATCTCGTACTGGACCGGATCAGTATCCTGGAACTCATCAATCATCGCCACCCGATAGCGGCGATTGAGCAAGCCGGCCAACTCTGAGCCGCCCTGACCCTGCAAGGCTTGATGAAGGTCAGTCAGGAGATCATCAAAGGAATGGATCCCGGCTCGCTCCTTGCGCGATTTCAATTCCTGTTTTACGTAATTATAAAATTTTGCTTCGAGGAATTTACTGTAACCATCCAGAGCGGCAATAATTTCCCGGTTGGTTTTATAGAAATTTTCACAAAGGTCGAAGAAACTGGCGGCTGGTGGTGTTTGTCCCTTCTTTACAGCTCCTAAAATAGCTGTAGTGGTGAATTTGACAAATTCTTTGAACAATTTGACTGGCGGTTCGGTCATTACCCCCAACCTGTCCATGGCAGCGAGCCAGCCTGGAATTGATTTTGTCTTATATTTAACCTTACTGAGTATCCCGGAAATCAGGATACCCTCAACCTCTTGCCGTTTTCCAGGCCATACCTCACCAAGTTCCACGAAAGCTTTAAGATACTCTGGTTCAAGCCGGTGAAGCTCCTTAAAACAAACCTCGCCATCAATCTCAGGAATTATCTTGAGATCATCTCTGGCATGGATGTTACCCAGTTTCTGCATAAGATTAGATGGGGCAAAATCCTTTAGGCAATAAGAGGCAACAAGGGATGAAGCCCCGTAGAAATTAAGCCGGAAAAAATCCTCGGTAATCTCCTGAAGAAGATCATGCTGATCGGTATGAAGTTCCGAGTCAAAAAGAACCCCGCTTTCAAGACTATGTTCATTCAGGACTCGCCGGCAAAAACCATGGATGGTGAAGATCGAGGCCTCATCGAAATTGCGCAGGGCGATGGTCAAACGGCGCAGGGCCTGGGGATGGTTGGGCACCTCCACAAGTAATTCACCCAGAAAACCATCATCACTCGCCCCGTTATTAAAGGCAGCAACCCCATCGATGATCTTCTGTCTGACCCTGGTTTTGAGGTCGTCTACCGCAGCCTCGGTATAGGTAACCACCAGGATCTCATCGATCTCCAAACCCTTTTCCAGTAACAACCTGAGCACCAATGACGAGATAGTATAGGTCTTGCCGGTGCCGGCGCTGGCATCGATTAGCATAACGCCGGATAACGGCGCATCCTTTATGCTAAAATCAAGCCTCATCAGCTATTTCTCCCTTCGAAGAGCGGCTCGAAAAAGGCCAAAGAATTATCCATAAATTCCAGACTCAAAGGATCAACATCCCTGAAACAGAGTTGGTAATAGCGATCATCACCCTCAGCCCTCGAATAACTATCTCCCTGCCATTTTTTGTTGGCCTTTGCCAATGCTTCGGGATCCGGCAGTCCCTTGCCCTTGGCCCCGGCAAAAGCCAGTGATGCTTCCGGGAAACAGCGGAGAGGACTCTGTAAACCCTGCCAGTAAAGATCAAGGATATCACCAAGAAGCTTTGCCCCATTCTCAACAGGCCTAAATGATTTAATCTTATCGTTACCAACCACATGGGTTGTCCGGGACCAACCAGCTGGCGCCAACTGATCCAAAAGAAGATGACTAAGCCAGCCCCTGACCAGATCGACCGCCTTCAATTTGGCATAACGATAAACAATCACCCCGTATTCAGGTGAAGTACGCAATTGCCCCGTGACCATATATGGACCGATATCCATGCTACCATTCAGTGGCGACAATTCGCCGCCAACCCCTTTCTCTGTCAACCATCCGGCAACCTCCTCGACCCCGTCGGTCAACTCACGAAATGTTGCCATTGCCACATTGCCGTGGGGCAAGATCCCCTGCTGTCCGGCAACCCTGAAATAGTCGTTGACCGGATTTCCGGCCAACCGTTCCTGCAACATGGTTTCGGCCAGGCGATATCTATCCAGAAAATCAAGACTGAAATTCTCTGTTCCAGGCAACTCCCCCATATCGCCTTCAAGGTAAATACCCAGACGCTTCTGGCAAAAGAAGCGGGCCGGATTGGCAAAGAAAGAGAGCAGATCGTCCAGCGATACCTCTCTTGCTTCATCGGCTGGAGGTGGGAGAGGTTCGGAGATAAGCACCGAGTGTTCTTTGGGCCGGCCCAACATTTGAGCCGCAGCAAAATTACTCTTTGAAAAGCTGAACAGTTTAGCCCCACCGGAAAAATACTCGGGATTGAATGGCTGCAATGGATGGGTCGTTACGATTCTTTTCTTATCAACCGAAAACCTCTTCACCAGATATTCAACCAGTTCGCTGACCAGCACCGAGGGCGATAAATGACTGCCATCCCGGACGGACTGGCCGACATAGCTGAGATATAAACATTGCCGGGCCGAGAGAATCGACTCCAGAAAGAGGTAACGATCATCCTTGCGGCGGGAACGGTCACCAAGCTGCGGCTGGGCGGCGATCAGATCAAAGGCGGGCACCGTGGTCGGTCGTGGATAAACGCCGTCATTCATCCCCAACAGGCAGACAACCTTAAACGGCACCGCCCGCATCGGCAGCATTTCACAGAAGGTAATCCCACCGGCCATAAACCCCGAAGACAGGCTGTCGCTCTGCCCGGCCTTGTCCAGCTCGGCCAGAACCACCTCAAACTCGACCTCTTCGTCAAAAGCGGCATCGCCCTGGACTTCTCGCAGAGCGACCAGGGTCCGATTGATGAATTCCCGCTCCTGCTCCTGCTCATCGCTCACCGCCAGCAGATCGTTAAACAGGGCCAGGAGAATGCCCGACCAGTCGGCCAGATTCCTCTTGCCGGCCAGCTGCCGGACATAGCCAAACAGTTTATCGGTAAAGTCCAGAAAGCGGCCCAGCGGTTCAACCTCACCGCCCTCCAGATCGTCATAGGGCAGCACTCCTCCGAAATCACGCTGATTGGTGCCAACCATGGCGTAGCCCAGCAGCAAGCGATCAAGGCCAAAGCGCCAGGTGTTTTCAGCGGTTTCCGGCAACCCCCGTTGCCCGCGATCATCGTCATCAATACCCCATCTGATGTTAACCGCACCCAACCATTTTTCGATCCGTTCCAGTTCATCATGCGACAAGTCAAAGCGGCGCCGAACCGGCGCCCTCTCCATCACCGCCAAGACCCGGCTGATCTCCAGGCGGCTCCCGACCAGCGCCAGCACACTCAACAGGGTTCCGAACAACTCCCCCTCTTTTCTAATGAGCCGGTCCGCAATTGAGAAAGGCAAGGCCCGGCCATCAACAACCTTCCTGCTGCCAAACACCGCGCCAATCAGGGGGCTATAGGACTCGATATCGGGGGTCATCACGATAATATCTTTAGGCTCAAGCTCGGGATGCTCCTCAAACATGGCCAGGAGTTGGTCGTGGAGCACCTCAAGTTCCCGCATCGGGCTGTGGCAGGAGTGAACCATGACCGAATGGTCGGCCCCAGCAAGCTCTTCGCCCGGCAGCGGCGCCCCATCCCGCAGGTCAAGGATATCGCTCTGGACTGCGGCCAGCATCCCGGCTCTAACCGCCTCCCCGCCAGAACTTGGGCCAGCAAACAGATCCTGTTCGCCAGCGACATTGCATTCAAGCAACATGCTCAACAGTTCCCGGCCTTGGAGACCGGTCGAAGCCAACAGCGGATTGCCCTGGGTCAAATAAAGATCCTCGCCCGCCTCACTGCCGCGGCTTAAGCGGTCGATGGTCTTTGCCGAAACGATATCACCCCAATACTCACGACAGGGATTAAGAAAAAAGAAGTGGACATCGACGTGGCCGGCCAGGGCCGTGAATATCTTCAGATAATAAGGGGGAATGGTTGAAAGGCCAAAGACCGCAAACCGGGAGATCAAAGCCCCGGTCGGCAGATTGGGCCGCGCCAGCATCTCAAGACAGCGCCCCTGCAACTGGGCGCGATTGGCAGTCCCGGCCAGACAATCAGATCGGCTGGTAAGTTCCTGCCAGAGCAAGGCCTGCCACGAATCACCGCGACCGGCCTCCCAGTTAAGAATCATCTCCGGCCTGAAGATCAGATACTGATCAAAAAGATCCGCCAGCCGCCCGGCCAACTGATATTTTTTCAGATCACGATCCTGGGCCAGATAATCCCGCAGGACCGCAAATTCCGGCCGTCTGAGCAGCTCCGGCAAAACCCGCATCAACTGCCAGTGGAGAACGCGCTTATCAAGTTTCCTGGCCAATGATGCTTCGGGCAAAATCCCAGCAAACACCTGGTCCACAAAACCATTCGGAAAGGGGAAGACAATATTGGCGCTGACCTCGAGCCTTTCAGCAAGTTGCATATTAAGCCAGCGGGCCATTCCCCCGCTCTGCAAAACGACGGTTTCCTGCTCCAGGGGCGGCAGAGGAGAGGCCTCGGTCAGATCGGCAAAGGCCGAGGCCAGATTCTCCAACCGGTTACTCGTATAAAGATATAAAGGCATAGACTCTCAAAGGAAGATAATCGGAACAAACAAAATTTAGGAGACCGGACCAGAACTAATAATATCGGCCTTTGAGAAAACTTCAATCGGCAGTGCAAAACAATTACAACATAATCTCTAATTTACAATCTTTTGGGACAGGGACGGGGCTGCATTTTACAACCAGGATATGCTCCTTGCCGGAATGGAATTGAAAAATAACATGATTAAGGTTGTGAACTATCAGGTTGTTCCTTAAAAACAGGCCCCCTGATTTCATGTTTACCCTCATAGGATTTCAGGATTCTCCAGTCCCGGCAGGTCATCAAGCGGGCTCAACACCCCCTGCCCTCCTTGCTGCAATATATGAGTATAAATCATCGTGGTGGATACATCCTTATGGCCCAGCAGGGCTTGAATGGTCCTGATATCAGTGCCCCGCTGCAAAAGGTGGGTCGCGAAACTATGGCGGAAGGTATGGGCGCTAACCCTCTTTGTTATATTGGCAGTGCGCGCAGCCCTCTTGATGGCCTTGTTGATCACACTTTTATCAACATGATGCCGCCTCCTCTTACTGCTTCTAGGGTCATCAGATAAATTTCGGGCCGGGAACACATATTGCCAGCCCCATTCTCGGGCCGCACCCCGATATTTCCGAGCCAGAGCCCCCGGCAAAAACACCTCCCCAGCCCCTTTTTTTAAATCTTGCCGATGAATCACCTGCACCTTATCCAAATGATTCTGGAGTAACGGGATTAATGACGATGAACAAGTGGTAACCCGATCCTTAGCGCCTTTGCCGGAGCGCACGGCAATCTGCTTCAAATCGGAGTCTATATCCTGAACCCGGAGGCGAACCGCCTCCATTATCCTTAAGCCGCTGCCATAGAGCAATTTAACCACGAGTTGGGGAACCCCGGACATTAGAGCAATAACTTTTGCCACCTCTTCCTGGCTCATCACCACAGGCACATTGACCTTCTTGCTCGCCCGCACTGCATCGATCCTTTTGTCCAGCGGTTGCTTCAAAACCTTTTTATACAAAAAAACCAAGGCGTTCATGGCTTGGTTCTGGGTAGAACCGGCTAAGTTTTGATCCACTGCCAAGTGAGTCAAAAAGGACTCTATTTTCCCCTCCGCATCTTGCAGATCATCCCGGCTGGTCATTTTATGATAATGGACATATCGCTTTATCCAGTCACAATAAGAACGCTCTGTATGGATTGAATAATGGAGCA
>JBDLJC010000005.1:0-101254 GCA_039714535.1 Thermodesulfobacteriota bacterium | reverse complement strand
TGGTAGTAAAAGTCTGGCTGCTCAACGCCAGAGCGAAAAGAATGTTTTTTCGTTAATGGATTTTTTCGCCCTTGACAAGGGGAGGCCTTCTAAGTGTTAGCTCTTGTTTTTTAGTTCACTTATTATTTCTTTAAGTTCTTTTTCTCTTGTTTTTGGCTCAAGTCTTTTTTGTACAGTATTTACGAATTGCTTTCTGAGCTTCCATATTTCAAGTTCAGTTGGCGTAGAATGTTTGCTACAATACTGTTCACTGCTTTGTTCGTATGCTTTTATAATAATGTTTACTGTCTTATCTCGTATTCCTGCAAATCGAAGATATTTTCCGTCGTTAATTAGCCCGTCATGTGTGTTTGGAAATAATATACGACCACGATCCGCAAGGGCAGATAGTTGAATACGCGAATGTTGTAAGTTGTTCCAGGTGATTTTGTCTTCTTGTTTTGAGATGTATCCGGCGCAATAGTGGATATTGTTGGTTAATTCGTTAATACTTTCATCTGCCCAATTTTTTATTTCTTTATTTCTAGATTCTAAGATTTCTCTTGCCTTAATCTTATTGTTTAACTCAACATCCATTCTTGATTGGATGGAAAAATACGCACTAATTAAAGCACTAGCAACGGCAATCGTTATAGTGGCTATTTCCAGTTTTCTTTTTGATTCCATTAGTTTTCTCTGGAGAGCTAACGCCGATTATGACCAGACCGCGCCAATGAACTTGCCGCGTAGCACCGCCAACGTTCCTGCGGTTAATAAATTTGTTATGCTTTTGCACCATACGCGGGCTGTTTTAATACATCACTCATATGGCTATAAGCTTGTAAAATCAAATTTGTCGTATGTACCAAAATATCTCGGCCGGTATCTTCTCCTAGGCGGCGAGCGCCTATTCTTAGAAGATACTTTTCTTCTTGATCTTCACCTTCAACCATGACTCGCTCAACTTTCTCTCTCTCAGTTACAAGTAGAAGACGAAAATCTGGCTGGTTTTGAAAATGCTCATTTATCACCCTGATGATATAGGCCCTAGCATGTTCTTCCCCATGAGTGATTTTATTGTCTTCATACTTTTGTGTTGCGACAGGTGAAGCCAAAATTTCAATATTTGTCAGACACGTATATGGCTGGTTTTGCGCCTGCTCTACGAAGTTCATGATTATGGCAAAATTACCGTTTACATCACCCCAATCTATAGACCAATCGACGTGATATTCTGGTTCTTTTGTACGAGCCAAAAATGGGCTTGTTACTTTTGATATGCCCTCTACGACTGTTCTGAGACCGTCATCGAAATTAGTGCGAAAATCTGCATATAGCTTACCCCTGGCAAATAAGGGAACATCGCAATTTTCTAGTAATACAGGCATTACAACTACGCGCTTTTCCTCAAGTTCGCGTAGAAACCCAGAGGAAAGTTCTCTTTTACACCACTCTGAAGCTATTGATGCTTTAGATAATATTACGAGCAAGGCACTTGCTCCATCCACGGCTTCCTGTACTTTGTCAATAATGGAATCACCAATACTCAACTCCCATCGATCGAGCCACACATTGACATTCCTATGTACGAGTTGCATCGCCAGCTTATCGACAAACTCTTTATTCTCATGTGAGTAGCTGATGAAAATCGGCATAAATATTTATTCCTTCGATGTAGATTCTCTTAGATGCATAACAGTATGAAATACAGAATGGGCCAATACGGTGATAGACGGATTCCGTATAGCACCATATTGACTGATTCTGCATAGCGTATAAAAGCAGAATTTAATCTCAACAGGCTGAGTTAACAAACTAGTTGAGTATACTAGGAAATTATAGAAGCAGGTGTCAAGAGAAAATGTTTACCTCAAACCTCCTGAGGCAAACTTGCACAACACGGGTGCTAGAAGCAACAATACCGGATGATATTGGAGTGGCAGCAAAGAAAAGAGGGGGAACGTATGCCGTTAGCTTTTGACTAGTTTACTGCCTATTTTTTCCAGGTGCTTTTGCACGGAGGCAGACAGGACATCATTCGAGCTAACCGTTGTTCACGGTCACCGGTTATTTCTAGTCCTGCCGGCCATAGACATCATCAAAGCGGACTATATCATCTTCGCCCAGATAGGCGCCAGTTTGGATCTCGATCAACTCAAGGTCGATTATGCCGGGATTCTCCAACCGATGTTTTTCGCCAACCGGGATGTAGGTGGACTGGTTCTCACTGACGGTTATAACTTTATCGCCAACCGTCACCCTGGCGGTGCCGCTGACCACCACCCAATGCTCGGCCCGGTGATGGTGCATCTGCAGAGAAAGGCACCCTCCCGGTTTGACCGTGATCCGCTTGACCTGGAAACGATCCGCCGAATCAACGCCCTCGTAAGAGCCCCAGGGCCGGTAAACCCTACGGTGCAGTGCTGTCTCAGGGCGATTCTCGGCACGTAACTGCTCGACAATAGACTTAACATCCTGGCTTCTGTCCCGAGGCGCCACCACGACCGCATCGGATGTCTCAATGACGATATGGTCCCGGAGCCCTACCGTTGCCACCAGCCTGCTCTCGGACCTGAGATAGCAACCGCTGGTATCTTTGGCAATCACATCACCCTTGATGACATTGCCGAACTCATCACTGTCGTTAACCTCATGGAGAGAGGCCCAGGAACCGACATCACTCCAACCGCAGTCGAGGGGAATAACCACCGCTTCGCTGGTCTTTTCCATAACCGCGTAGTCAATCGAATCATCCGGGCAGAGACTGAAGGCCTCCCGATCAAGGCGGACAAAATCCAGATCAAGACTCTTCTGCTCGAAAGCGGCTCGACAGGCCTTCATAATCCCAGGAGCAAACTTGTCCAGTTCAGCGATCAGGACTGAGGCCTTAAACATAAACATGCCGCTGTTCCAAAGATAATCGCCGGAGTCAAGATACTGTCGGGCGGTCGCCAAGTCGGGCTTTTCAACGAAACTATCCACCCGAAAGGCATTACCATCTGCAGCCAGCGCACTGCCACTTCTGATATAACCATAACCGGTCTCGGGACAACCCGGTACAATCCCGAAGGTGATCAGACTGCCGGTCGCCGCCAGTTGTTCGCCGGCCAGAACTGCCTGCCGAAAACTTTCCTGATCATTGATGACATGGTCGGAGGGCAGAACCAGCAGAACGGGATCATCGCCGCAAGCCGTGGCCTGCAGGGCGGCAATTGCCACAGCAGGGGCGGTATTGCGGCCGACCGGCTCCAGGATTATCGCCCCGGCCTCCACCCCGATCTGCTGCAATTGCTCGCCAACCAGAAAACGATGCTCATCCTTACACAAGACAATGGGGTCTTCAGCCCCAGCCATACCACCAAACCTCGCGACGGTGGCCTGCAGCATGGTCTGCTCGGAAGTCAAAGCCAAAAATTGCTTGGGGTACAGTTCTCTGGACAACGGCCACAACCTTGTGCCGGAACCGCCTGCCATAATTACCGGTATCATCAACTATCTCCTTGGGAGTATTTTGCCATCGTGCTAA
This sequence comes from Thermodesulfobacteriota bacterium, assembly GCA_039714535.1. Taxonomy (GTDB): domain Bacteria; phylum Desulfobacterota; class Desulfobulbia; order Desulfobulbales; family JAGXFP01; genus JAGXFP01. Next base: position 97,749 of record JBDLJC010000005.1, on the reverse strand, counting down.
AGATCAGGGGATTCTCAAGCCAGAACCACCTTGTCCAGGCCTTTTCTTAAGCCAGCGGTGGCGTTTCTGGTATCAACCACCAGCCTGGCCTGGCTGACTATCTCGCCGTAATCATAGGCGGTGTGATCGGTAACAATAATAACAGCATCACAGGCAGTCAGTAATTCGGGAGTAAGCTCGACCGACTCCTGGGTAAAATTATACTTCCGGGTCGGGCGCAGCTTGGCTATCCACGGGTCATTATAGGAAACCAAAGCCCCCCGATCGGTAAGCATATCCATAATGGCATAACCAGGGGATTCACGGTCATCATCGATGTCCTTTTTATAAGCAATGCCTAAAACGAGAATGTAGCTGCCCTGTAGCTCCTTGCCTCTGGAGACCAAGGCTTTGGCGGTTCTCTCGACCACATATTCCGGCATCGCAATATTAACTTCCCCGGCCAGATGAATAAACCTGGCATCAAAATCATACTCCTTGGCCTTCCAGGCGAAATAAAAGGGATCGATTGGGATACAGTGCCCGCCCAGACCGGGACCGGGGAAAAAAGGCGTATAACCAAAGGGCTTGGTCGCGGCCGCGTTAATCACCTCAAAGAGGTCGATATCCATCCGGTGGGCCAGGATTTTCATCTCGTTGACCAGGGCGATATTTACCGAGCGGTAGGTGTTTTCCAGCAGTTTGGTCAACTCCGCCGCCCGGGTGGAGGAAACCGGCACCGCCTTGGTAATTGCATTGTAAAGGGCCGTGGCCACCTCGAGACAGGCCGGGGTCACCCCGCCGACAATTTTAGGAATATTCGAGGCATCGAAATTCTTATTGCCCGGATCTTCCCGTTCCGGTGAGAAGGCCAAGAAGAAATCCCGGCCAACCTTGAGACTGCTGCTCTCCAGTTTAGGCAGCAGCATTTCCTCGGTCGTACCCGGATAGGTAGTGCTTTCCAGAACAATCAGCTGCCCGTCTCTAATTGATTTCGCGATTAGCCCCGTGGTTTGCAACAGATAAGAGAGGTCAGGCTCCATCTTGCCGTCAAGGGGGGTGGTCACACAGATCAAGAGACAATCCGGCTCGGCAAGACGATCAAAGTCGCTGGTGGCTTCAAACATAGCCTTTACGGATAGTTCCCGGACAAGATTATCGGGAATATGCCTTATATACGAGCATCCCTGAGCCAAAGAATCTATCTTGGCATCATCGACATCAAAACCAATGACCTTGAAGCCACTACGACAAAAATGAATGGCCAGCGGCAACCCTACATAACCAAGGCCAATAATCCCGACAACCGCTTCACGTGCCCGTATCCTGGCAATAAGTTCCGTGAATTCTTCTGAGATATATTGATCAACCATTACGGTTTTCCTTGTTAGATATAACGAGGGATTGAATAAGAGGTTGAATCTAAATCAGATAACAAAAAAAACATACCATTTTGTCAGCTAGACCTTTTTAGAAAGAGGTTGCAACCCATCACGTTGGGAATCGCCAAGAGGAACAACAAACGAATATCAATTGCTAGTTACCACTAAAGTTCGACCCATGTTTGCGGCCCGACAGCACAAATCACCTCGAAGCGAAGTGACAGGAAGGAACAGTACCCACTAAACCGCACACAGCTACGGTCCACACAAACAAATCAGGATTAAATCTCGCTGCCCATGAGGTCTGTTTTATCTAATCAATTATCTGCTGAATTTTCTGCGATTCCCTTCATGAAAATGAAGAAGTTTCGGCATTTTTTCAGTCTTATGAGATATATCTTTTTTTCAGGGTCATCGCTTGACTCAACAATCTGCAGTAACTCACCACTCTCAACAATCAAGCCATCCAACTCTTCGCTGCTCAGTTTGTCCACGTCTGCAGTATGGGCACAAATCCTGTCAAAATCATCCCGCCAATTTTCATTGCCTGCACAAAGAAAGCCTCCACTACCAACACTCAAGAAAACAAGAACCCAGAAAAACAATATCTTCTTCATCCAACCACCTATCGCCTGTTCTCTAATGAAGACCTGGATGGCAACGTTTACAATCATCCATTGGAAATGCAACCCGGAGATGACAGACTCCACAGAACTTCTCTTCAAGGATATACTTCATCAGAAAATGTTCTGTAGTCTTCTTCTTTATCTTAAAAATATCCGGGTGACAGCTACCACAATCCAGCCAACGGACATGAACATTGTGAGGAAAAATAGCCGGCGGGACAAAATTCCACTCCGCTTTAAGCTCCAACCTTTTCCGAAAACCCAGTGGTTTTTCTTCCGGCTTAAAAATACTGTACAGAGGTTTTATCCGTTCACTTCTGATGGCAGCAGTCCAATTAATTCCATTACCGAATTTATCTTTTTGCAGATCATCGCGAAGTTTGTTGAATTTCTCAAGATTTGAAGCCTTCGTCCCCGTGTGGCAGCGTTGGCAATTATCCTCGGTATGACCAAAAGCCACCTTGCCATCATGACATTTCCCACAATACAAACCATTACGGTTGTCAGCCTCAGTCATTTCAGTGCCCCCGACTTCAAAGGCAAAATCCAGTTCCCAATGGCAAACTCGACAGGTATACTTGGCACGATGACTCCAATGCGAGAAAAACACCGGTTTAACCTCGTTTTTACTCGATAACCGATCAATCAGGATATCCCCATATTCATGGCGCTTTGGCAGTGGCGGGAGATCCCAGAATTTCCCGGCATATACTTCACCGGAGCTCGCGATCAGCGCCACAAGCACCAACATCATCACCAACAACCTTTGGGGGTGATTGACATCCCCTTTCCCCCCGTTAAAAACCTTGCGCCGAGCATTATTCATATCAGTAAACCATCTTGGTATGACAGCGCTGACAATCAATATTGGGGAAGGCTACCGGCCCGTGACAGACCCCACAATATTTACCGGCAAAGATTTCCTCCATGCTATAAGGCATGCTGCCCTTCCTAACCCCGAAAATTTCCGGATGACATAATTCACAACCGCTCCATTTACTATGTTTGACATGGGAAAAAATAATTTCCGGCATATTATTTTCCTGGGGTTTCAGATTCAACTCGGCCGGATCTGCCATCTTCAGCCCTTTTATGGAAACCCCTTCCAGATAATCCACTATCTTAATTTTTTTAGTCTCCTCGGCCTTCTGCCAGTCGATCCCATTACCAAATCTCTCCCGAGGCATGTTTTTCTGGAATTCATAAAAATCGTGCTTAAAGTTGACCTTCTCACCATATGAATGACAACGGATACAACTTGCGGAATCTACCTTCCCTTTTCCAGCATTGCTTTTTTGCCCAAAGGCGATTTTGCCATTATGACAGGTCCCGCAAAACAGCCCCCGCTGATTATCCTCATCGGTAATATTAGTACCATTGGCCTGCATGGCAAAGCCGATATCGACATGACATAATCGGCAGGAATACTTTGCCCTATGCAGCCAATGTTTGAAAACCACCGGTGCTCGCAAATTGCCTTTACTGGAATAATTATCAATAACAACATCAGCAAACTCATGGGGCTTGGGCCTTTTCTTTTTGAGCCCAAATCCTTGGGCCAGAGTAAACCCACAAAAAACCACCAGAATCATCGCCGACAAAACAACAAGCTGCTTCTTCATCTAAACCACCTTTTATTTCTCATAAAAACCTACTTTTTATATCTACTATATAAATACTGTGTTCAGAATAGCAGGAAGTCCGGCAAAAAAGCCAGCCACAAAAAAAGAGCCTGTTCATAAATAGAACAGGCTTAGGAAACAAAATATCTACTCTAATGGTGTCGGCGCGAAAAACCGCAGCCGTAAGGCATTGCTGACTACCGAAACAGAACTCATCGCCATGGCCGCCCCGGCTATCATCGGGTTAAGGGTGGGGCCGCCAAAGGCGTAGAGAAGTCCAGCCGCAACAGGTATGCCTACTATATTGTAAATAAAGGCCCAAAACAGATTCTGCTTGATATTACGCATGGTTGCCCGACTTAATTCCAGGGCAGCAAGCAAGCCATGCAAGTCCCCCTTCATCAGCACGATATCACCAGATTCTATTGCCACATCGATGCCGGTGCCCATGGCGATACCAATATCAGCCAGGGCCAGAGCCGGGGCATCATTTATGCCATCACCGACCATGGCAACCTTCAGCCCCTGCTTTTGCAGATTGGTAATTTTATCCGCCTTATGTTCCGGCATAACCTGGGCAATAACCTCTGTGATACCGGCCTGGGCAGCGATAGCCCTGGCAGTAACCTGATTATCACCGGTAAGCATGATTGGCCTGACCCCCATCTCCAGCAAAGCGGCAACCGTGGCCGCAGCCTCCGGTTTGATCTGATCGGCCACAACAATTAACGCCGTCAAGACCCCATCTACAGCCAGATAAAGAGAAGTTTTCCCCTGGGCGGCCATCCTGCTTGCCGCCGCAAGTGCTTCCTGATTGTCAAGACCGGTCACCCCCTTTTCCGCCATTAGCTCATGGTTGCCAAGCAACAAATCACGGCCGGAAACCTTGGCCGTGATCCCACGACCGGGAATGGCCTCAAACAATTCCGCTTCCGGCAAGGAGAGATCTTTCCCTTTGGCGGCTTCAACTATTGCCTTGGCCAGAGGATGTTCGGAAACATTTTCAGCGCCGCCAACCAGAGACAGGCAATCATCTTCGCCCATATCTGATAGCATAATCAGATCGGTCAGAACCGGATGCCCGTAGGTCAGGGTGCCGGTCTTATCAAAGACCGCCGCCGCTATTTTCTGGGCTTTCTCCAGGGCCTCGCCGCTCTTGATCAACACCCCCAGCTGCGCCCCACGGCCGGTGCCAACCATTATAGAAGTCGGGGTGGCCAGTCCCATCGCGCAGGGGCAGGCGATAACCATAACGGCCACAAAGATCCGCAAGGCAAAGGAGAAGTCGGCGCCACCGACAAAATACCAAGTCAACCCGGCCACCAAGGCAATGATCATAACAACCGGCACAAAATAAAGACTAATACGATCGGCCAGGTTGGCAATAGGGGCCTTGCTGCCCTGGGCCTCCCGAACCATTTTTATTATCCTGGCCAGGACCGTATCGCTGCCGACCTTTTCGGCCCTGACCTGCAACACGCCATTGGCATTAAGGGTGGCGCCAACTACCGTGTCCCCTTCTTCCTTACTGACCGGCATGCTTTCCCCGGTCAGCATCGATTCATCAACATTCGAGCTACCTTTGACAACCACACCATCTATCGGCAGTCTCTCCCCAGGCCGAACCAGCAGGATGTCGCCCTGCACAATCTCCTCAACCAGAATCTCTTCCTGCTCGCCGTCTTTGAGCAAAACAGCCTTGTCCGGCGCCAGCCGCATCAATTGCCGGATGGCATCAGAGGTCCGCACCTTGGAACGGGCCTCCAGGTACTTACCGAGGGACACAAGGGCAATAATAACCCCGGCCGACTCAAAGTAGAGATCCCGAGCCCGAGCCAGACTATCCACACCCAAGGCAATCTCGATCAGATTCCAGCTGCTGTACAGGAAGGCCGCGCCAGTGCCCATAGCGATCAAGGAGTCCATATTAGGCGCTCCCCGGAACAGACTGGGGAAACCGACCAGATAAAATCTCCGCCCCAACCATATCAGGGGCAGCACCAGCGCCACCTGGACAAGACCAAAAACCAGCGGTGCTTCAGCGGGATCCATAAAACCCGGCAATTTAAGCCCAACCATCTCGCCCATGGCAACCGTTAACAACAGCGCCCCCAGGATAAGCGTCGGCCAAAGCTCCACCGCCATGGTCCGCAAGCGGGCCAGAGCCTGTTCCTGACTTGCGCTAAAATTATCACTACCGTCTGCACTGACCGTCGCCTGAAAACCGAGACTGTTGATCTTCTCCCTGATCTGGCGCTGACTCACCTGCTGGTTATCAAATACAACCCGACCACTGCCAGCCGGCAGATTGACCTCGGCCTTTTCAACTCCGGGCATGGACGCGACCACCTTCTCGATTCGCGCCGAACAGGAAGCGCAACTCATGCCCTCGATATTGAAAAGGATCTCGTTGTTTTTTTTGGGCATTACCAGTTCAAAGCCTAATCCCCTGATTTTTTCGCCAACAACGGTAAGATCGATGGTCAAAGGGTTCCAGCTAAGCTCCATTGTTTCGCTGGCAAGATTCACGCTAACCGAGCCTACCCCCTCCAGACCACCGACAACTTTTTCTATCCTGGCTGAACAGGAGGCGCAATGCATACCCTTTATCGATACCAGGGAAGTTTGGCTCTCATTTTTCTGTAAAATATCCATGTCAGATTTCCTATCAATATTTACCTGTTAATTTATCGCAGCAAAGAACAAGAAACACCAAGGTGCTTCTACAGCCGAATACTTCAAGCAAAACCTAATTATTATTTATTTTAAAAGCAACAGCCCTTATAATAGATGGCAAAAGAGGCTGGGGAATACACAACTCATTCAAGTTTTGTACTTTATTTAAGGAGACTATGATGGTCACAGTAAAAATCAAAGGCATGTCATGTGGTCACTGTGTTGCTGCGGTAACCAAGGCCTTGACAGAAATTACCGAACTCAGCAATGTCAGCGTCAATCTAGAAAGGGGTGAAGCAACCTATGACGAGGCCAGTCCGGTAGCAATGGAGAAGATCAAAGAGGTTATTAGCGGGATAGGATTTAAAGTTGTCTAGGCAAAAGACCTCTTGCTCTACACAACAAGCCAATCCAGAAAGGTCAAGTAGGCCGGGTGGGAGCCCCTGCTACTTGACCTTTTTGGCCTTAGCCACCTTGCCCTACAGGACAACTTTAATGGAAGCACAGGCCCCAAGATTTCGATATATCGCCAACCGGTGCTCTTCGCTGACGACCTCCATCTCAAGATTGACACTGTGATATTTACCACCACTACTGGCCTTTGAGGGCGTCATTTTAAAAGAGGCGTCACAAACTACTTCCTTGATGGCTGCTTCAACTTCCCGGCAACCACTCCCTATCACCTTGAACAGCCATTGGCACGGATAGTCAATATCCGGCCTAGTCTGACACCCATCAATTATTTCCACAACTCACCCTCCCTACGATCATCTTTTTTCGACCAGCACCGCCAGTTTTCTTCGCCCCCACTTAAGAGCTTTACTGTGCGAATTCATATAGAGGTCCAAGCGACTCGGACCTTTTATGGCACCGCCCCGGTCTTCAACAACACCCCAGCCGTAACCGGGAACATACATTCTGGTGCCGAAACGATAATATTTAGTATCAGCGGCAATAGTGCCATCTTTCGGTAACAGCAACCAGGGGAATAAAATTACCCGAAAAGGGATAACCCAGGGCCGTTTCAAACTATCAACGGAAAAAAGCCCGGGATAGGGCTCGCGTGGCTTGGTGCCGCTTGAGGTGAGCCCGGTATATTTACGGCCCTTGCTTGACCCGGCAACCACGTAACGATTCCAGAAATCAAGTTTCAGAAACTTCCAACTGCCTCGTTCCCAACCGCAGCACTGGCCACACCCGCAATAAGCAGTTGTCTCCATCTGCCTCGACACTGGTCTGGTTGCGCACCCAGTCACCAATAAAGTAAGCAAAACCAGCAACACAACAAACGAAGCACGAAAAACCTTTTTAGCGACCAAACGAGTCAAATTCCCTCCCCATATTTCACATTTCACCTGTTATTACTTTCCAGACAGCAAATTATATTTTAGTTAAACGCAGCCATTTTAAAACTCATCGACTGGCTAATAAGGTCAAAATATCCGCGACAAAGGTTGTCCTCTGATTTTCCCTTGACAGAACAACCACAATAAAATTATGAATATGGCAAAGTAACATTTAATTTACTTTATTTGGTAACTTTTAAGACAAGCAACCTACCAATATTAAAGTTACAATATTATCCCACAATCATAAACTAAGGATAAACCCATGAAAGTCTCCTTTGCCATTTTGCTCGCAACTTTAACCTTGCTCCTTTCAGCCGCACTGATCTCAGCCAAATGCACCGAGGGAGATTGCGTACAAGGATCAGGCTCTTTCGACTACCCCAACGGCGGAAAATATGTCGGCACATTCAAAGATAATTACCCCAACGGCGAGGGCGAACTAACCTACCCGGACGGCTCAAAATATACAGGTTCTTTCGAGAACAACGAACTGCACGGCAAAGGTACTTATACCTTCCCTAATGGCGATAAATACGAGGGGGATTTCGTTAAGAGCAAGCGGCACGGTCAGGGTAGCCTGACCCTGCAAGACGGCAAATCATACGTTGGCCAATTTGACAACAACCAGAAGCACGGGCATGGCGTTCTTACGTTCCCCAATGGCGCTGTTTATGACGGCAATTTCGTCGCCGGGGCTGCTCACGGGCAGGGAACTCTAACCTCCGCCGAGGGAGATAAATATATCGGAATGTTTGAAAATGGCATGCCCAACGGCAAAGGAAACATGATATACGCCGATGGGAGTGGCTACGAAGGCGAATGGCGAGACAATGTCCCCAACGGGAAAGGAATCTATACTTACAAGGACGGGAAAACCAAAATAAGCGGCCTGTTCCGTGATGGTAACTATATCGGCGAATAGTATTCCTGATCACCTAATTGCCAAAACAAAAAATTACCCAAGCGTGGTTCCGTTCAGAGCCGCGCTTTTTTTATATATGCAGGCCCAGCTTGATTTGTCCCTGAAAAACCATTAGACTGGCCCTTTTATTTTATCTCAAGCAAACCTTGGACTCTTGCAGTCCAGACGATCAGCATTCCCTTTCTAAATGGACCGCCATGGCTGATTTAAAAAAACTAGGTACATATACCATCCAATCCATCCTCGGCCAGGGAGCCATGGGGGTTGTCTACAAAGGGTTCGACCCGAACATTGAGCGAACCGTTGCAATAAAGACCATTCGTAAAGATGCCCTCAACACAGAGGAGATGCAGCCGCTGCTGTCTCGCTTTAAACGCGAAGCGCAAGCGGCAGGCCGCTTAACCCATCCAGGCATTGTCACCGTTTACGAGTATGGCGAAGAAGATGACACTGCTTTTATGGCCATGGAATATGTGCGAGGCCGAGAACTCAAGGATTTTCTCGACAAAAACGAGCGGTTCCCCCTTAACACCATAATCAGCATTATCAACCAACTCCTTGATGCCCTTATCTACTCCCACGCCCAAGGGGTGGTCCATCGCGATATTAAACCAGGCAACATTATCCTGCTTAGCAACGGCCAAATTAAAGTCATGGATTTCGGTATCGCCAGGATCGAATCATCGACTCTTACCCAGTTCGGGGATGTTATCGGCACCCCGTCCTACATGTCTCCGGAACAGTTTTCCGGGCAACAAGTGGACAAACGATCCGATCTATTCTCAACCGGAGTCATCCTTTACCACCTGCTGACCGGAGAAAAACCGTTCCCGGGCAACTCAATGACCACCATTATGCACCGGGTTATCCATACTGATGCCCCGTTGGTATCAGATCTTAATTTACAGGCACCTTCTTTCTTTGACGAGATCTTGCTGAAAGCTCTGGCCAAGAAACCGGATCAACGTTTCCAAACAGCAGAAGAGTTTAAAGCCGCCTTAACAAATGTTTCCCTGGCTGGCAAAGTCACAACATCGGTAGATACTGGAGATGATGCCACAGTCATGATCAATGCGACAGATCCTACGGTGAATCTACCTTCCGGCGAAATTCCCATTGCCCCGCACCAGGCAGAAGCAACCGCTAACCAGGTGAATCTGCAAGATAAATTTGACAGGATCGTCGATCTGCTGGAATCGCAAGGAATTGGCAGCCAAGAAGACTACGGAACTGGACGAAAATGGACTCTGACCATTTTGGTTGTGACCATTCTGGCCATATTCGGTTATACGGTGTGGACAATTTACGCGGAAGATCTTACCTACAAAGAACTTGAGCGGATTGTCAAAGAGAAAGGCGAAGACATTTCGGCATCATTTTCCGATCAAGACACAACTGTGGTGGAGATATCTCAATCATTAAAACATAAGCCGACTAAGGAATTTACCGAAATCGCCGACCGGAAAGAAGAGGTGAAAGAAACAGCCATACAGGCTGTGACAACCCCAACGGCGAATAAAAGCAATAAGCAGAAAAAAAAGACCAACCATACAACCACTCCAGTCCCAGAAGCAGTTGCTAAAACCACGGAAACAGCGCCATCCCCGGCGGTCTCTAAATCTACCGACCCGCCAGCACTAGGACAAATACTCTCCCAGAAGGGTTTCGCCCCCGGCAGAATTCTTAAAGAGCAGGAGTGGTAACCCCCCAAATAGGGAAGCATTGGATCAACATAAGCTCTGGCCCCCCCATCCTTAAAATTAAAAAGCCGTCTTGCCGTGCCTGAATGCAACATATTATTTTTCCTTGATAATTTGATAGCCAGTCAGTATAGAAAGCGGGCATATAGTCGCCGGACAGCAATCTAAGCCTGGCAATTAATTCTTCCTACAATTCTTGATGAGAAACAATATCAATGCAAAGCAAGCAGCTCACAGAAAAACAAACGATTAAGCGGATCATCAGTACCATCAAGCCTTATAAGCTGATGCTGACCGTATCCATGATAAGCATGGCTTTGGTTGCCACCCTGAGCGGCGCCCAGGCCTGGATGGTAAAACCGCTTCTGGACAAGATTTTCTTTGAACAGGATCAGAACACTCTAAATATTCTGCCCCTTGCCCTGGTACTGCTCTTCCTGCTTAAAGGATTTTGCTATTATTTTTATACGGTCCTCCTGGAAAAGGTCGGACAAGGGGTAATTCGCGATCTTCGTGAGCAAGTATTTTCCCATATTCACTCTCTGCCCATCTCTTATTTCCACCAAACTCCAACTGGAGAGCTTATCTCGAGAGTGATATCCGATGTGACCCTGATCCAGTACGCAGTATCCCAAGCCTTGGTCGGCATTATCAAGGACCTGCTCCAGGCCGTTTCCTTATTGGGAGTAATTTTCTACATGAACTGGCAGTTGGCCTCCATATCGATGGTCTTTTTGCTGGCGGCCGTCATTCCCATCGTAATCTTCGGACGTCTGCACCGGCTTTACAGCAACCAATCCCAACAGACCATGGCCCAGATATCCAATATCCTCCACGAGACAATAGCCGGCAATCGTATCGTCAAAGCTTTTTGCATGGAAGATTACGAGGCTGGTCGCTTTGGTAAGTCCGTGCGAAGATTGTTTCACATCTACATCAGCGATGCCAAGGTCCGCAATTTCTCCCATGCCCTGATGGAGCTTCTGGGTGGTATCTTTGTCGCCTTCGTTATCTGGTACGGCGGCCACCAGGTTTTGGAAGGCAACTCAACCCCAGGTACTTTCTTTTCTTTCCTGACCGCCTTGGTAATGATCTACGAGCCAGTCAAAAGCCTGAGCCGAGTCAACAGCACAGTGCAACAGGGCATGGCAGCTGCAGTTCGGGTTTTCAAGATCCTCGACACCAAACCGGAGATCACTGACCGCCCCGAGGCTCGGTCCCTAGCTCCATTGCAGGAAAATATTGAATTCAGAGAGGTTGCCTTCTCATATGATGGCAATGTCAAAGTTCTCGATAAGATTAGCCTGAGGGTCAAAAAGGGTGAATGTCTAGCCCTGGTTGGCACCAGTGGGGCCGGCAAAACCTCTCTGGTGAATCTCGTCCCGAGGTTTTTCGAAGTCAGCAATGGACAACTGCTAATAGACAGCCACGACATAAAAGACGTATCCCTGGCCTCCCTGCGCGGGCAGATCGCCATAGTTACCCAACAAACCATCCTTTTCAATGACACGGTTCGCAACAATATCGCCTACAGCAAACCAGACTGCAAGGACGAAGACATCATTGAAGCTGCCCGGGCAGCCCATGCCCTTGATTTCATCAAACAACTTTCGGACGGGTTTGATACTGTAATAGGTGAGTCAGGGGCCAAACTATCCGGCGGCCAACAACAAAGGCTCTCAATTGCCAGAGCATTGTTGAAGGACGCCCCCATCTTGATCCTTGATGAAGCGACTTCTTCTCTGGATACAGAATCGGAGCGAGAAGTACAGAAAGCCCTTGAGAACCTGATGCGGAACCGGACCACTCTGGTCATTGCCCACAGGCTCTCGACCATCCGCAACGCCGACCGCATTATTGTCATGCAGCAAGGCAAGATAGTTGAAGAGGGAACTCATGATGAACTTCTACAAAGACATGGAGTTTACGAGATGCTCCATATAATGCAACAATAACCCAACCTCAACCTGCGATAAGGACAAATACAATTCGGGAGGAGTAATTATGAAATGCTCTTGTCCTCAGCACTCTTCCCGGCCAACAAGGCCCCACACCAGAGGTAAAGAAACCGCCCTTCACTAAAGGTTGAAAAATGGGCGCTGAACATACTGGTGGCGCACCAGGCCAACAACACTCCGAGCCCCATTATCCGAAAAACCCCGGAGACCCTCTGGCGAAAGAATGCCCCGATAAACAGCACAAACACCGCCAAACCCAACAAGCCCTGCTCGGCAACTATGCGCAAGAACTGGTTATGACAATCATCGACAGGCTGCCCTTGCCAGCCCTCTTGGCCTTCAACCTGCCTGCGATAAGCTTCTGAAAAACCACCGGTCCCGTAACCGAATAAGGGCTTCTTCCTGACCATCTCCAAGGTGTTTTTCCACATGACCACCCGAATTCCCATCGAGGTCAATTCGGCGGACTGTTCATAATTCCTGATCTCGTTGACCCCCTGCATAATCCGCTGACTGGCCACCGGCGAAAAGAAGAGCAGCAAGGCCATTCCCAGAGGAATGCCCAGGCCCAGCAGGTAACGAATCCGGCCCGGGGCCATGAAGAAAGCACCTATGGAGGCAAGGACCAGCAGAACCAGATAACCACTGCGACCGGGTGTGACAAAGATCAGGTTGCTACAGATAACCAAGCCGGCAAGAGGCAGGAAGTAATACCAGCCTTTTGTCTCCGGCCGGCAATAGCGGGACAGCAGGGCAATGGCAAAAAGGCTCACCGCGAACATCATCCCCTGTGTGGCATGATTATGAATTGAAATCCCTCGGGGATATTTATAGAGGGTTACACCGCTGAACCAACTGAAATATGAAAGCACTGCTCCCAAGGTGGCGGTCAACACCAGCGCCCAGACCAACCGACGTTTCCATGCATCACTATCGAAAACCGCCGCAGCCATAGGCAGCAACAGCAGTTTTCGCCAACTGGAAAGGTTCCCGAGGGTTTCAGCGGCAGGCGCAACACTGTAGAGAGCAGCTACAATAAGAATCCCGGCCCAGACCATGATCATCAAGACCATGGGTTGCCGCCTGCCCGCCTGCCAAAGCCTGTTCCGCAATGGACCGGACAGCGCAAATAACAGGTAGATTATAAATTCCGTTCCCACGGCCAGTGAAGTCGAAACCAGCAGCGCCACAAGTTCGAGCAACAGCAAGCTGCGGACAATTTCAAGCAGATCCAAGCCGGCCAACCTGTTTTTAATAGTTTCCATTATCTCACCTGCCGGGTCGAGAAATAAACATTCTCGCCGTGCTTCCATCGATATTTAAATTTACAGGTAGCATTTGCCAGGCTGCGGCTGCAACCTTCCTTCAAACGATCATGCAGTTCCACTGTCAAGATCCCGATCTTGTCTATCCATCTATCGGCATCCTCAAACACCTCCTTCTCACCACCTTCAATATCCATTTTGAGGATATCAATAAAGTCTATGCCATGTTCAGCCATAATTTTATCGATGGTCATGCCCCGACAGCTCATAACACTCTTAGCCTGAGCCTGTTGATCGTCTGCCCCACCCACTTGAAAGCCCCAGTTACCCAAACCCGGATCCACAATCTCAACTGTATCGTTGTTATTCCAGATCGCTGCCTGAATGACGATAATATTGTCATAGGTAGCGGTGTTTTTCAGCAATATTTCATAGTTGGATTGCTCAGGCTCAACCGCAATTATTTTGGCCTCGGGAAAACTGTTGGCAAAAACCAGCGAGGTCAATCCGATGTTAGCACCTGCATCGATTATCACCCTGGGAGACTCGGCTGGTTTAAAATCATACTGTCCCTTAACGAAGATATCTTTGAATGTCGCAACATCAGAGGTCTTGAGCCGTAAAATTATAGGACTTTTGATCCCGGGAAACATGATCTCCGTTTCTTCCGGATTCTCCAACCGCTCGGAACGGCGGGAAAGAGAAACATATACCAACCGCCCCCTGAGGCTCCGGCAGTATTTTATTATTTTTTCCCTGATGTTTCCCATCCTGAATCTCCAGATTCTATAAAGGGGATTGTACTGCTAGCTTTGAGTTTTCTTTTTACTGCTGGCATTTTTCGATGTAGAACCAAGCTTAAGATCAGCTCTTAATTCAGGTCCAAGAAACCGCGAATCTACTCCCAACAGCGGATAAATAAATTTACGGCGAAATTTTTTGATCAGCCATTTGACCTTCTCCTTCATTTCCCCCCGGTCCCAGGCCTGGATCTGGGAAGCAAAATGACCGGTATGCGAGCCCTGGGTTACCACCGCCGGCGCCATCCACAGGATCGGAATTCCCAGTTCATTATCGATTTTGTTAATCAGATGATCAGCTGGGAGCCGGAAGCCATTCTCCTCAATCCAGGCCAGGCGCTGCCGAGCCGTCTCCCTGGTGATCCAGTATGAGTCGGTCGCTCGGACCTGCTCAGCCGGGTATAACATCTGCCCTTTTTGAGTTTTAGTCCAGGGAACATACATGGCACAACCATCGCCAAGGCTGACATATCCGACTGTTGAGGAACCCGCCTGAAATTCCTCGATAGCGGCGGCGGCCAGCTCCTTAAATTTCTTAATATCAATCAGGACATCGTCTTCGAAGATAAAGGCGCCCTTACTGGCGTCGGCAGCAATCCTCTCCCAGGCGGCAATGTGTTTCAGACTGCAGGAGATCTCGGCCGGGCCAAGTTTCTGGCCATGATATTTATAGCGGTCAAGAACTTCCTGGTTGATATCGGCGATGTCATAGTCCAGAACCCATTCAAAGGGCATATCGAGCCGGGAAAACTGTTCGACTACGCTTTGTTCCCGGTCCTCATACCCTTCCTTCACATGGATTACATAGCTGGGGTAATTCATAGTTATAGTCATTTACATTCACCGGCCATCTTCTGCTCCCATTTCCAGGCATGTTCGATGATAACTTCCAACTCCTGATATTCTGGAGACCAACCTAATTCCTGTTTGGCTCTAGAGGAATCGGCGACCAGGACCGCAGGATCACCCGGTCGGGCGGGCCCGTATTCAATATTGATCTTTTTCCCGGTCACCCTAGCCGCACTTTCTATCACATCACGAACGGAAAAGCCATTGCCGTTCCCGAGGTTATAGGCTGCACTTATCCGCTCAGACCATATCTGCTGCATGGCAAGGTGGTGGGCGTCACAAAGGTCTGTAATATGGATATAATCACGGACGCAGGTGCCGTCTTCGGTGCCATAATCCCGCCCGAACACAGTGATGGCGGGTCTCCTTCCTGAAGCCACCTGCAAAACCAGCGGGATAATGTGGCTTTCAGGATCATGTCTTTCTCCAAGTAAACCTGATGGCTCGGCCCCAGCCGCATTGAAATATCTCAGACACACTGATTTCAGTCCATAGGCCCGATCATAATCCGCCAGCATCTGCTCAACCATCAACTTGGTCCAGCCATATGGATTAACAGGGGTCTTATTATGATCCTCATCAATAGGGATATATTGCGGATCCCCAAAGATAGCTGCGGTCGAGGAAAATATCAGAGAGCAAACATCGTGGGCAACCATGGCGTCCAGAAGATTAAGGGTGTTACTGACATTATTACTGTAATAAGCCGCCGGATCGACTACCGAATCCCCCACCATGATAAAAGAGGCAAAATGCATAACCCCAGAGAAATCTCCTCCCCTGAAAAGTTGGTCCAGCATGTCTCGATCAGCCAAATCCCCCTCCACAAACTCACCACCAACCACAGCGTCGCGGTAACCATTAGAGAGATTGTCCAAAGTCGTTACTTGGTACCCCAGGTCAACAAGCATCTTGACCATATGAGATCCAATATAGCCGGCCCCACCGACTACCAGTATTTTTCCCAATCCGTTTTTCATTCTTATCTCTTCACAGCGAAATATTTTATGCGCTGTTAATAGCTGTCTATTCCCTTCTCGGCTCTAGTTAAATGCTGCTCAATATGGGAAAACAATTTCTGCAGGTTTTCTTTTTCATTTATACGATCCTGAACCCGATGCCACATATGCAGAACCGGGGCACCAAACCTTCCTTCCTTCCTGAAAATTCCGGAGTTGATCAGCCGACTGACAAATTCGGCATCCTCGTGGCCCCAGCCGATAAAGCCCTCATCAAAACCATTGACCCGATAAAAATCCTCCCGCCATACCGCCAGATTGCAGGTCATCGCTCCCTGCCACCTTGACCGGCGCAACTTCCGGAAAAATCCGGCGGGCAGCCGAAAAAGAGGTAAGAGCCGGTTGATCTCACCAAGCAGCCGGGCCTTCAGGAATTTAAGCAAAGGCCATTCATAGACATCTTCCTGCCCGCTAATAATGGCATCAGTTAACTTTTTGTCCAGCAAGATACGGTTGCCGGCGACAAACCAACCCGCTTCGGCAAGATTGATATGGGTTTCAACAAAATCCTGAAAAACCACGCAATCACCATCCAGAAACAGCAGATAATCACCCCGGCTTTCGGCAACAGCCCGATTACGGGCAGCAGCGGCCCTAAAGCCGTGGTCTTCCTGCCAAACATGGTGCAAACGCACCGGATAGCCAGCGGCGACTTCGGCAATCATCTCACCAGTTTCCACCTTTGAGCCATCATCAGCAATTATTACTTCAAATTGTTTGCGTGTCTGTAAAGCCAAAGAATCAAGGACCACCGCCAGAGCCTGTGGCTCGTTATAAGTGGAAACGATTATGGACGTCAATTTGACTTCATCACTCATGGGAATCGTCACCACCTGAACGCCAACCAAACTCCATTAATTTCAGGTACTTATAGTATGTACCTTCAGCATTGGAGATGGCCAGCATCAAACCTTGTTTACCGTCCAGAAAACCAGCCTTCAAGAAATAAGTGGATATAAAGGCTCCCAAACCGTGCAGCACAGCCTTGGTCAAGCCGGAGCGTTGGCCATTATTATATTTCTGTTCGGCACCTAATGTTGAATAACGGTTAACAACTGCCAGTACCTGCTCCAAATTACGGAATGAGAAATGAATCAGATCATTCTGCAACCGACCCACCCGACCTTCAAAAAGGACCCGCTCATGGACCAGATCATCGGAAAATTTCGCCCGATCACGGCGGAAAAGCCGCAACACATAATCAGGTCGCCAGCCGCTATGGTTGATGAAGCGGCCACAGTAACTTGACAGTCTGGGAATCTCGTAAGCATCGTGCCGAGGTTCCTTTTTAAGGGCCATAATCTCGTCCCGCAATTCATTACTGACCCGCTCATCAGCATCAAGAGATAACACCCATGTACAGGTAGCGTATCCCAAAGCATGATTTTTCTGGGGACCAAATCCCAGCCAGTCATGAGCGAAAACCTGTTCGGTAAACTCCCGACAGATCTCAACCGTCTGGTCACTGCTACCGGAATCAACAATGATTATCTCGTCGACCCAGCTCAAGGACTCCAGGCAGCTCCGGATATTGGCCTCTTCGTCCTTGGTAATGATGATTGCCGAAACCGTTGTCATATCTCGCCGCCCATGTCAGCAGAACGCCCTGCGGACTTCGCAATATCATCCCAGGTAATTTTGATCCCGGTAGCCAGATCCATTTCCGGATGCCAATTAAAATCACGGCTGGCCTTGCTTATATCGAGAACAACTCTTGGTACGTCGAAATCCCGACTTGCCCTGCGCTTCACAGATACTTTTCTGCCAACAGCCTGTTCCACGCAACCTCGCACTTCTTCTATAGAGTGCCCCTTACCACTGCCACCGTTATAAACCCCGCTCTTATCACTCTCTCCAGCGACAACACACAAGTCAGCCAGGTCTTTGACGTAAACAAAATCCCGAACCAGACCACCATCACCCCAGATTTCCAGTTCTTCGCCCTGCAGAATTTTATTGAGAAATGTACCAATAACACCCTGAACTCCGTAATGCCCCTGCCTCTCACCATAAGGATTGGAAGCCCGAATAACCACATAGTCAAGGCCATGCAATTTCTGAAACATATGCAGGTAATTTTCTACCGCCACCTTGACGATCCCATAGGAACATATAGGCCGGAGCGGATGCTCTTCAGGGATCGGTAAAATCTCCGGTATCCCGTAAACAGTGCCGCCAGAGGAAAGATAGACCAATCTCCGCACCCCACTATCCCGAATCAGTTGCATTAGTCTGACACTAGCGGCAAGGTTGGACTGAATATCGAAAATCGGGTCTTGATTCGAAGTACCGGGTGTTGTCGTGCTGATCAGATGATAAACTACATCAATCCCGCTCAAGGCCTCGACCAGGGCGGGAATATCATTAAAATCCGCCAGCCGGTAATCTACCTCAGACAATGGCGATCGAAATCGCTCCTGGCTACGAGAAAAAACCCGAACCTTATGCCCCCCGGCAAGTAATCGATCAACCACATATGAACCGATAAATCCGGTACCACCCAACACCAGAGTTTTCATTGAGACCTTTTTAGGCAATCTATTTTTAGAATTTGCCAAACATGCCTGTAGTAGCGTTGACAAACAGCAATGCTTAAGATAGTTATATCTAAACTAATTTGAGATCTTTTGCTGATTTTTTGACACTAGGCCAGCACAGCTGCCAAGCCATTCCTGCCGCTGCAACACGATCCTTAAAACACCATTAGATAAAAGTCTATATGCCAATATCAGAGAATAACAGCCCCAATCTCACTAAGAAACTAAAAATCGCCGTCTTGGTCAGAAACTTTGTCACCACCGGCGGCGCCGAACGATACGCCTTCCATATCAGCAAGCGACTAACAGCCGATCACGAAGTCCACATTTTCTGTCAGACCTGGGACGAGAAGCTGACCACAGACATGACCGTCCACAGAATACCCCGCCCTCTCCCCAAGCCCTCCTTTGTGAACCTGCTAATCTTTTCGTGGTTCTGCAAAAGGAGAGTGGATGACTCCTTCGATATAATTTACAGCCATGAAAGGGTCCAGCGATTCGACGTCCTCTCGATCCATTGCCCCTGCTATCGCGGTTTTTTGACCAAAAGTCAGGGACTTCGCAAGATTATGCTCTGGCTCAGAGAACTTACCAGCCCCCGTGGCCTCGCCTATCTCTGGCTGGAAAAAACCCAATACGAGGCAAAACCTGGCCGCCTGTTGATCGCTGATTCCCGAATGGTCGGAGACGATGTGCTTGACAACTACCCCCTTCTCCCACCTGAATACATAAAAGTTGCTTATCCTGGCGTGGACCTGGACGAGATTGACCAGGCCCTGAAGAAAACAGACAGGGAGAGCACAAGACAGCAGTTCGGCTTAAAGCAAGACGACTTTGCCCTGCTCTTTGTCGGCACCGAATTTAAACGAAAGGGCCTCGACTTCCTCCTGCAGGCTCTTAGTATGATCAAGGATAAAAAGATCAAACTCCTTATCGCCGGAGGCAAAGAGATCAGGGCCTATCAAGATAAAGCCGAACAGTTGGGCATAGCCGGACAGGTATCATTCCTTGGCAAAATAGCTGACATTTACCCTCTGTATATAATGGCCGATGCCTTCGCCCTGCCGACTCTCTCCGACCCCTGCCCCATTGCTCCTCTTGAGGCCATGACCTGCGGCACCCCAACTATCATGAGTGCTAGCAGTTATTGCGGCACAGCCGAGCATGTCCAAAACAACGAGGCCATCGTCATTCAGAACCCCCGAGACAGCGAAGAAATTGCCCGGGCCATAGAAGAACTCCTCAACCAGGATGCCAGAAGAGAATACGCTAAGAAAGGCCGGGAACTGGGGAAAACTCTGGGATGGAAACATACTACCGATATAACCCTTGAGGCCTTTGCCCAAGTGATCAAAAACCGGTAAGTTTTCTATCAGGCAAAAGTTGGTATTTTATCAACCCCATATCAGCCACGGTTAAGAGCTGCTATGACCGCCGACTCCACCATCTCCACCGAAATTTTTCGCATACATTCAGAGTCTCTCGTACAGGTTTTTTTCAGGCAGGGGCTACAATCCATGTCAACCCGCAGGACCGCATTATCTTCCCCCCAAGGCCCGGTTCGCCATGGGGCGGTGGGACCGAAGATAGCCACCAATGGCGTGCCAACCGCAGCAGCAATATGCATGGGGCCGGTGTCGGTCGACAAAACAACCTTGGCCCCTTGATAAAGAGCCGCCAGAGACAGAAGGGATGTTTTCCCGGCCAGATTGACAGCCTTGCCGTTCATGCCAGCAATGATCCTATCAATTTCAACACGATCCGCCTGGCTACCAGTGAAAACAACCGAACAACCACGTTCCAGCAGACGATCGGCTATCACAGAGAATCTCTCATTAAACCAGAGTTTGGTGGCCCAGGTAGCCTGGGGGTTAATGGCGACAAGAGGTTGCTGCCGATCGATACCATTACCACCGAGAATCGAGTCTATCTCAGTCCGGTCACTATCGGTAATCGGTAGATCAAAGGCAATATCATCAGCTTCTATTCCAATCCCTTTCAGCAAGACCATTTCCCGGGTCAAGGCATGGGTATCCATATCCACCGGCGGGATTCTCTCATTGAGAAAGATATAACTGCACTCGGCATGTTCCATGCCACGGCCAAAACCGATCTTACGGTCCGCATCGGCCAACCAGACCAGCACCCCGCTTTTAAGAAGTCCTTGAAAATCTAGTAACAGGTCATAGTGGGTATCGCGCAGGGCACGGATAAACGCCCATACTTCCCGCCAAGCCTTGATAAAACGGGCACCCCCCCCCCGCATCTCCCTGACCCAATACTTACGCCTGGAAATCAGGACCCGGTCCAGAGCCCGATGCCCCTTAATGATGTCCGCAGCAGCTTCCTCTACCAGCCAAGTAATATGAGCTTCTGGATAATGTTTGCGTAGTGCATTCAAGGCAGGCAAGGTATGGGTAACATCACCGATAGCACTAGTTTTAACTATTAGGATATTCATTTACGTTATTTTGCAGAAATTAATTTAATTGAGCAGCCTTTGCTTAGTAACCCAGCCCCCACCGTCACACCGGATTGGGACAGCAGAAAAGAGAACACTACTTGCAGCCCCTATTCTTTGCCGATTTTAATCTTCACAGCTAATCATCTTACATACCGCTTCGATGTCAGAGGGGCGGTCAACCCCATGACTTCGATAATTTGTTTTAACGACATGTATTGAAACACCGTTCTCAAGCAGGCGAAGCTGTTCGAGCTTTTCTGTTTTTTCTAAAGAACTCTGGCCAAGGGAAACAAAGCGTTCCAAAGTCGCCATTCGAAAGGCGTACAGACCAATCTGACCATAACATGGCAATCCTGATTCACTGCGGGGATAGGGAATCGGATACCTGGAAAAGTACAAAGCCGTATTGTTTTCAGCGACAACAACCTTAACCAGATCCGGATTGTCGGCTTCCTCTCTTGTCACCTCATGGGCCAGCGTCGCAACCTCCACAGCCGGTGAAGAAAAGGGAGAAACTAGTTCGCTAATCATTTCCGGGTCCAAGGCCGGTTCATCGCCCTGAATGTTGACAACGACAGCCTGCTCCGAAATGTCCAAAATCCTTGCCGCCTCCAGAACCCTGTCCGTGCCACAAGCATGATGGCTACCGGTCATTAACACCTCAACACCAAGCTCCTTCGCTGCCGAGAAAATTCTCTCATCATCTGTCGCCAGGACAACTTTCTCCATTTCCGGACATTGACAGGCCCTTGTATAAACATGCCAGAACATCGGCTTACCAAGGATATCAGCTAAAGGCTTGCCCTTAAAACGTGAAGAAGCGTATCTTGTGGGAATAATGCCGTAACATTTTGGAACTTTCGCCATTACCTTTCCTTCCTAAAGCTCTTTATTTAAGCGTTTTTCAAGCTCTCCAAAATACTCTCACAGGCCTGCCGGGTTCCCCCTTGCCTCCTGCTAACGTACTTGAGGGCCTGTTCCTTCAGTTTTTCCCTATGGACCGGGGTTTTCATGTTTCTCAAAAGTAAGTCGCGCAACTCCTGCCAGGTGTTTACCTCGTCAACCAAGCCAGAGGTAATTATTTCCCGGCCAACCCAGAAAAAATTATCCCAATGCTTGCCAACTACTGGTTTACACCCACAGGTCAGCGGTTCAAGAAAATTCTGGCCACCCAAGTCCACCATACTGCCACCGACATAAACGGCTTGGGAATAATGGTAGGCCGCGCCAAGCTCCCCAAAGACATCCCAGAGAAGGACTGTTCCCTGTTTAACCGGACTGCTTGTTTCTGACCGGAGCTGCCAAGGCAATGATAGCCGATCTAGAATCTTTTCCCAATTGGCCAGTCGATGCATATGTCTAGGGAAAAGACCGACTACGATATCAGGCTGACACTGAATCATCTCTAAAATAAGGTTTGCGACCTGTTCTTCTTCTGATTGTCGAATAGATGCAAGCACCAGAAATTGCACATTGCCCGGCAAAGCCCTGCCGAGCTTGTTCTTTTCTGCAACAGATACGGTGGCAACCCGGTCAAACTTAATGTTCTGCATGCTGCCCACTTTTTCCTGACCAAAAAGAGCCCGAAAATGACCGGTATCATCTTCCGACATAGCCAAAATTTTATCCGGAGCAAGATACCTCCAAAAAGAGGGCCAAAACAGATAACTTGCCAAACTTTTCTCCGTCATTCTGCCATTCAAGAGCAGAGTTCTAACACCGCCTTTTTTACAGGCATAAAGCAGGCCGGGCCAGAGTTCCGATTCCAGAAGGACAACCAGTCGAGGTTTTATGGTTTGGAGGGCTTCCCGCATTATTGCAGGTTTATCAAAGGGGAAATATGCTGCCTCAACTTCATGGGGGATTGATTGGTCTAACTCCTTGGCAAGGATTTCCATCCCCTGTTTTGTATTGGAAGTGATTAGAACCTTAAGAGAGGGATGTGCGGGGAGGTTTTTTACTATCTCAAGGGCCAGAAAAGCCTCGCCGACCGATACGGCCTGAACCCAGAGATCAACCGTTCTGGGTGGAAAGGTTTTAAGCAGGCGTTGGGAAAACCCTTCCTTCATCCTTGAATTAAAATACAGGAAAGGAATTAGCGCAGTCCAGGCAAAGCTGTATACCCACAATACAAATTGAAAAAGAAACGACTTCACTGTTTAATCTTTTTCCTGTTGTTTACCGCAGTTTCTATATTAAGAAATTGCGAGGGAGTATAAACAAAAAACAGCACATCATTCTTTTGAATCATTACACTCGCAATACCTAGCTCGAAATACTTCTTTTCTGATAACATGGTGATGAGGAAAAGTCTTGGAATATAAGCTTTCTGTGTCCAACTATGTGCAACTGCTCTTAACAGAATATAAAAATCTAAAAATTATTTTATTGCCCATACCAGCAGCTTGATTAAAGGCACCACTGCAGCTTCTCTGGATCCGGCTACAAAGTTTACGATTGGTTGCATCATAGCTTTTCTTGCTAAAAACCCTCCTGTTGAATTAGCGTGTTAAATCTGCGGATATTGCAATATCAAACCAAGGGCTTTATGTTCAGACAGATTTATGGAAAGACCTTGCAGACTTGAAATGCATTATAAACGTGAACCTAACCCTCTTGCATCATAGCTCAAGCCTTCCTTCCCGCACATTAGAGGGCCAAATAAAAGCCAAAATACAGAGACAACCTTATTCCACAAATCATCTACGCTAAAAATCAATGAGGCAAACCCAATGATAAAAAAAGAACTACTGGATATTCTGGCCTGCCCTAAATGCAAACAGGCCGTTAAATTTAACGAACAGAAAGATGGTCTTATTTGCGAAAACTGCCGCCTTCTTTATGAAATCCGGGATAATATCCCGATCATGCTGATTGAAGAGGCTAAAAGTCTTGACTAAAACTCCCGGGAACAAAGAGCAATTTGCCCAACTGACTTCCCGCCTTTTCATAAATGCTCCTTTCGAGCGTCTGCAAAAAGATCTGCTTGGGGTCTTTATCGACAATCACCTTCAACCAGAGATCGGCCTTGAGGGCTCCTGCCTCTATGAAAATTCAAGCAAAGATTTCAAGCAGGTCGCCCAAGCCTTTAAGAGTGAGGGACTCGCCTGCACCATTCACGCGCCCTTCTGCGATCTGGCCCCGGGTGCCACTGATTCGGCTGTTCTGGCCGCCACTCGCACCAAATTAGGCAAGGCCTTTGACCTGATCGACATTTTCGAACCAGTTTCTATCGTCTGCCACCTCGGCTACGAAGATAACAAGCACACTTTCAAACAGGAAGAGTGGCTGGCCAACTCAATCGAAACCTGGCAGAAACTGCTGACCATTGCCGAATCCCATCAGATCCCGGTGGCATTTGAAAACACCTACGAAACCACACCTGACCAGCATCTCAAGATCCTCACCACCCTCGATTCACCTTATGCCCGCTTCTGTCTCGATGTGGGCCATGTCATGGCCTTCGCCAAAAACACCTGGCAGGATTGGCTGACTCCTCTCTTGCCATGGTTAAGCCAACTGCATCTTCACGATAATTCCGGTGATGGTGACGATCATCTGGCCATCGGTGCCGGAGGGTTTGATTTTTCCGGTCTGTTCAGCCACCTGCGCCAGCAAAAAAAAAGGCCCATTATCACCCTGGAACCCCACCAGCAAGAAGATTTATGGGACAGCCTCCAGGCTCTGACAGGCCACGAACTACCCAAACCGCCACCCTCATAACCAACCGATTATATTAGTTATTTCAGCCACCAATAAAAACTGCAACACTACCAATTTCCAGCTGTTCAATCCCCGCATCCAATGCTATAGTACCTTCCCGTAATCAGATTTTATACCACAAGGGCATAAGTTTCGTTTAAGCCGACAAGCGGCTTAACTCAGCTTTATCCTCCTAAAACTGATGAACTCGTAACAATTACCAGGAGGGCTAAGTAATAATTTCGATATCCAGGTAAACGCAAACTCCGGGGAGTGGTGTATTTTCGGAGTCTCACTCCGTTCGCTTACCTACGAGTGAGACCATACACACGGTATGCCGAGCGAGAAAAAATGCGCTACTACGCAGTAGATCGGGATTATTACGACGCCAGCCAAACTGTCCTCGCCCTGTTTGCCCAGGACAGTCTCAATTTAAGCTTATCAGAGAAATTATGAGCGACAGCCAGAGCCCCGAGATACCAACCGCTGATTTTGTCCATCTCCACGTCCACACCAATTACAGCTTGCTGGACGGCGCCATCCGCCCCAATGATCTGATGGATAAAGCCAAAGAATTCGGCATGGACACGGTCTCCATTACCGACCATGGCGCCATGTACGGAGCCCTGGATTTTTATAACCAAGCCAAAAAAGCCGGGCTGAAACCCATCCTCGGCTGTGAGTTCTACGTTACCCCGGGCAGCAGGCACACTAAGAATGCCCAATCGAAGGTCTTGCACCACTTGGTCCTCCTGGCCATGGACAAGAAAGGTTACCTGAATCTGATGCACCTCGCCTCCATCGCGCAACTTGAAGGCTTTTACTATAAACCGCGCCTTGATATGGAGGTTATTGAAAAATATAATGAGGGCCTGATCGCCTTAACCGCCTGCCTGGGAGGCGCAGTGGCCCGCTGCCTGAAAAACGGTGACCAGAAAAAAGCTACCGCCGAGGCCCTGAAACTGCGCGACATCTTCGGCGACCGGCTCTACCTGGAACTGCAGGAAAATGGCATCCCCATTCAGACCACGGTCAACAAGGGGTTGGTTGAAATTGCCAAAGACACCGGGATTCCGCTGGTGGCAACCAACGACTGCCATTATCTGACCCGCGACCAGAGCCATGCCCACGAGGTGTTACTCTGCGTCCAGACCGGCCGGACCATTGACGACCCGAACCGCTTCCACTTCGATTCCGACCAACTCTATTTCAAATCCCCCCAGGAGATGAAAGAGAGCTTTGCCTGGTGCCCCGAGGCCATCGCCAATACTGTTAAAGTCGCGGCCCGCTGCGACCTCGAACTGGAATTTGGTGAGCACCACTTCCCGCTGTTTCCGGTTCCCGAAGGGGAAAGCCTTGACTCGTTGTTTGAGAAGGCGGCCCGCGACGGTCTGGAAAAACGGCTGGAAATCATCCGGCTCCGCGATGATTTCAGCCCCGAACAGGAAAAGCTCTACCAAGACCGCCTTAATATGGAGATCGATGTTATTAAGAGCATGGGTTTCCCCGGCTATTTTCTGGTGGTGGCCGACTTTATCAGCTGGGCCAAGGAGAACCGCATCCCAGTCGGTCCGGGCCGTGGTTCCGGCGCCGGCAGTCTAGTGGCCTACTCGATGCTGATAACCGATCTTGACCCCCTCCCGTACGGCCTTATCTTCGAGAGATTTCTCAACATCGAAAGAAAATCAATGCCGGATTTCGATGTGGATTTCTGCCAAGAGCGGCGGGGGGAAGTTATTGAATATGTCCAGGAAAAATATGGCGGGGCCGACCATGTCGCCCAGATCATCACCTACGGTTCCATGAAGGCTCGGGGCGTTATTCGGGATGTCGGCCGCGCCCTGGCCATTCCCTACGGTGAAGTTGACAAAATCGCCAAACTAATCCCGGATGAGCTAAAGATCACCATCAAGAAAGCCCTGGAGCAAGAGCCACGTCTCAAGGAACTAATCCGCCAAGACCGGGAGATTGCCAAACTCATAGAGATCTCCATGGTCCTGGAGGGCATGCCCCGGCACACCTCCACCCACGCCGCCGGGGTAGTCATCTCCCCCGGCCCCATGTACGAATATCTGCCGATGGCCCGGGGCTCGAAAGATGAGATCCTGACCCAATACGACATGACCCATACCGAGCAGACCGGATTGATCAAATTCGATTTTCTCGGCCTCAAGACCTTGACCGTTATTGAACGGGCCGTCGTCCTGATCGAAGATGCCATTGATCGCCGCCTCGACATCAGCAATATCCCCCTCGACGATGCCAAAACCTATAATCTGCTGTGCCGCGGTGATGCCCTCGGGGTTTTTCAGTTGGAAAGTTCCGGCATGCGCAAGCTCTTGACCGACATGTGCCCCGAGGTCTTCAGTGATCTGATCGCCCTGGTGGCCCTCTACCGGCCTGGCCCCCTGGAAAGCGGCATGGTTTCAGACTTTGTCGAAACCAAACATGGCCGGATGGTGGCCAAATATCCACTACCGCAGTTGGAACCGATCCTGAAGGAAACCTACGGGGTAATCGTCTATCAGGAACAGGTCATGAAAATCGCCAATGTCCTGGCCAAATACTCTCTGGGCGATGCCGATATGCTGCGGAGGGCCATGGGTAAAAAGAAACCGGAGGTCATGGCCGCCGAAAAAGAGAAGTTCATGACCGGCTGCGCGGGGAATAATGTCCCCGCCGACAAGGCCGAATACATCTTTGACCTGATGGCCAAGTTTGCCGGCTACGGCTTTAATAAATCCCACAGCGCCGCCTACGCCCTGATTGCCTACCAAACCGCTTATCTCAAGGCCCACTACCCTTCCCAGTTCATGGCCGCTTTGCTTTCCTGCGACATGAACAATACCGACAAGGTCGTCCTCTATATCAACGAATGCCAGGAGCATGATATCGAGGTGTTGCCGCCCGACATCAACGAGAGCAACAGCGATTTTGCGGTAATCGATGAACGCATCCGCTTCGGTCTCGCCGCGGTTAAAAATGTCGGAGGCTCGGCCCTTGATTCTGTTATCGAGGAACGACAGCACGGCGGTCCCTACAAATCACTGGCCGATTTCTGCAACAGGATCGACTCCCGGCGGGTCAACCGGCGGGTCATCGAGAGTCTGATCAAGGCTGGGGCCTTCGACTCTTTGGGCGCCAAACGCTCCCAGCTCTTCGCGATTCTTGATACGGCCATGGAACAGGCCCAGGCGGCCCAGCGAGACAAACTTTCCGGACAAAAATCGTTGTTCGGGGTGCTGCCGGAGACAGAGGCCGCCAAATCTATCGAGATCAAATTACCGGACATGCCAGAATGGTCGGAAAAGGACAAACTGGCCGCCGAGAAAGAGACCGTCGGCTTCTATCTTACCGGCCACCCCCTGGACAGCCATCGCCGGGAGCTGCAAATGGTTACCACCTCCACGTTGACCGGCTTGGGCGAATTACACAACCAGGCGGTCAGGGTAGGCGGTCTGCTCAAAACCCGGAAGAACATCATCAGTAAGAAAGGGGACCGAATGGCCTTCCTCACCCTGGAAGACATCTCCGGCGTCGCTGAAATAGTTGTCTTTCCGAAAGTTTACCAGGATTGCGCGAACCTGCTTGATGAGGATGTGCCCTTGATAATCCAGGGCAAGGCCGAGATAGACGAGCAGACCAACAAGGTCATTGCCGACGAGATTATAAGCCTGGAAGAGGCCCGGCAGAAATACATCGACTCAGCCCGGATCATCCTCCGTTCCGATCAGGTCAGCCGGCGACGCATCGAAGATCTAAAAAAGATGGTCCTGCAAAACCACGGCCCCTGCCCGATCCGCCTGACCCTCCATTACGACAACCGGGGCGAGGTTGATATCGAAATTCCGAAAGACAGCTCAATAATGCCGTCAACCGGTTTCACCACTGCAGTCGAAGAAGTCCTCGGTTACCAAGCGGTCACCTACGCCACGAAAGCACCTGAGTTGGTCCAAAGGAAAAGCAAATTCTGGCAGAAGAAGGGGCCGAAAAGTTAGCTTTAAACCCAAGTTTGCCAGTTATTCAAGGTCACTTGACCGATCTTTAGGAACCCGGTATTTTTCTAGAATCCGGCCATTTTCCAACTCAGCTCCCTTACGATCAAGCACAATCGACGCCCCCCAACGGTCTGAGAACACCACAAAGTCATCCCTACTTTCTGTCACAATTCGGATCAGGTCCCTGAGATTATTAATCCGGACGCCATTAACCTTGACGATCCGATAATCCCCGGAATCGTGGTAGCCTTTGTTGATTTCAGCAGGCAAAACCCGCACCAGATTAACAATCTCCTCGTCCTTTTGGGATAGATGGTCAAAATAGTACCGCGCCAGCAAGTTTTTGGGCGCATCGTTGAACCAGTTCCCTCCCCAAGTCTTCAGATAATTAACACTAAGCGGCGAAAAGATCAGTCCCCCGAAGATGTAGTAGGTGGGCCGCACATCGTGCTTTTCGACTGGGACAAGCTGGTTCTGGCCAGCCGGTATATCCAGAATAATTTTCAGGGTCAGCTCTTTTCCCGACCGCCAAATATTCAGGGACAATTCTTCACCCAACTGATGAATTTGGGTGAAATAATTCATACTGGTCCTTTCCTTCGGACGAAACTCGATGGTCCCATCTTCGGCAATATTATGGCCGTCAATTTCCAGGACCACGTCACCGGGCCTAATTACCCCAGCGGCTGGAGAACCGGGGACCACCCGATAGACAAGACAACCAGACTGGTCCGAGCCAAGCTCGTATTTCTTGCGCAGCCCCTCATTTTCCATGGACTGACAGATAATGCCGTCATCTGGGAAACCGTCATAGCTGCCATCCTTCAGATCTTCAAGAAAATGTTCGACCAGAGAGGTCGGCACCATATAGCCGATGTTCTCGGCACTACCCATATACTGCATAGCAACCCCAACCACCTTATTCCCCAGCAAAACCGGGCCGCCGCTACTGCCCATATTAATGGCGGCATCAATCTGGATTGCCAAAAAACCCATGAGACTATGGGCGTATACCTGATGCTCGATTCGTGACACCACGCCCTTGGTCGTACTAAGAGTATCGCCACCATAGGGGAAGCCATAGACCATCACATCCTGCTGAACCTGAGGCAGATCGCCGATATCAAGGGGCTCGATACCCCAAAAAAAATTAGCATCATCAACCTTCAACAGCGCCAGATCGGCCTCGTGGGACACGGCCTCTACTCTGGCCTCATATTTTTTCGATTTACCGAAACTTCTGACCTGAATAAAGGTCTGGTCGCTGACCACATGGGCGTTGGTCAGGATCCGGTTGCCTTTGATTACACAGCCGGAACCACTCACCGAAGTTGAACCGAACATATTCCAGGGGTTGGTGTAATCCGGACGATTCTGGACCGCGAAAACCTTGACTATCGAATCTCGGACATCAACTTCTGCCCCGGCAACCGAAACTATAATCATGCCAAAAACCATTATAAAAACAGCACAAAACAAAATCCGGACAACGGGAGAATAATATCTCATAACAAACACTCCTCAGCTGGCAACCTCAGGCCTAACAAAAAGAACCGTACAAACTTAGAAAAATTGGCAATTATATGTCGTTAGTCTTACAAAAATCATTTATAATCACATAGCAATTCTACCACCAGTTACTCATACAGCGATAAAAATCATTACAAAACGGTACTCAGCATGCTCAACAAACTGATTTTCACAATCTCTCTGCTTACCTTTCTTCTGACCACTACCCAGGTTGAGGCTGCATGCGTCAGCGGCAGCTGCATTGAAGGTACGGGCGTATACCAGTTCGAAAACGGCGGTTCATACGAAGGTGACTTTGAAGATGGTCAGATAAGTGGCTTGGGTACCATGACCTACTCAAATGGGACGATTTACAAGGGGACCTTCCTGAATGGTCAACCGGATGGCGATGGCACCATCAAATACCAAGGCGGCGCTACTTACACCGGCAGCTTCATGGCCGGCGCCATCTACGGTGAGGGCACCTATTCATACGCCAACGGCACCAAATTTACCGGCCATTTCGTCAACAACCTCCCTGACGGCAAGGGAGTCATGACCTATCCCGATGGCGCCCGCTACGAGGGCAACCTCAAAAGGGGTAAATTCCATGGCCAGGGTGCTTTTAAATATGGTGACGGTAGCAGCTACACCGGCGAATTCAAAAAAGGCAAGAAAAACGGCAAAGGCGTCTATATTTTCGCCAACGGCATCAGGCAAGCCGGCCTTTTCAAAAATGACAAATATTTAGCAGGTAGTTAGTATCTGTCCATACATGAGAGAATTTGCCCGCGTGCAAAAGACAAGAACAGGACAACTGGAACCACACCGATCTTGTCAGGCCAACAACCCGTCGCCCCTTCATTCATAGACAGAGGCTGATCGTTTTTATGCAGAGGTAACAGATAACCCCCCGGGGCTAGCCGAGCCCTTAAGCAGACAATCAGCGTTTGGGTTGTAAAACAGGCTGCTCGGCCAGGACAAACTTCAACCAGTCAAAGCCAAATCTCAGCAAGGCCTCATCATCTGATTCGATAAGTTTGCGCCGGGATTTGTCGAGCCGGAACTGGTCAAGCAACTTGTGATCAGCAACATACTGCCGGAACCGATCAATATTATAACAGGCCAGGAAGGCCATAAGCTGTCGGGGCCCCGCCGATCCTTCACCCCGCCAGATCCGGCTGTCAGCAAAAAGGGTATCCATTTCAGCCCAGAGATCGTCCATCTGGTTATAGTACTGCAGACTCTGATCCCTGACCCACTCTTTGACCGACCACTCTTTTTCTTCCCCGTGGCCCAGACAATAAGAGTGGTCGGTCATGAAATAAAATTCCTGGGGTCGACTGCCGCCGCCACTCCTATCAACGGCCCGCTCCAAGGGGTAGGTGCGACAAGCCGAGGGCCGATCTTCATAGACGGTACAACCGTTGTCATCCAGAAACGGGCAGGTCTTTTCCTCGTTGTCACGCATAGTCAGCCTCAACGCCGGGAAACAGGGATTGGTCCCCTTTCCCACTCCAACATAACGATTAAGGAAATCCTCGGAACTGATCCCAAGTCTGGTTTTCAGACGAATAATATCGTAAGGATACAGGTATAATTCCAATTTCCGACAACAGTGGGTAAAACACTTCACCCCGGAATGGCAGGCAAAATTAAATTTGGCATTACCCAGAGGCACCATACCTTCCGGAAATTCTTTTTTGGGTGGCATATCATTTTTTTTCATGAACTAATCCATCAAGCTGTTTATATAGTTAGATAATTATCGCGCTGTGCACTTGATCAACAATAATCACGATTGGCTCCCCTGTAAAATCGGCAATTTCTAGTGAGATAAGGGCGTCGGGATGTTACCACCAGCAATTACAAAGATCAACAACATGACCACAGACTATTACAACCACGGGGCAACAGTCTGCCGATGAACACACGCTCCCAGATATTTCTGATCGCTTTCGCCCTTGGCATCATTCCCCTCCTGACCTTGGTCGGGGTAAATCTAAGCGGCCATATCAAAAGGCACGAAGAGGTGGGTCTGCGCCAAGCCGAGGTCCGTCAGGAACTTGAACTGGCCAACCTTAACGGGGACATCGGCCATTATCGACAAACCCTGCATGCGGTGGCCACGCTGCCGGAAATTAGGGAGATCATTAACTCCGAATCCACAATTGCCCCATCCCCGCAACTTATCGAATTGCTTAACTCATGGTTTTCGTCCCAGGATGCCATACTGGGAATAACCCTTTACAACCACAACGATCAGAAAAAACTGGAACTGTTGCGCAACGACAGAATATTTCGACCATATCACACCAACAAGAAAAGATTGACCCGCAACATAGCTAGCGACAGCAGAGAGCTGTTCCTCTCGACAACCATCGGCGCCGAAGAAAATCTGATCACCGCCTCTTTCCGGATAGACACCGGGATATTTCTGGCCAAATATCTCAATGCCCTCTGGATTAGTCCCACCGGGCTTTACATCCATCAGCCACACGCCATAAAACTTACAATAGCACCCACCACCAGCGCCCTTGAAGATTTTCCCGGACTCCAGCCCCTTCTAAGCAAAAAGAAGGCAGCCCTCTGGGAGAGCGCCACCGGAGACACGATAACCTGGATGCCGGTCATATTGGACGGCCTGGATCCGGCCCTGTGGATCGGCACCGAGGTTGACCGCACTGCCGCCCTTAAGTGGAAAAGGTCTCTGATCGGTAACATCATTACAATAACTTTGCTCCTGGCAGCCATTATTTTTGTGATCGCCAACGGTATCGCCGGCAAGATCGACTCAATCAAGGAACAGATCCTGACCGGTCTTGATCGGGTTATGAACAATAACGAAGAATTCAGGTTCGACTGGACAGGCCCGGCAGAGATTAGAACAATGGCCGATGACCTTTCGCGACTGGCTCAGCAATATGTAAAAACATCGCGGGCTCGGGAAAACGCTGAAGCTGCCCTGCGTGAAAATCAGGAGAACTTCAGGAACCTGGCAAATTCGGCTCAGGATGCCATTGTCCTGATGGACCACCAGGGGAATATCTCCTACTGGAACCAAACCGCAGCGGAGATGTTCGGCTACAAAAATTTTGAGGTAATTGGTAAACCGATCCATCCCCTGATCTCACCAAGACTGTTTGAGGACCAGGCCGAAGAGCCGATCAAAAATCCTCCAACCAACGAGGGTCCGATCCGGGAGACCATCGAACTGATCACCAAAAAGCGGGACGGCTCTGATCTACCGGTGGAACTGTCATTATCCGAGGCCAGGATAAAAGACAAGTGGCACTCGATCTGGATTATCAGGGACATCTCCGAACGCAAACAAGCCGAAGAGAAGAGCCATTTCCACCAGCGCCAGCTTATCCAGGCGGACAAGATGGCCTCTCTGGGCCTCCTTGTTTCCGGAATGGCCCATGAAATCAACAATCCCAACAGCATCTCTCTACTTAATACCCCGATGCTGGCCAAGTCCTGGGCAAGCGTCAGTCCGATTCTAGAACGATACTATGCTGAAAACGGAGACTTTCTGGTCGCCGGGCTTGAATATTCCGAGATGAAGGAGCAGATCCCTAAACTCTTCAAGGAGCTGGAGGAAAGTTCCAGGCGGATCAGGGCCATCGTTAAAGACTTGAAAGACTATGCCCGCCAGGACAATACCCGGTCAATGGAGTTGCTCGACATCAACGAAATAGCCAAGACCGCAGCGCGGTTGACCGGCAATCTACTCAAGAAAAGCAGCAAGAAATTTGGCGAAAAATACGGAGCCGAGCTCCCCCCTATCCGTGGCAACAGCCAGCGCCTTGAACAGGTCGTCATCAATCTTTTACAGAACAGCTGCGACGCCCTGCCCAACAACGAGGCAGCCATAACCATCGAAACCGGCCCGACCAAGGACGGACAACAGGTTTATCTAAAGGTTGCGGATGAGGGCTGCGGCATCCCACCTGAGTCACTTCACCGCTTAACCGACCCATTTTTTACAACCAAACGCAGGACGGGAGGCACCGGCCTCGGCCTCTCGGTTTCAGCTGGCATCATCAAGGAGCATGGCGGCAAGATCAATTTTTCGTCAACCGACCGGACCACCACCGTGACGATAACCTTACCCATTGCTGAAATCAATCTAGAACAAAGGGGGAGCTAACCCATGCCTGTCACCAAAAATATGTTCCCGGTTCAGCCCATTTTATTGATAGACGACGAGGATAGCTGGCTGAACAGCTTCAGCCTGAAACTCCGCTCCGCCGGGATCAATAACATCCTGACCTGCAACGATAGCCGCCAAACCATGCAGATCATGGCCAGCCAACCGGTAAGCGCCCTGGTTCTCGATCTGACCATGCCCAATCTCTCCGGTGAAGAATTATTACCCATGGTGGTTGAAAGCCACCCCGGAGTGCCGGTTATTATCATTACCGGGTTAGATCTGGTTGAGACCGCCGTCGCCTGTATGAAACTTGGCGCCTACGATTTCTTCACCAAGGTCAGTGACGAGGACCGGCTGGTCAACGGGGTCCGCAGGGCCATCGAACTTGGCCGCCTGCGCCGTGAACATGAAACCCTGAAAAAACA
Source organism: Thermodesulfobacteriota bacterium (assembly GCA_039714535.1). GTDB lineage: Bacteria > Desulfobacterota > Desulfobulbia > Desulfobulbales > JAGXFP01 > JAGXFP01. The sequence goes on along the minus strand of JBDLJC010000005.1, from coordinate 62,811 downwards.
CTTCCTCCATGACACCCTGGACCACCCCGAGGCCTTCTCCCGAATCATCACCCATAACCGGGGTATGCGTTCCGTGTTCCAGTACGTCGAGGCCATCGCCTCCACCTGCGAACCGGTCCTGATTACCGGTGAGACCGGAGTCGGCAAAGAGTTAATCGCCCAAGCTATCCATAGGCTGAGCGGTCGCCAAGGTGATTTTGTGCCGATCAACATTGCCGGGCTGGATGAGAACATGCTGGCCGACGCTCTGTTCGGCCATATCAAAGGGGCATTTACCGGTGCCGACAAGGCCCGGGCGGGCCTCATCGGCAAGGCAGCCGGCGGCACCCTCTTTATCGACGAAATCGGCGATCTAGCCACCAGTTCCCAAGTAAAACTGCTCCGCCTTATCCAGGAAAGGGAATTCATGCCCCTGGGTTCCGACATGGCCAAACTCACCGACTGCCGGATGGTCTTCGCCACCCATCGCTCTCTCCGCGAAATGCATAACGATGAAAATTTCCGGCGGGATCTGCTCTACCGTCTTCGGGCCCACCACCTTGAAATCCCGCCATTAAGGGAAAGACTGGACGACCTGCCCATCTTACTTGATCATTTTTTTGCGGAGGCCGCCAAAAAGCTTAAGCGCAATAAGCCAGCATATCCACCGGAATTGATCAGCCTGTTGTCCACCTATGACTTTCCGGGCAACATCAGAGAATTGGGCAATATGGTCATGGATGCCCTGAGCAGACAGGAAAGCACCACCATCGGCATGGATCATTTCAAAAAACAGATAATGCTCCAGCAGGAAATGGAACCAACCTCAATCATAAGATCGGATGACGCCAACCTCACTCCCTTCAGCAGTCTCAACACCCTGCCATCCCTGAAACAGACCGGCAATATCCTGATCCAGGAAGCCCTGCGGCGAACCAATGGCAATCAGCGACTTGCCGCCGAAATGCTTGGAATAACCAGACAGGCTTTGAACTGGCGTCTTAAAAAAGATAACAGCCGGAACGAGGTATAACCAACCGTCCTACCCTTCCCGAACCCTCATAGCAAATATGAATTTAGGAGTCAGCTCTCCTCATTCTGGATTCTGCCTTATGGCGACTAGATTCCTATCACTAAAATCCATATAATTTCAAATAGATGCATCAAGGCGGAAAATTGGACATAAGCCCCATATATCCGCCTGGAAGGGGTGCAATTTTCCTTGCCCCCCACTCCAGCCTCACCAGCGTAAATCCCGTCGACAAAGGTCTGCCACCGCCCCCATATGAACCAAGCAAATTTCTTTGCACCCCTTCGGCAACAGAGCACATGCCGAAATGCAGCCATTTTTTAGAACAATAACAATCAGTTACACATTAGAACCAGCCACGGCATAGCAGTTGCTAGGTAATAGAGTCAGATATAAAATCATCCAGAGAAAGGCACACATGCCCGAGAAGCACATTTTACTGCTCGAAAACGAAAAAGGGTTGGAACGTATCCTGACTCTGTTGTTGAAACAGGCCAAATTTAGGGTAACCAGCTGCCACGATGCGGGAACCGCACTGGCCGAGATAGCTGCAAAGACCGGCCTAGAGCAGACAGACCTGTTGATCATTGACATACCGGGACCGGATTGCGAAGGAAGCAGGCTGCTCAAACAATTACAAGATAGAGACATAACTCTACCAGCAATCGTGATCACCCCATACGGTAGTGAGGACACATTCGACGTCCTAGGAACTACCGGCAACAACTTTCGTCTCCTCTGCACCCCTTTTGAACCGGCAGAGCTGATGGGTTGCATTGACCAGATAACAAGAAACTAGAATTTGCAAAGTTAACCCAAGAGAACATTGTTTAACCAAAACCAAGGAGGATATTATGCAGTTCAAAAAATTGATGCTCGGCATTCCGGTATTCCTGTGTGCCGCCCTGATAGTCACGTCCGGCCCGACATTAAGTCATGCCGCTGTTGATGCAGGTAAACAGGCAACCGCCCAACAGGATGGGCCGGTAACTAAGGGCAAAGTCCTCGGCAAGTCCAACAAAGCCAAGACCATCACCATCGAGGACAAGAAGCTCGGCCTGGTCATGCTTAAATTCAACGATGACACAAAGGGACTTGAGCATGCCAAGAAAGGCAAGGCGGCCATCGTTAAGTTCAAGGTTGTCGGCGCTGACAAAATTGCTACTGTCATTAAACCAAAACTGGCCAAGCTGCCTAAAGGCGTAACCGAGATCGTGCCTGAGGAACTGGCTAAAATGATCGCGGCCCAAGCCGACTACATGTTGATCGATTCAAGACCGGGCAAACGCTACGCCGCCGGTCACATTGCCACCGCGACCTCCATACCGGTTGCTAAACTAAAAAAAGAGGGCAAGACCCTATTACCCCAGGACAATAAGGATAAGCTGCTGATATTCTATTGCGGAGGCCCCACCTGAGGCATGAGTCCTAAATCCGCCGGTCTGGCGGCAAAAATGGGTTTTACCAACATAAAAGTAATGCTGAAAGGAGTTCCCGGGTGGAAAAAATCGGGGCAGATGGTGGTCGCAAGCACCAAATTCATCAAAACCGGCAATATCGTCCTGGTTGATCTCCGTTCATCCAAAGACGCCGCTGCCGGACATATCCCGCGGGCGATCAACATTCCTCTAGCCGAACTTGCCGACGCGGAAGATGATTTCCCGGCCATGAAATCCCAGGCTCCGATCATCCTTTATGGGAACCAAGCAGACACCAAAAAAGGCGCCAAAACAATCAAGGGCTGGGGCTACAAAGCCATTGCAACTGTTGATGGTAGTTTTGCAGGATGGAAATCAGCAGGTAACCAGATTGCTACCGGCAAAATGAGCTCCGAAATTTCCTGGCAATATAAGCCCGGCAAGGGTGAAGTAGGAATCAAAGAATTTAAAAAAGTCATGGCTAAGAAGTCTGCCGGCAAGGTAATCCTTGATGTCAGGGGACCGGAAGAGACCTCGGAAGGGATGTTTGCAAATGCCATCAACATCCCTCTGGACGAAATCGAGAAAAGAATCGCGGAACTGCCTAAAGATAAAGAATTTATGGTCCACTGCTCCACCGGGGCCAGGGCAGACATGGCGGTCCAATCCCTAAAAAAGGCCGGATTGAAGGCCAGGTTTCTGGTCGCCAACATCGAATGCGAAGATGGCGAGTGTGAAATAGAAGAATAAATCTGTTTTGCTGTTCATCTTGTAATGCCCCGTTCAGCCTGGGCCGGGATCAATCCGGTCCAGGCTGAACTTCTTTTACAATACCTGACCTGAACCGACAAGAGGATCTTGGAAATCATCCTGATAAGTTTTACTGACTGACAGGCTGGTGGCCAGGAACTCATCTCCAGATCTGCGCAGAAGCCAGCGTAATTTAGCTATTTGATCGAAACAAACAATCTAAAGATCCAGAGCTGCTTAATTAAGCGGAACTAAAAAAACCGTTATTTTACGACTGAATTGAGCTTTGCGGGCGCCAGTTTCAGTGACATAGAAAACTAAGCGCTACCTCAACCCCAAAAGGCGCAAAAAACACATTTTATGCTTGACAGGACCCAGCGTTCAGAGGAAAAAGTCAAAGCTGAGTGACTCCCCGCCATCCCAACCGGTGAGAAGCCTTAGTAGCATCGATTATCTCATGGTAAACGTAACGTACACCCTTACTTCGACACATAATAAACGGCTCTCCCGATAAGGACAAAACGTGAACAGCAATATGCAGGAAAAAATCAAAGAGGTTTTCGCCAGATTCCCCGAAACCAACATTCTCGTTATTGGCGACATAATTATCGACCATTTTATTTGGGGATCGGTAAGCCGGATTTCCCCGGAAGCACCGGTGCCGGTGGTCAATGTAACCAGGGAAAACCTACTGCTGGGCGGTGCGGCAAACGTCTTGAACAATATCTACGCCCTGGGTGGTAAAGCCACTATCTGTGGCTTAATCGGCCAGGACATTATGGGTGATCACCTTCTCGGCTTACTTGATGAGCTCGGTTCTCCCACCGACGGAATCATCAGAAGCGGTAACCGGCCAACTACAAAGAAAACCCGTATCATCGCGCAACACCAACAGGTAGTGCGATTTGACCGAGAAAAGACCGGCGAGCTGCAGCAAGAGAATTTTGCCAAGCTGCTCAGCTTCATCGACAATAATATCTCTTCTTTTCAGGCGGTGATCATTTCCGATTACAATAAGGGCATTATAAGCGAGAATCTGATGTCCTCGTTGATGGCAAGGCTGAAAACCAGGCCGAACATCCCGGTTATTGTCGATCCAAAACCGAAAAACATCGAGCGCTTCTCCGGGGCGACCCTCCTTACCCCCAACAGCCATGAAGCGGAGTTAATGTCCGGAGTTGAGATCTCCGATGAAGAAAGCCTGGCCAAGGCAGCCCAGATCATTCAGGATAAACTCAAGGCAGATGCCCTGCTTATCACCAGAGGTGAGGCGGGCATGGCCCTTTTTGAGCAAGGGCAGAAACCCTTTCTTATCCCTACTGTCGCCAAGGAAGTCTTCGATGTTACCGGGGCGGGCGACACGGTTATCGCCTCTCTGGCCCTGGCCAGAGCAGCGGGCCTTTCTTTCGAAGAAGCGGCAATGGTTGCCAACCAGGCCGCTGGCATTGTCGTCGGCAAGCTGGGGACCGCCACCACATCCCAAGAAGAAATAATTGGAACTTTATCATGATCAGACCACTTAGTATGACATCATTCGGCCGGGGTGAATATGGTGCCAACTCCCGGACCTGGACCGCCGAAGTTCGATCGGTCAACCACCGCTTTTGCGACATTAAAATCAGACTACCGCGTAAGTACGCGGCCCTTGAAGAGCAGATAAAAGGAGAGATCACTTCTTCCTACAATCGGGGCCATATTGATGTAACCATCAGCTATAGCGGTGAGGATGAGGGAGCGATACAACTCAAAACCGATCTCGCTTTTGCCCGGCAATACCAACGCTGCCTACAGGAGTTAAACGAAAAACTCGGCTTGAATTCTCCGCCCGACCTGGCCATGATCGCCAACTACCGCGATATAATTTCTTCGGAGAATCAGGAAGAAAACCTTGACGAGATCTGGTCGGACGGCATCCAGCCGGCCCTCAAGTCCGCACTTGATGATTGCACGAAAATGCGACAGACAGAAGGCGCCAACCTGAAAGAAGATCTGGTCAGCCGTCTTGCCAAGGTGGCCGAAGCAGCGGATAAAATTGCCGGAATGATCCCGCAACTGATTGCCGAGAAAAAAGCGACTCTGGAAGAGCGTCTTGACACCCTGCTGGATGGAGTGGCACTTGATCAAGCCAGGTTGGCCCAGGAAGTGGCAATCATGGTCGACAAAGCCGATGTGACCGAAGAGCTGGTCCGACTGCAGAGCCACATAAGCCAGTTTGCAAACTTCCTCGACCTTGGTGAACCGACCGGTCGACGACTTGATTTTCTGCTCCAGGAATTCCTTAGAGAGATAAACACCCTGGCCTCCAAAATAACCAATGCCGAGGTAGCCTATCTTTCCGTAGAGATAAAAAATGAGCTTGAAAAGATGCGTGAGCAGGTACAAAATCTTGAGTAGTGGAGGTAATTAGATGGACCAGCGTCTAATCAATATAGGTTTCGGTAATTCGGTGGTAGCCAGCCGCATCATCGCAGTCGTCCACCCAAAATCATCGCCAATGAAAAAGCTTAAGGACGAGGCCCGGGACCAAAAGAAGATCATTGATGTCACCGAAGGCCGGAGGACCCGTTCGATAATCATCACCGACAGCAACCATGTCATTCTCTCATCCGTACAACCGGAGACCCTTACCCAACGGTTTGCAACCTTTTCGCCTACCGAGGCAACCACGCCAGAGGAATGTTGATGATCAGCGGTCAACTATTCATTATTTCCGCCCCTTCCGGGGCCGGCAAAACAACCATCCTTAAACCGGTCATGGCCGATCTGCCGGCCCTGTCATTCTCCATATCACACACCACCAGAGCCCCCCGTACCGGTGAAATTGACGGCCGGGACTATCATTTTGTGAACCGGACCGCTTTTGCCCGGATGCGTGACAATCACGAATTTCTTGAATTTGCCGAAGTACATGGCAATCTCTACGGGACCAGTTTGAAGGCGGTTATTGATCAACTGGAATCCGGCACAGATCTCATCCTGGACATCGATGTCCAAGGGGTCCGGCAGATCAAGGGCAACAAAGATATCAGCCCGATAACTATTTTTATCGTCCCCCCCTCTTTGGCGGAACTAAGGAAAAGACTCACCGGCAGGGCAACTGATTCAGAGGAAACCATCAGCCTCCGGCTGGACAACGCCATCAGGGAGATAGCCAGCCTCGCTATGTACGACCATGTGATCATCAATGATGAACTTGACGAGGCGATTGAAATGGTCAAGGCAGTAATCCTGGCCGCACGCAGCCACGCCAAACGCAACCGTTCAGGGGCCCCTGTCCCCGAATTTATAGTCAACACCTGATCCCATGGCCGAATCCCGCGAAATACTGATCTGGGGTATCCACCCCATCCTGGAAATTTTGCACAACGGACCGGAGCAGGTCGAGGAAATATCCATCCAGCAATCCGGTGCTGCAAAAAAACTGCAGACCATAATCAGCTTGGCCGAAAAGCAGCGGATCAAAATCAGCAGCGTCACCAAAATCACAATCCCAGGCGAAGCCAACCCGAATCACCAGGGAGTCCTGGCCAGAATAAAGGGACACCAGACCGTTGATCTTAATGAGCTCCTCAAAGAACAACCGACCTTGGTAGTGGCCCTGGACTCAATCAGTGATCCACACAATTTGGGAGCCATCATCCGCTCGGCCGCAGCAGCCAAAGCCATCGCAATCCTGATCCCCAAAGATCGGGCAGCGCAGATCACCGGCACCGTGGTCAAAGTAGCGGCCGGAGCATTGGCCCATATAAAAATATGTCGGGTCACCAATCTATCAGATTCCCTGCGCACCCTCAAAGACTCGGGATACTGGATATTCGGGGCGGCAGGCGAAGGACAGCAGACAATTTACGAAGCTGACTTTTCCGACCCAACCTGCCTGGTTATCGGTTCGGAGGGCAAGGGAATCCGGAAACTGGTCAGAAAACAATGCGATTTTCTGGTTAAAATCCCCATGGCCAGGAAAATTAACTCCTTGAACGCCTCGGTGGCGGCGGGTATTATACTTTTCGAAATTGCCAGACAGAAAGAAATGATTAGAAAACAAACAATGATTTCAAGGTAAGCCGGTCATGAATTTTGAATCCACTAAAACCACACCGCTCATAATTTTTCTAACAGTAGCCATGCTCTTACTGGTTACCGCCATCCCCGGCCACGCTTACACTTCCGCAATATACCAAGGTGGCTGTATCGAGGGAGACAATATCGAAAAAACCGTGGAACGGGATTTACCGATTTTTAATATTCTGGAAGTTTCCGGCGCTTTTACGATCAACATCTTGAGCAATCAGACCCAACAATTCGTCAAGATTACCGGCGATGAGAATATCCTGCCCCATATCGCTACTACAACCAGCGGCAACAAAGTGCTTATACATGCAAAAAAATCGATCTGTACCGAACTTGGCATCACCCTTGATATATCAGTTGGCAATCTGTACGCCCTGATTTCTTCCGGCTCCGATGACGTTAAAGTCCACGAGCTGCACACCGACAGATTTTCTCTGGTGGCAGAGGGTTCCGGCGACATAGAGTTAACCGGCTGGGCAACGAGATTCGACGCCGATATCTCCGGCAGCGGCGACCTGGAGAGCAGAGGCCTGAAAGCACAATTTACCACGTTGAACGTCTCAGGCAGCAACTCCGCCAACGTCCACGCCTCAGAGTCCTTAAACGTCAGTATTGTCGGCATTGCCGATGTCTACTATTCCGGAAATCCGCAAAAGGTTAGCAAGGATATCCTCGGGGTGGGCAGTCTCAACAAGATTGAATAAACCACTCCTGTCTAACAACAGGTTATCGGCCCCTCTTTGCCCCGTAGGTCCATCCACCACTTCTGAATCACATAGGAGGCGCAGCCAACTCCCGGGGTAACAGCAATAGCGGTAACGGGACAATTATTGGCACAGGCCCCGCATTCCATACAACCGTCATGATCGACGATCCGTGCCTTGCCACTGACCAGTGTAAAGACACTATGCGGACAGACCGTCCCACAGTTTCCGCAACCAATGCAGACATCTTCATTGAGTGCCAGAGTTGCAACCCCGTCTATATACCTGAATCCTTTCATATCTACCTATCCCAAAAAGGGGTTAGCCACCCATAATGCCACAGCCACCAAGGTCATCACAATCTGTGCCGGAATTGCCCGACGCATCTCTTTCTCCACCCCCGATGGCGATGCATACGGCGTGGCGCCGGTGAAATTCATGGCCAGATAAGAACTTGCCGTCAGACAGATGAGCACCTGGGCAACCACCTCCGGCCAGAAAGATGAGCCAAACCAGAAGATGACCCCAGCAGCCGTCGGCAACGCCACCAGGATCCCCTTCAGATAAAAAGCCCGAAAGGGCAGCCAGGGCAACAGGGCCGGAACCAATACTACCCCGGACAAGAGCCCGACTAATAAGGCAGTCGCAAAAAACAACCAGCGGGGCCAGGCCACTCCTAACGAGAAGAACCCCGGCCCCAGACCGGAGACAACCAGCATCACCACCAGAATCAGCAGAGTCGGCTTTATCGTCATAGCCAGTTCAACGGGGGCAAGCACCAGCCTTTCCGCCAGCGTAAAAGTCAGCTTACGCATGGCAGCATCAGCCTTATTGGCATCAGCCAGAAATTGGGGGATGTCCCCGGCCCGGATCGGCCCCCAAACCACTTCGAAGTCACTGGCTGACTTGATAGCCTGGGCATCAACCCCGGACGCCCCTAACTGCGGCACGATAAGCCGGCGATGATTGACCACCTTGCCCAGCTCACTTGTCTCAATCCTCTGCAACAGCTCATCAGTCCCAAATGTCTTATGGGCAGAGGCACACCAGACATTAACTCCCCTGGTATCCAGCACCAGAATCCAGACATCCTGCGTAGAAAGTTCACGACGCAAGGAATCGAAGGTAAGTTTATAGTTAGCCGTAACCAAAACCGGCGATTCCTGGCCGGGATCACCAACACAATAAAGTCCCGGAGAGACCAGATAGCTATCGCGCCAAGCCCCTAACCTGACCTTGGCTGCGCCAATCCGATCACGCCAGGTAAGATGCGTGGCAACCCGAGGCACCAACCCAGCACCGGTATCGACAAAACCATCAACAAACCGGCATATCGTATAGCCGGCCCGCTCGGAGACATCAGCCGGTGGTGCTACAGAGGAACCACAACAAGGGCTATCATCTTCGGGCTGGAATACAGGTATGTTAAGTAAATTCTGAGTCATAACTGAAAAACAGCTAGAAGCCCCTCACCCGGATAATTTCTTTTTAAGGAGATCGCCAAGGGTACCCATCGAGCCACCGGACTGCTGTTGGCTCTTACTGATATAATCACGGACCTTGGCCACCTCCCGCCCCTCATCCTCAGCCGCCTTGACCGCCGTGGCCAGAGCCAGCGAGATCCGCTTCTGCTCCGGCTCAACCGCCTCGATCCGCACTTCGACCACCTCCCCTTCACTGATTACTTCCCGGGGATGGTTGATCCTCCGCCCTCCGGCCAAGGCCGAGATATGGATCAGACCGTCAACTCCTTCGGCCAGGGTAACAAAGGCCCCGAAATTGGTCAGCCGCGCCACCTTACCGGAATGAAATGTGCCCTCCGGAAATTTGCTAATCGCCACACTCCACGGATCCGGCATGGTTTGTTTAAGGCTGAAAGAGAAGCGGTCATTATCCCAATCAAGTTTCAGGACAACGACTTCCACCTGTTGCCCCACTTCAAGATGGCTCTTAATATCTTCAACATGACCCCAGCCAATCTCCGAGACCGGTAAAAGCCCTTCGAGACCGCCAATATCAACAAATGCCCCGAAATCCCTGATGGCGGTGACCTTACCGGTAACCACCCCGCCAACCTCCAGGGTCTTTTGCAATTGCTCTCTTTGCTCCTGCTGTTCAGCCTCGAGAAGCCGCCGCCGGGAAACGATGATATTCCGACCGCTCTCTTCATATTGAGTAATCACAAACGACAGGCTGCGGCCCAGCCAATCCTCAGGATCTTCGATCCGGTGCAGATCCATCTGCGAAAAAGGGCAGAAAGCCCTGACCGAGCCGGCGAGTTTCACCTCGAAGCCACCCTTGTTTTCTGCCTCGACTACACCTTCGACCGGGATGCCGCTGGCATGGGCCTCCTCAAGATGGGTCTGGGCAACTGAGCCCGAGCCAAGATTGGTGGTGAAAAGCATTTCACTGTGCGCAGCCGACAAGAAATAGACCTTGATCTTATCTCCTTCCTTTACCGTAAGCAGCCCATCCTCATCAACAAATTCCTCCCGGACGATATAGCCTTCGCTTTTGCCGCCAACATCAATAAACACCCCCGATTCGCTGATCCTGATGACCGTGGCCTCAACCTGCTGACCGGGGTCAAAATTCGCCGGGACCGCAAAATCTTCATCAAACATCTCCGCAAAACTCTTCTCGAAACCGGGATCAGACATATCACCATATTCCTTAATTATAATTTGAGCCGATAGCCCAGATTCAAAAACTATATTTTTAGGCCTCGGGAAACAAAGGCCTGCCAGTCTCTACCTTCTCGACTGTCCGGCTGGCGCAATCAAGAACCGAGAAAGTAGGCTGACCATCCATACCCATCAATTCACCCGGATTAATCAACAAAGAGCCATCACTGTCTTCTACCTGATAACGGTGGTTATGGCCACAGCAAACCACATCAAAACTGCCCTTAGCCACTAAACCACGGGCCATCTCCGGATAATGAGTAATAGCGATTCGCAAACCGCCTGCTTCAACAGCACCCAAGGTTCCATGATGGGATATCGAAGGGAATTTAGTCCCACAAGACTGGGAAATCAGGTGTTGATCGCCGACGTTGTTGCCATAGACCAGATGCACTGCCCCATTGAACCGAGCCATCTCCAGCAGCATAAAGGGTGAAATCAGATCACCACAATGAATAAGCATAATGATACCGATCTTATTGCAATAATCGACTGCGGCCCGCAGGTTGGGAATATTATCATGACTGTCCGAAAGAATAGCGATCTTCATAATATTACAACCATCGTAATGACGTGGGATCAATAGAGCCTTCTCCGGTCAGGTTGACCGCTAGTTCGTCATGATTTTGAATGATTGGCGGAACCCCATAATCCATATTACCAACTTTAAATGCACTTGAAATAACATCTGTTTCATCCATCCTTAAATCTTTAGGACTAATTATGTTCCACGGTTCTGTTTTTTTTACAGCTCTTCTTAAAAGCAGAACGTCTTTCGAATGATTTGATACTTTCCCCTTACTTTTAAAAGAGACAAAACCCTCAAACAGCCGGACTTCAGCTGGTGGTTTAGAGTCTGTTATTGATTTTATTAAGTAAAAAGTAGCAACCAGTACAGTACATCCCAAACCAACATACCAATATCTGGTTTTTCCATTTTGTTTTTCTGGTTTTCTTCCTTTTGGGTTACCTTTTAAGTCAAAGGAAACTGAAAGTGGGGCTTCAATAACTAGATTTGTAGCTTGCTGTTGTTTTGATAAGTACTCGCAAATTATTTCAGTTGCTTCATTAAATGTGACTTCATCGGGATCATCGTTTCCGAACAATAAACCACAGCTAGAAGATTTATTGGCAAAGCCAATATCAAGAAATACCCAGTTGCCCGAATCCCATTTAATCTCTTTTGTGGTTCCTGCTCGAATCATATTTTTTATGGCTAACTCTCCATATTAATGGATCGACATAACCAAGAGCCGAAAATTTAAGAAAAAGGGATTAATATATTTTGCAGTTAAGTGAAAACTGCAAAAATCCAGTGTCAACCACCAGATGGCTAAGTTAAAATTTCGAGACACAAGGAGTAGTGTGTTTTTGTGAGTGAGGCCATACTTTAGTATGCCGAACGAACAAAAATGCTCTACGACGCAGGAGATCGGAATTTTAACTTAGCCATCTTACTGCCTGATGATCTCGGTGCCCACCGGCGGCACAAACTTGAACCGTTCAAGGTCCACCGGCAGATTCAATTTTATATTGGTCAAAGTAAGGTCGGTTATGCTGCCGTAATGGTCAACAATCTGCATTCTACTGATCAGGAATTTATCATTTAGCCAGACATACAGGTAATCAACCTGGGGGTGTGATTGCTTGGGAGCCAACCTCAAGTCGGGCGCGGGGCCACAGCAATAATCTTCAGCAACCGCGCTAATCTTAAAATCCCGCAAGACATTACCGGTTCCGGCAAAAAAAGCATAGGTCACATCAGACTGCAAATACTCCTTGGCGGGCATAAGAATCATCTGCTCAGCTGCGGCGAAGTACATGGACACCATCTCACCATCATTGATTAGCACCTGATGATCAGGCTCCTGATAGTCCCAGCGCATGAGGCCCGGTTTCTTGATCAGCAGAGCCCCCTGACCATGACGTTCGCGACGGCTTAATTTCATCGAGGTAATTTGGCTGAAGTCAGCCGTGAAACTGAAAGTACTATCGTAGGTCGCTTGCAGCTTAGCAGCCTTCTCATGGAGGGTCAGCTCCTCTCCTGCCTCAACCGAAATGGTCACCATGAAAAAGGCCAAAACCACGGCCATGACCAATTTTATCCTAGAGGTTGCCATTAGCTAATTCCAAATTTATATTTCTGCCAAAGATCTTGGCCGCGACCCCCAGAGCCGCATCGGTGACATCAGAGACGTAGTAACGACTGTCTGGCCCTGCTACCAAATCTGCAGCAATCCCAGGATTTTTTTCAATAAAAGACTGCAACTCCACGGCCACAGCCTCGGCGGAATCTATAACCTGAACCCGTTTACCAATCTTTGCCTGAATAATTGCGCGCAGCAGAGGGTAATGGGTGCAACCAAGAACCAGAGTATCAACCTGTTTCATCTTCAACGGATACAGATAGCGGCGGATGATCATTTTGGTTTCGCGCCGATCAAGCCAACCCTCTTCAACCAATGGCACCAGTAGCGGACAGGCAGAAGACACCACCTTACCCCCGGGATCAGCTGCCGTGATCATCCGCTCATAAACCCCACTTCTGACGGTTGCTCTGGTGCCGATCACCCCAACCCGACCATTAACGGTAGCCTCTACCGCCTGGTGTACCGCAGGGGTAATAACTTCAAATACCGGCACGTCAAACTCATCCCTGATCAGCTCAGAAGCAACACTGGCGGCAGAGTTACAGGCAATGATGATCAACCTGGCTCCCTGATCCAACAAAAACCTGGTATTCTGGCGGGAGTACTGGATGATTTTTTCGGGACTCTTCGGGCCATAGGGAGACCTGGCCAAATCACCAAAATATATCAGGGGATAATCAGGCAGCACCTTCTCGACAGCCCGCGCCACCGTCATGCCGCCAACCCCGGAATCAAAGATACCAATCATTATCGATGTGCCCGTAAAATGAGACGTCTATAAAAACCCGCTGATTTTATAATCACCCGGCGAGGGATTATCTTCAGCAAAAATTTGATTTAAATTAAATATTTTCCAAGGTCGCTACTTTAATAAATATTACCCCAAGTGCAAAGCTACTTTACAATACAGATGCACATAGTACCTCCTTAACGCCCACAAAAAAAGCATGGCGACCAAGGCCATTAGACTGACCAGCTCCCCATGCTATTAACAAAATTAGCCCTTGCGGTATAATCGTAGATTGCAAGTCACCAAACAATCGTTACAAGCCAAACACTAACTATTTTTTCTTGCTGGTTTTTCTGCTGCCGGATTTCTTACGATTAGCAATGGCTTTTTTCAGATTCTCCGGCAAGCCCCTTGCCTTACCAGCCTTCTTCCTTCGCTCGGAGAGTGACTTGGCACAAAGGGGCTGTCTAAGGGAGAAACCATGTTTAGCCCGATATTCCCGCCCAGTCAGACCGTGGGATTTAAGATGCTTCGGTGACAACATCCTGAACTCTTGGCCGCACTCAAGGCAGACAATCTTGTTCTTCTGAATCGATTTATCAGGTGAAATATCCGGTGCAGAACCAGGCCTTTCCGGAGCAATACCTTCTGTCGCATGTTTGACCTCATCGGCCTGAAGATCTTGCAGAGCCTTGAATGTAGTCTGCAATGCAAAAGTTACTTCATCAGTGGTCATTGCCTTAGAAGAACTCTGGGACTGAATGATGGCAGCAGCCATCTCTACCAACGTTTTATTCACACCAAACCTCCTTTTGATATAGATCTTTCCTTATCCTAAGCCGAGAATATCTTACCATGTCTGCAATAGCAAGAGTTTTCCTATTGAAATAATATTCTATATGAAAAAGACAGCATACATTTTCACCATACAACATAATCATTAGGGGATTATCTCTGTTGCAAAATTCTGAACATATACTGTTCTTCTTCTCTTATTTTGCGTGCATGGCCCCCTCTACCTCAAGATGAAGTCGGAATGGATCTTAGTTGTTTTTTGATTAGGTACAACTGCTCATCCATATCTAGCTAGCAAATAATTTCACAGGCCAGCTGCTCGTAATCCTACAAAGGACTAGTTACAAAAGCAGCTCCCTATCAATCTTTTCTTACAATATATTCTAAGGAAAATCATGAAGCAAAAAGGAAAGGCAATAATCATAGACCAATACGGCTGACCTATAGTTCTTGCCTGACTGAAGTAGACAATGAAGTTTTTTGCTTCAAACCAACTTAAGTGATATTCCCACAAAGATTATGCGGACGAGGCATGAAGAAAAGGGCGGAGAGTGAGATTGACTTTTCCAACAAAAGTCATTAACTTAATCGCGTAGAATATTACCTAGGCCGGGGTGGGAAGCAATCGCCTTCGGTCTATATTTTTTTTAAGTTCACGAGGGAAACAATAGCAATGCCCATCTATGAATATGAATGCCAATCATGCCAAGAAGTTATCGAAATCTGGCAAAGTCTTGCGGACGACCAGGTCTCATCCTGCCCATCCTGCGAGGGTTCGCTGAAGAAAATCATCTCCATGAGTTCTTTCCAGCTAAAGGGCGGCGGCTGGTTTGCCGATGGCTACAGCAACACACCTAAAGCCAAGGGAAACAGCAACAAGAGCACCAAGCCCCCCTCCTGCCCCAAGGCAAAAAGTTCGTGTGACTCCTGCTGAGTCAAACAGGTAATTACAAAATCACTGGCCGACAACTTCCCTGGAGACTATCGCCATCGCATCACCATAACTATAGAAGCGATAGCCGTGTTTTACTGCATGTTTATAGGCGGCCATAACTTTGGTGTAGCCGGCCATTGCACTGACCAGAAACAACAGCGATGACTTGGGGAGATGGAAGTTGGTAATAAGATTATCGACTACCTTGAACTTATAGCCCGGATAAATATAGAGCCCACACCAGTCTTCTTTTTCGTGCACCAGCCCGTCTGTTCCCGCCGCATCTTCCAAAGCTCTGGCTGTGGTGGTACCCACCGCCCAAACCCGACCCCCAGCTGCTTTTGTCTTATTGATAAAATCAACGGTCTCGTCTGGAATTCTTATATATTCTTTGTGGATATCGTGATCACGGATATCATCCACCCTGACCGGCGAAAATGTCCCGTAACCCACATGCAAGGTAACATTGGCAAAGCGTACCCCTTTTTTCTCAATGGCAGAAAGCAGCTCCGGGGTAAAATGAAGACCGGCGGTTGGCGCGGCCACCGCCCCGACCTCCTTGGCATAAACCGTCTGGTACCGCTGCCGATCAGACATTTCCTCACCAGACACCCGGCGAATGTACGGCGGCAGGGGCACCTGACCATGGGTATTCAACAACAAATCAAGATCACCCTGAAAAGATAAGGCGACTCGCACCTGACCGGACTCCAGATACTCCAACACCTCCCCGGTAAAATCATCGCCAAACAACAAACGACTACCAAGTTTGGGGCGTTTTGAGCTCTTCAGCAGACAAACAGCCTCGGCCAAGCCAGGTCGCGGGTCGCCATCGCCAATCACTTTAATCAGGGGATAGCCAAGCAAGAACAATTCAACCCTGCCTCCGGTCTCCTTATAGCCCTTGATCCGGGCCGGGAAAACCTTGGTGTCGTTGACCACCAGAAGATCCCCCGACTGGAGCAAGCCAACAATGTCACCGAACATCTTGTCCGCCAAAGCCCCATTCCGGCCCAGAACAAGCAACCTGGACTCATCACGTTTAACTGCCGGTTCCTGAGCGATATTCTCAGGCGGTAAATGATAATTATAATCTTCCACATTAAACAAGTGGCATTCCTCTCAAAATATTACAGTAGTCGGCGATTACCCCCGCAACTCCACAGCCTGTTTCCAACCAACAGCTTTGACGATAATCACAGGGAAAAAATTAGAGTAACTACGAGATAATCAAGGTCTACTGGGCCGGTAAACAATTAGAAAGATGGCTGGTTTTCACTCCACAAGCCCGGTTCGCTGTGCAACATAGCATAACGTCAAACCGATCGCTACCGCTACCCAACCAACCGTACGCAGGACAACTGGCCGGGCCTCGCTCAGCTGTCGCAGCCAGCTCTGCATTGCTTCTGGAAATGCAGCATAGGGCAAACCTTCAAAGATAAGAACCAGCCCGATCAGGGCAATAAGCATTTTCACAATAGATGAACCTCAACAGATTAGGCATGATGGGAGTCTCGCGAAAAATAACGCGGGCTGAGCAACTAGGTGTCGCTCTCCAGTTTACGCAAACTACCGTAGCCATGGCGTTTAAGTAAAAGCTCCCATAACTACCGGCGGCAGTAAAGTGGTAATAAAAGCCACCACCACCAGGATCGAGAAATATACATCATCAATGATCCCAAGTTCAATACCAACCGAGGCAATAATCAACTCAACCGCTCCACGGCCATTCTTGGAAATAGCAATAAGTGTTGTTTCCGCCTTGTTCATCCCGCCTATTGCGGCACCCAGGCTGACGCCAACCAACTTACCGACAACAACCACCAGCAGCATGACCACGATCATGGTCAGATGCGTTGCGAATATATCCAGAGTCATATGAAATGACAAGCTGACAAAAAAGATCGGCCCCAGAAAATCATAGGTGATGGAAACAAACCGATCATTGATCTTTGTCAAAAGCTCCTCATTAACAATGCCTTCCTTAACAAAAAGCCCGGCCATATAGGCCCCGAGAATGATGTGCAGCCCGGTGATTTCTGCGATTATGCCATAAACCTGCTGCATACGGAATGAGAAACCCACCAACCCCGACCAAAACAGCTGGGCAGCCCATTCTCTTAAGGGCATTAGGATTAGTTCCCAAGCCAGCATAGAACATCAGGAAAAAACCCCTAACTCGGCCAAACAATCGATAATCGCGCCTGGGCTGATTATTCCCAGCACACTGGGCCCGAAAATGAACCCGCCCAGTAACTAACCGAGCATTGGCGGCTGCCGCATTTTCCGAAAAACAACCCCGGAAACCCAGATTAGAATCATGACCAACAATAGATTGATGGTCTGGTCATCATGGGTTGATAATGATAAAAACACGTCGTTCAAGTTCATCTTACATACTTTAGCACGACTTACTTTTTCACCAGCAGATTATTTTTCAACAAGAACGCGATTTAACCAGAATTTATATGACAAAAATCCCAATAAAGTTCAGCTCTGATCTCATCAAAGTTGAAGCCCAGATTTAGAGGGAGCCATTGCCAACAGATAATGACGGAGCCCCTATAAATGTCTGGTGCAGACCGAGTCCGCCACCGAATATGAAACACAAGCTGGAAGGGCTGGTAAACATCTGGCTGCTCGACGCCAGGGCGAAAAAAGGAAGGATGTTCTTTCTTTAATGGACTTTTCGATCTTGATAAGGGGAGGCCTTATACGGGTTATGCATTTACAACTTCGTCGCCTTTGAAATATTCATTGGCCTTAGGCCGGAACAACAAAATTATAACAATAACAGCAAAAGTGGTTTTTACATAAAAAGGCAATGAAAAACCTGCAACCAGAAGAGTAAGAAGAGAGGCACCCAGAAGCCATATTGCCATAAGACTTCTCCCCCACTCATAACCCTTGAGCATCAAAATTCCCGCTACCGCCAACACTAGAGAGGTTAGATATGAAAATAGAATTTGAAACCATAATGAGACAGAGACCAATTCATTGTGGTTGTGAACTGCCATTAATTCTTCCAGCCCGGCATAAGCCTCAGGAGATACTAGAATAAATATTTTGGGTAATAACGTTACTACCGAATAGGTGATGTAAAACCAAGAAATTATTGATACAGATATTGGTCTGGTCATTTTTCTCCTTGCATGCCTCGTCCGAAACTTGCCCACAAGGCCCCTGTGGACTTCTTCTCCCTTCTGTTTAAGCTGGCCCGGAATTACCCCTACTCCTTAAGCACCATATCTATGCACATAACAGCGGCAATAATCAGCTGGCGGCTGGCATTGTCTGCCGGGAGAGATTCAGATATTTCGAGCACATAGTTATCGGCACTGGTAAACAGCTCCTTGCCGATGCCGCTCCACTTCTTGGTAACATGCGCAAGTTCGGTCTCGCCAGCCATAAACTTGAAGTCCCAACCTGTCCATTTGCCTTTAAGCAGACAAACGGGATTGTCGTTGGCATCAAGGATGTTGAAGGATCCACCTATCGAGAAGAGCTTCTGCTTAAATCCTCCGATGACCTGATCGTGGCCATTAAGGACTTTAACCTTTGACAAAAACAGGGAAATGCCTCGGGTAATACGAACGACTTGCTTGCCATCGGGAGTTCTTATCTGGATGTCAAACGGGGTCATCCTTTTATAGTCGGTGAACCTCAAAAGCTTTGTTATTATTCCCAACCGCTCTTCACGGCACTCCAAAACAATATCGCCTGTTTGAGGATCGAGAATATCGTAGTTGTTCGCGGCCTTGAACATTCCAACATGTTCTTTGACAAGAAAAACATTCCTCTTCAACGCTTCATCCATTTTTTCCTCCTTCCCAAGGATAACCTATCCTGGTAACGATTTTTCTTTACTATAATTACCTATTTTGAACAGTTGAGGTACTTGCCAGCCCGTAACCCAGCGGCAAACTTAACCGCGCCCCTTCTGATCAAGTGTCTTGCTTGCCAGCTGATTTCAGCCTGTTAATACCACCGCCAAAGCGCTAAAATTAACGTTATAACAAAAACAAACCCCAGATTCATATACGCCATAACATAAAAAATCTTTTTATGTATTTCAGCAGGAGGACTTTCTTTACCCTCGGACAGTTGCCCAACCTCGGGCATGGCTAAAATTTCATTTTCACTGTGTGGGGCCTGGGCAAGTACTTCAGTGAGATCAACTCCAGCATGATGCCTTTTCATGTGATTGCCGTTTCTCCACAGTTTACTTTGCGTTACATCATAAATTTTGCCTTTATAAGCAAAATAAACCGGTCGACCTTCTTCACCATCAAAGTTAGTTAATTCTGAAGGTGTTAGTGCGTCTGCCATAGACGCACTGACCTTTTTTTTCTTTTTTAATTTTGGCCCGATTACCAAAACCACAAATATTGCAGAAAGCACCATGATGGAGAAAACAACCATTTTAATGAGAAGGAGAATACCAAACTGCGAAGAGAGCAAAAGGCCAAAAGATGGCACCTTATAATAAGTTAAGATTGATCCTGTTGTCGCCATGATGGCCATTGAAGCAATACCAACCTTAACCTCTCCGCGCGGTAAGCCCTGGGACGCATATGCTGGTTTTAGAACAAGGTGGACATAGAGAATTGTTCCGAACCACATAAATGCTGTAACAATATGAATGTAGCCAATAACCAGCTTAAACAGCCAGGACATCGAGCCCTTATTTGCTTTGTTTTGTTCCGCCCCAGGGGAGACTGACAAGTAATACCCCTGACCAACTTGGGTAAGATCACCACCCCATAATGGGTCAATATGGCAGACTTTACATTCTGATCCGGTTGCTCCCGCATACTCTTCCGTTGCATTTCCATGGATAGAAAATGAAATCGCCAAAATTAATATTGCCAGAATGATTAAGATGTAATTTGACTTGTTCATATTTGATTTACATCACCCCTTCCACACTGATATTTTTTTGAACCAAGCACCTGATTTTCAGCGTATTATTGCCAAGTTGGATAATGTGTGGGAACAGTTCTATCTTCGTAGCTCCCTCGCCCAATATAATTTCGCCAAACATTGCTTTGTATTGGATATTGCAGTCATCATTTTTGATAAAAACTGCTGTTCTCTTGAAACTTTGCTCTGGGTTAGATGGCGGTTGGTCTTCGGTAATCACTGAGAAGGAATGATTTTTAATCTTGATGTCCTGGAAGGCCAATGTGGAGACAGGTAAAATATTAATTACACTGAGTGCGATAATAAAGCAGATGTGTCTTTTCATATTCTCTCCTGATTATCAAATATTACCCTTTTGACGTTTTGGGCAACTTGCGAGCCCCTACCTACTGGGGAACCCAGCGTATTCCCGTGTCAAGTCTAACCATTTGATCTGCAATTTTATTCATAGCCGTAATCGCCATGTTCGATTTTTGTTACTTTACCATTCTCGAAAGTAATGAATTGGAGGAAATGATGGGGGCCAAAGTTAAAATTCCAATCAGTAATATTCATAAACAGTTTTTTCTCATGGTAGCTAGTTGGCTGTTTTATATCGATTTTCTGGCCACCTATGTAACTCCCTTTATTTTCATCTATAAGTCTAAGTCCATCTCCAATTTGTTTACTCAAAGACTTCGATGTGAGTTTTTCTTCCATTCTGGTTTCTACAAAAACAGGTTCTCCACATTTCATAATGACATCGATCTTGCGGTCTTCTAGTGCAACGAGTTTTCCGCACCTGGTTTTGTCAAAATCAGAGGGGAACTCACCTGCAAATCCTCTTGAGCCAATCTCAATTTGAGATAACTTGCCATTCTTGAAAGTTAGGAAGTGAATTAACCTGTTAGCCCCAAAATTATATGTCCAGTCTTCAACGTATTCAGTTTTAATTTCTTGCTTATCTTCTCGGTCGGCAATTATGTCTGTTGAATATTGCTTATTTCGTCGTGTTTTAAACGTCGTATTTTCAATCTTCCATTTTTCAATGAGCGTTGGCTCCCCACATTTTTGAAAAACCTCAATTTTTCTATCTCCAATAGCAACGAGTTTGCTCCCGCAACGAAGTGCAAAAACTTCTGGTGGAGTAACCAGAAGACCAATAAATAATGCAGCCACAATTTTTATAATTTTCATATTATTATTTCCACAGAACGATTCAGCTAAGGGGCGGAAGGGCGGTTGAGAACCGCCATTATCCGTCCCTTTTGAGCGCCGTGACAACAGGTGAAGGCCTCCTTAATCATTCTGGACCCATTCCAGTATGATGAGAGTTAGACCAATAACCTCAACAAAAGGAGACCTTCACTATGAGATTCTACACTAAACAGCATGAACATTACTGCGGAATTGACCTTCACACAAACAAAACACACCTCTGTATTCTGGATAGGCATGGTGAAACGGTTTTCCACCGCAACCTGAAGACCAGCCCGAAGCATTTTTTAAACGCCATAAAACCGTATCGTGAGGATCTGGTCGTCTCGGCAGAATGCATGTTCACTTGGGTATTGGCTGGCGGATCTTTGTGAGGATGAAGGTATTCCTTTTATCCTTGGTCATGCCCTCTATATGCGAGCCATTCACGGCGGTAAGAGCAAGAATGACAAGATAGACTCAATGGAAGATAGCAGCGCTCTTGAAAGGGAGTCATAGCTGGCCGGAGTCCACCTCAATAACCCCGCTTTGATTGCTGATGGTTATCTCTTTTCCAGAGGTGTTTTGTATCACCAGTTCAAAAGGAGATACTTCGCCACTGGAGAGAAACATAATGGCAGCCGAGCTTTTCGACTTCTCATTCTCGCCATTATCTACCACCAACTCTACCGGTTCATTGCCCAGAGTCAAATCAAGAATAAACTCTCCGGGCAATTCCCGGGGCCGGAAGACCCCATCCCCAAGTTCCTGCCACTTACCACCAGCAAGTTTCGCAAAGGCGTAACTGTCTGCAGTGAAAACAACTCTATATTCCCGGGAGTTCATGATCGCTTCTTCGGCTGCTAACTTCATCAGGGCAACCAGTCTTTTGCCCTCATGATCGAGTTTTTCAGGCTCGGTATCGAAAGACATCGTCGCCATACTTAGGACTATGGAGATTATGACAATGACGACCAGAATCTCAAGCAGGGTAAAACCGCCGGCCCGAATAAACCGGTCTCCTTTGCTATTTGGCATCGGGCCAGTTGCCGATATCACCACTTATCCCTTCACCTCCCGGTTGGCCGTCAGCGCCCATGGAAAAGATATCAATCGGCCCATGCACTCCCGGATTTAAATAGAGATATTCACCGCCCCACGGATCATTCGGCAATCGATCAAGATAACCACCGTCTTTCCAGTTTTTTGGCTCAGGATCGTCTCCAGGCCGACTGATCAAGGCCTCAAGGCCCTGATCGGTGGAAGGATAAAAATAATTGTCCAATTTATAGAGTTTAAGAGCGCTCTCAATAACCCTTATGTCCTGGGATACTTTAACAATGCGGGCCTGGTCCGGTCGGTCCATAATCTTTGGCACCACAATGGCGGCCAGGATACTTAGAATCACCACAACCACCATGATTTCAATCAGGGTAAAACCACACTGATTAGAGGGTCTTGGAATTGCTTTCGTTCTTGCGTTGCCATTTTCTTTCATTGTCAGAATATTCCTCGTTATCAAAAAAATCGGGCCATTTGCCCCTTAAATCCCAATTTTACCATCCCATCGGCTCCTGGCCTGCCGAGAATCTGCAGAAAGGTAGCGAGTTCAGGCGAACTACCTTGCCGGGCGCCAATTGTCCCATCGAAGGAATACTTCCCCTCTGAGGATAAAAAGCCAAGGCCACTGGTCTGCAGAGCCTCACCCAGGTCATTAACCTTAAATGAAATGCCATCGTTTTCGGTGGAGAGGTCGAGCTTCACGCCCCCCAGAGACATCTGGTAGGGAGAATTGACCTTGGCATTACGCCAGGTGAGCTGCCCTGAACCACCGCTTAGATAGCCATCCTTGACAATTAGAGCGAGGTCTTCAATTTCCACCACTCCGGCCAACTCAAACCCCGGCAAATATATTTGCCCCAACTCAACCACAGGAACGCCCCCCTGTAATTGCGCAAGTTCTACATTACCGAGGCCAGCCCGCAATACCCCGGCGACTGAACCACCGGCAAAGTCAGAGGCAAGCGCAAATTGCAACCGGCCAAAGATTAATCCAAACGGCTGGAAGCGCCAGCTCAGGTTATTTAACTCCACCCCACCGGTTTTGATCACCAGGATCCGACCCGCTGTCCAGGCCCCCTCGACCCCCGACATTGAAAAATCTTTGGCCGGTGAAACATTACGTTTTTCCAGAAAAGACACTACATAATGGGCGGGAAGTGTCCAGAGAAGGAACACCAGATAAAGCGCAACAGTCAATGCTATCCAGGATTTCACTTTTTTCATTTGGATTCCGCCTTAAAGGTCGCTCTGGCATTGACAATCCCCGGCGCATCCAGCCTCTCCACGGAGAGGTTGGTGATGACAAGGCCCCGACCACCGCCAATACTTCGCAGAAACCGCATAAAATCGACGAAGACAAGATTCTCAAACCAAACCTTGATCTTACCCGTTTCTCCCGGATCAATTTTTTTCAAACTGGCATCAACCCCGTATTTTCTCGCGGCTTGATCAATGATCTTCAGTGGCGAAACTGCGGATTTATTTGGACTCAGCGTCTTTAATTGCCTGACCTTAATAGCGGCATCCTGCATCCAGACAAGCTCAGCTTTATTACTTAAAACCGCTGCTTCCAAGCGAACGCGATCTCTTCTGAGGGGGGCGACCAATAAAATGTAGCCAAGAAGAATCAGCAGAACAGCCCCTCCCCATAACACCACCAACTTCTCTCTTTTTTGTAAATTTAACCAGAGGCTCATTGTTTTTTTCGGCTTTTTATCTGAATTTTGGCCTTTACCCGGTTGCCGGTTGCTTCAGCGTGCTTGATATCTATTACAATACCAGGGATACTTGCCAGATTATGTTTAAGGGTTTCCAATGACTGCAGGTCTTTGATCTCGAAATCAAAATCAAAACGGCCATTATTAAATCTGAGATTATTGAGACTGAATCCCGATGTTGCCAAAAACAGGGGGAGGGTTTTGTCGTAGACTTCAAAGAAGCTGCTGTGGGCACCGATCTCCTCTTGCAATTCAGCCAGCTTTTGCTCCATTTGGGCTCGGGCGTTAACCACCCGACGGCTACCGGGGAAACTCTGCAGATAGATTGCCTTTATCCGTTCATTCAGCTCCGCACTGCCGGATTTCAACCTGTAATAGTCAAAAGAAAAAGCGCCGATATTCATTAAACACAGCAAAACCACGGCAACTATCGGTAATTGCCATTTCAGCCACAGATCGCGCCAGCCGGCATGACGGCTGTAATCCCCCTGTAGCAGATTGATCATTTTTTTTTCGTCGTAGCCGTCAACCAGAAGCTGCAGCAGCGGTTTTCGGTGCCGAACCGAAATCCCCATCGCCGGGACAGCCTCTTCACAGTTTATGGAACAATCTTCGTCGGTATACAATTGGAGGGATGGCTGTTGTGCGGAATCCGCGGCCAGTTCTTCCGCCAAGAACACGGGCAGGCTGCCGATATCACCCGCATATGCCTGCCAGGTACCTTTCCTCAGCATAAACTGACTATCGGTGAGAACTAGCGACCATTGCTCCGGGGTCAGGGGAATGGCCATGGTCGCTGGCACGAGAGACCTTACCTCAATATCATGCTCATTCAATATTGCCAGCCATGACTCCATTTGGGCCTTTGCAACCACGGCAACGGATATGGCGCCGTTTTTTCTGAGCACCCCATGGGCAAAATGAAGATCTTCAATCTCGTCGGCCAGATTCTCTTCGAGGGCGAAAGGGATACTCTTTTTGATAATCCGGCCACTGTTGCCCGGAATAATCGCCTCGGTAAGCAGCACTTCCGTTCCCGGCACCAGGACAACAACCTTCTCCCCCTGCAACTGATGGGCTTCGCTGAGTGGACCCTGCCCAACCACGAACCCGTCGGTAGCAGACCACGCCGCCCAGGCAACCTTGCCGGGCGCCTCCGGGCCAAGAAACAAAAAGTGATTTTTTTTTGCTGGATTCATGTAATGGCTTAACTTTCTGAGTTGTAATGTGTTGTTAACGTTTATGGGCTTTGCACGATTTTACAGCCACCAATTTATTAATAGCCGATTTTTTCGCTGTTAGTTTGAATCCACCTAATAAGTCCCAATGCTCCTACTCACAACTTTGATCGGAATTGAACTTCGATCAATCAGACTATACATGCCAATTTCGGCTTCACCAAATGTCGCCTGCCCTTGAGCCATGAAATAATTACTCTCTACCCCCAGACCTCCCGCATAAATGCCGGCACCAATCAGCTTTTGATCATTAATAAAATCACTGACTCCGTTGACATACCCATCCGCAGGCCGACTAGAGACTATATCAGTAGCATCATCAATTGAAATACTGCCAATCATGGCGATCACCACCGCCCCGGCCGTATTGATGTTAATAGCCGTAACGTCGGGTAAAGCGGCAATATGCTCTTTGAGGCAAGCATAATTATCCGGGGTGACCCCCTCAACCAGCAGCAATTCGGAAGGACTTTTCATCCGGCGATTACCGGCCAGATATGGTGGGTCGTGGAGCAGATATTCGTTGTCCTCTGCCCCTCCGGGCCTAGCCAATTCATCCGTGTCGATCCAATCAACCAAGGCTTCCACCGCCGAGCTACTGTCCTCCACTTCACAAAAGTCAAAAAGTCTCTCCAACAACTCTCTCGTTTGATTGAAATGATCCGGTGGGCTGACACCATAATCAAGATTATTCAAATTTATTTTCCCCTGCAGATCAACGATACTACCGGATACAATGCCATTATCTGTAGCTATTGGCATCAGGCCCAAAGCCCAGTTCTCGCCAAGATCATCTTTATTTTTCCCTTGTTGATTATCCCTTTCAATAACCCGCCGACCCCACTCTTCGAGCCCTAAAGCCAGGATCAAGGCCTTGTCCCCTGCCAGCAGATTGGTTGTTCTGCGGATGTCGATGTGTTGGGCAAAGGTCATGCTCACCGCCAGAATTGCCACCAGGGCCGTGGCCATGATAACGGTTATCAGGGCTATGCCATTTTGGTTATCCAGACATTTTATTTTACCAATAGTCATATTCATACAATTCGGCCGATGACAAACAGCCGATCAATCCGGCCCCAGTTCTTAAGATAAAG
Organism: Thermodesulfobacteriota bacterium; assembly: GCA_039714535.1. Classification (GTDB taxonomy): domain Bacteria; phylum Desulfobacterota; class Desulfobulbia; order Desulfobulbales; family JAGXFP01; genus JAGXFP01. The sequence continues at coordinate 36,355 of JBDLJC010000005.1, read as the reverse complement.
ATGGATTTGCACCGCCTTCGGTAGCTTAACAGGATCAGACCAGGATCGTTGGATTTGGCCGTTTTCCCCGTTAAACGACACCTCAAAACTTTCAACATCCCGCAAAAGCACCTGCGAAAAAGGCTCGGAATCGATAGCTCGATCCAGAACCGCCCAAGTGTCTTTGACTAACAGATCATCTTCTAACCGATATGCCACCCGCTGCAGGCTGCTCCTCTTCATCATCACCGGGTTACGCCGGCCATTTGTGGTCAGTTCCAAATTAGCGGGCTGTTCCGTCCAAACCAAGGGCTTTAATGGCTCCTGATAAGGGGCGCGTACCGGCCGAGCAATCGCCTGTTCAATATCTCTGCCGATAATCCGAAAAGCAGTCTGTAACTCCCTGAGCTTATTACTGTCAGCCTCCAGATGTTGCTTGGTATCTATCATCGAGGTCAAGCTGCCGAACAACGCCACCGAGATAAGGGCAAAGATGGTCAAGGCCACCAGTAATTCCAAGAGGGTAAAGCCCCTGTCTCCCGAGTTAGAATTCATATCAACAGTTGATTCCACCTTGTTGACCGTTTACTAGTTTTTTTCATATGGTCGATGACTGCCCAAGATACATATTCAGACGGGCCAACGGCGTGCCCCTGTCGCTCATCTCCGAATTGTCGCCCTTCTCTGGCCAGACCTCAATGTTAACCAGCTGGATATCAGGATCCGGGGTCGATTTACCGGTGACCTGCCAACTCCAGCGTCGATCAGCCATGACCGTTTTGCCTTTTTCACCATCCCCGACAACCAGTTGCCCTTCCAGGCGAAGTTCCGCAGCCTTATTCATGGCCACCCAATGGGCCAAAGTCTTGTCCCTAAGGTATGAGGCATTGGCGATCATGCTGGAGTTATTCTTTAAGGCGGTCAAAGCCACAATACTTAAAATTGCCAGGGCCACCATTAATTCCAGCAGGGTAAACCCTTTGTGTTTTTCCAAGGGGAATAAAAACAAATTCTATCTCACCAGTTGGTTCAGTTCAAAAACCGGCATAAGAATAGCCAGAACGATCAGCAACACCAGGCCCCCCATCAACAGAATCAACACTGGCTCAAAGATCGCCGTAGCCAGGCCGGTCATCACTTCCACTTCTTTTTCCTGGCTGCTGGCTGCCTGGTCAAGCATTTGGGCAAGGTCGGCACTGGCCTCGCCGCTGGCAATCAGATAAAGCACCATGGGCGGGAAAACTTTCGTTGCAGCCAGGGACTTGCTGATACTTTTACCTTCCCTAACCCCTTGGGCTGCCTTTTCTACAGCCTTATTCAGGACGATATTATGCACCACACCCGCCGCGATCTTCAACCCTTCCAGAGCCGAAACCCCGCTGGCCACCAGAATACTGTAGGTCCTGGCAAAACGAGCCACCTCAAGCCCCTTGATAAAACGGCCAAACAGCGGCGCAGTTATCAAGAAGCCATGGATCTTCACTCTGATCCCGGGGTTTCTCATTGCAAGTCGCAAGATTACAACTCCGGCAATCACCAAAATCAACAAGAAGATCCCACGTTCCCGGAAAAAATCACTTAGCCAGATGACAACCCGAGTCAAAACCGGCAATTCCTGGTTGATATTGGCAAAGACCGTAACTATTTGCGGAACCACATACCCTAGCAGCCCGACTACCACCAACACCGCCACCACAGACAACAACAGAGGATAAGCGAGGGCTAGGGTTATCTTTTGCTGAAGATGTTGCCTGAATTCCGTGTAATCGGCCAGTCTCTCCAGAACCAGATCCAACCGGCCCGTATGTTCACCAGCTTCAATGGTTGCCCGGTAAAGATCCGGGAAAACCTCAGGAAACTCCGCCATGGCCGCAGCCAGGGACATGCCCTCCTGGACATGGGCCCTGATGCCGACAAACACCTTCTTGGCCCAATCCTGATCGGTTTGTTCCGACACGACATTAAGGGCCTCATCAAGAACCGCACCTGACTTGACCATGGTCGCCAACTGTCGCATGACCAGGGCCAGGGAAGCCGTCTTAGGTTTTCTGCGCCAACGGGGCGCACTTCGCTGCGATTCTGCGCCGGTTACAGCCTCTACCGATACCGGCATCAAGCCCTGCTCTCGGAGAGTCTGCCTGATCTGCCTGGGCGAATCACCGGATTTGACACCTTTATGAATTTTACCGACGCTATCTACGGCTGAATATTCAAAGGCGCCCATTTAGCCGTCCAAATCCTGATTTTCCTTGGAAACCCTGAGAACTTCGGCCAAAGTCGTATCACCGGCCAATACCAGACGAATGCCGTCTTCCCGGAGACCAGGCGTAAGGGTCCTTACGTATTTTTCCATTTCGTATTCGCCCGCCCGTTCATGAATCATGGAGGGCAGCTCACCGACAATTTCGATCAACTCATAAAGCCCGGTCCGCCCGACATAACCCTGATCATTGCATTTCGGACAGCCCACCGCCTTATAGATTGTAGGCGGTGCATCCGCGGAGATCGCCAGTTCCCGACACTCACTGGTTGTCGCGACACAGGCCTTACGACAATCCCGACATAACAACCGGACCAGACGCTGGGCCAAGATCCCGCTCAGGGTCGACGAAAGCAGAAAAGGCTCCACCCCCATATCCCTGAGCCTGGTGACTGCGCCGATTGCGGTATTGGTGTGGAGGGTAGAAAACACCAGATGGCCGGTCAGACTGGCTTGAACTGCAATTTCCGCCGTTTCCTGATCACGAATTTCACCAATCATCACCACATCGGGGTCCTGGCGCAGGATGGCCCGCAGTCCACGGGCAAAAGTCATCCCCACCTTGGTATTGACCTGGGTCTGACCAATTCCGTCAATGTAGTACTCAATAGGGTCTTCCACGGTCATGATATTACTGCTGGCCTGATTCAACCGGGAAAGAGCCGCATAAAGGGTGGTGGTCTTACCGGAACCGGTTGGGCCGGTCACCAAAACGATGCCGTTCGGCCGTTTAATTAAACGATCAACGGCCTGGAGGATGCTATCCGGCATTCCCAACTGTTCAAGATCCAGACGGCCCGCCTGTTTATCAAGGAGCCGGAGCACAACTCTTTCGCCCGAGGCGGCGGGAATCGTCGAGACCCGGACATCGACCGGCCGCCCAGCGACCCGCACCGAAAAACGGCCATCCTGGGGCAATCTCTTCTCGGCGATATCAAGATTGGCCATGACCTTGATCCGGGAGATGATCAAGGGGGCCAGAGCCCGGTTGGGCTCAAGAACCTCTTTCAGCACCCCGTCACCCCGGAAACGCACCTGCAGTCGACTCTCAAAAGGTTCAAGATGAATATCGGAGGCATTCTCCCGCACCGCTTCGGTAAGAAGACCGTTTATCAAACGAATTATGGGGGCGTCATCTTCACTTTCCAGCAGATCTTCGGTCACCGGCAACTGCTCGGCAATGGCCTGAAGATCAAGGTCATCACTAAGATCATCGGCTATGCGGGTCGTACCACCTGGCCCATCCTCATAAACTTTCTGCATGAGGCCAGCAAAACGCTCGCCAGAAACCTTTTCCAAAACCAAAGGTTGCCCGGCAAAACGCCGTGCCTCAACCAGAATCTGTGGCTTGAGTCCAGCCCGGTAAAAACCCTGGATACCATCACCCAACGCCTCAGTCAGCAAAAGCCCATGCCGTTTGGCAAATGAATACGGTAATTTCTGGTATGTGTCTTGGCTTTCGGAGTTCATTATTCAGCCAGCATGTTTTCCGGCAAAACCGGGGCCTGGGCATCCGGCATCAAAGCGATGCCATTATCGTTGAAATCCTGCTGCACCCGTCGCATGTAATCGTATTTATTAAAGGTTATGCGGTTGTTGGCCTCGCTATCACGCAAAATGTTTGGCCGGAGAAACAACATCAAATTCCGTTTGTCATGGGTAGTCTTGCTATATCTAAACAACCAGCCCAAAAGCGGGATACTGCCAAGCAGAGGCACCCGATGTTCTACCTCCTGGATATCGTCACTGATCAGACCGCCCAATACCAAAATTTTTACGTCATCCACCATAACGCTAGTAGTGATTTTTCGGGTGGAAGTCGTTTTCAGACCAACCTCAGAATTATCAACGACCAGATTTGACACCTCCAACTCAATATCCAAACGGATGGTATCACCCTCATTGATCTGCGGAACAACCTTCAGCTGGAGCCCCACATCCTGCCGTTCATAGGTGGTAAAAGGGTTGGTTGGATTTGTACTACCAGTACTGGTATAGCTACCCGTTGAAAACGGCACGTTCTGACCGACTATTATCTCAGCCTCTTCATTATCCATCGTCACCAGAGATGGCGTCGAAAGGATATTGGTATCAGTGTCACTTGCCAGGGCCGAGACCAGAGCACCAAGATTAAGACCTTTAAAGCCGAGGAGATCCGTAGCCCCATCGAGGAAGCCAAGATTAAAGCCAGAGGCGGTTCCCAGCTTAGCAACTTCAGAAACCGTACCACTACTTAAGCCATTAATATTGGGCACATTGGAACTGCTAAAACTAGTGCCACCGATAACACCACTGTCATTTGACGAGGCCACATCGGTAGCCCGCCACTGCACCCCTAATTCGGCGCCAGCACCGGTGGCAACCTCAGCGATTACTGCTTCGATCATCACCTGGGGCCGCCTGATATCCAGTTTGCGAATGACCGCCAGGATATTTTTTGCGACTGCCGGAGGAGCGGTGAGAATAAGAGCATTGGTCGATTCATCTGCTTGGATGTTTAACTCAACTCCACCCAAACCACCGGCAGACTTCACGCCTTTCGGTGCTTTTGCCTTGCCTTTTTCGTCAAAGCCTCCACCCTGCAAAATCGGTAAAAGATCTTTGGCCTTGGCGAATCTGAGAAAAACCACCTGGGTGGCCCCTTCCGATTCGACAGGGGTATCAAGATAAGAGACCAGAGTCTTGATCTTCAGGACTTTACTGTCTGTACCGCTCAACAGGATGCTGTTGGTCCGACTGTCTGAAATCAGGCGCACATCCTGACGCCCTCCTTTAGGGCTTTTACCTTCTAACCCCTCTATAATCTGAACAACATCCCTGGCATCGGCATATTCAAGTTTGATTATCTCCAGGTCCCCTGCCCGGGGTTGATCAACCTGCTCGACAATTTTCAACAGCCGTTTAATATTGGCAGCCCGGTCGGAGATGATCAACATATTGCTATCAACCTGGGCGGCCAGATAGCTCTTGGAGGCAACCAGAGGCCGCAAGATAGCAACCAGTTTATCCGCCGGAACATGTTTAAGCTTGTAGAGACGCGTCACCACACTGTCCGCCGGGCGAGCGCCCGTTCTTTTCCTGCCAAACTCCAGCGCGGACGAGTCATGCTTCACCCGTGCCAGCGGTACAATTTTAACAACACCACCATCCTCAATTGCGGCAAATTCATGGACTTGCAGAATCGAAAGAAAGATGGAGTAAAGCTCGTCTTCCGCAACATCCTGCGAGGCCATGATCGTAACCTTGCCTTTCACCCTTGGATCAACGATGAAGGTCCGGCCGGTAATCCGGGAAACACTACTGATTACCGTAGCAATATCAACATCCTGAAAATTTACGGTAATCCTGTTGTCAACGGTATCGTTTTCAACGGCACAGGCCTGGTTGCCGGCAACAAACAGCATCCCAAACACCAACAACCAGACAGGAATCACCTTAATCATCTTGATACTTATCATAAAACACAGGTCCTTTTACTTTTGCTGTTGTTAGCTACCGCTGCCTATTTCATAAATTCGGGTCTCGCGACGACCATTGCGGCCGATCACAACCCGAATTTTCTGAGCACTGCGCATATTTTGATAGACTGACAGGCCATCGTGAATACTCTTCAGCTGAACCCCATTCACCTCATGAAGAATATCTCCCGGCTGCAAGCCCATGTCCCTCAACAACTTGCTGCCCCGAGCCGAAACCAACCGATAGCCCTTCTGGACATTGTTTTCTTTGTATACCTCAACTCCAACTTCCTTGGCCAACGAGGGTATATCGGCCAAGCGTTTATTAAGGTAAGCACTGTCGATATTCCAGTGGACACCATCACCAAGATTGACAATGGCTCTGTTATTTATTCGTTTTTCCACGCCGCCTTTCGCCAGGTTTGCCCGCTCTTCGTTCTGGAGCATCAGGGTCTCAAGCACCCCGCCCCGACGAAGAATTACCCGGTCGGCCAAGATATCGCTGATCAGAGCATTGCCTGGAACCTTTTCCCCAATGCCATATAGCTTTTCACCGCTCTTTTTTCCTTTTTCCACAATTATCGCCAGAGCCCTGCTCCTTGGTTGCGCCATGATTATCCCCTTAAGCGCCAACGCCAAAGTTGTTTTAGGAGCAGTCTGGGCATCAAGCTTCAGTGGTAAAGAAGAAATCTCAACCCTCCCCGCTTCGCCAAACAGAGACAATTCATCTGTTGGCGCAACGATCTGAGCAGCTGCTGAAATTTGAGGCAGAGGCCGAGGTTTATTACTACGCCCCTGCCCTATAATAACATCTTCCGCCGGTGGTGTAGTTAAACCCACGATCTTCCAGGTGAGGGAGGCTGATGCTTGGGCTAACAGTAAGGCTATAACGACACCAAGCAACAACCGCCAAGTTTTGAGACTATCAACCCCTGGCAAGCAGTCCCTCACTGTTATTATGAGTTTTTTGTAATCCATGTCTCGAAGTACAACCTCTTTCAATCAACAAATATGTGTTGTTTTCAACCGAGGATCAGCCAAACACTGGTCGGATAACATTGTAATAGTTTGCTAAAAGTGCTTTTTAGCGCAAACAACTTTTTATGTTACATTCTCCATATTTATCTGCGTTAAACAAATCGCGCCTTTGTTCTTACATTTCAATACCATACCCAAATTGATTGTGCGACCTGTTCTGGCTATTATTCCTATAAGTTCTCTCCGAAAAAGCCATCATCCCTTTAATCAAGCAATCACCCCAGGCAAATGTAAGGTTACCTGTATCCCAAATGATATAACGGGAAAAGGCCAAAGTAAACCATATGACAAGTTCGTAAGAACAGGTGAAAACTGCACGGATAGCTCCTGCTTTTTAATGAAAGATCACAATTGCTATTTCCAGGACAACGTGATATAAAATCCCGCACTATAGGCATTTACAGGGCGAAAGCCCCCGTAGCTCAGGGGATAGAGCACAGGATTCCTAATCCTGGAGTCGTACGTTCGAATCGTACCGGGGGCACCAAATAAATAAAGGGGTTGCAGGTTCTTGTCTGAAGCCCCTTTCTTGTTTCTGTGTAATTGTGTCCAGAAAACTATAATCTATTTCAGTCCATAGATGTCAATACGAAGTCATATGTATAGGCTGTTTTAAGATAAACAGACATCTTAAGTTTTGAGGGTGCCTTTTTTCTTATGATGTTGGGAAGACATCTTTAACGGTAAGCATAAAAAACAAAATCAAAAGGTTGAAAAGAATGGCATATAAATACAAAGGGGTTTCTTGCTTCCTTCTTGAAATCCACCACCATTTTGACCTACTTAGCCCAAGACTATCAACTTAGAATACGAATGAACCTAAATAATTGGTGGGTATAAGAAGTCCCTATAGATTAGTATCATCGAATAGCCTGGTAGCACTGTTTAAATAATGACAAACAATACCGGTGAACAATGAGCGTTAAACGTAATAGCCCATGTCCATGTGGCAGCGGCAAAAAATTCAAAAAATGCTGCGTTTTACTGCAGAATGAATCCCAACCATCATCCGACCAGGAGGAGCAGGCCCGCACCCTTGTTGACCAGGGCAATGTCTTGCTTGGGGCAGAAAAGCACGAGGAGGCGCTGAAGCTCTACCAGAAGGCCCTGTCTGTTTATCCTGAATATGCCAGAGCCCACTATAATATAGGCGTGGTCTTACAGAAAACCGGAAGAAAGGAAGACGCCCTCAGCAGTTACCAGAAGGTCTTAGCTATCACCCCTGATGATGTCGAGGCCTACGTTAATATGGGGGTTCTGCTCAACTCACTGGATAACATAGAAGAGGCCGCGATCTGTTACCGGAAGGCCCTGGCGATCAAACCTGATCATGCTGAGGCCCATAACAACCTGGGACTTGCTTACCTGAGTGAAAACCGGCTGAGCGAAGCCAAGGATTGTTTCCTGAAATCCCAGGCGATCAAACCTGATCAGCCCGGGGCATACAATAATCTGGGCATTATTTACCTGAGACAGGACCGGCTGAGTGAAGCCGAGGCATCTTTACTAAAGGCCCTGGCCGTCAAGACCGATCATTCTGAGGCCCTTAATAACCTGGGGGTTGTTTACCAGAAACTAGGCAGGCTAAGTGAAGCCGAGGCTTGTCTATTAAAAACATTATCCAACAACCCTGATAATTTTAAAGCCCATTTTTCCCTAGCAGATATTTATGAACGAAAGAATCTTACCCACAAAGCCAAAGAGCATCTTGTAAAATCGCTAAGCCATGATTCTGGCAACTTGAATTATCTGATGTTGGAGGCCCAATTACTTTTCAGGGAAAAAAATTATCCCGGAGCCCTTGAGAAACTCCATTTTCTGGAAAACTCAATCCAGGACAATGCCAAACTATCAGCCGCAGTATACTTTCTTTTGGGCAAGATATATGATCGCGTCGGAGAAGAAAACAATGCTTTCGATTCTTTCATTAAAGCAAACAACATCAACTCCAAGGAAGCCGAAAGGAAAAACATCAATCCCGCCGTATTTGTCGACCAGGTTGTCACGCTGAAAAGAAGGTTTACCGTGGACTGGATCGATTCCTGGACAGATATTGCCCTAGATAACAGTAGGACCAGCAAATCTCCGATATTCCTGATGGGCTTCCCCCGTTCCGGCACCACTCTTCTCGATCAGGTTTTGAGCACACATTCCCAGGTGGAAGTTGTTGAAGAAAAACCGCTATTAATACCAGTGCAGAATCGAGTCTCCCAACTTCCTGGCGGTTTCCCTGATGCCTTGGCCTCTTTCGATGCCAATAATGTCTATGAGTTGCAGCAGCTATACTTTGAAGAAATTGAGCCGTTTTTACCCGACAATCTGGAGAACAAAGTTGTTGTTGACAAATTTCCCCTGAACATAGTTGATGCCGGGATGGTTAATCGCATATTCCCGGACGCCAGAATTATTCTAGCCTTGCGGCATCCTTACGATGTCTGTTTGAGTAATTTTATGCAGAACTTTCAACTCAACCCTGCAATGGCCAATTTTCATGCAATGGAAAGTTCCGCCAGGATATATGCGCACGTTATGGGTCTATGGCAACAGTATGCAAATTTACTGGATATCAATTTTCATATTATCCGCTATGAAGATGTTGTTAGCGATTTTGAAAGAGAAATCAGAGGACTTCTTTCCTTTTTAGCACTCCCCTGGGAGGAGGGGTTGTTAAACTATCATCGCCATACAGATAAAAGAAGTTTTACCAATACCCCAAGTTACCAGGACATCAGCAGCCCAATATTTTCAAGAGCTAAGTACCGCTGGAAAAGGTATGAAAAGTATTTTGAAGGTGTAAAAGAAATCCTGGCCCCGCATGTTGAATATTTTGGTTATACAGTGGAGTTTGCAGAATAACAGCATTGAATCTTCCTAATCCTGGAGTACGTTCGAATCGTACCGAGGGCACCAGTAACGCCGAAGATGGCCAACAATTTATCAACAAACTCCCCTTCGCGGTCATTGCCAAACAAATTGGCACATACCATTTTCCAATTTATCAATGACTGTGAAGATGCCCGGCCCTAAATCCATTGCCCCGCAACAAAGAAGCCTCTACCTGCACAGCACACCAACCTTCAATTCTCTCGCCCAATTTTCAGCCACCACCCCAGCTAAACTTAGCGCTACCTGCACAGCTATTGCAAACACAGCATTTCCTTGAAGGATTCAATTTTTTTGTGTATAATTTAAAAAGAGTGCTTATTATATCGCTATCGGCTTTTTTTTGTTAGAAGCACCAAGCGATCAATTGTACTTTTTGCATTTCCTGACCAATGCTCATTGAAAGCAAGCAATCAGGGAACAAGGGGGATGTTGTGCGGACAAAATATTGCCTTACGTTTTTTATTATCATGGTTCTCTCGGCTGTCTATTTACCAACAGCCCATGCAGTAACGCCACAAATAGCAACAGGAGCTTTCCACAATGTTGTTTTAGCCGCAGACGGCACCGTCTGGACTTGGGGAAGCAATGCATCTGGACAATTATGCGACTCCACCCGCCCCTCACCCGACGCCCTACCCCGGCCAATTCCCGGCCTGACCGGTGTTACCCATATTGCCGCTGGTTCTGATTACACCTTGGCTGTCAAGGCAAATGGCTCTGTTTGGTCCTGTGGAGGCAACCTTACTGGTCAGCTGGGCCGTGGCTTCATAAGCACTTATGAGCCTGACATTGGCCAGGTTGTCAGCGAGTCCGGCCTCGGCTATCTTACTCTTAACGCTGGCGGAACAGGAGTGATGGCTATAGCCGCTGGCCTCAACCACTCCCTGGCTATCCGCAATGACGGCACGGTTTGGGGGTGGGGAGCGAATGCCGGCAGACTCGGCGTCGACGAACCTGCCCGAACTCGTTGCAAAAACGATGGTGGCCCAGACGAGGTCTGTACCAAGCCAGTTCCAGCCCTCAACATAACCGGCGCCACAGCCATCGCCGCCGGCAAACTCCACTCAATGGCCCTCGATGCCGGCGGGCAAGTATGGACCTGGGGCAGCGACAACAACCTTGACCAACTGGGCCGAACGGGTGATAAATTTATTCCCGCTATAATTCCGGGCATATCTGGCGCAACAGCCATTGCCGCTGGCTGGAACCACGCCTTGGCCGTTTCTTCGGATGGTCATCTTTACGGCTGGGGTGCAAATGATACATACCAAGTATTGGTTTCGGACAATTACCCTATTCGATGGGAGCCAGAAGTTCCGAGCACAACCCAACCCATTCCTGTTTTCATACCGACGCCATCATATGATCATAATGGTGATATTTTTAAAGCAAATGTATGGGATGAGGATACCCAGACCTGGCAAAAAATGGAAATGCCCCCACCGTTATTAACCAACGTGGTTTCTGTTTCTGCCTCCCAGTCTCAATCCCTGATAATTACCAGCGACGATACTGGGACGTTGCCTGACTCGGTGGTGGCTTGGGGTAAGAACAGTTTGAAAACTTACGTGTATACCGATCCAGATACCGGCGCCGAACAAATCAGGGTTTTATCAGATTTTAGGGGTATCCTTGGTCTTGACAATGAAAACGATTACACAACAAGCCCCACTGACTTAAGTCTACAACCAGCTCTCAATTATCTTTCCGCCGCCCCCTTGTGGGGGAGTAATAACACCGTTGCTATTACCTCCATTGATGTCGGGTTAGAGCATAGCCTTGCTCTGCGAGCTGATGGGACAGTCTATGTCAGTGGCGTCAATGACCAATACCAGTTGGCTGACAGTTCCATCCCAGAGTTCATCTCCACCCCTGCCCCGGTACGGATGATAATACCGCCGTCTATTATTACTTGCCCGAGCGGTCCCGATTTTGATTTTGATGTTGATACTCCTCCCACCGACTGTGACTTTGACGGTGATGGAGTAGCTTATGCTGACGATAATTGTCCCTCCTTGGCCAATCCTCTTCAGACCGATGTAGCCCCTGCAAATGGCATTGGCGATGCCTGCGAAGACCCATGCTTAAACGCCGGTGGCGACTCAGACGGCGACGGGATCTGTAGAGATGTTGATAGCTGCCCGAACGATCCACTTAAATCAGTAGATCCCGGCCAGTGCGGTTGTAACGTCGATGAGACCGATACTGATACCGATGGTATCGCCGATTGCGTTGACAGCTGTCCGAACGATCCGAACAACGATATCGATACCGACGGTGTCTGTGGTGATGTTGATACCTGCCCGACCGATCCACTGAAGTCAGTAGATACCGGCCAGTGCGGTTGTAACGTCGATGAGACCGATACTGATACCGATGGTATCGCCGATTGCGTTGATAGTTGTCCGAACGATCAGAACAACGATATCGATACCGACGGTGTCTGTGGTGATGTTGATACCTGTCCGACCGATCCACTGAAGTCAGTAGATACCGGCCAGTGCGGTTGTAACGTCGATGAGACCGATACTGATACCGATGGTATCGCCGATTGCGAAGACAGCTGTCCGAACGATCCGAACAACGATATCGATACCGACGGTGTCTGTGGTGATGTTGATACCTGCCCGACCGATCCACTGAAGTCAGTAGATACCGGCCAGTGCGGTTGTAACGTCGATGAGACCGATACTGATACCGATGGTATCGCCGATTGCGTTGACTCCTATCCAAATGACCCCAACTTGGTCTCACCAGGTATCAGTTCAATAACACCTCCAGCTACTGACAATAAAAACGGGGGGAATCCCAAAGTCGACCAGAAATTCACATTTGGGGTTACCGTTGATGCTGCGGTTGAGGCAGTAGGTGCTGCCAGTGTCTGGCTGTTTCTCAATGATCAGCCGATCCAAATGGCCTGTGACTTCTCAGACCTTGCAGCAGTTCAGTGCACCTCATCACTTAGGCTTGGTCCTACCCCTGAACACAACTACCATTACGAAGTGTGGGACAGCGTGGACCGAAGCGGCACAATGCTGGTCAGCAGTCTCGACATTCCTGGACCGAACATCTACTTATTGAACGGCCCGAATATGATCGGCTTAGCCAAGGACATTACCGCCAGCACTGCCGGTTTCTTAGACAACGTGGGAGCTACCGGTGTTTTCAGCTGGCAATCCGCCGGTTTACGGGATAAGTATAACAGAGGTCATTTCGTGGCCCATGACAATACACACATCCCTACCCCTGGCGAAGGATACTTTGTGCTCGGTGAGTCACCAGACCAGAGACTGTCAACATCGCTCACAACCGACCCTGCTATAACTAACTTAAACGACCCGACTGTAACAATAAATCTGCAGCCAGGTTGGAACATCATCGGCAATCCCTACCCTGCGCCAATCTTGCTGGCTGACCTGAGGGTCCAGAAAGACAGCGGCTCCGCCATTACCTGGGCAGAAGCCTCGGACATCAACTGGGTGTTCAACGGCATCTATTATTTCAAGGGTAGCGACTGGGGATCACAATACGCTTTTGAAAGTGCGGGGAGCAACCCGGATGCGACTCTGACCCCGTGGCTGGGATACTGGATATACGTTATGATTGACGATGGCGCAACCTATAAGCTAATTTTCTCCAAACCCTAGTATCGGGAGATCAACCGGTGAAAAAGATAATCACAACCATTTTCTTTACAGGCTTGTTCTTTGGCATATTCTCATACCAGGCCTCGGCATTTGACGGGTGGGAAGCAAGCATAACCGTAACTTCCGGCAATGCTGAAAACCGTCTTTCCTTTGGCCAGAAACCAGATGCAACCGACCTTACCGACGGATTCTACGATCTGCCGGCGATGCTGTCCGGCGCCATACAGGTTTATTTCCAGACTGAAGGGGAATCTTTCTGGCGGGATATTCGAGCCATGGGACCAGACAAAGAATGGCAGTTGATTATCACGAGCCAAACCGGAAGCCCAATCGCTATAACCTGGGATCCAGACAATTTACCTGCCGATGCCAATGTAAGGCTGATTCATCCTGCGAATGGAAAAGAGACCGACATGAAAGCCTCCAGCTCCTACATTATGGAAAGTACCAGCAACGCATTACTTCTACTAGAAGTAACAGGCAACTAGGCGATGACATTCATGAAACTTATTAAAGATATCTCGCTGCCGGCCATTGCCATTTTCTTCCTTGCTGCCTGTGGCGGTGCCGTAGAAGGTGATCCAACAGTTGTTGACCCTCCAGTTGACGACACAACAGCCCCCAGTTTTATTGGCGGCGACCCTGAAGGGTCAGTTACTCAGGCCTGTCTCGTTACCGCCGAATTTAATGAACCCATTGCAGCATCTTCAATTACTGACCAGTCATTTAAAATTGTTGAAGATGCCACCAGCACCCAATTATTGACGGCAAACAATGATGGAACCTGGCAAATACATCCCGACAGCAACACGATGGCCTTGTTTGTTCCGATTGTTACTATTAATGCTGGCCAATATACTGTGACTGTAACAACCGACATTACAGATGTAGCGGGTAACAACCTGGCTGAAGAACCAACGCCTGGTGATTACACTTGGACTTTCACCCCAATCCTGCCATGTGCTCCTTCGATTTAGTCCTTTGTTTGGCAGCTTTAGTTAATTATCAAAAAAAGGTGGGGCGCAAACCCCGCCTTTCTTATTAGATGCCGCAAACTTGCTAAATCCCCACCGACCCACAATCCATTTGACCCGCCTCCCCCGTTGCAATAGAATAACTGTAAGGGCTCACGGTTAAACAGGAGAACAGGATTTGTGAAACTGGCATACGCTGAACAGATGCGCCAACTGGATAATGAGGCCATCAAAAACTACGGTATTCCCGATATTGTCTTGATGGAAAATGCCGGAATCGGCACCGTCCAGGCCATAATGGAAAGTTACGGGGAGCTTGACGGCCGCACGGTCCTGATCGTCTCAGGACAAGGTAATAACGGCGGAGACGGCCTGGTCATCGCCCGGCATATCCTCCAGAGAGGAGGTCTTCCCTTCATCTTCCTGATGGCCGACCCCAAAAAGCTCAAGGGTGCGGCCGCCGTCAATCTTAAAATCGTTAAAAACCTTAACATCCCCATCTATACGATAACCAGCAAGGCACGGATCCAGAGCCTGCAAAACTTCCTGCCGGAGTGTGACCTTATTATCGATGCAATCTTCGGCATCGGCCTCAAACGTGCGATTAAAGATCATCTGGCCCAGGCCATCGACCTGATAAATCAGACCCCGGCCCCGGTGGTAAGTGTCGATATCCCCTCCGGCCTTGACAGCGACAGCGGCACGCCAAGGGGCGCATGTGTGAACGCCAGCCTGACGGTGACCTATGGTCTTGCCAAACCGGGCCATTTCACCGGCCTTGGCCCTGAAATGACCGGAGTGCTGGTGGTCGTCGATATCAGCATCCCACCGGTTGTTATCGAAAAAGCTGATCTGCAGATCGAAGTATTGGAAAACCATTCTGTCGGTTGCTCCCTCCCGGCCAGGCCATCTAACTCACATAAAGGCACTTACGGACACCTGCTGCTGTTGGCCGGCTCCAGGGGTAAAACCGGAGCCGCTCTGCTCTGTGCCCGGGGCGCTCTCCGTTCCGGGGCCGGGTTAGTCACTATCGCCACCCCTATCGATCTCAATCATATTTACGAAACATCCTTGGCCGAAGCGATGACCTTACCCTTAACCACTTCCGGAAAGGGCCACGCCGCTGACACTGATTATGCTGAGATCAGCAAAGCCCTGGAAACTAAACAGGCCATGGTTATCGGCCCGGGGCTGGGACAAGATAAGGCAACCGGTCAACTGGTATCAAGACTTTACCGGGAGCAGAAACTGCCGATGGTTGTCGATGCCGACGCCCTGAATCTTTTGGCGAGCGATCCTGCCCAACTTAAGACCACGCCTGGGGTTCGGATCCTGACTCCCCACCCCGGAGAGTTGGCCAGAATGACCGGCAAGTCAGCCAAAGAGATCCAGGCCAATCGGTTGCAAATAGCCAGAGATTTTGCCGCTGAGTACAACGTTTTCGTAGTTCTTAAAGGCGCTAATACTATTATTGCCGAACCGGATGGCCGGGCCGCTATTAATGTCACCGGCAACCCCACCCTGGCCGCCGGTGGCAGCGGCGATGTCCTGGCCGGATTCATCGGCAGTCTGCTGGCCCAGGGGCAACTTCCATGGGAAGCCGCATGCCTGGGGGTTTATGCGCACGGCCTTGCGGCGGACCGATTAAGCCAAGACAATGACATCCAAGCCGGCCTGCTCGCCTCGGAACTGGCCGACGAACTGCCCTTGATAATAGCAGAACTTTTAAACAACTAACAATAACCCTGGAGATAATCCATGCTTAGCGCCAAACAGATAATGACCGACGAGATTATAACGGTCGGACTAGAATTGGAAGTAAGTGAACTGGCCACCCTGTTCTGGAAAAACAGGATCAGTGGCGCTCCGGTTGTTGACGAGTCGGGGAAACTTCTAGGGATCGTCACTGAAAGCGACCTGATAGACCAGAGCAAAAAGGTCCACATCCCCACCATTATGACCATCCTTGACAGCATGATCTTTCTGGAAAATCCTGCCAAGCTGGACAAAGAAATAAAGAAAATGACCGGCACTAAAGTCAAAGACATCTACTCCAGCAAGGTGGTAACGGTAAACGAGGACACCCCGATGTCCGAACTCGCTACTATCATGGCCGACCGCAGACTGCACACCCTGCCGGTTGTTAACGGCGAGAAGATAGTCGGAGTCATCGGCAAGGCCGACATTATCCGTAATCTCTACAAGTGACCCTGACAATGGGAAAAAGAATTGGTCCCGGGGAATTCAACCTGCCGATCAGGACCGTGCTGGAAGAAGGTGAAAATGGTCAACTGACTCTGGTCATGGATCGCAAAAGAAGGATCATCATGGCCGACGATGGCCATGAAATTGTTGCCAAAGCAGAAAAAATCAGGACCAATAGAAGTAACCGCCCAATTAGCCTGAGAACCACCGCGCCAATCTGCAGCAAGACCGCCAGATATCTGGCTGAAAACAACATAAAAATCGTTTAAATTTATAAAGGACCAACAACGAGAATGGGTAAAACATCAGATTTCATCAGCCTGCTAATGAAAGCCGGGGCAGTTCTAACCTCAACTGTCTTCGCCCTATGCTGAAAGATTCCTCTGATCCTGGCCGGTCTTGGCCTGGGGAGTGCGGGCCTCTCCCGCTTGATGGTCGAATACCGATGGTATTTCCTACCCATGACCTTCCTGATGCTGGGCGGGGCTTTCTATTTTACGTTTTTCGTTAACCGGGAATGCCCTGGTTGGCGAAAATGGCTGCTGGTCACAGCTACCGCGGCCAGTATCATCATCCTGTCATACAGCTTTATTTCCGGCGCTTAATTGGCAATATCACGGCCAAACAGTTAAACCCCTTACAGAAAAAACCTGTCAAGTGTCCACATTAAACCCTGGCACCGTATAAATTTTGTGAAACATATCAACTAACCAAGCTCATCATCCGCAAGGCTGACCCTGATCAGCCCTCTTACCGAATTGCCCACATAGATTGCTTCAGCGTCCCGCAAATCCTTGACGCTGAGCACCTCCTCCACGACCGAAAGGCCCTCCGGCGCCATCACTTCACCAGCAAGAAAGGCGCCCCTTAACACTCCCCCCAATAGTCCACAGCTTAATGGCGGAGTCAGCAACTTTCCTTCTTTGCGAATAAAAACATTAGCTATGCAGCCTTCTGTTACTTCACCACGCTCATTACAAAACAAGACATCGAAAAACCCGCTCGCGATCCCCTTATCTCTTTCGGCATCATATAAACTGCGGCAGGTAGTTTTGTGATAAAAAAACGGATCGGCTGAGTCAGTATGGGATGAAGACAACACGACCTCAGGCAACTTTGAACTCTCTTGGCCAATCCCCACTGTCGGTTCAGAGCAAGAAACCGCCCTGATTTTCAGGCCGCCATCCTTACTCAACAGCAACCTAAAGCGATGCCATTCATTGCTCTGCAAATTGGCCGTAGTACGCGCCAAAGTCTGGGTTAGATCCACTTCCGAAAGGGAGAAGCCCCAGTAAGCCGCAGACCCCCTCAACCGCTCCAGATGACGATCCATCAACCAAAACCCATGTTGTGGATGATAGAGTATCGTCTCAATCAACTCGAACTCAGGGAGGGATACCTGGAGAAATTGGCTTTTGAGGCAACATTCATCCCATTCTTTTTCCGGATCAGAATCATAAACTATGCCCGAACCAATTCCCATCTCGCCGCGCCCCTTATCGAGAAGCACAGTCCGGATCGGCACATTAAAAACCGCCCCGCCATCCGGTGAGATAAAACCAATAGCACCGGTATAAACACCTCTTGCTTCCGCCTCCAGTTCCCGAATGATTTCCATGGTTCTAATTTTGGGAGCGCCGGTCACGGAACCGCAAGGGAACATGGCCCGGAACAGCTCAACAAGACCCACATTCGATTTCAATTTACCCCTGACAGAAGAAGTCATCTGATGCAGGGTTTCATAGGTCTCGACATCAAACAGCGACACGGTATCAACCATACCCATTTCACTAAGCCTGCCAAGATCATTACGGAGCAGGTCTACAATCATGACATTCTCACTGCGGTTTTTGAGGTCATCGGCAAGACCGTGTCGAACCAGAAGATCTTCCTCAAGGCCGGGCGCGCGATGCATAGTACCTTTCATCGGTCTGACCAGACACTCGTTACCCTTTTTCCTGAAAAAAAGCTCCGGTGAAAAAGAGAGCGTCCGGTGCTCACCATCCTTAATCAGGGCGCCGTACGAGACACTCTGATTGCGACGCAAAACTTTATAGAAGGCCATATCCGACCCCTGAAAATCAAAAAGAAGCTTCAGGGTATAGTTAACCTGGTAGGTATCACCAGACTCGATATATCGTTTTATCCGGGCGATTTTTGCCAGATAATCTTCCTTGTTCTGGCTGAAGGTCAGGTCACTTATCCTAAAACCATCATCGGCATGATCTTCCGCAACATCCCACTGTGGCCAAGGTTTATTGCCAATGAAATCCGCAAGTCGATGATCATAAATGAATGGTTTTCTGTAAACGGCCAAATCAGCCACAATCTGATCGCTACCAATGACAAGATCAGCCAGCGCCTTCTCCAGAAGGTAGCCAAACTCATAAGAAAAACAACCGGCCAGGTAATAACCCTGATCGAGATATCCCTGGGCGATTTCCAGGAAAACCGCGGGATCATCAGTAACTTTACAAATCAATCTATTAACCGGCTTAAGGAAAAGGTAAGAGAGATAATCTTCTTCATTTACCCTGGTAGTTTCAAAAAAGGCAAAGGAGTCCTCTTCAGCCAAATGATCCAGTAAACCGGCAAGTTTCTGGTCGGATATGGGCGCCAAATATCCCTTCATGGATGATCACTAATATTATTGGGCAAAGTCATCAGCATTATTCAATAATCAAAACTTGTAACCGTTTACCGCCTTTTCTAGCGATTGGCGGAGGCAAAACAAGGTCTACCTTAACACTAAAAAGGTAAATTACCGTTTTTTGTCAAACCAAGACAAAATCGTAGTTACATTTACCAGAAAGAAAGGAATATTCCGTAAAAATTTGTTAAAATCTAACAGAGTTAATGTATGAAACAATACCATCACTAATAATCTCTAGGAGAACCATAGAATGCTTATTCAGGACTGGATGGCCAAAGATGTTATGACGGTTGACGAAAACACCTCACTGATGAGAGCAACCCGAATAATGAAGGAAAACCGGATCCGCCGCCTGCCCGTGGTTTCTCACGGTAAACTGATCGGGATTATCACCGACCGGGATGTCAAAGATGCCTCACCCTCAAAGACCACCTCCCTGGATATTCACGAACTTTATTATCTGCTTTCAGAAATGAAGGTTAAGGACGTCATGACCGACTCCCCCTTCACCCTCTCCGGCAAGGAAACACTGGAAAAAGCGGCCTTAATAATGCTTAACTCCAGAATTTCCGGTCTGCCGGTCATTGATGAGAGCGGTCACCTAATAGGTCTTCTCAGTGAAACGGATGTTCTGCGCGGTTTTATCCACATGACCGGTATCAAGGCTGATGCTATTCAATACGTCTTTGATTTACCCGATGAACCAGGTTCGGTTACCAAGGTAACCAGTGTCTTCAATGACAACCAAAGCAGAATTCTCAGCATCCTTACCTCATTCGAAGATGCCCCTCCAAAGATGAAGAGGGTCGCCATCAGAATAGCACCACTTGAGGGTGACCAGGAAAAAGCCCTGACCAGCGAGCTTAAAGAGAAATTTCAAGTTATACACAGCGGCAGGGACGACCTTAGTAATTTGCCTAAATAAACAACTTCGGACCTTTAATTTTGTCATAAAAAAGGCCTGCCGCTATTTTGTCATAAAAAAGGCCTGCCGCTATAAGGTAGGCCTTCTTTTATTCATAAACAAATAAGAAACTCGCTGTAAATGGCAGCGCCTAGATTCTGCTTAAGGATAATTCACCGCACCGGCAACATATCCTTTTTAAAAGCAGTCATAACGGAGCTGCCATTTTTCTCCGCCTTTATCTCACCGGTCAGAGGATTAAGGGGTAAAAACACCACGCCCTCGGGAACAGGAAATTTTTTCTTTAGCACAGAACGACCTCGCAGAGCTCTCTTCATAAAATCCCGCCAAACAGGCGCTGCCGCTCGCCCCCCGGTCTCGCTGATCCCCAGGGAAACATTCTGATCAAAACCAACCCAGACCCCGGCAGCGAGCTCAGGGGTATAGCCAACAAACCAGGCATCAAGATTATGATCACTTGTCCCGGTCTTGCCTGCCGCCTCAATCGGTAAACCCCTGGCCTGACTGCCGGTCCCCGTTGCAATTACTCTTTTAAGCATATCCGTGACCAGGTAGGCATCTCTTGGCAATAACGCCCGCCTGCCCCGTTGTTCGGAGTTTTTCTCCAGGATTTTACCGTGCCGACTAACAACCTTACTCACAAACAATGGGGAACGGTACATGCCGTTACTGGCGAAGACATTATAGGCGCCGGTCATCTCCAAAAGGGATATCCCGGAAGTACCGAGGGCCAAGGAAAGATTATCGGTAAGTTTAGCTGTGATACCCATCCAGTCCGCCAACCCCCTGACAGTCTCAACCCCAATCCTTTGCAGAATTTTTATACTGACAACATTACGGGAATGAACCAGACCGGTCCAGACCGTAGTGCGACCATAATATCTACCACTGAAATTTTTAGGCTCCCAGAATTGACCGGGAACATTACCTTGCAGTTGCAACGGTTCATCGACAATAATATCAGCTGGAGTCACGGTACGTTTCAGAGCCGCCGCGTACACAATCGGCTTGAAGGCCGAACCAGGCTGCCTTTTGGACTGCACCGCCCGATTATATTGGCTACTGTTAAAATCGTTGCCCCCAATCATTGCCACCACTCGACTGGAACCAACTTCCATCGCAAGCAAAGCTGCCTGGGGCGTCTTTGTTGCCCCTCGATTACGCTGTCGCCAGTCCTTTACGGCCTTATCAACAGATAAGGCCGCAGCCGCCTGTAGAGATCGATTCATGGTCGTATGGACAACCAGACCACCAGTCAACAGCTCGTTTTTGCCATAGATCTCTTCAACATACTGGCGAACATGCTCAATAAAATATTTCTCAACACCCTTTATTTGTTCTTTATCAACCTTCCAACGCAGTACCCGCCGGTAGGCTTGTCGAGCTTGTTCTGGAGTAATGTAGCCGTCGGCGGCCATCCGATTCAACACATAGCGCTGCCGGCCTTTGGCAAGTTTAAAATTTTTGAAGGGGGAATAACGACTAGGTGCCTGGGGTAGCCCAGCCAGCAAACTTATCTCGGCCAGGTTTAATTCCGCAACGTGCTTGTCAAAATAGGTTCGAGCAGCCGCCTCAACACCATAAGCCCCATCGCCAAGATATATCTGATTCAGGTAAAGATAGAGAATTTCTTCCTTTTCGAGCAGACGATCAATTCGATAAGCAAGAATGGCCTCCCTAAGTTTACGGGAATAGGTTTTTTCCGGAGATAGTAGCAGAGAACGGGCAACCTGTTGGGTAATGGTACTGCCGCCCTGAGAACGCCTGCCGGAACGGATATTGTTGAACATTGCTCGCAGTACTGACCAGCCATCAACACCACCGTGTTGAAAGAAACGACCATCCTCAGCGGCCACAAAAGCCACCGGCAGCAGTTCCGGCATTGTGTTGAAGGGGACGACATAACGTCTTTCCCGATAAAATTCGGCAATCGGCTCACCCTTATCATCCAGGAAAACTGTAGCCACCGGCGGGTTATATGAGGCAATCGAGGAGACATCGGGTACATCAAGGGCAGCGACAAAATAAAGACCTGCCCCGACAAGCAGGGTGAGTACCGAAGCAATGATCAGCAGAAAGATCGAGAGATGAATGTGGTTACACTTCCACGAACGCAGCACTCCTTTCCTTTTGTTATTCGCAGATGACACCGTAAGCCTTTGGCCAGAATGAGAAATCAATAAGACGCAAATAACAGTTCCACGGCGAAGCGGTGCTGCTAAACTGTTACCACTTTAACAAATCAAAAAAAAAGCCGCCCCAAAGGGGCAGCCTTTTTATAAAACAAGTTTTGCAATTATCACATGTTTATTTTATGTGACAATCACCACACTTGGTCGGTCCCTTTTTAGCAGCCTTATGACAACCCTTACAGTTTGCATGGGCAGCTTTCTTGGCGGTAGCAACTTTCTTGTTAGCAAGAGAGCCGTCATGGCAGGTAGCACATTTTGCTTCTTTACCGGCCGCGTAAGGTCCCTGACTGCCATCGGCATTCTTGGTATGATGACACTCGGCACATTCAGTTCTGCCCTGATGGGCCCAGTGCTGAAAAGTAACGATGCTCTTACTTTTCTTGGGAGTATCGATAGTTATTGTCTCGGGACCCTCACCAGCCATGCTGATTGCTGAGAAACCACAAACCATAGCCAAAACTGCTAAACAAAGTACGATTTTCCTAGCCATTCTTCTTCTCCTCAAATAAGAAATTAACTTCAATGAATACCGATTCATTCATGAGCAAGTTAGTTTTATATTCTTAAAAAAAAGGGATGTCAAGCGGGAAAAAAGGAGGACTTTGCCACAGTAAAACCTGACAATTATTAAGCTAGTAATTTCAAAAAGTTACCGCAAAAAAAAAGTTGTGGCCCGAATAACTCGGGCCACAACTATGAACCATATATGGTGGTAAATATTACTTTTCCGGCACAATCTTCGATGTCAACTAGCCACCATAACTATGCAGTCCTGACAACAGATAGTTAACCCCATAGTAGGTGAAGATCACTGCCACAAAACCGATGATAGCCAGCCAGGCAATACGCTTGCCCCCCCAACCTTTGGTAAATCTGGCATGCAATGCGCCTGCGTAAACAAACCAAGTGATCAATGACCAAGTCTCCTTGGGGTCCCAACTCCAGTAAGTACCCCAGGCGGAATTGGCCCAGACCGCCCCGGTAATGATCCCGGCGGAAAGCCACAAAAACCCGAAGACAATGGTCTTATGGGTAATATCGTCAATCATTTTCAGACCCGGCAAAGTGGCCAGCAGACTGTCAGGATTCTTCTCCTTGCCACCATCAACACTGGTTGCCCGAAGCAAGTACATTATCCCCAACCCGGCCGCCACGGCGAAAGCGGCGTAGCCAACAAAGCAAGTCACGACATGGGCAATCAACCAGTTACTCTGCAAGGCGGGGATAAGCGGCTTGATATCGGGACTGGTCAACGAAGCCAGGGCCATACTAGCAAAGGCAAAAGGCACGGCAAAGGCGCCAATCAACCTGTTCTTAAATTTGAACTCCAGGAACAGGTAAAACATGGCAATGGACCAGGCAAAAAAGACCAATGATTCATACATGTTGGACATTGGCGCGTGCCCGACCCCCATCTGGTATGACTCCACCCATCTTAAAGCGATACCGCCGGTATTACAAAGAAACCCGAGCAGAATCAAGAGAGAGGCAGCCAGGCCAAGCTTCTTGGCCCGAAAGACAAAAATTGCGATGTAGATAAACGAGGCAGCCAAATAGGCAAAGGTAGTAAAACCCAACAACTGAGAGCTGTTCATATTCTATTCCCTTGTAAGTTTTAAACTGTCATTCTGCTCAAACAATTCGGTCAGAGCAGAAAAATCATTTTCAAAGCCAATCATGTTCTTATTGCTGGTTCCACTGAGATGAAGTCGTGACCGTGACTCCTCTCCGGAAATATAAATCCAAACTTTTTTATGGGAAAGGAAAAACGCAACATAAAGGCCAAGAAGCATTATGGCGCAGCCAAAATAAACAAACCACACCCCCGGATCCTTAGTCACCTGGAGACCGGTGTAATAAAGCTGCCTAACAGAGAAGGTGTAGTTGGTCGCAAGTCTTTCAATAATTACCTTTTTACCCTCTTCAGTCCAAAACTCAACAGGTCTCTGACTAGCATCATCAAAAAAGATTTTATGACGATAGCGACCCATCGCATATGGTCCCATCCGATTGATTATCCGAAATTCTAGCCCCTCTTCTTCCCATTTTATCGGCCCACCGGGTCTGATAAAAAACTTTTTACTGACCTTAGTCGTCTCGTTTCCGATCTCAACCGCATAACCATCTTCCAGTGGTTGATAGCTGGACTGATAAAAGGTCAGCCCCCCGTATTGAAGAGGATCATTAACCTCGATGGTTTTTGCAAGAACTTCCTTGCCATCCTCTATAACTACCAAGTCAGAAATAAATTCCTTGGGTGCTCCGGTATCATAGATTTCCAGTTCAAACCGATCACAACGTAACTCAAAATCCAAGGGCTTGGGGGTATTATTGGCATCATACAGGTAGATCTGCTCGACAGAACCACCCTCTCTGATCATTACACTACCCTTGAAGCCGAGGATAGAACCTATGATAGCGCCGGCAAAAATCAGCAGAATACTGACATGGACGGCAACCACCCCGAGTCTGCTCCAATTACCTTTCTGGGCGGCAAACAAGATCCCCCCATCTTTCTCCGCCCGCTCGAACTTCCAGGAAGAAGAAAACCCTGCCACTGCCTGGGCAATCTCATCAACCGACAAATCAGAGGTGAAGGCCTGACGCTTAGGCATCTTTATAATGCGACTAATATCCATAGCCAGGTTATCCATATGAACCAGACGCCAGATATTCGGAAAGCGGTCAATGGTGCAGACAATCAGGTTGATACTGAACAAAACCAGCAGAGAAACAAACCACCAGGAATTGTACATATCCGGCACGTTGAGCAGTTGAAAAAGCTTGGCTGTGCCGGCCCCGAAGGTATCAACATAATACTGCATTTCCTTCCCTTGCTGAATTACAGTGCCGATTATCGAGGTCACGGCCAGGACAAAGAAGGTAAAAAGGGCTAGTTTCACCGAAGAGAAAAAAGCCCAGACTTCATTCTTGTTTTTTTGCATACAATAACTCTGAATGTTTTATTTAATGTTACTTTGCTTAACAGCTAAAAATACTTGCCAACCAGCTCATCATTAAGTTCAGCAATGATTAAGCACAAGACGTGCCAGCTCTATCCGGGCAACCAGACGAACCAGCTTTAGTTTGTCATTACAAATAGTTAAGCAAGACACCGGCCAGGCGAACTATTAAAACCGATTGGCCAATTGCAGAATATTATTCAACCACTGGCGATAATTCTTCAGCCCAGACCACACAACAATTCAAGCAATCTTGCCGCACAGCGGCTGAAATCAACGCCGGAAGATCCGCAAATCTTGCTGACCCAGGCAAACCAATCTCGTCAGAACCATAACTTTGGAGGATACCATTAGCAGCGCGACCATGTCAATCACTTCACGACAAGACGGATAAAATCCGTCATCCAAATCCCTCCCCGGCAAAGCCATTATAAGAATCATCAAACTTTGAGATATTCACTGACAAAATACTTGCCATATGGCAAAGGACGTTGTATATCTCCCCCTTCGAAGAACATAGCAAAGGAGTCGTAAAAATGGCTAAGAAGTGCGAGATATGTGGCAAAAAACCTGCCACCGGAAATAATGTCAGTCATGCTCACAATAAAACCAGAAGGCGTTGGTTGCCCAATTTGCAGAGCATAAGGGTTGCAGTCTCAGCAGGCAACAATAAAAGGATGCGGGTTTGCACCAGTTGCATACGTTCAGGCGCCATAGTTAAACCGGTCGCCAGGACCGTTGCTTCCTGAAACAACGTCTCAGACTTAATAAACAGATCGCAACTTGCGAAGAAAAGCATCAGGGCTGTCGAAGTTATACCGACAGCCCTGTTTTGTTTTTAGCCCAGACCACAAGAAAAATAGCTTCCTCCCCCTTTTCTCCACCAGCCCCCCCGTCTCTTCCAGCCAGACAAAGAAAACAGCCTAAGCCGAACCGCCCCTCCCACTACGCAAAAAAGCCCTATATCATTCTGGACAACTAATGTCCTGCTACTTTCTCCGCGCTTCAATGACTCCCGATATATGCTTTAGCTTCAACAGCACTCGCTCAAGATGATCCAAGTTATCCACCTCTATAACCAGATTAACTATGGCCAAATTATCAGACGAGGTATGGGCCTCCATACTGACAATATTGGCATCCACCTCGCTGACCGTATTGCTGACCTCACCAATCAGCCCCCGCTGATTTTGGGCAACCACCTGAACCTTAACCTGATGATGACCAACCCCAGTCCCGTAATCCCAACTGACTTCGATATGCCGCTCCGGATCAGTGGCCAGGAAATTAACACAACCCACCTTGTGCACCGAAATCCCCCGGCCGGAACTGATAAAACCAATAATGTCATCGCCGGGGACCGGCATACAGCATTTGCTGATCTTGACCATCATATCGTCAACACCATCAATAACGATTGCCTGCGGCCGTTTAACCGTTTTACTGCGCTTCGGCGCCGCCTGGGCCTTGACAACCTCCCCGACTTTAAGCTCAGCTTCGGCCATCCCGGCAACCTTATCCCCAGCCGACCTCAACTCTTCCGGTTGCATACGATTGGCTATGGCCGTGACAGTTACCTTACCGGCCCCCACTTTTCTGAGCAGATCGTCCAGGGTATTACAGGAAAATGACTTGAGAATCTCCTTGAGGTGACCGCTACGGGTGACCTTCCTGAGACTGAGATCACGTTTACGCAACTCTCGTTCACAGACCTCCGTGCCTACCTTGAGAGCCCTCTCCTGTTCTTCCCTCTTGAGCCAATGTCTGATCCGGCTTTTAGCCCGACTGGTCCGCACCAACGACAACCAGCCCCGATTAGGTTTCTGGGACGATGCCGTAATAATCTCAACCATGTCACCGCTTTTCAGGATATGCTTGAGGGGTACGATCCGACCGTTTATCTTGGCTCCGGCACAATGATCGCCAACTGCGGTGTGAATGGCATAGGCAAAATCAATAGGTGTGCTGTCAAGGGGCAACTCCTTAATCTCGCCATCGGGAGTAAGGGCATAGATCTCTACCTCCCGTAGTTCCCCCTTAACCGCCTCCAGAAATTCCTCAGGATCATTGAGTTCCTGCAGATCCTGAATAGACTGAACCAACTGCGACAAGCCCTTGAAGAGTTGCGCATCATCGGAGCTTATCGCCTTGCCCTCTTTATAAGCCCAGTGGGCGGCAATACCTTCGTTGGCCACCTGATCCATAGCCTCGGTTCTGATCTGCACCTCCATAAACTCGCCATGGGGGCCAACTACCGTGGTATGAAGAGACCGATAACCATTTGACTTGGGCGTACTGACAAAATCCTTAAACCTCCCCGAAACAGGTAGCCACAGATCATGCAATAATCCCAACACCTCGTAACACTCGCGAACCGAATCAACGATGATCCGGAAAGCCACCTTATCGTAAACCTTTTCAAGGGGGATATTCTGGACAACAAGCTTCTTATAGATACTGTATAGATGTTTGGGGCGACCCAGGATCCGGAACTCGTTGATGTCCTGCTCCTTAAGCTTGGCCGTCAGAATTCCCTTTACTTCCTCGACATAATGCTCGCGGTCGAGAAGAGAGGTTTTCATCCTGCCTTGCAAGTCCCGATACTCTTCGGGGTATATATAGGAGAAGGAAAGATCCTCCAATTCCCTTTTGACCCAATCAATACCAAGCCGACTGGCTAAGGGGGCATACAGATCCATGGTCTCATGGGCAAATTCCAGCTGCTTTTCAGGCACTACGTGGTGCAGGGACTGCATATCATGCAAACTGTCCGCTAGCTTGAGGACCAACACCCGAATATCAGCCGACATGGCCAGCAGCATGCGCCGAATGTTCTCCGCCTGAAAAGCCAGTCTGCTATCGAAATTAACACTGGTGATCTTGGTGACGCCACGGACAATACTGGTGACATCCTTACCGAACTTCTTCGCCAACTCCTTTTCCGGGACCGAGGCCGGTTCCTTAAGCGCCCCGTGGAGCAAACCGGCAACGATGGTATTAAGATCAAGTTTAAGTTTGGCCAGGATCTCGGCAACGGACAGGGCGTGATCAAGATAAGGTCGCCCTGAAAGACGATGATTACCGGTATAGATCCGCTCGGCAAACTCAAAGGCCCGACGCAGACTATCCAGGTTTTCTTCGGGAAGGTGCTCCCGAACTTTTTCTATGACATCTTCAATTTCCGGCATCAGCTATTACGCCCAGGTAAATTACAAACTCAACTTCGCTAGTTATTTTATCGTCTGGTAATTACGAGATTATTCTCAGTTTTGAGCTAAGCAGATCTTTTTACATTCAAGACAGAGGATTCAGGCAAGCGAGCCTGCGAAATAAACTCGTCAGAGTCAGTTGTTCTGGCTCCTGCCTCCTGCCTTCCCCCTTCAATCGCCAAACTCACTTGATCAAAGCGGCCATCTCATCATTAATCTTGCCGGTAAGATAGGCGACAATCTCACCAAGGGACAGGCTGACGGTTTGACCATCGCGCCGGGTCCTGAGCTCAACCGTACCGTCCTTGGCGAAGCCCTTGCCCACCGTAACCCGATAAGGGATTCCCACTAGATCAGCATCTTTGAACTTAATACCGGGACGCTCGTCCCGGTCATCCAGCAGTACTTCAAGGCCATGTTTCTGCAGCCCCCGATAAACGGTCTCAGCCGCGCCGGAAATTTCTGGGTCATTAGGCGAGAGATTAAGGACCACCACCTGAAAAGGCGCCAGCGGCAGCGGGAAGACAATCCCATCATCGTCATGGTTCTGTTCAATAGCCGCCGCCACGATCCGACTGACCCCGATCCCGTAACAACCCATCACAAAATGTTTTTCCTGGCCGTCTTTATCAGAATAGGTCGCATTGAGGGCCTCGCTGTAATTGGTGCCCAGCTTAAAGATATGACCGACCTCAATGCCCTTGGTAAATTCCAGCTCACCACTGCAGAGCGGGCAGAGGTCATCACTTGTTACTTCACGGAGATCACCGATCTGTTCGACCTCGAAATCACGGCCCAGATTGGCGTTCAGCAGGTGATAATTCTTTTCCCCACCGCCAATCGCAAAGTTACGCATCACCTCAATCTCCCGGTCGGCCACCACCCGAATTTTTATGCCAACCGGCCCCAGATAACCACTGGGTACTCCAGTGGCATCATAGATCTGTTGATCGTCGGCCAGTTCAACATCGACCGCACCCAACATGTTTTTGAGCTTGACCTCCTGAACCTCATGATCACCACGAACCAGAACCGCCACCGGTTTGCCATCGGCCATATAAACCATGGTTTTAACGAGCTGTTTCGGCGAAATATCCAGAAAGGCGGTTACCGCGACAACCTTACGCTTGCCGGGGGTTTCAACCTTCTCCAGGGGCAGCAGCTCAACTTGCTGGGCAGGCTCCTTAGGCGCGGCCCCGGCCGCCTTCTCCAGATTGGCGGCATAATCACAGCCACTACCCTTGGCCTTACAGATCGCCAGGGTATCCTCGCCGGTATCGGCCAGGACCATGAACTCATGGGAGAAATTGCCGCCAATGGTGCCGGTATCGGCCTCAACCGCCCGAAACGACAACCCGCAGCGCTTGAATATCCGATGATAGGCATCAGACATATTTTGATAGGCAACATTGGCGCCATCTTCGTCAAGATCAAAACTATAGGCGTCTTTCATGATAAATTCACGACCCCGCATCAAACCGAAACGCGGTCTGATCTCATCCCGAAACTTGGTCTGAATCTGATACAGATTCAGGGGCAGGCTCCGATAGGAGTGAATATTCATCCGGACCAGATCGGTTATCACCTCTTCATGGGTCGGCCCCAGGCAACTTTCACGATTATGCCGGTCTTGGAAGCGCAATAATTCGGGGCCATATTTAAGCCAGCGGCCCGACTCAAGCCAAAGATCGGCAGGCTGAACCACCGGCAGTAAAAGTTCCTGGGCGCCCGCCCGGTTCATCTCCTCGCGGACGATCTGTTCAACCTTGCGAATAGCAGCCAGGCCAAGGGGCAGGTATGAGTAAATACCCGAGGCAAGTTTCCGAATGAAACCGGCCCGCAGCAACAAGCGGTGGCTTATGACCTCGGCCTCAGCGGGATTTTCCTTCAAGGTCGGCAATAACAATTGTGAAAAACGCATGATGTATTCCTGTTTTGATTCTTAATATATTATGTAAGTGAACATCTGGGTATCGAAGACTCCGCCATTGAACATCGAAAAAGGAAACCGATTCGCGTCAGCTTGCTGGCAAGAAGTCACTTCCCCTGCTTCTTCTCTGCCACCATCTGATCCAACTCGGCGATAAAAACCTCCAGCAACTCTGCCTCAGGAACCTTCCGAAAGATCTCGCCCTTCTTGAAGATAATCCCGACCCCGTTACCACCGGCCAAGCCCAGGTCTGCCTCGCGGGCCTCCCCCGGACCATTGACCACACAACCCATAACCGCAACCTTCAAGGGGGTCTCGATAGCCTGGACATGTTTCTCAACCTTCTCGGCCAGACCAAACAGATCAACCTGACAGCGCCCGCAGGTCGGGCAGGAGATAAGTTCCGGCCCTCGCTGCCTGATGTGCAGGGAGCGCAACAACTCATAGGCCACTTTAATCTCCTCGATCGGATCACGGGTCAGGGAAATCCGCATTGTATCTCCGATTCCCTCGGCAAAAAGGATGCCGAGGGCAACACTGGACTTTACCGTCCCGGCAATCAAACCGCCAGCCTCGGTTACCCCTAAATGGAGGGGGTAATCACAGGCGGCAGATAACTGCCGATAGGCATCGATTGTTGTCATCGCATCGGATGATTTGATCGAAACCTTGATCTCCCGAAAATCCATCTTTTCCAACAGCGCGATATTACGCAGCGCACTCTCAACCAGAGCGGCAGGGGTGGGATGACCATAACGGGCCAGGATATCCTGCTCAACCGAGCCGGAATTCACTCCGACCCGAATCGAGACCTGATGGGCCTTGGCCGCCTCAACCACCCGGGAAAGTTTAGCCAGACCCCCAATATTACCGGGGTTGATCCTGATCCCCTGGGCGCCATGTTCCATGGCCGCCACCGCCAGACGGGAATCAAAATGGATATCAGCGATCAATGGGATCGAAATCTGGGCCCGGATGGCCTTAATCGCCTCAGCCGCCTCCACATCCAGCACCGCCACCCGGATGATTTCGCAGCCCACCGCCTCAAGCCTTTTTATCTGGGCCACGGTGGTATCGACATCGCGGGTATCGGTATTGGTCATGGACTGCACCGCAATGGGGGCGCCACCGCCAACCGGTACATCTCCGACCAGCACCTGTCTGGTATTTTTTCGTTCGATATTCATGTCAGTATTTTCAGCCGCCTCTCCACCGGTAATCAGCCGCGACTATAACCGTTTACCCCAATTCTTGCACCCAAAAGCATGGATCAAATTTCCACCTAGCTCCAGGCAAAAAAAAATCCACGCCCCAGAGGGGACATGGATTTCTCATTGCTGACCAACCACCAGACCAATACGGGTCAGGTCATCACTAGAAGCGGCTATCAAGCAGGATGTAGAAGTTATGGAACTCCGGTTCTTCCGGCATCATCATGTCCTTGACATACTCCATGGGTGGTCCGAAAGGCATTCCCGAGCCGGTGGCCTCATAGACAATCTTGGTATATCCGGTCCTGAGAAAGAGATTCTTATTAAAGGGCTGAATATAGTAAACATCAAAGGCTTCACCACGGGTCGCCAGCCGGTTAAATATTTCCGAGGCGCCGGGGGTAAAGCTGAACCAGTACTTATTACCCCGATTGTACTCAAAGCCAAGCTTGGGCCGGTTGAGGACAGAGACCGGTAGCTCATAGCGGAAACCGGTATACCAGGCCCAGCCAGTCGTCGTTTCAGTCGTGGCGCTATCAGCATCAAGCGGAGTGTTGCCGCTGGAGCTGAAGAGTCCGAAATTTACCCCGGCGAAATCAATGGTGTTGCCACTAGGCTTATTCCGGTTCTGGCCGTATGAGGCAAAGAAATCCAGCCCAGAACCAAAGAGGTTGGGTAGCTGAAGATGAGCGCCGTAGAGGGTGATATCACCGAGATTATCGACAGACTCAGCAGCACCGACTGATGAATAGGGGCTCTGCATCAGAATATGCTTGGCCGGGACGTAGCTTAAAACCAGGAGACTGTCACGCAGGGCCGGCAACTCCGTTTCAAAAAATACGGCCTGAACCCGGTTGTCTTGGTATAGATCGTTTGTAACACTATCCATATAATTCATAGAGAGATGATCGGCATCATACTGGGTAGCCATCGCATAGAAAAACCGCAGCCCGGAATTTTTCAGACTGATGTAACGCTCAAGCCCGGCGGTGGCGACGATCCCGTCCGGCTCGCCGTCGAAGATCAGGGCCGGATAGATCGACTGGCGCTGCCGGGCCTCCTTGAACTCAAGGGGCGGTCCATCCGAAGTAGGCAACCGGCCAAAACTGATACTGAGCGGCGTAAAGAACTTCGGTGTCCAATCGATATAGAATCGATCGACCTTCAGATTAGTCGTACCGTCCGAGGCATGGGCCCGATTATTATCGGTAGACATAAAAACACCCATCGAGTCGGCCCAATTCTTCTGGAGGGCAAGACGAGCGGCAAACTTGATGGTCTTGGAAACATCACCATCCATATTGATCCGGAAGCGGCTGCTCCAATTGGAATCATTGCGCTCGTTTTCTATAAAAGGAGTGGCTGCTGCTCCCGCAGGATACATTGGAACCATATTGGTACCCACCAACCAGTTACCAAAGGTCGGCGACCCAGGAGTAAAATCAACATACATCGGCTGATAATTCTTCACCTGATAGTTATCCATCCGGACCCTGACTTCGGCGCCTAAATTGATCCGGTCCAGCAGCGCGGCTGTTTCAACTTCGTCCAGGGTATCATAGATCTCAGAGATATCCCGATTCAACCTCCTGAGTTTGGTATCGGAATATTTTATATCACCCACCGGGGCCTTAGCAGCAACCTCCCCTTTCTTAACAGCAACCGCCGGGGTCTTAGCAATCTTACCCTCAAGCGCATCTATCTGCCTTTGTAACTCTTTGAGCTTATTCTTGGTCTCACGGCTGTCACCAACCGGGGTCTTAGCGGCAACAGTCCGGGGCTTAAGGGGCTTACCCGCCATTGCATCGATCTGCCTTTGCAAATCATCGAGCTTGTTCCTGGTCTCACGGTATTCGCCAACCGGCACCTTCACCATCAATTCTGCAGCAAAACCGGTACAAGGCCAGACCAGCAGCACCGCCATCGCAATCAGCATTCTTCTCACGTTATTTCCTCCTGCTATAAAAATTCTCTGAGAGTGAGTTAATTTCATTTGGGTATCGCCAGCATCTGGGGTTGATCACTATCGGCGGCATGGTTCTCAAGATATTCGATAATCAAGTCCATCTTCCCTTCAGAGACGTTGAGCTCCACAGGATGACGCTGACGCTTGAAGTATTTCACCCATACCCTGGCAGCCTTATCGCCGGGATTTACAGGTGCGGCCGCACCTCCCCTCATATGACACGCTCCGCACTGCGCCTTGAATAGGGCCTCGCCACCATCATCAGCCCAGGCGAACGTTATCAAGGCCAACCAGGAAAAAGCCACGAGAAAAATTGAAACTTTTTTCAAGATGTACCCCCTACCTTACTATTTTAGTTTTAAAAAAATTATCTTACAACGATAGATAACCTACCGTTATCATTTGTCTTTCCAGAAACTCCCGGAGACAGACAAAACCTGCCGCCATTTAATGGTTTACTATATTACTTTCGATTGATATTTTTTTCCACTACTAATAGGCTGTTTTTGTTAGATTTTTTATTTTAGTAACATCTTTGCAAAATATTATCTGGTTTATCATAGGTTATGGTCGGTCTCGCAATGAGGACGGCACAAGTTACGTACCCTATGTGCTCGGTTTTCCATCCATGTTATTTCGTCGGGCCTTAAACAAGACTACTTACGATGGTCAGCCGTCAACCGACAAAATGTAATATGACATCATTTTTTGACTTGCTGGGTCAAACAAAAAAAGTAGCGAGGCACATTGCGCCATGACCGCAAACAAAAACTTATTACTCCCGAAAATATTTTGCCGAATAAATTCTGCTATTAAAATTTGTTGCCAGCTGGAACAGTTGAGGTATTCTCTTGGCCCATGATCAATGAAAAATCCACTGCCTACGGTTACGACCCGGCCCGTGGCCCAATCGGTCAGATCAGGCGCGTGCTGGTCGAACAGGGTGTCGTCGATGAACCTCACACCCAGCGTATTCTTGCCCGACTCGGCGATATCCCGACCGAAATCGTGGCCGACAATGAGATGTTTGATCAAGAGCAGCTTGGCATCGACAAAGACTTTGCCACCGGCTTGACCAAGGGCAAACAGACCCTGCTCCTCGGCCGCAACCGGGGTCGCTTTTTGAAGGCGTGCCCGGCCACCCGTGAATACCGCTGTTGCGATTATCAAGTTTTAAATATCGGCATGAACTGTCCAATGGAGTGCGTGTACTGCATTCTGCAGGCCTACCTGAACAACCCCTGGCTCTCTTTTTTCGTAAACACCGATGACCTCTTCCGCGAATTAACCGAGGCTTTCGATGCCGAACCAGACCGGGTCTGGCGGATCGGCACCGGCGAATTCACCGACAGTCTGGCCCTGGACAGCCTCACTCACCTGAGCCGGGATCTGGTCAGTTTCATCCGGGACAAACCCAAGGCGGTGCTGGAGCTGAAGACCAAGACCGACTATATCGAAAATCTGAAGAATCTTGAGCACAATGGCCGCACCATCGTCGCCTGGAGTCTGAACAGTCCGCCGATCATGCAGAAGGAAGAACTGAAAACCGCCAGTCTCGACCAGCGTTTAACCGCCGCGGCGGAATGCGCCAAAATGGGCTATAAACTGGCCTTTCATTTCGACCCGATTATCCATCATCCCAGCTGGCGGGAGGGCTATCGGCAGACCATCAAACAGCTCTTTGCGAGTGTACCGGCGGAAAGCATCGTCTGGATAAGCATGGGGGCCCTGCGCTTCCTGCCCAGCCTCAAGAACATCGCCACCAGCCGTTTCCCCAATTCAAGATTCTTTTATAATGAATTCGTCCTGGGACTGGACAATAAATTCCGTTACTTCCGGACCCTGCGGGTCGAGATGTACAAGCTTATCTATGAGGAATTAAAAAAGTACGCCGCCGCCAACACCTGCATCTACATGTGCATGGAGAGCGACGAGATCTGGCAGGAGGTTTTCGGTTACACCCCCGAAGAATACGGGGGCCTGCCGACCATGCTGGACCGGGCGGCGGGCCTGGTTGAGTAAGAGATCGAATAAAATATTTTCAGGCAAAAGAGCCAAACGGCGCCTTAACCCGCTTTTCTCCATATGACCGATCTTTGCTGAAACATATAAAAGCTAGAACGATAAAAGGTTAGATTATCAAGTCAGTCAAATATTTAGGGAGAGATGTTAACTTGTCCGGCCTCAGGGGATAGGATTTAAACGTTTTGGTGTTGTTGATCTAAAATTTATCATCATCTGAAATTATTTTTGTGAGCTTCCGATCAAGAAACAAAAAGGCGAATGGGGTCACAGATACTAAGATGATCAGCAGGCAGAATCCCACGGACCAGTCCCGCTTGTGGCTTATAAAAAGTGCTAGTATCAGATATGCTAGCCAGAGTAGTCCATGCGTCCACCCTACAACAGGAATAATATTGGCATAGCCAAATTTATATTTTGCTGGCATTGCTATAAAAAGGAGGACAAGCAACGAAGTCCCTTCAACCATACTAAATTTTCTGAAAAATTTTAACAAACCTCATCCTCCCTGTTAAAGTAATCATCCCATTTTTAGCAGGAGTTAAAAGTAGAAAGTTATGCTGCTAAATTCAGTTTTTGAATGGGAGTTATTCCTCCCAATGCCATATTAGGGCGTTCGTTAACTCTCAAGCATTTCAAGAGCTATACGTAATAAAGTCTGTTTTTTCTAGTTATATTAAATAGTTACGCTATCTATTCAAAACCATATGTTGTGGGTTTGTCAATCCTTTTCTCATAAAAATCCACTGGCTGTCTTTTCACCACCGCATCCATTGCTTTGTGATAATCCTTTTGTACCTTGCGATTTGAGACCCGGCAGTATCGCTGAGTAGTTTT